>JAAFIL010000001.1:0-125700 GCA_013297775.1 Bacteroidota bacterium
TGTAAAATGTTTAAAATCAAAATTTGAAAATGAGTTAGATGGAGATAGACCGTCGAAATCTATCACAAAACAAAACCTGCCGCAGTGATTAGAAATGTTTTTATCTCGTCCTCGTTTCCGCTAACGCTCAAACAAGGACGAGGGCGAAAGGGGAATTAAGAAACGCTTAAAAAATGAGTTAGATGGAATTAAGATGCTATGGCAATCAGAATGGCTTGATAACCCGTTATTTAATAAACTCATCTAGTTTTTTTTACTGAAAAAAAATATCATCTTTACACTTAATGAAGTTAAAAGCTTTAATTGTAGATGACGAATTACACGCTCGCGAAAATCTTAAATTTTTGCTCGAAAATTTTTGTCCCGAAATTGAAATAGCTGGCATGGCTAATGGCGTTGAAACCGCCTTAGAACAGGTGGCTTTGCTCGAACCACAAGTTGTTTTTTTGGACATACGCATGTCGTCGGGTACCGAAGGCTTCGATTTTTTAGAGTTAGTTCCCGATAAAAAATTTCAAGTGGTATTTGTTACTGCTTTTAGAGAATACGCCATTCAAGCTTTTAATGCCAATGCCATCCATTATATTTTAAAACCCATTGACATTGAAGATTTAAAAGTGGCCGTAAAAAAATTAGTGAGCACCCAACAAATTTTCACTGAAAATCATGGGCAATTACTAAACTACATTCGTTCTCTCGAAAATTTATCGCAAAGCCTTTTACCACAAAGTAACGGCATATCGCGGATTACGATACACCATGCTAAAGGATTTAAAATTGTTGACCCCAATGAGTTTATGTACCTTGAGGGGGAAGGCAATTATACATCTATCATTTTTTTAGATGGCAGCAAGTATGTAGATACCAAAACCATTGGCATTTACGAAGATTTACTAGACCATCGGTATTTTTTCCGCATCCATAAATCGCATATTGTAAATGTAAGTTGCGTTAAAGAATTTTTAAACGATGATGGGCATTATGTCATTATGAAAAATAATACCCGTTTATCGGTTTCGCGTTTGCGTGTGCCGCAATTTTTAGATTTTTTTAAGGCTAACAAAAAAAACTAATCGCATTTTAAACAGTCATTTCTACATTTTATACAGTATAACTTACATTCTGTTAGTTACTGCCTACATGCCACGCTTAGAATGTTAAATTCGTAATATTAAGTTTTGTGTCTATTCATTTCAGTGTACATAAAAAAAAACCAGTTATTGCTCCTATAATTCGAGTAATTATTATTCTACTTTTTTTTGTTGGTCATCCTTTACTTGCGCAACACTATAATTTTATTCATTACTCGACCGAGTCGGGCTTGGCTCAATCGCAGGTGCGTTGTATTGTTCAAGATAAAAATGGCTTTTTGTGGTTAGGTACCTTGGCTGGGTTAACTAAATACGATGGGAATAAATTCAATAACTATTCTATCAAAAATGGACTTATTGACAATCAAATTTTTTCAATGATTTTAGATAAGCGCACTGGTATTTGGATAGGGACTCAAGGAGGAATCAATTACTACAACGGGCGTACCTTTGTGGCACATCGTTTTAAACCTGAAATGTCCGAAAGTCAGGTAAATGCTATTACACAAGATAGCAACAATGCGCTGTGGTTGGCTACCGACGGTGCTGGCGTGGCTCAGTTTGATGGAGAAACATTTCGCTACTTTACAAGTGCCAACGGGTTACCCGATGACTTTGTGCGCACCACTTGCACCGATGCTAAAGGCAATGTATGGATAGGCACGCGGAACGGAATTTGTTTTTTCGATGGTAAAAGGTTTCAACACATAGACTCCAGTTTAAAGCCCCCTCAAAATGTAAGCCACATTTATAGAGATAGACAAAATAAATTATGGTTTTGTACTTTCGGCGAAGGTATTTTTTGTTTCGACGGTAAAACATTTACCCCTTACACCGAAGCGCAGGGCTTAATTAGCAATTGGATTCGGTCGGCGGTTGAAGATGCAGATGGTAACATTTGGTTGGCTTCACGATTTGGCGTTTGTCGTTTTAATGGTCAAACATTTACTTCCTTTACTGAAGCCGAGGGTTTACCTGTTGATAACACGAATTTAGTTTACGAAGATAGAGAACGGAATATTTGGATTGGTTCGGATGGTAAAGGCGTGTGTAAGTTTTTAGGCGAATCGTTTACCAATTTAACCGTTAACGATCAACTCAGTAGCAACATTGTTTTATCGGTTTGCGAAGATGAAAATAAATCGCTTTGGGTGGGCACTTTTGGAAAAGGATTGACACAGTTAACTGGCACCAAAGCCATTAAATACTCGGCCGAGAATGGCTTAAACAGCAATACCATTTGGGCCAGTTTAAAAGATAAACAAAAGCGTTTATGGTTTTGCACATCCGACGGCATTAGCTGTTGGAATGGGAAAAAATTTACTAACTATGGGCAAGCCGAGGGTGTGGGTGGAAAAACCATTTACTCGGCGTGTGAAGATGCGCAAGGAAACATTTGGTTTGGCACTACACTGGGGCTTTCGGTTTTTGATGGACAGCAGTTTAAGAATTATATTTCGGGAAAAGATAATATTGGTAAAGATGTAACTCACATTGTAAAAGATAAAAACAACACCCTTTGGTTTGCCTCTAAAAACGGCCTTTACAGTTTCAACAAAGGGGTTTTATCGCATTACACAGCCACTAAAGGGCTTAGTACAAATCACCTCACATCGTTAGCCATCGATTCCTCTAATCGTTTGTGGATAGGCTCTCGCGGAGGCATTAGCTATTACGATGGCAAAACGTTTTCAAAAGTAGAACTAGACAATGTGTTTAATGCCAACACCGTTTATTTTTTAATTTTCGACTCGAAAGGTTTACTTTGGATAGGCACGAACGGCGGTATTTTTGCATTTGACACCCAAACGTATTTGCAATCGAAAAAAATAAAATTTAGGCACTTTACTATATTTGATGGCTTAGCGGGCATGGAGTGCAATCAAAATGCTGCATTTAAAGACCGCAACAATAACATTTGGATGGGTACTACCGAAGGCCTCATTAAATACAACTCCAATCTAAAATATTTTCGTACCGATACGGTTGAACCCATCACACACATTTCGGGTGTTCGTTTGTTTTTAAAAGATACCAATTGGCTAAAAATGGGGAAAACGATTGACTCGTTAACCTTATTGCCAAAAGATTTAAAAGTAAATTATCAAACGCGTTATTTTACATTCGATTACATTGGTATCAAATTAAGTAACCCCAACTCTGTACGCTATAAATACATGCTCGAAGGCTTTGACGAAACTTGGTCGGCAAGCACCGAAGCGCAATTTGCTACCTACTCTAATTTACCCAGTGGCATTTATACATTTAAAGTAGTGGCTGGCGATGTAATGGGCAATTGGAATAAAATACCAGTTACCTTTAGCTTTGAAATTTTACCGCCATTTTGGACTACTTGGTGGTTTATTTTATTAGGCATTGTAGTTGGTTTACTCATTTTATGGAGCATTTACCGATTAAGAGTTAGCGAAATTCGTAAAAAACATTTAACCCAACAACTCGATTTTAAAGCCAAATTAATGGCCTTAGAACACCAATCTCTTAATTCGAGCATGAACCGTCATTTTATTTTTAATGCGTTAAACTCTATACAGTATTATATGAACGTGGAGGATAAACAATCGGCACACAAATACCTGTCCCGATTTGCCAAATTGATTCGCATGAATTTAGATAGTTCGTTAAGTGCTTTAGTTCCGGTATCGGAAGAAATTACACGCTTAGAATTGTATTTACAACTCGAACAAATGCGTTTTGAAGATAAGTTCGAATATAAAATTACCATTGATAAAAACTTAGATATAGAGTCGGTCGAAATTCCACCCATGTTGTTGCAACCTTATATAGAAAACTCGATTTGGCATGGGGTTTTACCCTCAAATAAAACTGGACAAATTGATATAAAGGTAGAGTACAATGCCCAACAACAAATTGTATTTAGCATCGAAGACAATGGCATTGGCATGGAAGCCAGTAAGGCCCGAAAATCGCTTCAAAAAGATTTGCACATTTCGCGCGGTACATTTATTACAGCGCAACGCATCCAATTGCTGGGTCAAATGAACAACATTGCCATAGCAATAAATGGCCCTTTTGATATAAAAAATGCAGAAAATAAGGTCTTAGGCACTCGGGTAGAGTTAATTATTCAATAAATTTGTTAAAAATTTGGTATCTTACAAAAAAGTTATTACCTTAGAGTGTGTAAAAAGTGTTCGTGATGAAATCTTTAAAAATAGTTGTGATGTGTTTAGTAGTATTAGTCGTGTTTACAGCTTGCTCTAAATCTACCGTTAAGCCCTGTTGTTCCGAAAAACCAACAAGTTCAGATACTGAAAATATATCGTCCAATAATTTGCGCGATGGTGATATTTACGGCACAGGCGATGATGACCGCGATGGCGGCGATAAAAAGAAAAAACAAGTTGTTGCTAAATAATTGGTGTTACTCATTTTAAAAACCCGCAGCCTAAACTGCGGGTTTTGTTTTTTTATACCTTTGGTTTCGCATTTATGAATTTAACTGATACGCACACCCATTTATACGCACAAGAGTTTGATGCCGACCGCGCGCACATTATAAAAAAAGCATTTCAAAATGGCGTTAAGCGTTTTTATTTACCCAATGTAGATAGTGCCAGTATTACCCATTTATTAGAAACAGAACAGACTTATGCCGATTGTTGCTTTGCCATGATGGGCTTGCATCCTTGCAGTGTAGATGAAAATGTAAAAGAAGAACTTCGGGTGGTGAAACAGTGGCTCGATACCCGCCGATTTGCCGCCATTGGCGAGATTGGGTTAGATTTATATTGGGATAAAACCCACCTCGAACATCAACAACTCGCATTTCGCACCCAACTCGAATGGGCCTTGCAGTACAATTATGGTATTTCTATTCATTGCCGCGAAGCCTTTAACGAAACCTATGCCATTTTAAAATCATTCCAAACGTTACCCAAACTTATTTTTCATTGCTTTAGTGGCAACTTGGCACAAGCCGAAAATTTATTAGCCCTAGGCCCTGTTAAACTTGGTATTGGCGGCGTGGTTACTTTTAAAAACGCGGGCTTAGATAAAGTGGTGCAAGCCATAGATGCTACCCATTTGGTGCTTGAAACCGATGCGCCTTACTTAGCCCCGGTACCCCATAGGGGCAAGCGTAACGAAGCCATTTATTTGCTCGACATTGCCAAAAAAATAGCCGAATTAAAACAAATGGATATCAACGAACTCGCTCGTATAACCAATGCCAACGCCGATTTTATTTTTAATCCATAATTTAAAACAAAAGGTTTTTAGAATAAAAGCTATAACTCGATTAAATAATAGATTGCACTAAAGATAGCACGCAAAGGTCGCAAAGTTCGCAAAGAGAGGAAATTAAATTTTAAAAAAGGAATTTAGAATAAATCATTGGCGTGATGAACTACAATGCGTTATGTTATATGGAAAACCATTGAACCGAGATTTCAAGAAAGAGGAACTTTAGAATAAAAGCTGTAACTCGATTAAATAATAGATTGCACTAAAGATAGCACGCAAAGGTCGCAAAGGCGGAAATTAAATTTTGATAAAGGAATTTAGAACAAACCATTGCCTTTATTAGCTGCTATGAGTTAAATTAGATGGAATCCAGTTTTACGCACTTTTTAAAAATAGGCTCTGGAAGGGTTGATTTTATTGAAATTGATTTTGAATTTGGGTGTCCCGTTGTTATTTTTAGTTATGTTTATTCGCAAAAAGCCCAATAAATCAGGTAGTATTTCTGTTCAAATAATCTCTAAGTCAGGTGGTAAATATCACGTTCATAAAACAATTAGCTCAGGCCAAAGTGAACAAGAGGTTGAAAAACTATACTTTCTGGCTAAGCAGCAACTAGAACGAATAAGTGCTCAACCAAAATTATTTATTTCGGAAACCGATGCCGTGATTAGTTTATTAATCGAACTCAGGTTATTTATGATCGCTGGGGCGAAAAGTTATACTCTGGGAACGATTTTATACAAGGTTGGGACGGCACATACAACAGTCAGCCGTGTAAGAAAGACACTTACGTTTATCGCATTGTGCTTATCAATGTGTATGATAAAAGTTTAGAATACGTTGGACATGTTAACTTGTTGCGATAAATCGTTATCAGTCTTCAACAAATACTTTTAATACCAGCCTCCTTTTATTTTTTAATAGCCATTAAGGGGGACACGGCATACCCTCCTTCATAAAGTTATAACTCGACTCGTTATATTTTAATCCAATTAGATTTAACTCAATCTACATAACCACTACTAATCCAAAAATTTCGTCGGACTATTTTGTCTTAAGTATTGGTATTAAATGGCATCTATACACTAGCCTTTTTGTTACGAACCACTTAAGACAACATCATGCAATAGAAATCTGTTACGTTATCTTGCTTAAACTAAAAACTTTTATTCACGCTTGGTTTTACACCAAAATAGTAACTGGGTTTTCGATAAAGTTTTTAAGCGTTTGTAAAAAAGCAGCCCCTAAAGCCCCGTCAACACTGCGGTGATCGCTGGCTAAGGTTACTTTCATGACGTTACCGGGTACAACGGCTCCGTTTTTTACCACGGGCACTTGGCGTATGGCACCTACCGATAAAATGCAGGATTCGGGTGAATTTATAATAGAGGTAAACGACTCGATGCCAAACATGCCTAAATTAGAAATAGTAAACGTATTGCCTTCCCAATCGTGGGGTTGCAATTTTTTATCTTTGGCACGCTTGCCTAGGTCTTTTACTTCGGTGCTAATTTGCGAAAGCGATTTTTGGTCGGCAAAACGTACCACAGGCACTAGCAAGCCATCTTCGACTGCCACCGCTACCCCAATGTGTATATGGTGATTATAACGTATTTTATCGCTCATCCAATAACTATTCACTTTGGGGTGTTTGCGTAAAGCCGCTGCACTGGCTTTAATTACCAAATCGTTAAAGGAGATTTTTGTTTCGCTAATGGCATTCATGGCTTCACGCGCTTTCATGGCGTTGTCCATGTCTATTTCGATGGTTAAGTAGTAATGTGGAGCATTGGCTTTGCTTTCGCTTAAACGGCGCGCAATGGTTTTGCGCATTTGCGAAATAGGCTCATCGGTGTAGCTTTCGGTTCCTAATGCCAAAGTAGAGGCAGAACTAACCGTTGGTTTAGCAGCACTACTAACGGCTGCCCCTTTATAGTTTTCGATGTCGGCTTTGGTAATACGCCCGTTTTCGCCTGTGCCGCTTACTTGCGTTAAATCTATATTTTTTTCTTTGGCTAGGGCCTTAGCTAATGGCGATGCTTTAATACGTGCATCGGCTGTAGTTGCTGTTTTTGGTAAACTTGGTGTCACGGCAGAAGTAGCAGTAACTGGCGTTTCGGTTACGTTTGAGGTTGCAACTGCTGCACTTGCAACATGAGTTGCCGCCGCCAAAATAGCGTTTACATCTTCGCCGCCTTTTCCTAAGATGGCCAAAATACTATCTACGGGTGCTGATGCTTTTTCGGCAACGCCAATGTGTAATAATACCCCATCTTGAAACGATTCAAATTCCATGGTGGCTTTATCGGTTTCGATGTCGGCTAACAACTCGCCACTCTTCACTTTATCGCCCACTTTTTTATGCCATTTGGCCACAACGCCATCCGTCATGGTATCGCTTAACTTAGGCATACGCACTACCTCTACCCCCGCAGGCATGGCCGTTGTGGTAGGTGTTGTTGTAGCTAAAGGTGTTGGTGCCTGAGCAACTGTTTTAACTTCGGTACTTGGGCTGCTAGAGGAGTTGGCATTTAATAAAGCCGAAACGTCTTCGCCTTCTTTTCCTAAAATGGCAATAATTGAGTCCACTGGTGCGGCTTGTTTTTCGGGAATACCAATGTGAAGCAACACACCATCTTGAAAGGATTCAAATTCCATGGTGGCTTTATCGGTTTCGATATCGGCTAACAATTCGCCGCTCTTCACTTTATCGCCCACTTTTTTATGCCATTTGGCAATCACACCATCGGTCATGGTATCACTTAACTTGGGCATTCTAACTATTTCTGCCATGTGAATTAATCTTTAATAAAAGGGTAATTAGGTTCTGCGTAAACATCTAAATAGAGTTCGTGTGGCTCGGGGTAAGGGCTTTCTTCGGCAAACTGCACACTTTCCTCTACTAATGCTTTCACGCGGGCTTCGGCGGCTTCAATACCCGCTTCATCAATCCAGTTATTGGCTTGCAATGTAGCCAACACTTTTAAAATGGGATCTTGTTCTTGGTATTCTTTTACTTCTTCTTTGCTGCGGTAGGTTTGTGCATCGCTCATACTGTGTCCTTTATAGCGATAGGTTTTCATTTCTAAGAGTGTAGGTCCATCGCCACGGCGCGCGCGGGCTACAGCCTCTTCCATGGCTTCGTGAACGGCTTCTACGGTTAAGCCATCTACGGGCTTGCTGGGCATATCGTAGGCCAAACCAAGTTTCCATAAATCGTGTACGTTGCTAGTGCGCTCTACTGATGTGCCCATAGCGTATCGGTTATTCTCTATCACAAAAATAACGGGTAATTTCCAAGTCATGGCCATGTTAAATGCTTCGTGGAGTGCGCCTTGACGCACGGCTCCATCGCCCATAGAACACACGCATACGTTATCGGTGCCCGAATATTTTTCGGCAAAGGCAATGCCAGCACCCAAAGGCACTTGCCCGCCAACAATGCCGTGCCCGCCTAAAAAATTATGTTCTTTACTAAAAATGTGCATGCTGCCGCCCTTGCCTTTGCTGCAACCCGTAATTTTGGCGTACATTTCGGCCATCACGTATTTGGGATGCAAGCCTAAACCAATCGGGTGCGCATGGTCGCGGTAGGCTGTAATGTGTTTATCTTCTTTTTTAGTGGCACTTACCGTACCCGCTACAATGGCCTCTTGACCAATGTAGAGGTGGCAAAACCCCTTTATTTTTTGTTGCACGTAAACTTGTCCAGTTTTTTC
This sequence comes from Bacteroidota bacterium, assembly GCA_013297775.1. GTDB lineage: Bacteria > Bacteroidota > Bacteroidia > B-17B0 > Aurantibacillaceae > Aurantibacillus. The sequence continues at coordinate 9,035 of JAAFIL010000001.1, forward strand.
CTCAAACTTACGCATGAGTAACATAGACTCGTACCACTTGAGGTATTGTTCCTTGGAGAACTTTTGCTTTTTATCGGCTGCTTTCGCCATATACGTTTTTTTAGGAACACAAATTTAACAGAAAAACTTATAAATAAAGCGATTAAACCATTTGTAGATGCTAAATAGTCCGTTGTTTTTGGTATTATGCCAATGGATTAACGTTTTAACCCCATTGACCCGTTCTTTTTTAACTCTACGTTTCTGAAAAAAGTTTTTCGGGGACTTTGCTGTGCTTCCCGTTTTTATGCGCCATCGCCTATCATTTCTAAAAACGTTTCTTCGGTTACCAACTTTACGCCCAAGCTCTGCGCTTTTTTTAATTTCTCAGGTCCTACGTTATCGCCTGCTAAAATAAAACTGGTTTTACTGCTGATGGATCCTGAATTTTTTCCGCCGTGTTGTTCAATCTTAGCTTTGTAGGCATCTCGGCTATGCTTTACAAATACACCACTAATAACAATGCTTAAGCCTTTTAATTTATCGGAGGCACTTTGCAATTGGGCTTCACTTAACTCGAATTGTAAGCCTGCTGCTTGTAAGCGTGCTATAATTGCTTGTTGTGTGCTGTCTTTAAAGAATGCCGTTACGCTTTCTGCAATGGTTTCGCCAACTTCATCAATTTCTAATAAGGCTTCTTTGCTGAGGGTTTGCAAGTGGGCTAAACTTTTTACATTTCGCGCCATTTTTTTGGCTGTGGTTTCGCCAACGTGTCTTATGCCCAAAGCAAACAATACCCGCTCAAAAGGTACGGCCTTGCTGGCGGCAATCCCTTCTATTAAATTTTGTACACTTTTTTCGGCCATGCGTTCGAGTGGCAACAATTGTTCTTTTTTTAAATCGTAAATATCGGCTATGTTGTGTATTAAACCAGCTGCATACAATTGCTCAATGGTTTCGCCGCCAAGGCTATCTATATTCATGGCACGGCGCGAAACAAAATGCTCCATCTTTCCTTTTACTTGCGGTGGGCATCCACTTTCGTTTAAACAATAATGCAAAGCCTCGCCTGGTTTACGCACTAAAACCGTATTGCATTCGGGGCAGTTGGTAATGTAAGAGGTAACTTGCAATCTAGCATCGCGGCGACTTATATCTACCCCCACAATTTTGGGGATAATTTCGCCTCCTTTTTCTACAAATACAAAATCGCCTTCGCGAACATCTAATTTTTGAATAATATCTGCATTGTGCAAACTGGCCCGTTTTACAACAGTGCCGCCTAAAGCTACTGGGGTTAAATTGGCTACTGGTGTAATGGCACCTGTGCGGCCCACTTGATAAGAAATGTGTTGCAATTGCGTGCTTACTTGCTCGGCCTTAAACTTGTAGGCAATAGCCCAGCGTGGCGATTTGGCGGTGAATCCTAATTGCTGTTGCTTGGCATAATCGTTTACTTTAATAACAATGCCATCAATGTCGAATGGTAAATTTATACGTTCCTTATCCCAATAATCAATAAACGCCATTACTTCATCAATGCCTTTACAACATTTGCTATGTTCGCTTACTTTAAATCCCCAAGATTTAGCTGCCATTAAATTATCGTAATGCGTTTGATGTGGCATTTGTTCGCCCAATAAAAAATATAAGTAACAATCTAAATGCCGAGCCGCTACTTGTTTACTATCTTGCATTTTCATAGTTCCACTAGCGGCATTGCGGGGGTTGGCCAACAAGGCATCGCCAATGTCTTCGCGTTCTTTATTAATGGTTTCAAAAACTTTTTTGGGCATAAAAATTTCGCCACGTATTTCAAACACTTCGGGGTAATTCCCTTTCAACTTTAAAGGAATGGATTTTATTGTTTTGGCATTCGTTGTAACATCGTCGCCTTTCTCACCATCGCCACGGGTAACCGCTTGCGTTAACACGCCCTTTTCGTAAGTTAAACCAATGGATAGTCCATCAAATTTTAATTCGCATACATAATCTACAGTAGCTCCAAACAAATCGTTTGCGGCTAACTCTAAGCCTTCTTTTACACGGCGGTCAAAATCTAACATATCTTCGGTGCCATAACTGTTGCTTAACGAGAGCATGGCATACTTATGTTTAACTGTTTTAAACGATTTGGTAATTTGGCCACCCACCCGTTGGCTGGGCGACTCGGGCGAGAGCCATTCGGGATGTTGTTGCTCTAAAGCAATGAGTTCTTCTAATAATTTATCGAACTCGAAATCGCTAACGGTGGGGTTATCTAACACGTAATAATTGTAATTGTGTTGATCTATTTCTTTACTTAATTGTTCGATTCGTGCTTTTGCATCCATAATTTGTAAATGATTGACAAAAATCATAAATTTATAGAAGTATAACTGTTTAATTTCATACATTATTTCAACAGATGTCGCTTAGTATTAAAACTTACTTTTTTGTACTCCTCACTTTTATTTATTTAGTGGTACAAATTGGTTTACCTGTTTTTAAGCATTATTGCGGCGGCGAGTTAGAGAGCATTAGTTTTTTAGTAAAAGAAAACGGGTGTTGCGGCGAAGAAGAAGAGGAAGACGAAAGTGGATGTTGTCAAAACGAATTACAAATAGCCCAACAAAATGCCACAAGCATTTTATCAGAAACGTGTACCTTACCCTTACTAAGTGTTTTTTTACTTAATTGCACGCCAGCTTCATTTAGTGCATGGATTCTACCTAAGCCTAGTTTTCACTTCTATTCAAATGGCTTGCCGCCGCCTAAATTGCTGCAACAGCAATTGGTGCAAACCCGCGTGATGCGTATATAAGATGTTGTTTTTATTTTAGAAGTTATTTAAAGTCAAATTAAGTAAAACCTTTATGCGCCTTTTTGATTTTTACTTTAAACAACTTCTTAGTTAACGCCTAAGGTTTTATGCCGAGGCTCTGTTTAAAAATTCATCATTTAATTATATACACATGAAAATTATATTTTATATCTTTCTATTAGTTGGGTTTGTAAAAGAAATAAACGCTCAAACTAAATCTAGTTTAATAACTGCTACTATTAATGTAAGTGGCAATTGCGATGCCTGTAAAAAACGTATTGAGAATGCCGCCGATATTAAAGGGGTTAAACGTTGTACCTGGGACGAAACAACTAAAATAGCCACGGTGTTATTTGATGCCAGCAAAACCGACTTAAAGCTTATTGAAAAGGCCATTGCTGCCTCGGGACACGAAACCCCTCAAGAACTTGCCAATGCGCAATCTTACAAAAAATTACCCGATTGCTGCCAATATAAAACTAAAACCTGCGATAAGCCCGAGAAAAAATGAGAGTATTCCTTTTTTGGCTGAGTTTAGTGCTTTATCAATTAAGCCTAGCCCAAGTAAAAGGCACCGTGGTTGAGCAAGGTTCAAGAGAAGCATTAACGGGGACTATCTTAAAACTCAAGGTTTCGCATCACGTAGAAATTAGCGATGCTCAAGGTCGGTTTTACTTTTCGATACTTAACTTCCCCGATACCTTAATCGCTCAACTTACGGGGTATGTTTCGGATACCCTTGTGCTGCAACGTGCCGATACACTATTACGCCTAACTTTAAAACCCACCCTACAATTAAACGAAGTAGAAGTAACTTATAAAAGTAACGGCAGTGAGTTAAATAGTTTAAGTGTAATGAAAACGGAAACGCTGAACGAGCGCAGTTTAATGAAAGCGGCTTGCTGTAATTTAAGCGAAAGTTTTGAAACCAATCCGAGTGTAGATGTTAGCTTTTCGGATGCCATTAGCGGTGCCAAGCAAATTCAACTTTTAGGTTTAGAAGGGAAGTATGCGCAGCTAACCAAAGAGAACATGCCTTACTTGAGAGGGTTGAGCAATGCCTACGGTTTACTATTTATTCCTGGTACGTGGATACGCAGCATTCAACTGGGCAAAGGTGCGGGCAGTGTGGTAAACGGTTACGAAAGTTTTACTGGACAAATTAATACCGAATTGCAAGCCCCCGAAAATACCAACCGTTTATTTTTTAATACCTACGTTAACGAAAACGCCCGCAACGAATACAATTTGAATTTGGGGCACAAACTAAACGATAAGGTTTCGATGGTGTTATTAAACCATTTAAGTTTTAATCCTTTGGCGCAAGATTTGAATAACGACGGCTTTGTAGATATTCCGACTGGGCAGCAAGTTAACCTTAGTAATAAATACGCCTTCTTTTCTAATAAAGGTGTAGAGTGGCAGTTGGGAGGAAACATTTTATTGGATGAACGGCAAGGCGGTCAAATTAGTAAACGACGAAGCGATACCACAACTTTATACAAAGTAAACATTAACAATAGTAAATGGGATGTATTTAGTAAAGCGGGTTACGTGTTTAAAAAACGACCTGCAACAAGCATGGGTTTACAGTTAAATTATACATGGCACGATCAAATTAATACTTATGGATTAGCCACTTACAAGGGCTTTCAAACGACCACTTATGCTAATCTTATTTTTGAAAGTTATTTGGGAACAACTCAACATAAATATAAATTGGGGGCTAGTTATTTAAGTGATAACATTAAAGAAACTTATTTACGCTTTCAATTTAAACGCATCGAAACGGCAAGTGGTATTTTTGGTGAGTATGCTTATAGTGCCAAGCAAAAATGGAATGTAGTAGCAGGTGTGCGTGCCGATTACCACAATTACTACGGTTGGTTTGCAACACCACGGCTTCATGTTCGGTATGCTCCTTTGGAAAAAAGTATTTTTAGATTTAGTGCTGGCAGGGCTTTGCGAACGGCTAATGCGTTAATGGAAAATACAGCAGCCATGGTAAGCAGCAGGCAATGGGTATTTACGCCATCCGATGCGCGATTACCTTACGGCTTACAGCCCGAAATAGCGTGGAACATGGGCGGTAATTTTACACAAAAATTCAATCTTAATTTTCGTGAAGCCTATATTACGGTAGATGTGTATCGCACCGAATTTAAACAGCAATTGGTGGTGGACTTAGAAAATCCGCGTGAGATAGCTTTGTATAATTTAAAAGGCCCTTCGTATTCTAATAATATACAAGTTGAGTTTAATAGCGAACCACGCAAGCGTTTGTTTATTAAAATGGCGTATCGGTTTGTGGATGCGAAAATAAACTACAACGAGGGCTTGCTCGAAAAATCATTTACAGCGAGGCACCGTGGGTTTTTAAATGCGATGTATGAAACGAAAAACGAACAATGGCAATTCGATGCCACCGTACAATACAACGGGAGCAAGCGTTTACCCAATACTTCTGAAAATATAATACCGTATCAGTTAGCAAAACGCTCTCCCAATTTTTATAATGTTTTGGGTCAAATTACTTATTTAGCCCCGTTTACGCGTGTAAAATTGCAGGTGTATGTAGGTGTTGAGAATGCGTTGAACTTTAAACAAACATCTCCCATTGTGGCAGCAAACGATCCGTTTGGTAAGTTTTTTGATGCGGGTTTAACGTGGGGGCCTATATATGGGCGCATGTTGTATGCGGGTTTACGTTGGCGAATTAAATAAATCGTGGTGAACAATGTGTTTAACTCGGGTTAGGTGTTGGTGTTGTGTTTTTTTAGTGGCACGCAAAGGCGCAAAGGGCGCAGAGGGATTGGGTGTTGGTGTTGTGTTTTTTTGTGGCACGCAAAGGCGCAAAGGTCGCAGAGGGATTGGGTGTTGGTGTTGCATTTTTTTAGTGGCACGCAAAGGCGCAAAGGACGCAGAGGGAGGAGGCTCATTGTTGAAGCTAAACTCTAAGAAAAATTTAAACCAAAAATAGAAGATGATCTTATGCTGGTTGTAAATTTAATTTTCGCGTAAACATTGGAGGAGTATTTGTTTTTCGTTGTGCCAATTTAATTCGAGTTTTGCGTTTAGTGTATTGGCTTGCCACATCTTATAATCAGTGTGATTTAAACCCTCGTGGATGCGCTGCGCAATGTGCTTAGGTTCGTGCGATTCGATAAAATAACCTATGTTATACTGTTCAATAATTTTTTCTATTTCGGTTAAACGCGATGCCAAAATAGGAATGCCTGCATGAATGTAGTCGAATACTTTATTTGGTAAACTCCATTTATAGTTAAGGTTAGTGGCTTTATCTATACTAATACCGAGCTTAGCAAGTTGCGTATAATGTATTAACTCCGATTTTGGTACTTTAGAAATGAGTTTCACCTTTTCATTGACTTTAAACTTTTCGATGAGTGCAGGCAACTTCGACCACACATCGCCACTACCAATAATAAGCAAAAGTACGTTGTTGGTAAACTGCATACTTTCGATTAACTCCTCTACCCCTCTATTAACATTTAAGCCAGCACCTTGCAAAATGAGTAGAGCTACATCTTCGGGCAACTTTAAATCGGCGCGGGTTTTCTGTACACGAGGTGCTTCCAAATCGGGGATGTTGCGCACCACCCAAAACGGTGTACCATATTTTTTTTCGAAATACTGTTTAATGCTTTCGTTAACTGTAATGGCGGTTTTAAGTCGTGGTACTAAAAACCCTTCTAGCTTTTCCCATAATTTTTTTTTGAAGGGCGTGGCTTGCAACTCGGGTACTTCACAAAACACCTCGTGGCTATCGTAAACCAAACGTACATTTCGTAATTTAGAAACTAAAAAATTGGGCAATAGCGTATCTAAATCGTTAGCCAACAACACATCCGTTTTTTTGAAAAGTAAATAAAAAAATAAGCGAACATTAAACCAAACATAAAATAAAGGTCCACTTTTAAAGAACAGACGCATGCGCTTTGTGCGGTAAGGCCATTGCTGCGGAATGGGTAAACTGTTGGGTAAGCGTCTGCCAATTAACTCCACTTCGTAACCCATCTCGTTTAAACACATACATGATTTGTAAACTCGGTGATCGGTAACCAAATCATTAATGACGCTAACCCTCGCTATTTTTTTTGGAGTTGTAAACAAAATTCTTGTTGAAACTTGGGCTAAATATAAGTAAATTTAAGGCTATAATGGCTATTTTTGATAGATGATAAGGGTGCAAAGCAAGGTAAATTTAAAACCTTATAACACGTTTGGGTTAGCGGTAACCGCCGATTATTTTGTTGAAGTTTTTACAGAAAACGATTTTATTGAATTGCTCGACCATGGTATTTATAAAACCAATCCACATTTAATAATTGGAGGAGGCAGTAATATTTTATTGTGTACCGATTTTAAAGGCTTGGTTATTAAAAATAGTATTACAGGCATTCATTCTAACAAATCTAGCGAAGATAAAATAATAGTGAAAGTTGGTGCTGGCGAAGTGTGGCATCATTTGGTGCAATATACACTCGAACAGGGGTGGAGTGGTTTAGAAAATTTATCATTAATACCTGGCTGTGTAGGTGCAAGCCCTATGCAAAACATAGGGGCTTATGGTGTCGAAATAAAAGATTGTTTTTATGAATTAGAAGCCTTACATGTAAAAACTGGACAGAAACGTATTTTTTCTAAAGCCGACTGTTTGTTTGGCTACCGTGAAAGTATTTTTAAGCAAGCCGAAAAAGGAAATTATTTTATTACCAACGTTTCGTTTATTTTAGATGGCAAGCCCAAAATAAATACATCGTATGGTTCTATTAAAGAAGAACTAACGCAAATGGGTATTAACCATCCCAGTATTAAAGATGTGGCGCAGGCCGTTGTAAATATTCGGCAAAGTAAATTACCCGATCCAAAAATAATTGGTAATGCAGGTAGCTTTTTTAAAAACCCAGAGGTAAGTGCCGAGGTGTATCAAACTTTAAAAGCGACGCATGAAAATTTAGTAGCCTATTTATTGCCCAGTGGCAAATATAAGTTAGCAGCGGGTTGGCTCATCGAAGCCTGCGGGTTGAAAGGCTATGAACAAAATGGTGCGGCAGTGCACGCTAAACAAGCGTTAGTGCTAATCAATAAAAATAATGCCACGGGTCAAAGTATTTTCGATTTATCTACAGTGGTAAAGAAAACGGTGCAAGATAAATTTGGAGTAACTTTAGAACGCGAAGTAAATATTATACCCTAAATGATAAAAGTTGTTGTTGATTTTTTTATTTACCTAAACTTGTTCTTTACGGGTTATACATTTTTTAAGCAGCCGTTCGAATTTAATATTTCATACATACCTATTCTTTTATTACTTCCCATTTTTATTGCCCGCTATAAGTTTAACCCGAAAACGCTTTACATTATTATTCCGCTGTTGCTGGCTGGAATAATTAATATTTTAATAGGAAACGATAACCTAGGTAGCTTCTTTAAAATATTCTTAAACATTTCCATTAATTTGATTTTTTACGAATACGTGATGCAGCACTACGAGTATAACGTAAAATATATGTTTAAGCTATACCTAAAGGGCTGTTTTATTGTGGCGTGTTATGGTATTATTCAATTAATTTCTTTCCACCTTGGCTTTAAGTACGGTTGGAATTTACGTTTGATTATGCCTTTAAATAAATGGGCGGTTGTAGTTGGGGGTTTAGGCATTCGTGTTAATAGTTTCCTGTCCGAACCTGCTTATGTGGCCTCGGCTCTTGGGCCTTGTTTTTTAGTTTCTATTTATGCTTTACTAACACGGCAGTTTTTTTTCTTAACTGCGCGGGCGGCTTGGATAAATATTATTTGTTATGTGATTACCTTTTCTTCTTTAGCCTTTGCGGGTATTTTTATAGCCATGCTATTGTTAGCTTTAAACTTCGGCTTATTGCGTTACCTCGCTTTAATCGTTCCTGTTGTTATTATACTTTACGCTATTATTTACAACAATTCGGTTGAGTTTAGAGACCGTATAAATGGGTTAGATAAGTTATTTGTGCAAGGGGTACTTGACGAACGTCAAAAAAAGGATGAAGGCGTAACGGTTATATCCAAACGCGAGATGATATCGCGGCGGTCGTTTGTGAAAGAAGTGCATGGGTCGTCGTTTATTTTGTATAACAATTACTATGTAGCTAAGCAAAATTTTCTGCGAAATCCTTTGTTGGGTGCCGGACTTGGCTCGCACGAGATTGCCTTCGAGAAATACGATTTAAGCGGTTTGATAGGCGATATTTATAACTTTAATGGTAAAGATGCCAATTCCATGTTTTTAAGAACGCTTTCTGAAATTGGTTTAATGGGCGTTGGATTTATTTTATTATTCATTTTTAAATTCTATGTATCGCACGATATTTTAGGAAACGAAGAAAATAGGTTTTGGATAATATCGAATGCTTTGTTAATTGTTATTCTCATCCAACTGTTTAGGCAAGGCAATTACACCTTTAATGGTTTTTTTATGTACGCATGGATGTATTATTACAACTACATCAATTATGAAGATTATAAACAGCGTAAAGAAAAAGAAATACAAGAACAAATAAGTCAACCCGCAAACGAGGCATTAACATGAAGGTATTGATTTTATATGAAGAACTAGCCACTTACTTTTTAAATGCGTTAATAGAATTAGCCACAACGCATAAGGCTACCGTTTTAATTTTTATGAAACCCATCAACGCAGTTGCACCTTTTGAGTTTAAAAATTATCCTGATACCATTGAAATTGTTGACCGACACACACTCACTGCAAATGCTTTGAAAGAACGCATTTGCGCCTTTGAACCCGATGCCACTTATTTATCGGGCTGGATTTATAAACCCTACCTCCACTCTATTAAAGCACTAAAACTTAGGAATGTTGTTATAGGTTTTGATAACCAGTACCGTGGAGATTTACGACAACTATTCGGAAGTTTTTACTTTCGTTGGTTTATTAAAAAAAATATTAAGGCCGCTTTTGTGCCTGGTAAAAAACAAGTGAAATTTGCAGAGCATCTAGGGTTTAGACCCAACGAAATAGCCGAGGGCTTATACTGTTGCGATGTTGATTTGTTTAATGATTATTATTCGCATTCATACACCAAGAAACATCAACAATTACCCAAACGGTTTTTGTTTGTTGGCCGATACGTTCCCGAAAAAGGTATTGAAGCACTTTGGCAAGCCTTTGCCGAACTAGATAAAGAAGAGGATTTGAAATGGGAATTATGGTGCGTTGGCAAAGGATCTTTAGAAGCTTACGCGCATCCTAAAATTAAACACCTTGGCTTTTTGCAACCTCACGATTTACGAACGCTTATTACCGAAACAACGGTGTTTGTGTTGCCGAGCTCGTTTGAGCCTTGGGGCGTGGTTATTCAAGAGTATGCCATTGCTGGGTTTCCCATTATTACAACCTCCTCGGTTGGTGCCGCCGAATTATTTGTGAACGATAAAATAAATGGATTTTTGTTGGCAGAAACAAGTGTAGCAGCAATTAAACAGGCTTTACAACAAATAGTAAATTTACCCGATAATAAAATTTTAGAGATGAGCGAAAGGAGTCATAACTTAGGCCTGCAATTAACTCCTCAATTGTGGTGCGAACGATTTATACAATTAATTCATGGAAATTAAAAATAAGATATTAGTAACAGGCGGTGCTGGCAATATTGGTAGTGCCTTGGTGAATCGCTTACTCAAAAACGAAACGAATTTTGTAGTGGTGATAGATGATTTATCAACGGGCTTTCTTTACAAACTTCCCGATAGTTCGCAAGAGCGATTTAAATTCATCAAGGCTAACGTTAATCAACTATCAGAAATAGCCCCTGTATTTTATTCGTTTAATTTCGATTACGTGTTTCATTTTGCAGCATTGGTTGGGGTTAAACGCACGCAAGAAAATCCGATTGCCGTATTGAACGATATTGATGGGATAAAAAATGTTTTACAACTCTCGAAAACATCGTCGGTAAAACACGTTTATTTTTCATCTTCGTCGGAGGTGTATGGCGAACCCGTTGAATTGCCTCAAAACGAATACCGCACGCCCCTCAACTCGCGCGTGCCTTATGCGGTTGTAAAAAATATTGGAGAATGTTATTTTAAAAGTTATTATCAAGAGTTTCAATTGCCTTATACCATTTTTCGCTTTTTTAATACTTATGGGCCTAATCAAAGTACCGATTTTGTGGTGGCTAAATTTTTGGCTTCGGCTTTAAAAAATGAGGCTATACCTATTTATGGCGACGGTTCGCAAACGCGTACGTTTACTTATATTGATGATAACATTGATGTGATTGAAAAAATAGTTGAGAATAAATTAATTATAAACGACGTTATTAATTTAGGTAACGACGAGTTGTTTACTGTTAAGGCATTGGCCGAACTAATTATTCGTGTTACCAACTCTACCTCGAAAATAATTTATTTAGACCCTTTGAAGGAAGGCGATATGACACGCCGTCAACCTGATAATGAAAAAATGAAACACATTTTAAACAGGTCGCTTACATCGCTAGAGGAAGGGGTGAAGCGTATGATGACTAATTCTTTGTTTCTTGAATCTATTGGTATAAAAGATGTGCGGCATTAACGGTATCCTATCCAACTCGCTCAACGAATTGGAGCAAGCCCAAATGATTGAGGTCATGAATAAGGCACTGCACCACCGTGGCCCCGATGATACAGGCATTTTTCAAAATGGAAAAATAGCACTCGGACATACACGTTTGGCTATTATTGATTTAAGTGCCAATGGTCATCAACCTTTTTTTAGTAGCAACCAACGCTACGTGATGGTGTTTAATGGCGAAATTTATAATTACAAAGAATTAAAATTAGAACTGCAACGGGTTGCCCAAGGCAGTTCAGATTTACCTTATTTTTTTAAAACAGATACCGATACCGAAGTGGTAATGGCGGCTTTCATTCGGTGGGGCGCAAAGTGTTTAAATTATTTGAATGGCATGTTTGCCTTTGCCATTTACGACACACATAAAAATTCGGTTTTTATAGCGCGCGATCGCATGGGTGTTAAACCCTTGTATTTTAATTATTCAGACAAGGGCTTTATTTTTTCGAGTGAGGTGAGAGCCATTTTAAAATCAGGCATCCAATCGTTTTCGTTAAACCACAGTGTGTTGGCCGAGTATGCGCAGTATCAAACGGTTTCGGCACCCAACACCATTGTTAAAGGCATTCAAGTTTTACAAGCTGGGCATTACCTCGAAATTGTTGATCAAAAAGTACATCAAACAGCATATTGGCAAGCCCCTCATTTTATTACAACTACTAACGCTTTATCGTATTCGGAAACGTGTCAAAAAATTAATGAGTTACTCAGTTTATCAGTACAACGCCGTTTAATAGCCGATGTGCCATTTGGAGCTTTTTTATCAGGGGGTATAGACTCTAGTATTGTTGTAGGGCTAATGGCTAAGGTTTCATCCGAACCCATACAAACGTTTAATGTATCGTTCGATGAAGATGCGTTTTCTGAATCGGTATATGCCCGAAGTATTGCCAAACGATTTAATACACAACACCACGAAATTCGATTAACGCCACAAGATTTTTTAAACGACTTACCCTATGCGTTAATGGCAATGGATCACCCTGGTGGAGATGGTATTAACACTTACGTTGTTGCCAAAGCAACACGAAAAGCTGGAATAACCATGGCTTTAAGTGGCGTCGGTGGCGATGAACTTTTTGCGGGATACCCCAATTTTAAACGGTTACATCATTTACAAAACGATTGGCGTTTAAAACTGGCACCACCATTGGTACGAAAAATGATTGCATTGGGTTTAGAATGTACCTCAACACGTATTAGTAAAGCAAAAATAGCCGAGGTGCTGCGTTTACCAGATTTTGGTTTACAACAAACTTATCCCCTGAGTAGAAGTTTATTTACCAAGAAGGAACTAAACAAGCTCGTAAAAGATTCATCTATTGCTTGGGGTGCATTGTCTTTTCTTGAATCAAAAAAAATAAATGCAAATGCCATATTGAGTTATACTTCTGTTTTGGAAATGAATAGTTATTTACAAAACGTGTTATTACGCGACACCGATCAAATGGCAATGGCTGTGGCCTTAGAGGTAAGAGAACCCTTTTTAGATGTGAAACTGGTTGAGTTTGTTTTGGGTATAAACGATGCCATGAAGTTTCCGCACTCGCCTAAAAAATTGTTAGTAGATAGTGTTGAAGGCTTAATTCCAAAAGAAATTACCGAACGATCTAAAATGGGTTTTGTTTTACCTTGGGCCAATTGGATGCGCCTCGAATTAAAACCGTTTTGCGAGGCACAAATTTTAAGTTTAGAAAACAAACAGATTTTTAAGCCCGGTGCTATTTTAGAACTGTGGAAACGATTTTTGCAAAATGATAATCGGGTAACTTGGTCGCGGGTGTGGCATTTTATAACCTTAAACTATTGGATGGAGGCCACCAAAATTGAAATCTAAAACAACCTTATTAATTTGCGTAGATTGGTTTTGGCCGGGCTATTTAGCCGGGGGGCCTGTTCGTTCGGTAATAGCACTTATTGAAGCACTTCGTAACGAGATAGATTTTAAAGTAATTACGCAAAATGGAGATATAGATAACAAACCTTACGCAGACATAACGCCCAATTGCTGGGTAACATCTCCGCTTGGCTGTTTAGTGTATTACGTTTCGAAGGAGGAGTTAACGGCTAAACGTTTACGGATTTTACTCACCGAAACGACTTATGATGCTGTTTATTTGAATAGTTTTTTCTCGTATTACTTTTCCATTTTGCCCCTTCGTATTTTGCATACGTTACCGCATTCTAAACGAATCATATTGGCTCCAAGAGGGATGCTTGGTAAAGGTGCTTTGGCCTTAAAATCGTTTAAAAAGAAATTGTTTCTGGTGTATGCGAAATTATCTGGTATTTATAAACAGGTTCAATGGCATGCCACATCCGAACAAGAAGTAGCGGAAATAAAAGCCGCAATGGGTGCCGCAATACGCATTGTTAACATTGCCAACTTAACGGTGTTTAAAAAGTCTGACTTAAAAATTAAACCGAAAAGCAAAGGCATACTTCGGTTGTGTTTTATTTCGCGTATTAGTCCTAAAAAAAACTTAACGTATGCCTTGCAAGTTTTATCAACCGTGCAAGAGGCAACCATTCAGTTTTCGATTTTTGGACCCATAGAAGATTCATCCTATTGGAACGAATGTGAAAAAATAATAAAGACGCTTCCTGATAACATCACCGTCAATTATAAGGGCAGTTATCAACCTGAGCAAATTGTAGCGGTATTAAACAGTGTAGATGTTTTAATGTTGCCCACCTTGAATGAAAATTTTGGACATGTTATTGTAGAAAGTATGTTGAATGGCGTACCTGTTATTATTAGCGACCAAACCCCTTGGCGTAGGCTGCAAGCGGCCAAAGCTGGTTTCGACTTGGTATTAGGCGCACCTCAACACTTTAAAACAGCTTTGTTATTTTATGCCCAATTAACCGAGTTAGAAATGCACCAACACGCACAATGGGCGCAAAATTATATGGTGGAACAGTTAAATGAAGCAACCACCGTTTTAAAATATCAACACTTATTTTGTAAAGATGAATCGTATGATGCAAACCAATCTATCGGCTTTTAATAATAAATGGTATAAACCTGGCGGCTCGCTGTTAAAGCGTTTGGTTTGGTATCAGATAAACATTTTATTTTTTAAATCGGCTTTTCCATTTTATGGTGCCAAAAGAGCCTTATTGCGATTATTTGGTGCTGAGGTAGGCTCGGCTGTTGTTATAAAACCTCACGTATCTATAAAATACCCTTGGCGACTAAAAATAGGTAACTTTGTATGGATTGGCGAACAAGTATGGATAGACAATTTAGAACTAATTACTATAAAAGATAACGTGTGTATTTCGCAAGGAGCTCTTTTATTGTGCGGCAATCATAACTACAAAAAAGTAACGTTCGACTTAATGGTTGGAAAGATTTGTTTAGAAGAAGGAGCGTGGGTAGGTGCCAAAGCAATTGTTTGCCCAGGTGTAACGCTTCATAGTCATGCGTTATTAACCGTGGGAAGCGTTGCTGTGAGCAGTTTAGAGGCTTATGGCATTTACCAAGGAAACCCTGCTGTAAAAATTAGGGTGCGACAAATTAAAAATTAATGCTATTGATAGTTAGTATAATTTGACGAAAGGCACAAATTACTATATAAAAAACTTGCTTTTCTAAATTTACACTATTAATTTAGAAGTGTAATTGACAACAAACGTGAACGAAAAAAAGAGAATAATTACTCGAACGAACCAGCTTCCTCAAGTTGATTTTGATATTGCAAAAGGCATACTCGATATAAGAGGCAAAATTGTACCCGAAAATCCGAGCGATTTTTTTAAGGAGTTAGATACATGGGTTAGCGAATATACTGTGCGCACCAACTCGTCGGTGGAGGTGAACATGTACTTGGATTATTTTAATACTGTATCTTCAAAAATGCTATCGAAGTTCTTACAAAAAATGCTCCCCAATAACCCGCGTTTAAATTGGTACTACGAATTAGAAGACATTGAAATTAAAGAAGCGGGCGAAGATTATGCCGCTATTTTAAATTACCCCATCAACGTTATTCAAGCCTAATTTACTTTTATTTTAAATTTTAGTACCACGCTTAATTCATTCTTCCCGTTTACGGACTTGGCACGCCATTCTTATAGCAAATGATTTATAATTTGGTATTATACCATTTCAACAAACCTTTGCGAAATAAACCGTAAGTACAAATGCACATTTATTCGCTTAGAAGCCAAAAAAGTGTATTTTTAGGGTTGTTTTATACTACTTGTGAAGGTTTCAAAATTTTTATTAGCACTTATTTTATTTGGTTTACTAACTATTAAATCAAATGTTTGCGCTCAAAAACAAAATGCGGTACTTGATGAGGTGAGCCTTGATGGCATTACAAACACCTTTATTAATGCCATTTTCCAAGATAGCAAAGGCTATATGTGGCTAGGCACTATTGCTGGGCTTAACCGTTACGATGGGTATAACTTTACCAATTACCGCAGCTTTATGAACGATAGCACCAGCCTTAGTTCGCCTCAGGTTAGTTGTATTATAGAGTTAAAAGATAAACGTGTATTGGTAGGAACCACAAAAGGACTAAGTATTTATTCGCAGGCTAGTAATTCGTTTAAGCGTGTATTTGTTCCTGGCAACGCAAAAGACGAATCGTATTTACGGAAGCAAAGAATACGATGTTTATTCATTACACGCGATGGGCAAATTTTATGTGGCACATCGAGCGGCGTGTATGTATTTAACGAACTCAATAATACTTTATCGCCTTTAAAATATGGTAAGGAAGCCTATTTAAACGATTGGATAGTTCAATCCATTATGCAAGATAGAGGCGGAGCAATTTGGTTTGGAGCCAAGAAACAGCAAAATGATAAACCCATTTTTCGGGTATTTAAACTCAATTTAAACACCCTTAGTCAAAAAGAATTAGTGGTGAGCGATGGCGGCTCGTCGGGGCATTTGGGTATATCGGAAGATTATTTAGGGAACATTTGGGTAAGCACCGACGATGGTTTGGTTAGCATTAATCCTTCTAGCTTAAAGCAAACGTTTTATAAAAGTCCCGAAAATTTTTACTCAAATAGTTCGTACTACCACTCTAAAGATAATGTGATTTGGCAAGGCTTTTGGAGCTTTGGGGTAACAGCTTTTGATATAGACAAGAAGCAATTTACCGTTTACAAAAACGATCCTACCAATCCACGCTCGTTAAACAGCAACAAGGTTTATTCTCTATTTAAAGACGATAACGAAATTATGTGGTTTGGTTCAGATGTAGGCTTACAAAAATTAACCAGCAAGCGTCCGAATCTCGAAATCATTTCTGGAAATTTTGATCCGTCGCATCCATTTGTATCGAACCGTTTTAGCCGTGTAGAATTATTGACCAAACACCCCGAAAAAATTTTAGTAGCCATTGACGGAGAAGGGTTTTCGATAGTAGATAAGTTGCTCAAACAAAATACGTTTTTTGGTCCACAAAGTGCCATTAAAAGCGACGAACGTTTTGTGAACGATTTTTATGAAGATGAAGACGGAACGGTTTTTATAGGTGGGCAAAACAACTTTTCTAAACTCACGTTTGTGAATGATAAACCCATTATTAAATCGTACTTTGAACATCAAGAACATTATGTATTTAGTATTATACCCGATAAATTGAACAAAGATATTTTTTGGTTATTGGGGGTCAACCAAATTATTAAATTCGATAAACGTACCGAGCAATTTGTATTTATTAATAAACCTGGCGGCTTAGAGCAAATGTTTGAAAACGGCTTCATGGATAAGGAAACGCTTTATTTGCTGCATAAAGATGGCATTTTAAAATACAATACCTTAACCGCCGTAACCGAAGACATTGTTATAAATGATGTAGGTGCATTAACCAACTGCATTGTGCTTGATAAAAATAACATCATGCTTAGTTCGCAGTACCAAGGTTTAATACGTTACGATCTTAAAGCGAGGAACTACATCGTAGAATTAAACCAAGGAAAATACTTTCCAGAAATTTCGCATTTAAAAAACTACCGAGGTAAAATTTGGATTTCGACATCGAATGGATTATATACTTGGAAAACATCGAATAAAGACGTGATGTATTACAGTAAAATAGATGGCTTACCTAGCAATATTATTTATAACGTTGAGGAAAAAGATGGCTACTTATATTTAGCCACACATGCTGGGCTTTGTATTTTTAATCCCAATTTCAATCAAACACATTTTAACATGCCCAAAGTTGATATTATTGGACTTTATGGCATTGATGGTTCGTTTAATTACGATGTGGATCTTAACCTCAACTCCGAAATTAATTTACAAGAAAAACAAAATTCATTTAAAATTAAATTTACGGTACTTGATTTTAATCTCCCCGAAAAAAACATTTATAAATACCGTTTATTGCCTATTGAATCGGATTACAGTTCCTTTGTAACGCTGAATGAAGCCATCTATAATGGGTTGCCCATTGGCGATTATGAGTTTCAAGTAATTGGATCGAACAGCGATGGTATGCAAAATTTTGAACCTGTTACCATGAAAATACACATCATTCCACCATTTTATAAATCCAAATGGTTTTATGTGTTAAGCGGATTAAGTCTTTTGGTTCTTGTTAGTTTCATTGTACTTTACCGCATTCGAATTAATAAACAAAGTACCGAAAAATTAGAGCGGGTTATTTTTGAACGCACCAACGAAATTGAACAGAAACGAAAAGAATTAAGCGAGAGCAGCTCGAAGACAAACTCACTAATCAATAACACCAAAGATTGCTTACTTCTTTTAGATAAAGACGGGTGTGTGGTATTGGTAAATGAAACGTTTAAACAGTTGTATGCCAAAATAGGGATGGATGTTAAACAAGGCGAATTATTTGTTGCGCAATTGCCACCACTGTTTAGAGAACGTTTTGTTGGCTCTATCAATAAATTAAAAACCGATACTTCGGCCGAGCACGAGGATGTGTTTGATGTTGACAACTCGCGATTTTATTACATTACAAGTTTAAACACTATTTATGCCGAAGATGGATCTATTATTGGATACACCATTTTTAGTAAAGATTACACTGCAATAAAAACGGTTCAACAAGAACTAACGCAACTGTCGCTGGTGGCCAGTAAAACCGATAGTGCAATTATCATTACCGACGAACAAGGTAAAATAGAATGGGTTAATAAATCGTTCGAGCGGTTGAGTGGGTATTCGTTAATGGAAGTGGTGGGTAAAAAACCTGGGCATATTTTACAAGGGCCTCGCTCTAACCAAGAAACGATAAAGTTTATCCGCGAAAAATTACTCGAACAAGTCGCCTTCACCGCCGAAGTTATCAATTACTCGAAAAGCGGGAACGAGTATTGGTTAACGTTAAACATATCGCCTGTTTACGACGATAAAAAAGTACTCAAAAACTTTATTGCCGTTCAACAAGATATTACTGAGCGTAAACAACTCGAAGGCGAATTGTTATTTCAACGAAACGAATTGCAACAAACCAATAAAGAGTTAATAGATAGCATTAACTATGCCGAACGGATTCAAAAAGCCATTTTGGTAGGTGAACAAGCATTACGAATTAATTTGCCCGAAAGTTTTATTTACTTTCAACCTAAAGATAGGGTGAGTGGCGATTTTTATTGGATAGGACGTGAAGGAAATTATTTAGTAATTGTTGCCGCCGATTGCACAGGACACGGTGTGCCAGGAGCCATGCTGAGTATGATTGGTACCTCGTTACTTAACAAAATTGTTTATGAAGATAATTGTTATTTGCCGGGCGATGTGATGAAACGCTTAAACACACTTTTTTACCGACAACTCAATTTGAAAGATACACCTTTGCGCGATGGGATGGATGCCTCGGCGTTAACGATAGATTTTGAACATAATAAAATGTATTTCTGCGGTGCACGAAACTCGGGGTTTATGATTAGTAGTTCTGAAATTACCGAATTAAAAGCGCAACGCGATTCGGTAGGTGAAAACGAATACATTGATTTTGTTAGCCTCGAAATACCTTATCAAAAAGGAAACATGTATTACTTATTTAGCGATGGATTTAAAGATCAGTTTGGTGGCCCCGAAGAGAAAAAACTAACCAGTAAACGATTTAGAGAAATATTGTTCAATGCTTCGTCTATGCCAATTAATGTGCAACAACATTTCATTGCCGAAAAATTAAATTTGTGGCGTGGTGGGTTACAACAAACAGATGATCTTTTGGTAATAGGATTAAAACTTTGAGAATTGGTGGGTGTATATTCGTTTTGTTACAACTAATGCTGAATGCGGTTTTAGCGCAAGATACCATACGTCTTACCGAAAAAACAACCGAACGCTATTTAGCCCGAAGCGATTATTTCATGCTTCAAAAAGAAGGTTGGAGTATTGATGATGCCATGGCTAATGCCGACTTGTTTGAAGCAACGGCAAAGCACCCACTTACTTTAAGAGGAACTAGTAAACAAACCACGTGGATAAAATTTTACCTTTCTAACCCAAGCCAAGTTAGTTTTTTACAACTTAGTCATACACACTTAGAAAAACTTAAAATTTATTTTTTTATTCCTAGTAAAGACACACTCATCACCAAAAATCTAAGTCTAATTAATCGAAATAAAATTAATTATAAGTTTAAATACCCCACTGTTGTAATTCCTAAATACGATAAAATAACCTGTTACATCGAACTTAATGCTGGAGGTAATACCTCTTCATCCGACATCATCTTATCAACCCGCGACCAGTTGTTTAAAAGCGAAGTTGCAAAAAATGTGCATTACGGCATTTACTTTGGTGCTATGTTTTTATTAATATTCATTTATGGCTTGGTTTATGCGTTAACCCGAAACATTGGTAATGTTTTTTTTATGCTTTTTTTAGTTTCGTTTCTAATGTACATTGCCATCTCGTGTGGCTTGTATTACCTTTATTTACCCCCTTGGATAAATAAAATACTAAGCAGTAAATGGGCTCCCGCTATGTGGGTTAATTTAAGTTGCCTCTCGGCCTGCGCCTACTCGCGTCGCTATTTGTTTGGTAACTTTTCTTTAAAAAGTGTTTACATAAGTCCTCATATTATTTTTTCGATTTTAATTCTTTTAGTTATTCCATTTGGAAACGTTTCTCTTTTTCATGCGTTATCGCATATCAATATGGTTGTGGCTTCTTTGGTCATTTTCTATAGTTTTCTATTCAAATCGCCCTATTTACACCGCACAAGCAAGTATATTATTTTAACAGGAAATAGTATTTTTAGTCTTATCGCCTTTACCAACATTTTAGCTTACGAAGGTTTTATAACCATCTCTTCCAATTTGAATAATACCTTATTAGAAATTGCTGGGCTTACGCAAGCTATCTTCAATGCTTTGGGTCATTTCATCTTATACTTAAAAGAACAATCGGATGTTAACAAACAACTTATCAAAGAACAAGAGCGCATTATACGCTTACGAATGGATGAAAATTCGTTTAAACGCGAGCGGGTTAAAAATTTACAAGATAAAAAAGAACGCGCGCAGAAAGGTTTAAACGACATCCAACTGGAGTTAGCCTCTATTGCTACCGAGATAGAAGAAAATAATAATGCCATACTTATTGGGAGTAAAAACCAAGCAAAGGTGAGCCGACAAATTGCCGAAAATAGTTTTGTTTCAAAAGATATTTTAAACAGTTTGCCCGACATGGTAATTATTGTAGATGATGAATTAAAAGTAATAGACTACAACGATAAGTTTGAAAAGATGAATAAAATAATGGGTATTCAAATTACAAGAGGTCAAAATTTAATCTCTCAAATTAACCCTACTTTTCGGCAGCATTACGAGAAACATTACGCAATGGCTTTTTCGCAAAACAGAGCCATTACTAAACCCGTATTTTATAAGAATGCCATTTTAACCGATGGGTATTGGTTAAATATTACTTACAAAGTTTTTAGCGTACCCGAGTTGCCAAGCAAACGGTTTTGCGCAGCTTTTGCTAAACATAAATTAACAAAATGAGGAGGCTTAAACGGGCATATACACTTATTGTGCTATTAAAGTATGTGTTGGTGCTGCATGGGCAGCAGGCTGCTGTTCAACTAAAGCCAAGTATTTATAAATTAGAGCTTGAACCTTTTACAAGTGTTTACCAAACGGCTAAACCACAAGCCATGCCAGCGTTTATAAAAGATAATTGGAAAGCATTTAAACCTTGTGAACGAGAAACCTTTTTTATAAAGGCCTCTATGAACTTTACTTATCTTAAAATTAATTTTCAAAATCATTCTTCTACTAAACAAGATTATGTAGTTCAATTAAAAGAAAGCGTTTTACCTCATGTACGTTTTTTTTGGTATAATATAGATAGAGATACTAGCTACGAACTTATCTTGGATAGAGGCAGCCGAACGCCTGTCATTAGGATTCCTTCACTAAAAAAACTTTCTAAAGGCATCTTATTAATCGAGCTTCAATCTAAAAGTAATTCGACACTGGCACCAATTTATCTTTTCCTCGAAAATGTTTACTACGACTTTGAGTTAAATTTTATTTTTGCTTACTCCTTATTTTTTGGTGTGTTTATACTGGAATTAATTTTAATTATTTACTCTATCTACCTATCCAAAAAAAGACTTAATCTTTACTACTGTTTAGCCATTTTTTCTATTATCCTCTATTTATTTGTTACAAGAGGATATATTTTTATAGTTCAAGATTCGAATTGGCAATTGCCGTCTTATGCACCGCTTTTAATCTATCTAGTGGGTTATATTTTTCTTATTCTTTTTTTCTATAAACTTTTTCAGCCCGATGTATCTAAATGGATGAGCCGCATCACGCTTTCACTCTCGTTTTTAGCAATAGCCCTTGTTTTTTTAATGATGGGCAACACGTTGTGGAGTGCTCAATTATCGGAGGTAATTACGGTGTTCTTAGTTGTTATTGTGCTGTTCAACGCTATCTTTCTTCTCAATAAAGCATTTACAAAGTATGTTTATTTTACATTCGGTTTAGTGTTGGCTGCTTTATTTTATGGTTTAAACTTTGCACTCGTACACGATTTTTTACCAAATACTACGTTAACCTATTATGGATTTGATTTAGCACTTTGTTTAATGACTTTATTTATTACGATTGGATTAATTAGAAATGTTTTTTCGGAGCGATTGATGGGCGAACGTTTAATAAAAGAAAACCAAATTGCATTAATTGAGCAAGAGAATAAATTAAATGCACATATTGAAGAAGAGAATAAAGCCTTGTTAAACGAAACAGATGAGTTTTACAAGCAAATTAATGGCGTAAAACAATCTATTCAACAAAAACGGATTCAATTAAAGCAAAGCGAAAATACCCTAAATGAAATCGAAACCATTATCCGAAGTGCAGATATATTAATTGAAGATGCCAAAAGCAAATACTTTTTTTATTTGAATTTATCGGATGATCAAATTGTATTAATAGACTCAGCTAATGGCGACATAAGGTTTACGAATGCCGCCATGAAACGCTATTTTAATTTGGATGACACCGACGATACACCTTCCATTTTTAAGTTGTTCTCCGAAAAAGAAAAAGAAGGGATACTAGCCATTCTCAATCGAGTGTTTAATGGGTACTATTACCTTTCTGTTTTAAAAACGCCTGTATTAGCTACGGGAGAAGTTTCATCGTTTAATTATCAATTTATTCCTATCAAACGTAATAATGGTAAAGTGGTAATGACACTTATGTATGCCATAGAAGCTAGCTAAACAGCGGATGAATTTTTGAGATATATTTCTATCTATATTGTATAACTTAACGTATTCCAAAAGGAACTGATGATGATTATGGTTTAGCTCTATTTAATCCTAAACAGACAGTTCAAAGAAGGAAACTGTCTGCGATTAAGTATCTGTAAGGATTTCAAGGTAAATCATTTGTAAGAAATCCTAACAGTTACTACATCGGGAATTATCCGCACTAAGACAACGTGAATTATGGATGACCTCTTATCTCGTCCTTGTTTAGCGAAGCGTAACGAGGACGTTTGAGAACTGCGTTTGTAACGCAGATAAAGTAATGGTGTGGGCTTTACAAACGCCCGTTTAGACCGTCCTCGTTTCCGCTAACGCTCAAACAAGGACGAGGGGGAAAGAGGAATTAAGAAATGCTTAATGTATTAAATAACTTGAATTATGGATTAAAATAATTGATTTTCAATCACTTTCTGTATAGCATTCAAAATGAAAATTGTTTTATGTTATTTGATTACCCTGTAAAATCAATAAGTCCAAGTTATTAGGTTAACTATTAAAAAATTACAATCCATAATTCACGTTAAGACAGATAGTTCGCCAAAAAATTTGGCTTCTACAGTCTAATTGCGGTTTAATTTGGAGAACAACATTCTTAATGCCAAGTATAAAACGCTAAAAGCGCAAAACTTATCTTAATGCGATAAGCCTTGCGCTTTAATTTTTAGCTTTAAACCCAACTTTAATCTTGATCAACATCTTTCAGTTCAGCATCTTTGGCATCGCCTTCTTTACCCATTTTTAATTTATGTGCTTCACGTTTTTGCTTTTTAATTTCGTCCCATTTTGTTTTTTGTTCAGCAGTTAAAAATCCACCAACAGTAGTGTCAAAACTGGTTAAATTGGCTTTAATATCTTGACGAATTTTTTGTTTTTCCGTTTTATCAGTGGTGGCTTTTAATTTATCGCGCAAAGGGCCATTGGCTTGTATGCGTGTTAGTGCCGCTGCTTGCCACTTACTTTTTTGATCGGCATTTAATCCTAAGGCTTTCTCGGCCCAGGTAGCACCCTTACTGGCACGTTGCTCGGGAGTTAAATCTTGTTTTTTTAGACCCATTTGATTGCCTTTGGCTGGCATTTTTTGCATTTCCTGTGCGTTAATGGCTGTGTTTAATCCCAAACAGGCGGCCAACAAAACAATTACTTTTTTCATATTACTTTTTTTACAGATTTAATGATTGGATGCAAGATACTTGCTTTCGTTTAATGCGATTATACTTTTTAACAATTTTTTAATAAACCTCATTCATAATTCAACAACTTTTTATCCAGTTCAGTCGCGCGTAATTGTAGGCACGCATCAAGCATTGATTATCCGAGATTTCAAGAAATCGGACACTTTAGAATAAAATAGCTAACTCTGTAAACTATTTAAAATCAAAATTTGAAAATGAGTTAGATGGAGATAGACCGTCGAAATCTATCACAAAACAAAACCTGCCACAGTGATTAGAAATGTTTTTATCTCGTCCTTGTTTAGCGAAGCGTAACGAGGACGTTTTAGAACTGCGTTTGTAACGCAGATAAAGTGATAGCGTTGGCGTTTCAAACGCCCATTTAGCACGTCCTCGTTTCCGCTAACGCTTAAACAAGGACGAGGGGAAAGAGGAGTTAAGAAACGCTTAAAAAATGAGTTAGATATTTTATTCTAAAGAACTTCTTTCTTAAAATCTCGGTTAAATTATGAAAGTGGTTAATGTATAATTTGGATGCGCTGGTTAAAATACTCACCATTAATTTCTATTCGTAAAAGATAAATACCAGTAGGCAATGCTGAGGTGTCTATTTTATTTTCAGTAGCATCTATGGTTTGGGTTAAAATTATTTTTCCAGTTAAATCCATTAACTCGGCTTTGCCATTGGTACTTGTATTTTTCGTGATTTGTAGATAGGTGTTAGCTGGATTGGGATAAACACTCAACACATCACTCAAAAAAAGTGGTTGTTCGTTCACACTGCTAACAGCACTATTCAGTTTTCGTAAGAGCATATCATCAAAATAAAAACCATCTTTAGTCGTGCTGGCATTAGAGGTCATGGTAAACCGAAATAAAACAGTTTGCCCCAAGTACGCCGATAAATCTATACTTTCTTTTACCCAACCATCTTGTAAACCATCGTACACAGGAATAGTGCCGCCAAAAGAGGCTGGAGAGGTTTTATATCGCCCACACAATGGACTCCATGTACTGCCCGCATTTGTACTAATGGCTAATTGAACTTTGTCGTTATTTTTTTCTAATTGAAAGCGCGTATAGTATTGCAAATGCGCATACGAAGCCCCTACTAAACTTAGTCCTGTTTTTGAGGTTATAACGCGGTTTGCGTTGTTGGGGTAATTGCCAATTGGGCTTTCGGTAATGCTGGACGGTGGCGATTTGAATTTAGAAGTAGTAGTACCCCACGTACTGGTTAAGTAATTGGTAGCAACCGAAGTGCCATTATCGCTCAATACGGTAATAGGCGTGCCTGCTATTTTTTGTATGGTATCGTGATGAAAACCATTGTTACCATAAGCAGTAGTTAGTAAATAACGAACGCTTTGTCCGCTTGTTAAGCCTGCACTTAAGGTATAAGCTATAGAGTCGGTAAGGGTTTGGTTTAGGTTTAGCGTGGTGTAAACTTTAGCAGGACCTGTTGTGTTGATGCCTACGCCCAGCGGCGTAATAGAAACCGTAATAGCTCCACTTTGTAAACCCAAACGTTGAATGTCGTATTTTATAAATCCAGAGGCGTTGCTAAAAAATTGATCTTGATTATCGCGAGCCACGCCATATCTACTTACCAGTTTTGCTAAATAATAGTTTTGGGTAAACGTTGTTTTACAAATATCAAGTATGCGCGAAGAAGCTGGCCAAAAGCCGTCGGCAGCACTCCCCGCCTCGGGGGTCATTGATAAAATTTTTGGTTTACTGGTTTGTTCGCCATACATCCAATCGTCGCTAGTGCCATTACTAACGTAAGCTACGGTTTGGTCGCCTGTGCCATATAAAAAGCGACTATCTTCTGTTAAGTGAATGCCCCAGTTTACAAAAGTGGCACTATCGGGTGTATAAAAACTAGGAATATAGCCCCAAGGATAAATTAATAAATTACCATAAGTATGTGCATTTAACGCAGAAGCAAAATTTTTAGAGTTACAAAAATTACGAATGGCTTGCGTTTCGGGTTCGCTGAAAGGCGAAGTGCCTCGGTAGGTATCGCTACTAGATGTTGGCGAAGAACCTGTGTTGTCGAAGCCCCAATTGTTACCATAGTTACGGTTTAAATCCACACCAAAAGTACTCCCTACATTTACTCGGCGGTTTTTACGCCACATCCCTCCACCATTAGGATTGGTGGTTTGGTTGTAAACGTATCCATCGGGATTTAAACATGGTACAAAATACAATTCGGTGTTGTTAAGTGTGACGGCTATATCGGGATTGGTGTTATAATTTTCGAGTAAATACCACATGTAAAAAATAAGTTGCGATAAACTACACGCCTCGCGGGCATGATGCAAAGCGGTGTATAATACTTGTGGCTCACTTTCGTTCACATTCGGATTATCGCTAATTTTTACATACCATATATTACGCCCTTCAATACTTTGAATAGGGCCAATGGGTTGTTTAATGCTTATCAAATTTGGATAGAGTAAAGCCATGCTGTCTAAAATTTGTTCCATCTCAGCTAAGGTAAAGTAACCACCCATAGAGCCTAAATGAAAATTAGCCGGTTTTTGAATGGTGGGCGCATTGCAAACACCCGCCGCTGCCGAAGATTTTCCTTGTACATCGTATTGGTTGCGTGTTTCGTAAAACTTAGCTAAGTCTTCAATTTCAATAACGTGCGCAATGGCATTCTTTTTCAAAGTGGCTACTTCTAACTCCGATATTTCTGTAATAACTTCCGTATCACTAACCTCAGCGTGGTCAATGGTAATACCTAATTGCGCTAATGTTTTGGGCAAACCTTCGTTACCTGTAATTTTTACTTTGTGGTATTTTAATACTTGAGCGTTACCATTAAAACTTAGGGCTAAACTGATAATAAATAAAAATCGTTTCATAGTAGTAAATTTTAAAGTTCGAGATTTAAGTGATGGAAAATATAACTCCACATATCGGCAAACTCATCAATTTGTTTAGAAGTGGGTTTACCCGACCCATGACCTGCGTTAACATCAATACGAATTAAAATGGGGGCTTTGCCTTTATTTTTTTCTTGCAAGGTAGCGGCAAACTTAAACGAGTGGGCGGGCACTACCCTATCGTCGTGATCGCCAGTTAAAATAAGGGTGGCAGGGTATTCGATTTCTTTTACATTGTGCAAAGGCGAGTATTTATAAAGGCAGTTAAACTCTTGCGCATTGTCGCTGCAGCCATAATCTACCGTCCAAGCGCGGCCAATGGTAAACAAGTGAAAGCGCAACATATCGAGTACACCAACGGTTGGAATAGCTACTTTACAAATATCGGGACGTTGTGTCATTACAGCACCAATTAACAAACCACCATTACTGCGCCCATGAATGGCAATTTTAGAATAAGAGGTCATCCCATTTTTTACTAAATAGTCGCAGGCAGCAATGAAATCGTCGAATACGTTTTGCTTTAAACACTTGGTGCCAGCTTTGTGCCAATCTTCGCCAAACTCGCCTCCACCGCGTAAATTAGGCACACAGTAAATGCCACCCTTTTGTAAAAATAGAGTCCTATCTATTCTAAACTCGGGGCCTAACGAAATATTGAAGCCACCGTAACCATAAACAAAACAAGGGGTTGTGGCGTTAGGCGTAACATCTTTTCGATGTGTAATAAACATGGGTATTTTTGTGCCATCTTTACTTCCGTAATACACTTGCGTGGTTACAAAATTATCACTGTCGAAATCAATTTTAGGTTTAAAAATTAAAGAACTTTCATCTTTAACAGCGTCGTAATAAAAAACTTGCTCGGGTGAGGTGTATTGCACGGTACTATACGTTGCAAAATTGTAAGTTTTATCAGAGTTAAAGGCACTCAATTTACAAAAGGGAGGTAGCTTAATTTCTTTAATGTATGCCCCGTTTAAATCGTGTACATGCAATTGACTTACCGCATTCACCAAGTGATGAACAATGATGCTGTTATTACAAAAGTTAACGTCTTGTAATAAATATTTATCTTCGGCAATTATGGTTTTCCAGTTTTCGGGAGCCGTTTCTAACAACGATACTTTTACTAATTTATAACGTGGTGCATTTTTGTTGGTAAGGATGTAAAATTGATTGCCATCGTTTTCAACCACCTCTACTTCCGAGTCGAACGAATTTTCGATAGTAATAAATGGCGCATTGGGTTTGGTTAAATCTTTTATTTGTAAACGGTTGCCACTTGTGCTTTTTGATGTACTTAGGATGAGAAAATTTTCATCGTCAGTTATGCCTGCACCAAAGTTATAATCCGCATTTTTTTTATCTTCATAAATAAGTTCGTCTTTTTCTTGCGGCGTTCCTAAACGGTGATAATAGACTTTGTGAAACTCGTTTTTACCGGTGTAAGTTCCATTTTTAGGTTCATCGTATCGGCTATAATAAATGCCATTATTTTTCCACGACATGCCGCTAAATTTTACCCATTTTATAACATCTGGTAAGTCTTTTTTGGTAGCAATATCTTTAAAATGAATTTCTACCCAATCGCTACCTGCTTTTGAAATACCGTAGGCTAAGGTTTTCCCATCTTTAGAAATGGAGGTGCCAGATAGAGAGGTGGTGCCATCATCTGAAAGGGTGTTAAGGTCCAGTAAAACGCTACCTTCTTTTTTTAAATCGTCGTGTACATACATCACCCATTGGTTTTGTAGGCCATTATTTTTAAATGAGAAAAATAATTTCCCTTTTTTATAAGGGGCCGACATTTTATTGTAGTTCCACAACTGCGAGAGTTTACTTTTAAATTTATCGGTATTTTTTATGGTTTTAAAATAACCTTGCGTAACTGCATTTTCAGCATCAATCCATTGTTTGGTGCGGTTCGATTCGCCATTCTCCATCCAACGGTAAGGGTCATCTACTTTCACGTTAAAATATAGGTCGCTAACGTTTTCTTTAGCCGCTTCGGGATATACAATGCCGTTTTGAGCCTGATTAAAATGGAAACTTATTCCTAAAGCCAAAGCCACTACTTTTTTTTTATTAAAATACATGTGTTAATTTTTTATGGTAAACAGTTTACTACTGCGTTAAAACGCTCTTTATTTTTGAGTGGTTTTAAAAGCAGAATGATTCGTAAATATAATAAACGGTATTCATTTGAACAAAGTGCAAGGCAAGTTATTAGGCTTGGCTTAATTTGTTTTTATATTTTTTGTAGTGTTACCTTGCGTGCACAAAAAAATATAGATTCGGCTTCTAAATTTATTCAACAACACCAACATTTTGCTGTTGAACAAATGAATGTATATGGCATTCCGGCTAGTGTAACCTTAGCCCAAGCCATTTACGAAAGCGGCAGTGGCGGCAGTTATTTGTGTCGGAAAGGAAATAATTTTTTTGGTATTAAATGTCACCGCGAATGGGGAGGCGACTCGCTCTTAAAGGACGATGAAGAGCGTAACGAATGTTTTAGGGCTTACACCAGCATTGAACAATGTTACGAAGACCGGGTTTTGTTTTTAAACTCGCGTAGCCGTTATCATTTCTTATTTCAATTGCCGCTAAACGATTATAAACGGTGGTGCTTAGGCTTGCAAGAGGCGGGGTATGCCACCAATAAAAACTACGCCACTACACTCATTTATATTATTGAAAAATACAAACTTTTTACGTTTGAAATGCCCGAACCCTTGGCCAGCAAGCCAATCCCCGCTTTAGCTACTCATCTAAACGAATCTCTTACTTTGCAAACTCAACTCTCGCAAACACTTGTATCGGCTTCTGTTACTGAGCCGCCCGCTAATACGATAGTGAAGGCTATTATTCAAAAACATTATCATATTGCGAGCAAAGGGCAAACTCCTAACGATGTATCTACTCTTTACGGGATAGATATTCGATTGATTTGCAGTAACAATAGCATATCGCCCAAAACGGTTTTTAGCGAGGGCGAAGTGGTATTTTTAACAAAAAAGAAGCCTTATAAATATGAATTACCTGTAAATCAATAAGTTAAATCCATTTATTTTCTATCAATTCCTTTTCCGTATTTAGGTAATTAGTTTATCTTTGCAAGTCTTAAAAAATTGTTGACTGTATGAGTATTTTAGAAAAAATCAGAAATCGTAAAGGGTTGTTGATCGGCATCGTGGGTTTAGCATTGGGTATTTTTATCCTCGAAAGCCTTTTAGGGTCTGCGGGTTCTATGTTTAATAAGCGAGATACAACCGTAGGTTATATTGCTGGCAAGCGTATTGATATTGTGGATTATAGCTCTAAGGTTAATGAACAAATCAATAGTGTGATGGCTGCTAATCCACAGGCTAACATTGATGAGAACACCCGTTCACAAATTAACCAACAAGTGTGGTCCACTTACATTACTAACTTGGTTATTAAACCTGAGTTTGAAAAATCGGGCGTAAGCGTTGCCGAAGATGAAATGTTTGATGTGATGTTGGTAAACCCACACAGCATGGTGTTACAACAGCTTACCGACCGCAACACAGGGCGTGTTTACGAAGGATTTTCTAAGCCCGACGGTAGCTTAGACCCTTTAAAATTACGTCAATGGGTTAATCAAGCGCAAGGCGATCAGTTGCGTATTTGGACGGGTATGGAGCAAAACATTATGGACATGCGCCATGCTGAAAAATACGCTTCGCTTATTAAAAAAGGCTTATATGTTACTAGCGCAGAAGCTAAAGAAAATTATGCTGAACAAAATGGCAGCAGTGATTTTACCTATGTTATTAAACGTTTCGATGCGGTTAGCGATAGTGCTTTCAAACCTAAGGAAGATGAACTTCAAACGTATTATCAAAATAATTCGTTTGAGTTTTTAAATGCTGAAACCTCGCGTAAAATTGAATACGTTGCTTTTAATGTAATGCCAAGTGAAGCCGATTTAAAAGCCATTCAAGAATCGGCTAACAAAGCGGCCGAAGCGTTTAAAACCAAAGGGATTAGCGAAGATAGTGCCTTTATTGCTCAAGAAAGCGAGAACGGTACCGTAAACATTTCGGATATGACGAAGAAGAACATGGTTGTGCGCGACTCTTCTATTTACACATCTGCTCCTGGTACTGTATTTGGGCCTTATAACGAAGGGGCTTATCTTAAAATTTATAAGTTAACTAAAATTAATCAAGTAGCTGATAGTGCACGGATACGTCATATCTTAATTGGAATTAACGACCCACAAACCAAACAACCTAAGCGTTCTAAAGCGCAAGCGAAACGCACGGCCGATAGTTTGTTGGTGCTTATTAAAGATAAAAAAGTGGGCTTCGATACCTTAGTAAAAACTCTTAGCGACGATTTTGGAAGCGTTAATATTGGTGGCGATTATGGCTGGTACGATGAAAGTAAACCTTTTGTGGAACCGTTTAGAAACGCAGGTTTAATGGGTACAAAAGGAAACATAAGTGTAGTTGAAACCGAATATGGGTTTCACATTATTGAGGTATTAGACGTTAGTAAAACCAATCACCCATCTTACAAAGTTGCTCAAATTTTTAAATTAATTGAGCCAAGCGAAACAACGTATGAAGATGAATTTAAAAAAGCATCGAGTTTTGCAGGTCAATACAATACCAACGAAAGTTTTGGTAAGGGCATAGAAACTTTAAAATTAAACAAGCGTTTTGCTGACAACATTAAAGAAAGCGATGTGCAAGTTCAAAACATTGATAAAGCAAAGGACTTAGTGCGTTGGATATACTCGTCTAAAAAAGGCGAAGTAAGCCCAGTGTTTTCTTACACAGATAAGCACATTGTAGCAAGGTTGGCGGGTATTCGTAACCGTGGCACTTTGCCTTTAGAGGAAGTGAAAGAAGAAGTTACGCAAAAAGTAATTCAAGAGAAAAAGGCCAATCAGTTTTTAAAAGAGTTTGAGACCAAAGGTGCAGGTGCTAAAACAGCTGCAGATTATGCTTCTAAGCTAGGTATGGAGCCAACCACGCAGAGTGCATTTATGGGCTCGTCGCACAACATAACTGGGGTAGGCCACGATGATATAATGGTAGGTACTGTTTTAGGCTTAAAACAAGGAGCAAGCAGTAAAGCACTTGTAGGCGAAAATGGCGTGTTTGTTGTATCTGTTACAAACACCCGTGTACCAAATGCGCCTCAAGATTATAAAATGCAGCAAAAACAGCTTGAGCAAGGTATAAGCGGCCGTGCAGATTCTGAAGTATTTACTGCTTTAAAAGACAAGGCAAACATCGAAGATCATACTGGAAAGTTTGATTAAGCATTTCTGAATAAATAAAGTGAAAGCCCCGATTTATTCGGGGTTTTTTATACAACGAAAACGAAAAATTAAATAGAACCTATTTGTGAAGTATAAGACTACTGAACAAGTAGGTATTGTTAAGTAAAATAAAATGAAAGTAAAACAGTATTATGTTTCCGAAACGGGGTGGAATAGTGCCGACCAAGAGCCTGTACCCAATGCTAATTTAGTACTTGTTTTCGGGAGTCGCCCTACGCTCTTGCAATCGGGAAGTTACTTTACGGGTATTCGAGCCTTATTTCCATACGCTCAAATTGTAATTTGTTCTACTGCGGGAAACATTATGCAAGATCGTTTAACGGACGATAGCATTACCGCATCGGCTATAGAGTTTGAGGCAACGGTTATAAAAGCATTTGAGTACGAAATTAAGGGCTTAAATGCTTACATCGCTGGCGCAAAAATAGCGGCTTCGGTGCCGCGAGAAGGACTAAATAGTTTATTGGTTTTATTAGATGCCGGAGATATTAATGCGGGGTATTTATTGGATGGATTTAATTCGGTGTACGAAGGAAAAGTACCTGTTTATGGTGGCTTAGCGGGCGATGATAACCGTTTTGAGCAACAAGTAGTGGGGTTAAATAAATTACCGGAAAGTAATAAATTGGTAGTGGTTGCTTTTTATGGCAATCAATTAAAAATAAGTCATGGTTCTAAAGGTGGCTGGGAGTCGTTTGGTCCCGAACGTATTGTTACCAAAAGCGAGGCGCACCGCGTGTATGAAATAGACGGTAAAAAATTACTTAGTTTATATAAAGATTATTTGGGCGAAAAGGCCAAAGAGCTCCCCAGTGCTGCTTTGCTTTACCCTATTTGTATTAAAGATAAAGAAACGGGCGAGTTGGTGGTGCGGGGCATACAGAAGTTAAATGAAGAAGACCAGTCTATTAGTTTTTTTAGTAATGTTGCGGAGGGAAGTGTTATTCAATTAATGAAAGCCTCGTTCGATAAGTTGATAGATGGCGCGGGTGCGTCGGCCGCCGAAAGTTTAAGAGATGGGATGAATAATCCTGATTTTGCTTTACTGATTAGTTGCGTGGGGCGGCGTTTAGTTTTGGGACCTAAAACCGAAGATGAAATTTACGAAACGATAAAGGTCTTCGGAAAAGATACAAAGACCGCCGGATTTTACTCGTACGGCGAATTATCGCCCGTAGTAGGCGACAAAAGTTGTAAATTGCACAACCAAACGATGACGATTACCACGTTTAAAGAAATAGTGTGAGCGAACCCAAAGAATATACCCGCCTTTTAAAACGGCAGATTAATAAGTACTTGGCCGAAACTGAGCAAACCTCGGGCTTAAAATCGTTTTTAGATGCCGTAAATAGTTCGTACTTGTATTACGAAGAAGATATGCGGTTAACCCACCGAGCTACACAAATAAGTTCAGAAGAATTGTACCGCATTAATCAACAGTTAAAAGAGAGTAACGAGTTTTTAGATACGTTTAACCATGGATTGGCACACGATTTAAAAAACCACGCTACTAACGTATCGAGTATGATACAGATGTTGAAAAAATATTTTAACTCGGGCGACCAAGCTAAGTTGCAGCAAATTTTAGAACGCTTAGAAGACTCTAGTAATCACTTTTTAACTATTATTCAAGGGTTTCAATACATTAGTAATACCGAAAATAGTTTAAATAGCGGCCGCGAGGAGTTTTATGCAGAGGAGTTGAAAGAAGAGATATTTAAAGAGTCGGCTTTTATTATTGAAAAGTATAACCCGAGTTTACACTTTCATTTTGAGTTTGAAAAAATTGTGTTTTCTAAACATCAATTAAAAACGATTGTCAATAATTTGGTGTCGAATGGCATTAAATACAGTAAACCCGATGTAAAGCCTATTATCGAAATTTCATTTTCGGAAACCGAAAGCACGTACAGTATTGAGGTGAAAGATAATGGTTTGGGGATGGACTTAAAGAAGAATGAAAAAAAATTATACCAACTGTTTTCGCGTTTAAATAATAAAAAAGATACTGAGGGAACCGGCTTAGGATTATACCTTGTTAAACGCTTAGTGGATCGAAATAAAGGCACTGTAAAAATAGAAAGCGAACTTGGCGTAGGGACTACCTTTAAAATTTCGCTTAGTAAATTTTAAAATCAATAGCCTAAAGCAACCTCGACCAAACACCGAAATGGTCTTAACGCAGAACATTATTTTTAGGAAATCATTTTTGTAAGTTAAACTGAGGTGATGCGATAAAAATCTATTATGAGCCGAAATCTTTTCAAAACAGGGCACTTCGACACTTTTTCTTCTTAACTATAGTAGTGTTATGCCTCAATCGAAAAAGTACGTGTTTTATTGGGTTTTCAACTCTCACTACGATTCCTATTGCATAATCTCGGATTATTCATCTGTTACAATCGCAGTTCTCAAACGTTTGCGTTATGCTTCGCTAAACAATGACGAGATAGGTGTTCTTCAAATTTACCGGGCACTCTTTTGCGTGAGGGATGGAGGTGATAGCCCAATGCGGTGTTGGCGTACTTTTGTGCGAGCGAGGAGGCGACCTTAGAAGCCACCGCAGCCGCAACAAAAGCCGCCAAAGCCGCATTGGCTAAAGCCGACAGCCCGACCCCGACCTAAATTAAGTAGAGCGTTTTAATGACTTGATAGGCTCTTGGTGAAGCCGAGCATTAGAAATAGACAAGGGGACACGCCCAACAACTAAATAAGTAGATTGAACTGTAATTTATTGAGGGGTTAAAAACCTTTTTTAGAGCCATAAATAATAGTACATTTGCAGCCTAAATTTAATAATAAGGTGGATAAGAAATCATTAATTGGACTAGGTTTGATTGCCGCTATTTTAGGCGTTTGGATTTACCTGAGTGGCCCAAGTAAGGAGCAAATTGCAAAAACGAAACGTTTGCGCGATTCGGTGGCTTTGGCGCAAAAGAAAGCAGAGGCCATAGAACAAGCAAAAATTTTAGCACAAAAGGCTGTTATTGATTCGGTGAAAAGCGCAAGTCCGCAACTAAGCGATAGCCTTTTAACGGCGCGCACTTTAGAGACGTACAAGGATTTTGCACCTGCGCTTACAGGTGAAGAGAAATTGGTGGTACTCGAAAATAATTTAATAAAAGTGTATGTTAACACAAAGGGCGGACACGTTGCGAAAGTAGAATTAAAAAAATATAACCGCTATGGTAAAAAAGAGCCTTTGATTTTGTTTGATAAAGACTCGGCTAGTTTTGCATTAAGCCTTAGTGCCTACGATAAAAGCCGTATGTTTAGAACCGATAGTTTTTATTTTACAAGCCAAGCTGCGGCATCTGGGCAAAGTTTAAGTATGAAGTTAAATACTACCAAGGCCGACAGTTATTTAGAATACGTTTACACGCTTAAGCCTGATGATTACATGGTGAAATGCGATATTCGTTTTGTTAACCTGCAAAGTATTTTATCTTCTAACGAAGACCAGATACTTGTTAATTGGACGATGCAAATGCCTGGGCAGGAAAAACACATCATAAAAGAAAAAGAAGCAGCCACCATTTATTACAAGCAAGTTGCCGAAGATGTTGATTATATTAATCCGATGAAGGATGAGAAACTAGAGTTAAATGAGGCCGATGTAAGTTGGATTAGTTTTAAGCAACAGTATTTTAATGCCACCGTTATTGCTGATAAACCATTTTCAAAATTTGGTAGTTCTGCTAAATTAAATTTACGCCCTAACTCAAGCACTATTGTAAAAGTGCCTGTGTGCGAGTTGAGCATTCCTTACACACATAGCGCCAACGAAACTTTTGGGATGCGGTTTTATTTTGGCCCCAATCATTACAACACTTTAAAAGCATATAATACCGACCTCGAAAAAATTATTCCTACTGGATGGAGTGTTTTTTCGTATTTGAATAAGTGGTTGGTTATTCCGTTGTTTAGTTGGTTAAGTAATTTAAACATGGGTATTGTTATTTTAATTTTAACCATCATCGTTAAAATAATACTATTGCCTATTGCCTATAAAACGTATATGAGTGGGGCGCGCATGCGGGTATTAAAGCCCGAAACCGATGCTTTAGCTGCTAAATTAGGGGCTAATGCTGACCCTATGAAAAAGCAACAAGATCAAATGGCACTTTATCGAAAAGCGGGCGTGAACCCGCTGAGTGGTTGCATTCCATTGTTGTTACAGTTTCCGATTTTAATTGCGTTGTTTGCGTTTATACCTGCGGCTATTGAGTTAAGGCAGCATAGTTTTTTATGGTGCGATGATTTAAGTACTTACGATAGCGTTGTAACTTTTGGGGAGTTGCCTATTATTAGTTGGGCTTATGGCGACCATGTGAGTTTGTTTGCGTTATTAATGTTTGTGAGTACCATCATTTATACTTATATGAACAGTAATATGATGCCGCAGCAAAACAATCAAATGCCAGGCATGAAGTTTATGATGTATTTTATGCCCGTTATTTTTTTAGCAGTGATGAATAAATATGCGGCGGGTTTAAGTTGGTATTATTTTTTAGCTAATATGTTTACGTTTTCGCAAAACTGGATTATTAAAAAGTTTGTGAGCGACGCAAAAGTACGTGCCGAGATTGATGCCAATATGAAAAAGCCAGTTAAAACTTCGACCTTTCAAAAACGTTTAGAGGACATGGCCAAACAAAGGCAGCAGCAAGTGAGGAAGAAATAGAAAAAGTATTTTTATTTTAAAGCTGTGGTAAGGTTGTAGGATTTGGTGGAGGTGGTTTAATAACTGTGTTGGGTAAATAGTAAGCGTAAGATTTCTTTTTCACGGGCTTTAATGTCTTCTAATTCTTTTAGCAGGTTATCTTTTAAATTAAAATTTGCCCATTCATTTTCGAACTGATTATTGTTTGTAGAGGTCATACTTGCATTTAAAAGTTGCGACACCTCTATTTTAAGTATTTTCGCCGCTCTTATTAACTGATTAATTGTAAATCCATCACTTCTGTTTTCAAGTCGGCTGTATTGACTTTGACTAAGGTACATCTGGTCGGCCATTCGTTCTTGGCTAAATCCTAAATCCTTCCGAAACTTTTTTAAACGGTCGCCTATCATGTTTTGTGGTTATTAACTCGAATACAAGTTACAACTTTAATTTTTATTTCTTACTTTTTTATGCAAAAAACACATAAATTTTATTTGTTTTATGCTATTAAGAATAATAGGTCTGAACAAAGTACCTTAATTTTGTTTTGTCAGTCTCATTAAAAAAATGTTTAACAGTTAAAAATAAAAAAATGAAGAAACTAATTTTAAGCGGTGTTATCCTAATGCTTTTTGCAGGGATTTTAACACCCGAAATGAAAGGTAAAAGTAATTTAACGACCGCTCCCGTTCAAAACGGCGATGTTGACGAGCATTTAGAATTAGCGGCTGGTCAATCAGCCAGAGCTTCTGACGGTACTTATATTTCGCCAGCAAATTACCTTAGGGTAATTACGTTTTGCCCCGGGTGGGGTTGGTTTTGTAGGGGTAGTGCTACAATTGGTGGAGTAACCCAGAGTTACAACGGCAGCAAAGGCATTGGTAAGCCCGATATAATTATAGTTGAAAGTTAAGCTGTTTTACATAAATTTGAATTGTGGAACGAGAACCAAGTAAAATAGCCGCTAAATTTTTACTAATTTTTATTTGCCTTATTGTTATTTTAGGGCTTATATGGCTATTCGCACCAAGTTCCGAAACTTCTGAAAGTAAAACGACAGTTAGAGTTAAAAACACGTTCTCTGGGTTAAAAGAACGTGTTTTTTCTACTATATCAATCAAAGACTCATTGGAGTTAAATGAACCTACTTACGATATTATTCAAAAAAATGGTTTGTTTTATACTATTTCAGGAGAAGTTGAAATTAGTCTAAATCTTGTTAATGCAAGGTTCAAGAAAATAGAAAAAATAGACTTCGAAGATGCGGTAGTATGTAAATATAATAGCCATTCAAAGGACTTTATAGTGCTGTTCAATAATGAAACTGATAATCAGGTTTCTGCTTATACATTAAATGGAGCATCGCTCAATTTATTAACTGGTCATTTACCTTATGACTTTACTGCTCAATTTTACGATAATCGCTACATTTATTTAGGTAACCGATTGGACAGTTTGTATTTACACCTACTAAACACACCCGCTGAAAAACACGATTCTCTGCTTTTAAATTCGGTTTATAAAAATTGGGGCAAGCAATTAGGTTTTGTTTTGAGTGGGAATTTTTTATGTTTCAAAAATACTATTTATCATTTCCCTATTCACTGTTCTTACGGGTTTAAAATGAACTTAGGAAGTTTAGATGTAAAGCCTTTTAATACTTTAGACAGTACACTTATTCCGACATTTAAAGAGGTAAATAATGGAGACGGGTTTTCGAAGTTTACAGTTGATCCTGAAATTTTTGTAAATGTGAAGCAAAGTATTTATAAGAATCAGATAGCCAATTTGAGTTATTTGAGTACCTCGGCTACCAATAATTCGATGAATAATTCTGAAACCGTTATAGATTTATATGACTTAGACATGAAGTATCTCTCTAGCTTTAAAATCCCGAATCATAATAAAACTTATTTTGTAATTTCATTTTGTTTCGATGAACGTGAATCGCTATTGTATGTTTTATATTCTGATAATAAAACAATAAAAGTTTTTGACTTGAATGGAAAAGTTGATTAAATATTTATTAGTATCTTATTTAGTTATGCACCTGTGCTTTCTTTTTAGTCTAAGCGGATCTTTATATGTCTATAATTCAGGGTATCCATTTTTAAACGTTAGTGTTTTAAAGATTATTTTTACTGTTTTACCATACCTTTCAGGTTTAATAATTAGTTTCATCCTTTTGAATATTGCCTTTTACAGATACCTTTATTTTTTGCTTCTACTATTCACTTATTTTTACCACTTGAAAAGTTTAATTGAACAAAAATGCAGTATTTGCTCTGCCGCTGGCTTTTTACCAGGCTATAGTTACAAAACTCAACTTATTATCTACACCATTATTTTACTTACATTGTTAGGAGATCTTTATTATTACTTTAAACATAAAAAAGTAGAAAATAGTAATGTCTATCAGTAAAGCCATTTTTAATTTTATGCTCAAATTGCATAGACTTTTTTGTAATTATGCGCCAAAAGAATAATCATTTCGCAAAACCTGAAGTAATTTTGTAATTGAGTCTGACACCAAATAAATTATAAACTTAAAAAAATGAAAATGAAAAAATTAATTTTTAGGGGTTCAACGGTTATCATTGCAATCCTATTTATCGCAATTCAATTAAAAAGTAGTGTTGGTAATGCCGCTAATATTTCACAACATGGACCAGATGTGGACGAGAAATTAGAATTGCCCGCTGGAGCAGAAGCGCGAGCAAGCGACGGAACGTATATTACTGCCGCACCAACCAATCGTATCATATACATTTGCCCTGGTTGGGGAAGATCGTGTCGAGGTAGTGCCACTATTGATAATCTTAGCATCACCTATAGTTCATCCAAAGGCTTTAATAAGCCTGATATTCTTATTATGGATTAACTGATGTGGGTTATTGCTACTTTTGAATTTTCTCAGATTTTAGCAATAAAAATGTAAAAACGTCCAGCTAAATTTAACTGGATGTTTTTATTAAATCAAAAACAACTTTAGTAGATTTACATTGCCATTAAGGCTTATCAAATGCTGGCTTATCCTTACATGCTAACTACACCGTTTATAACTATGAGAACTCTTTTTTTATTGTGGTTTGTATTCACAACCAACTTATTTCAGGCGCAAATAATTGTTGAGGGGAGGGTGTTAAGTGAGGAAACCAAACAACCCTTAGCTTTCGTTAATATTGGTATAGTTAATAAATCAGTAGGATGTGTATCTAGCGAAGACGGCCATTTTACCTTGAGTGTACCAGATAGTTTGAAAAATTCAGTCTTAAAATTTTCGATAATTGGTTTTCATACTAAAACTTACAAAATAAGTGAGGTAAAACAACTTGCTGGTATTTATTTAAGTACAGGTTCTCAAGTGTTAGAAGAAATTACAGTATCGGCAAAAGCCACCCAAACAAAAATTTTAGGTAATAAAACAAAAGATAAAAAAAATAAGGTATCCATGTTTCAAAATGCCGTTTCGGGTTCGGAAACAGCGGTTAAACTTGACATTAAACACAAAAATACATTTCTTAAGAAAGTATTTTTTAATGTCGTTTCTTCAAATGTAGATCAAGCACTGTTAAGACTCAACATATACCGTATAGGCAGCGAGGGTATGCCTGGAAGCAATCTATTAAAAAAGAGCATTGTGAAAAAAGTACCCTTGAAAGAAGGTTTTGTTTACTTAGATATTTCAGCCGATAATATTTGGGTAGATGAACCCGTATTTATTTCGCTCGAAATGTTAAGCGGCATATCCAGTAATAATCAAGTTTATATTTCTACTAAAATGAATGCCAGCGAAACATTTACTAGGCGCACAAGTCAGGATAAATGGGACTGTATCCGCAATTTTGGGCTTGGCATACAAGTGGAAGTTAATTATTAATTTTTTTGGAAGGACGTTTTTAATCTCTAATTCTACAATTAGTTTTCGACGTTCAAGCTATTCTATTCTTCATCTTATCTTTTGAAAATTTATACCAATATAATTATCAATCCTATTGATACTAGTTGGAATTATTTTTTCGGTATAAAATATTTAACCAATCGCTAAACAAGCATATTACCATGCTAACATAGAGGTAAGCCTTACTTAATTCAATATGAAATGCTTCTAACACCAAGTAAATACCTATTAATATTAAAAACACAAAAGCTACTATCTTAATGCTAGGAAAACGGTTAATAAGTTGAATAATGGGTTTAGCAAATAGTAGCATTAAAACACTAGAGGCAATTACGGCAAACGCCATCACAAAAACGCTATCTACCAAACCAACAGCGGTTAAAATGGTATCTACCGAAAACACTAAATTGATAATCATAATTTGCGCCACTACATTGGCATACTTTACGCCTTTTTTTGTGGGTAACGCCGCATCTTCATTTTTTTGTGGTTTTAGTTTGTGCCACAACTCTTTAATTGTTTTATACAGCAAGAAGAGGCCACCAATGAGTAAAAGCAAATCTTTTCCACTTAAAGCAATGTTAGCTATTTCTAAGAGGGGCGTATTCATTTTTAATACCAAGCCAATTACAAACAGCAATAGTACGCGCATCACAACCGACAATATGATGCCCCACTTACGGGCTTTATCTTGTTGGTGTTCGGGTAGTTTATCGCTCAGTAAAGCCACAAAAATAATGTTGTCAATACCTAACACCAATTCCATTAAGGTGAGGGTAATACACGAATAAATAATTTCGATACTCATAGTTTTAAAAATAACCTAAAGGTAGGACACTTGTTTAACTTTTTGCAAAAAATGGGAAATAATGCCAAATGAACTTATATTTTAGTCCAAAGATGCGAAGTTATTTTTTATCAGTACGATGAAAAAATTTGTTGCATAGCATAGCCTACGGAACAAATTTTTAAAGAAGTAATGATGAAAAAGAACGAGTAGATTGGACTAAAATATAAGTTCACTTGGTATAAGATAGAATGGTTTTATTTAATGTTACCATATCTGCGAGTTATTTTATTTGGGTATGTGAGATATTGTTAGTAATAAATGGTGCAACAGACTAATGGAAAGATTTTATAAATATACATTCCACTCTTCTATTAAGCGACTTATCGGTTAGACTAATTGGACGAGTGTCGCCATAGCCCTCATAATTTATTCTATTTGACTTTAATCCTTTCGACATTAAATACCCAGCAACCTCTTTTGCTCTGTTTAATGAAAGCGTTTTATTGTATTCCCTTTTACCAGTATCATCCGTGTGTCCATTGATCTCGATGCGCATTGTGGTATCTTTAGTTGAAAGTAACACTATTTTGTCCAATAAAGCAAAAGACTCTGCACCAGAAATTCTAAATGAATCTGTTTCAAAATTAATATTGAGATTAACAGAAATATTTTTATTAACGTTGATAATATCCCTCTCACCAAATTCCTCTTTTACAAATTGCTCAAAATGATTCTGTATCGAAAAACTCTTAAAAGATCCAGCCTCCAAAAAGATGGCAGAATCATAAAGCCTATCGCCGACATCGGAAATAGCAAGTTTAATATGATACCTCTGGTTCGGTATAACTTTTGTTCCGGCGTTCAATAAAATTGTAAATCCATCATACTGAAAAGTAAAAGCAA
This sequence comes from Bacteroidota bacterium, assembly GCA_013297775.1. Classification (GTDB taxonomy): domain Bacteria; phylum Bacteroidota; class Bacteroidia; order B-17B0; family Aurantibacillaceae; genus Aurantibacillus. Next base: position 51,854 of record JAAFIL010000001.1, read on the forward strand.
GTTCTCCTTCCGCTTTCTTGTTCCTCCATTTCTGAATATTATCTGAGTCCCAGATAGAATTTGCAATATAATATTTGCTATTTATTTTTGCATTAATATTATCCACGCTAATTGGTATATTATTTTCAAATACCGCTAAATTCCTTTCGGTATTTAACGCATCACTGCTCAGAAAAAATCCAAATACATCATTCACGTTTTTATTTATATATTCTGGATATTCTTCCGAAGCAAAAAAGAAACTGAAGCAAATGCTATCATGGCTTGGTATAAAATCAAACTCCAAAATAGCAGCATCAAAAGTCTTTCCATTGGCAAGCTCACTCAGATCTTTATCTTCATTGATTAGCGATTTTGAACTTACATTAGGGCTATTATTTGGCCCTATAGCATCAAAAGCGTTGCCAGTTGACAAAATAATTCCACGCGAAATCATTTTGTTATACTTAATTGGGCAATCAAAAATACCTAAAGATTTTTTATCACCTTTATACTGGATATTTTCAATTTGCAAGTTCCCACTCTTGCCGACCAAAACTGTTTTGACAATATATTCTGCTGACCTAGATGTGTCGATACTTAACTGTGCCTTGCCCAGTATTACAACACAGCATATAAGTAAAAGTATTATGTTGTATTTCGACATTTCTTGATTTCTGGCGTTATAATGACCAACCTAAGAAAGGTTACAAAAATATACGGATACGTGCTTATCGGGTTTGGTTTTATAGATTTACGCTCAGACAGCCGTTAAACTGCAAAAACTAGACACCAGCTATCAATTCAATAAACAATCTTATTAATTAATTTTAGAAATCTTAAATCACCAATTATAAAGCAAACGATACCACTTATCAAGTCTCGGTTTTTTTTTCGAGCTTCTCTCCTTTACTTTGAAACATAATTATAAAATACAAGCTTATGAAACAATTAAATACTATACTACTTGCTTTACTACTAAGCAACAGTTACTTTAGCCAAACCCCGCAAAGCCCATTGAGTGCGGCTGAACAAAGGTTACTCGATGTCAATCAAGTAGAAGCATTGATACTGGGTAGAAACAATAAACACTGGGATATTTTAGGAACAGGTAACCCCTATTACCGCGTTCCTAAAACACAAGCGGCTAATGCAGGTTTTGCAAATAGTATCTGGATAGCGGGCTTAGATAACAACAATACGCTTCGTGTAGCCGCTAATACCTATCGTCAAAATGGTGCCGATTTTTGGCCTGGGCCGCTCGATACCACCAATGCCAATGCTTACAATGCTGGTGCTTTCAATAAAATTTGGAAAGTAGGATGTAACGATATTAATCAGTTTGTTACAGCGTATAACAACGGTTCGGTTACCGCCAATACTTACACCGTTCCGCCCGATATGGTTAACTATCCAGCAAAAGGAACAGGCAATTTTATGCGTAATATGTCACCCTTTGTAGATGCCAATAACGACGGGCAATACAATGTCATGAATGGCGATTATCCCATCATAAAAGGACAACAACAAATTTTATCTATTTATAACGATAAGTACGCCGCACACACCGAAACAGGTGGATTGCCAATGGGTTTAGAAATACACGAACGCAGTTATGCTTTTAATAACCCTAATTTACACGACAGTATGAAAGCCGTTAATTACTCTACTTTTTACCACTACACGATTTATAACCGCAGCAATACGTTTTATCACGATGTTTATTTAGGCAGTTGGTCAGATGTAGATTTAGGGGGCTATACAGATGACTATGTAGGTAGCGATTCTACAAAAGGCTTTGCGTATTGTTATAATGCAAATCCTACAGATGTAACTACAGGAGGCTCGGTAGGCTACGGAAGCAAACCCCCAGTTGTTTCGCAAGCCCTTATTTATACCGATTGCACTAGTGATGGCATTGATAACAACAACAATGGTAGCATTGATGAACCCGGTGAAACGTTTAAACTAAATAAAGTAACCTACTACAATAATAATATTGGTAATTTTAATCCATCTACCACCAATCCCGCAACCGCTGGGCATTATTACAATTACATGAAAGGTCTTTGGAAAGATAATACACCTTTTAAACGCATCGGAAATGCCTATGCCCCAACAAACATGACGGTATCTACAACTAATTTTGTTTATGACGGAAACCCACAAACTCAAACGGGCTGGACTGAAGGCACCGCTGGAAATTTAGCTGGCGACCGACGTTTTATAATGAGCAGTGGCCCTTTTAATTTTCCGCCCAACTCAAAAATAGAATGGGGCTATACCATTGTTTTTTCGAGAGATACAAGCGTAACCAATACTATTTTAAATTTTGCGAATGTAGTACAACGCGATGTGAAAAATGTGGTGCAATACGATAAACAAAACAATGCACCACAATGCTTACCAGCTATTTTACCGCTATCCATCACAAAACAAATAAAAGATTTTAAGGTATCTGTTTTCCCTAATCCAGGGAGAGATAAAATCAATTTTATATTTAACAAAAACATGAGTAAAGCGAATTTAACACTGGTTAATGTTTTAGGTCAAGTTGTCAAAACAGTAGAAATTACTGACGAGTATCAATTACAACTAGACGTTAACGATTTACAAAATGGCATTTACTTGGTTAACATTGAACAAGATGGATTAGTGAAAGCTTTAAAATGGATTAAAGAATAGTGAAGTGGATGTGTGAAGTATAGTGTGAGAGGAAACCCGGTTTATATTGACCGGGTTTTTTACTTTTCGTGGATTTTAAAAAAGAGACTCTTTAGAATAATACCCTTCAATTTGCAACTGTAATACCAAAAGAACTTATATTTTAGTCCAATTTTTATTAGCAAAATATTTGCACTAAAATATATCTGCATTCCATCTAACTCATTTTTTAAGTTTTGATTTTAAGTCTTTTACAGAGTTAAACGTTTTATTCTAGATCATCCGATTTCTTGAAATTACGGTTTATTAGAAATTTTTGGGCGTGTCCCCTATCAAGTTTTACTTAGCTTAGTGTAATAATTACACACTCAGTTTTAAAGTAACGCAGGTTCTACTTTGGGGTCGGGTCATCCGCTTTAGCCCCTTGTGCGTTTTGCTATTTTGCTGCGGCTACGGGGTCTTCGTGCCTCAGCCGCCTCGCTCGTGCAAAATTAGCAAACGCCCTTCGGGGGCTGCCGCTACTGCCCCTCACGCAGTAGGGTTCTCAATAAATTTCTGTTGCATAATGTGGGTTAAGTGTTTTGCAGAGTTATAGATTTTATTCTAAAGCCCCCTCTTTCTTGAAATTTGGTATTACTTTTCATTCAAGATCAGACTCAACTATAAATCAAGTTGCTAATCCTATTCGTTGATATAGCTCTTCCATTAAGGCGCATACTCTAAAGCATTAGCTACCACAAACGTACTCCCACCAATTAAAATGAAATCATCTTTCTTAGCCGCCTTCTTAGCAGCAGTCCAGCCCGCTTCAACCGTTTCAAACGCTTTTCCTTTTAGTTTTAAAACTTGAGCTTGCTTCAACAATTCGTTAGCCTCTAAAGCCCTTGGCACATTAGCTTTTACAAAATAATAGTGCGCCGTAGTTGGCAATAATTTTAAAATTTTAGAAATATCTTTATCGTTAACCACACCAAATACAATGTGTAATTGTTTATAGGTATAACGGTTTAAGTTTTCTATTACCTGTGCTATGCCCTCTTCGTTATGCCCTGTATCTGCTATGGTTAGTGGTTTTTCTGTTAACACTTGCCAACGACCTTGTAAACCTGTTAGCAACACCACTTGCTTCAAGGCCTCCGCCACCATATTGTCTTCAATTAAAAATCCCTTTTGCTTTAATACTTCTACCGTATAAAGTACACCCAATAAATTTTTCTGTTGATAGGCTCCTAATAAATCAAGTTCATATACCTTTGATTCGTAAGTGGAACGGTTTAATACAGTAACGGTTTGAATGCCTTTATTAACGTGGGCGGAGATGATTCGGTAATACTTGTCCGCAAATACAATGGGTGCTTTTAAACTTCGGGCTGTGTTGTTAAAAACCGCTTGGGTTTCGCTTTGGTATTGACTTATTGTAACAGGTACTTTAGTTTTAATAATGCCAGCTTTTTCTGTTGCTATTTTATCGAGGGTATCGCCCAACAAATTAACGTGGTCGTAACTAATATTGGTAATTAAACTGGTAACAGGCGTAATTACATTGGTCGAGTCTAAACGCCCGCCAAGTCCCACTTCTACAATGGCTACATCCACTTCTTCGTTGGCAAAATAATCGAAAGCTAAAGCCACCGACCATTCAAAAAAACTAGGTTCAATTGTTTCAAAAAGTGGTTTATACTTCTCTACAAAATCAACTACATAATTTTTTGGAATGAGTTTACCATTAATTTTTATACGTTCTCTAAAATCTATTAAATGAGGCGAAGTGTAAAGCCCCGTTTTATATCCGGCTTGTTGCAACACAGCGGCTAACATGTGGCTGCTGCTGCCTTTCCCATTGGTGCCTGCAATATGTATAGCATTTAACTTGGCCTGAGGCTTGCCTAATGCTTCCATTAATTTAATAGTGTTGGTAAGGTTAGCTTTATATGCCACCTGCCCTACCCGTTGATACATCGGTAAGCGCGAAAATAAATACTCCAACGTTTGTGTATAGGTCATTCCAAATTTTATTCAAATGCAAAAATAATCGTAATGGTTCCTCTTTGTTCCTCATACTGCCCATTAGAACTAAACTTAGTGGCTCGCGCCGCTTGAATGGCTTTAGCTTTTAACAAGGCGCTACTGGTTGTTGTGCCTCGCCCTGTTGCCGTGGCTTCTATAACATTTCCTTCTTTATCTACCACAATTTCAACCACCACTTTTCCTTCTTCTTTGGTATCGCTTGGCAGTTTGGGTTTGGTAAGTACATTGCGCCCATTCAAATCAAATCCAAATTTTCCTCCACCAAAACCAGGCCCATTGCCCGGACCTTTACCTGGACCATTGCCACCATCGTTACCAGTACCCGATCCACCTGTGCCATTTGCAAAGGGATTTCCATCCGGACTTCCATTTTGTCCAGCCTCTGCGTTATTCCCAATACCCCCTCCCTCTTTTCCACTTTCCTTTTTAAACTTATCCGCCAATTTTTCGGCAGCTGTTTTTTCTTTTGGTTTCACTAGCTCTTTAACAGGCGTAATAACCGTCGTGTTATTTTTAACTTCGGGTTTGGTATTCTCTTTTACTTCAATGTCGCTATTGGGGTCGGTTAAAATTTCTTCTTTGCTTTGAGGCAAAGGCTCGGTTACCACATCGGTTACTTTACCAATGCTGCCATACTCCACAGCATCGTTGCCCGCATCCATCATCCCCAAAGCCATTTCGCTGCCGCCACCACCACCTGTAGCAAAAGGCGGGTTAGGTGTAACAATTGTAAACCATATTAAAAATAGCAGCAATAACCCAAAAATGGCTAAACTAATGCTAGCTGAAAGGATGCGATTTTTATTTTCTTCTTGCGCGCTTAACTGCATGTTATTTATTAGGTGCCGTTGCTAATACGGGTTTACATTTTAATTTTATACTCAAGGTCATTATATCCGCAATCACTTGTATAGGTAAATCACGATCGAGGTGCATAAAAATAACGGGTTCTATTTGCTTGCTCGAAAACGCTGATACTTCGCTCTCCAAATTCGATTCTTGAATTTCTTTATTGTTGATATAATATTTTTTGTCTTTAGTTACCGCTAAATGAATGGGTTTATTTTCATTGTCTAACGTATTTTTGGTGGTGGATTTGGCCAAATTAATTTTAATGGAATTGGGACTTACCATAGTGGATAAAATCAGGAAGAACAACAACAAGAAAAACATGATGTCGTTTAAAGAGTCGGTGCTTACTTCTGATTCCCGATGTTTTTTGCGGAGTGCCATGCCAACGTTTTTTAAAATAATTATTTAGACGGTTCGTTTAACATATCCAAAAACTGAATTTGGGTATCTTCCATGCGATGCGCTAACTTATCTAAGCGAGCATTTATAAAATGGTAGCAAACAAAGGCCAACACCCCAACTACTAAGCCACCCGCCGAAGTAATCATCTTTTGGTATAAGCCACTTGATATAACTTCAATCTCAACCGTTTTGGCTAAAGAGATATCGTAAAAAATTTTGATAACCCCAATAATAGTTCCAATAAATCCGAACATGGGGGCTATGCGACCAATAATATTTAAAGTTCCTAAATTTTTTTCGAGTTTTGCAATTTCATTCCCACCACTTTTATTCATGGCTTCTCTAATTTCAGAAACGGGTTGACCAATACGACTTACACCCTGCTCTACCATTGTACTTTCGGGAGTATTAATTGTTTTACAAAGCGAACGGGCATTTGCCATATTACCTTGGTGAACCAAATCTTTTAAGCTAGGTACTAAATTGGGGCTTTGCTTACTGGCTTTACTAATTACAATGAGGCGTTCTACCACAATGTAAATACTCACCAAAAATAATACGGCAAGTGGTATCATAATGGGACCACCTTTCATTACCATCGAAATGAGTGATATTTTTTCTTCGGTAATAGCTGGAGTTGTTGGAATACCTGCATTAGCCGCTTGTTGCGCTGCTGAGTCTAAAGCCGAAACAGCATTAACTGCCGTTGCCCCGGTTTGCAAAATGAAATATAGCATCTGATAATTTAAGTATTAGTAAAATTAGGATTTAAACAAACGTAAATTTTTTACTCAAGATGCTGATTTTAAACAAGGTTATGTTCATTATAATACATACGCCTTTAAAGGTTACAGGTTTGGATACGTTATCACGATTTATTTTAGTAGCTGAACACTAAACGATACCTCTTACCCTTATTGTGTTTTATTAATGATGTTAATGGCGGCTTCGCCTATTACTTTAAATGCCGTACGTCGGTTTTTTTGATGTGCCGTTTCAAACTCCTCGCTTTTAGGTTCTAACTTATTAATTTCATCTTCGAGAATAATAGGGCGGGTTTCGCCATAACCGTTGGCAATAAGGCGGGCTTTAGCAATGCCTTTCGATAAAATATAATCTACACAACTTTGCGCACGAGCTTGCGATAAACGGAGGTTATATTCATCGTTGCCACGTGCATCGGTATGCGAACTTAACTCAATACTAATATTATCGTTGAGCTTTAATAAGTCCACAATTTTATCTAATATTTCCATTGATTTAGGGCGTAGCGTTGCCTTATTAAAATCATACTCTACCCCTTCAATTTCAATGTCGCCCGATGGAATTTTATTAAGGAAAAAGTCTTTCTCTAAATGGGTGGTTTCGGTTAAGCCTTTGGTGGCAGTGTTGGCGGCATCACCAAAGTATTTTGTTTTTTGTGCTTTTAAAAAGTATTCCATGTCGGGTTTTAATTCCGTGAAATAATAGCCCTTCTCATCGGTTACTATAAAAAACGGTTCGTCGTTATCGTGTACATCTTTTATGGTTACTAAAGCGTTAGCAATGGGGTCGTTGGTTTGTTGGTCAAAAACATATCCCGATAAATCGAATTTAATGTCTTCGTTAATAAACTCATAAATGTCGTAGCAATGTCCGCCCGCACATTCTTCGCGGTCACTCGAAAAGAATCCTTTTTTTTGAGTGCGCTCCATAATAAAATAAGCATCGTCTTTGGCTGAATTAACAGGGGCTGCCATATTTTTAGGTAAGCCATACAAACTGTCATCGGGGTTTAACGACGATTTAAAAATATCTAAGCCACCTAAACCTGGCCAACCGTCAGAACTAAAATAAAGTGTATTGCTTAGTGCATGAAAAAAAGGTGTCATCTCATCGCCACTAGTATTTACTGCATCGCCCAAATTTTTTGCAGTGCCAATAAATCCATTTTCATCTATGTTGCTAACATACAAATCGTATCCACCTTTCCCGCCAGGTTTATTCGAAGCAAAAAACAATTTGGTGCCATCAAAACTCACAAAAGGGTTAATGGATTTATAGCCTGGCTTATTTATTTGCGGTCCTAGTTTCATGGCTTCATAAAATTTTCCATCCGTTGTGCGTGCCATATAAATAAAAGCTTCGTTCCTGCTTACATCGCTCCAACGTGTAAACACCATTATTTCATCGGGTGTAAATACGCCACTGCCCTCGTGTAAAGTAGTGTTAACTGGGCGACCAAAGTTAGTCGGGCGTTGCCAAACGGTATCGGTCTGTTCAGTCCAATACAAATCACATAAATAACGCGAGTCTTGTTTTTCGGGGTCAGTTACAACACCTCCACGCCGCGAACTGGTAAATATGAGTTTGTTTGGGCTAAGGTAATACATGGGTGCAAAATTACTAGTACCACGGTTAAACACTACTGTATCCATCATGCGCACTTTTATAGGCCGTTTGGCATTAATGCTATCTAAAGCAAAATAACAACTGGCTTCTTTTTTTTGTGCCATCTTCATTAACGAGTCGTTTAGAGGTTTGGCATTTACATATTCTTCAAATGCTAAAAGTGCTTGTTGATATTGTTTTAAGTGCATTAACGAAAGGGCATAATAATAAGGCGCATCGAGGTAAACTTTACGATCAACGCATACTTTATACGCAGGTACAGCGTGTGCGTAATCGTAATTTAATCGGTAACATTGCGCTAAACGGTATAATACAAAATCAAACTTACTACTATTGGTTATTTCTTCTTTAACCGTGGTAATGCTATCTTTTCGGCGGGTAATCTTTAATTCAGGAACTTTAAATAACGATTTCATTTTTAAGTTAACCAATTGTGCTTCGTAAGGCAATACATAGCTTCGCAAAATAGTGGTGTCGTCTAATACTTTAGCATAGTAATAGGCTGCAGTAGCAAAGTCGCTTTTGGCGTAAGCATTATCGGCGGTCTCAATCCAAATGCGTTTCGATTGCCCTAAAAAAACGAAGGGAACTAGTAAAAGTAGGATAGCTAAAAAACGGGGTTTATTCATCATACATTAGATTCTCGGACAATTTTTAATTTCTTGCGATTTACTTTTTAAGCCCATAAACGTCAACGAAATTTCAAATGCCCCACGTGTTTTAGAGGTTTTACGGAGAGTAGAAGTGTTTATATCGTAACCTAATTTTAGGATGAAATTATCTTTTCTAAATCCGCCCCACACCACGCTTGCATCTTGAATGCGTTGAGAATATCCCGCTAATAAATAAAATTTTTCTCCTTTAAAAAAATAACCAGCATCTACCGAATACACTTGTTCTATAACATTTTGCTGGTTCATAATTAAAATTTTGGGCAATACATATAATAACTCACTAATGTTTATACGCGCGCCAGCATGGGCATAAAAGCGCATGGGTAAACGGTTATTCGTTCCAAAAAAAGTTTCTTTAGGTCGAGTTAAATTAAAAGCACTAATGCCCAAAAATGGATTTACACGCGACTGTTGTTTACCGTAATAATACATGGCTCCAAAATTTACTTGCTCTTGAAACAAAGCCCCACGTTGAAAATTTTCGTTGTTAGAAATACTTTTATCGAACGAGCCACCATCTACTGTTGACCATTGCGAGTCGAACGAATAGAGTTTGTACTCAATAGATTTTTGTGTAACGCCCGCTTGCAAACCCAATGCTAAAGAGTGGAATTTAGCTTTATCTAATGGTAAATTATACCCTACTGAACCCACCGCTTGAAACACATTGAAATTACCAACACCTGCCCGCATTTCAGTTATTTGTCCGCCAAAACCCCATTTCCCTTTTGGTATATCGAAACTAATTAATGCGGTATTAAATGGCTTGAAAGCCACGGCTCGCCATTGGTTACGATAATGCGCATGTACACGGTACTTTGTGTCTATAGCTCCCGTTAAACTTGGATTTAAAAAAAGTGGTGCGGCATCGTAAAGGCTCAAATGAAAGTCTTGTGCCTTTAATAAGGTACTACTTAAACATTGTATGAGAACCATGATAATAACTAATTTTTTCATGACTTGTAATTATCGTATTATAGTAACATCTCCATTTTTTTTAACAGAACGATTGTTATACATATCCACTTCTAGTGTCCATACATAAACGCCAACAGGCTGATCTTCGCCATTTTTCTTTCCATCCCAACCTATTTTTTGATCTTCGGTTTCAAAAATTAATTCGCCCCAATTGTTATAAACTCTAAAACGCATTTTGCCGAACGGACCTCCTTTTACAAATAATAAATCGTTATTGCCATCGCCATTAGGTGTAAACGCTGTGGGTACTTGAGGCAATAAACTCACTTCGATTCGTTTGTTAATGGTATCGCGGCAACCTTGATCGTCGAATACCGTTAATACAATGTTATAGCCGCCGCTGTTGGCATAGCTGTGCGAAGGCGATTGTACATTAGCAAAATTTTCATCGCCAAAATTCCAAATCCAGTTGGTGATTAAACCTACAGGCGTGCTAAAGTCGCTAAAATAAACGGGCTCTTGCGCAACCGTTGGATTGTTGGTCATTCCAAAATCTGCTTTAGGCTTAGTGCGCACCGTAACCGTTTTGGTAACCTTACGTTGGCAACCAAAGTTACTGGTAACCGTTAAATCAACGCCAAACGTACCAGCCACAGGAAATGTAAAAACAGGATTTTTGATACTAGTGGTGGGTGTGCCAGGTCCAAAAAACCAATTGTACGATGCAATAAACCCTGGTGTTGCAAACGACGAGTCTTGAAACTGAATGGGCAACGCCTCGCAGGCATTGGTAAATGTAAAGTTGGCAAATGGTAAGGCATTCACAATAATTGTTTTCATTACCGTATCAATACACGCAATGTTTAAGGTGTTAGTCCCCACAACTGTTAATGTCGAAATATATATCCCCGTTGAGGTATAAGTGTGCGTTGGGTTTTGTACGGTTGAACTAATGCCATTGCCAAATTGCCAGTTATACGTTAAGTTGCTGGTACCATTGCTTTGCGTGGTATTATTAAAAATAAGTGGCGAGTTAATGCAAGCGGAAGTGGCGAGTTGAAAATTTGCATTGGGTGCTTTTACAAAATTAGCAATGAAAGCCTTGCTAACAGGTGGGCAAGCATTGCTGGTAGCCGTTAACGTGAATGTAACAAAGCCATTCGCCAAATCGCCATTGCTCGGAAAATAAAGCGCATTGAGCGAAGTATTATTAGGCACAAAAGAACCTGTGCCACTCGACGATGCCCAAGTGTTAGTACTACTAAACCCACTTACTTGTCCGCTTAATGTGATGGGGTTATTTTCACATAAAGCTGTAGCCGTATTTACTGTAACCACTGGCGACTTAATAAGTGTTACCTGAAGCGTTTGACTGACCGCAGGACACAAGCCTCCTGTAGAGCTTAAAATAAAGTTAAGATTGTTTAAGTTAAGCGTATCATTTTGACTAATGGTATAATTAGCCGAAGCTAATCCAAATTGAGAAAAACTACCCGAACCATTTGAGGTACTCCAACTGCCTGTATTTGTATTACCACTTACCGTTCCAGAAAGCGGTACAATGATGTTGGCTGCACATACAGTGAAATCGCTTCCAGCACTAACTGTAGGTTGTGGCACTATGCTTACCGTAAACACATCGCGCACGGCATTACAAAAGCCATCGGGCGGAACGGTTAAAGTAAACGTTACATTATTTTGTGAAAGAAAAGTTGGGGTTGTAAAAAACGTACTTGTTGGCGAAGAACTTCCTGGATTAAAATTACCTACACTCGATAAATTCCACGACGGGGTAACGGTGGTTCCCGAAACAGAACCGTTTAATACAAACGATTGGGTGTTGGTACAAATAGTTATATCCGCTCCAGCATTAACCGTTGGTGGATTTACCAAACTTACACTATACGTTTTGGTAACGTTGGTGCAACCAAACAAAGGCCCTTGGCTACTTAGCGTAAAATTAATAACTCCTGCGGCTATATCGGCCGGAGAAGGTGTATAAGTGGTGCTTAGTCCTAAATTTCCAAAACTACCACCGTTACCCCCCGCCCACGAGCCACCCGAAGCAAAAATAACAGAACCGGATAAATTAAATGGTTGTATATTATTTTTACATTGAATTGAGTTGGTGCTAGTAACATTTAATATAGGACGCTGATTTATGAGAACCGTTATAGAATCTTTTATTGGGGTGCAATTACCCACAGAGGTTAAATAAAACTTCAAACTGCTTGCGTTAGCATCGGAAGCTGATAAATTATAAATGGTTGAAACGGTATTGAGTGTAGAAGTATAAGCCCCAAAACTGCCGGTACCATTGGCGGTAGTCCATACACCCGTAATGGCACCTCCGGTAACGGTTCCGCTTAATGCAATGGTAAGTGTGTTGGCACAAATCGGATTAAGTGTGGTGCCTGTTACACTCGTACGCCGCAAAAAAGAAGACATGTAATGAAATAAACCACCCGTGCTAGTGCCTCCATCAAAAACACCTAAGGAAAATACATCGGCATTGTTGCCAATGGTGTAAGAACCGATTGGTAAAAGTCCGCTCGAAAAAGGAATTTGCGCCCCAACAAACATGTTATTAGTACCCGGTACAAATTGAAAAGCCGATGCTGGAATAAGTGTATTTGACCCCGCCAATGTAAAACTATTTTGAACGCCAGCCCTACAAGTAATGTTTAAATTAAAATTCTGATTGGTATTACGTGTAAAAGCCACCAAACTAGAACCTGCACAACTGATTGGCGGCAATATGGCTCCCCCCGCCTCGCAGCCAATACCAGAGGCTTGCCACAAATAAACACTTGAGTCGGATTGAACGTAAGTAAGTGGTTGGGTAATATTATGAAAGTATGTATCGCCCTTGTTAAGCATCACATTGGTAGCAAATACATCGGTAATTTGAACCTTCGTGAAATTGCGCGTTGCCACTACATAAATTCCCTCTATTGATCCAGCAAACATAGCTCCTTTATTAACGATATAATCTTTTCCCACAATATCAACGGGTACAATTTGATCGCCAATTAAATCGTAACAACCACCGCCAGCTGTTCGATCCGAGTCATCGGCAACCGTTACGGCAATGTCTTTATCGGCAAATACAACTGTGCCCGATAAGTTATTGCCAGGTACATTGGTGTTTTGTACTAAATTCTCAATGGTGTAAGCACTTCCTGGTGATGGTAAAAAAATACTATAACTTACATTGGCTAAATGCCCTACAATATTGGTTCTAGGCGTTATCCAAACGGTTGTGTTGGGTTTAGTGGCTACTATATTAATCTGCTGTTTGGGTTGTGTAATAATACCATCGCCGTTCAAATCGCCACCTAAAAATTGGTTAAACCAACGGGTTTGAAATGGACACACGAACTCGCGTCCCCAACCATTTTGTCCTTTTAAAGAAAAGGTTTCGGGGTTAAAAAAATTAGGCGCACGCGTTCGAATATTATAAACAACGGTAATGTTGGCACTTGATGAAACATAAATACCATAAGGCACAACAGTATTAGCGGGGCGTGTTTCTAAAGAGTCGAAACCAAAATTAGTTGAACTGGCAAAACGATCGCGCCAAAACATGTAATCGAACGTACCTGTGCTTGGAATGGTAAACGTGGTATCGTATTTATTTGGTGCGGTGGCCGAGGGTTGACGCATTTTTACCAAAGTTCCTGGAGCACCAGCAAAGTGCATGTAAATGCTATCGCGCCACCAATGGTCGGGGGTTACCCAAGGTGCGGCAAACCAAAAAGCGGTATCTATTTGTGCAAATGAAGTGTTTAGCTTACACAAAAAAATTAATAGCAATATAAAAAATTTACTTTTGTTCTTCATTTTTTTGCTCGTTAGAATTGGTTTCTTTTTTAGGCTCTGGCACTTTCTCAGATGCCTTTTCGGCGGCTTTCTTTTTATTTTTAAGACTCGTTTTTACACTATTATCTGTATTGTTAAATTCTTCTTCATCGCCTTCTTGTATGCTTTGCGCTTTGGTTTTCTTTTTCTTATGTGCTAATGTGTAACCTAAAGTAAATTCGTGTGAGCCATTTGAATAATTTCGTAAAGCACTAAGTGTATAATCGTAAGCGTACGCTAAAGAAAACTGTTTATCAATAGTAACACCAAACAAGGCCATGGCACAATCTTTACTGCGATAACCCGCACCTATCCAAATCATTTCTTTATAAGTTAAACGCAAATTATATTCTAATTGATAAGGAACTGGAGGTCCTATACGCGCCAAAATACAAGGTTGAACAACATAATCTTTATTAATTTTTAGGTTATACCCTGCGGCGGCATAGTAATGCGGCGATAAACGACCAATGGTTGGTTTCCAATAAATTTTACTATTTAAAAATTGCTGAAAACTAAGGCTTACAAAGTATTTAGGATGGTATAAATAAAAACCCGCATTGCCATCGTAAGTATTGGCATTTAAAATATTAGTGGCTAATAAATTATCATCGCCATCATACGCATTAGCATCGTAAACCTTTACGTTAAACTGCGAAGCCCCTGCCGATAAGCCCATGCCTAACTTTGTTTTTTTATTAATGCGCACATGATAGGCATAAGAACCATAAAAAGAATTACGATTGATGAGTCCGATGCGATCGCTTATAACCATGCCGCCAACAGCCATATTGGTATGTTTTTTAAGTGTACTAAAGCCCGATAAAACATAGGTTCGGGGCGCACCTGCAAACCCTGTCCACTGATTTCTAAACCCACCATTCACCTGAAACACATCGCTTGTGCCAGCATAAGCAGGGTTGTATAAAAATGGATGAACGTTAAATGTTGTATAAAGCGTTTGTTGTTGACTCCATATACATCCACATAATGTAAGCAGTAGAAGGAGAATACTATGTTTTAATTTCAGCATATCAGTTCGTTTACTTCACAAGTGTAATAGTTCCTTTAATAACATTCGGCTCGGCCGGATCTTTTAAATCAATCGTAAATAAATACGCTCCTACTGGCAATGGATTCCCTTTGTAGCTGCCATCCCAAGCGTTTCGATAGCCATCACTTTCAAATATTTTTTCGCCCCAACGGTTAAATATTTCAATATGCGCACTTGGAAAAAAGATGTCAATAAAATCTAATCGCCATATATCGTTTTTACCATCGCCGTTGGGCGTTACAATGTTTGGAATGAGTTTGGTAATTTCGCCAGCAATATTTGAAATTCGAACTAATTTTCTGAGTGTATCCGAACAACCTAAAGCATCGCGTACAATTTGCGTAACGGTGTAAGTGCCGTTAGCTCCATAGGTAGTGCCTGGGTTTTGAATAGTACTAATTTGTCCATTCCCAAAATTCCAACTCCAAGAGTTTGCATTTTTAGAAGAATCTACAAAAGCAATAGTGGCGTTAATGGTGTAACCTTGATTAAATCCTGAAAAATAGAACCCTGCTTTGGGGCGTGGCGTTATGTTTACAACCCGCAAAATAGTATCGCTACAACCTGTGTTGCTATACACAATGTGTTTAATGGTGTAAAGACCCGATGAAGGAAAAATGTAGGCCGTATCTTTAGCGGTCGAAAGGCCCTGCCCACCAAAATCCCAAAAATAATTTACCAAATTAGATGGTGCTGCTACGGTAGAACTATCCCAAAAATTAATGCGTAAGGTATTTCCTGTACAAATTCGAGTAACTCCAAATTTAGCATCAGGCAAAGGAAAAACAGTTACACCTCGGCGAATGGTATCGAAACAATTGTAACTATTTTTAATAACCAATTGTGTGGTGTAAGTACCAAAAGCGGTGTATGTGTGTGTAGCGTTTTGAAGTGTTGCCGTTGGCGAGGCATCACCAAAATTCCATTGCCAACCATTAATGGTAGAGTTGGGTGCAAAATTGGTAGAAATATCGGTGAACGAGGTTACTCCATTTAAACACACCGCCGTATTTAAAAAATTAGCGTTGGGTTTATCTCTAAAATCTATACGCACCTGATCGGTTACGGCGGCGCAATTGCCATTGTTAATCGTTGTTACATTTACGAGTGCAAAGCCCGCACTAATTTCGGTGGCAGTTGGCACATAAGTAACCGTTATAGCCGAAGTGGTTGGGGTAAATGCCCCACTCCCCGACCACAAAGGCTGCGCCGTGGTAGAACCGCCAATGCTCGCATTAAGAGTTACATCTGCTTTATTTTTACAACTGTTTAAATCTACCCCCGCATTAATAGTGGCGGGTTGTGTAAACACAATTTGAATACTGTCTTCTACTACTATACAATTAAATAATTGATTATTAGTAGAACTTAACTTCACATAAACAAATCCCGCATTTATATCAGCCGTGCTTGGCAAATAAGAAGCAATGAGCGATAAATTATTCGGATTAAAAAACCCACTGCCACTTGTACTCCATTTACCAGTAGAAGTGGTGGTTCCGCTTACCGTACCCACTAAATTAACCGCTGGATTATTGGCGCAAACCGTTGTAGAAACAGGTCCTGCATTTACCAAGGGCGGTTTATTAAAAATTACTTTTAACGTGTCTTTCTCGGCTAAACAAATGCCATTATTAGTGCTGGTTAAAATCATAAAAATGACCCCTGCGCCCGATGTATCGGCACTTGTGGGACTATAGGTTACCGTTAGTGCGGAGGGATTGGGGCTAAAAATGCCTGTTCCTGTGGTGGACCAAATACCTTGATTGGTGGTAGCACCATTAACCGTTCCATTTAATGTAAAAATTGGGTTATTGCCGCAACGCGAAATATCAACGCCTGCATTTACCAAGGGCGCGCGAAGTACCTTTAAACGCAAGGTATCGCTGGCACTAGGACATATCCCAGTTGAGGTTAACCAAATTTTTAAGGGATTTAAAGAAGCCGTTGTATCTACTGGAGAAGGCGTAAAAACAGCATTGTTAAGCGAGGCTGAATTGGTAATAGCTCCAAAAGCATTAGTGGACCAAAAGCCAGTAATAGGTCCACCACCAATAAACCCATTTAATGAAAAGGTAGTGTTAGAACAAATAGTGGCTGTTGGTACTGGATTAGCAAACACAAAAGGGGTCGTTCCAAACTCAGTAGCATACGAATAGGCGCTGCCATTTAACGACGATCCGTTCATCACGCCTAAACCAAAAACATCTTGCGAATTAGCAATGTAGTTATGCGAACCAACGGCAATAGAAGAAGTATTGTAATTGAGAATAGCCGCCACCAAATTACCAGATGTACCTGGCACTACCGAAAAAGAACTTGGCGAAATGGGAACGTTTATGCCGTTTGACGTTAAAGTAAATGTATTTTGAAACCCATTCCGCGTATAAAGTAAAAGGTTTAATGTATCGCTGCTAATACGTGTAAACGAGGTAGAATAAGAACCCGCGCAATAAGCAGGCGTTACTTGCGCCCCGCTTAATTTGCAACCAAAACCCCCTACATGGCTTACATAAACCGGATTGGAAGTTTGAATGTAGGTTAAAGGATCAGTTAAATTAACCGTATAAGTTTCGCCTGTATTGATAAGCCAATTAACCGTCGAAGTGCTATTGGTGATGCTTAAACCCGTGCCGTTTACGGGCGATAAAATATACGCCACCTCGGTTCCTGCTGTTGTTTTGGGTATAACGTAATATTTCCCCAAATTACTACTGGTAGTCAGTTGGTCGGCCATCATGCTGGTACACGAACCCGATAACAAAGCCGAAGAACTTACCGTTACACCTACTGGCTTATCCGCCGAAATAATAGAACCCGCCAACTTACTAACTTTTGGTGCAAGCGTGCCTAACTTAATCGCAAAGGTATCTAACATGGTAAACGTTTCGCCTTTTTGAAGCAGCTTAGAAAACGTATTGTTTTTTAAATGCCCTACTATATTGTCTCGCGGCGTTAACAAAATGGTGGTATTATCTTGCGAGGCCACAATATCAATACGCGCACCCGCACCTGTGCCATTAGTTGCAGTGGCAATCGTATTGGGTAAACTCACATAAAAATCGGTGCCTAAAGCCCGATTACCTTTTAAACTTATTTGCTCTTTATTGGTTAAAGAATTAACGGAGTAATAGGCAGATATTTTTTTGGAAGATTGAATATGAAGGCCACGTTGTTCTACCAAATCGGGAATAGAGCCATTAACAGTTGCTAAAAAAGGGGTTAAATCAAAAGGAAAATGGGTATTGGCAGGAATGGTGAAAACAGTTGTTGTAAAAGCGACCGTGTTAGCTGGCATGCTCAAGGTCATTGTTACAGGTTGATTATAAGTTAATAAGTTTAACGCAATGGGATTATTACCATAAGATGCTGGAATTGAAGGGGCAACAAACCAAAAACTAGTATCAAGTTGGGCAGAGAGTTTTAGGAATCCAATAAAGAGGCATAAGAAAAATTGAAATTTCTTCATATTCTTAGATAAAATGCGTATAATCCTCACGAATATATTACTTTTTTTTTATTTTAACTTATTTTCTCACTTATTCTGATAGGAAAGTATTAACTTACCCGTGTTAGTAAAATGAGTATTAATCGAGCCGCCATTGAACCTTTTAAACACCTCGAACTTTTAGCAAAAAAAGTAGTCGAAGGGTTTATTACGGGTCTTCATAAAAGTCCGTTTCATGGGTTTTCGGTAGAGTTTGCCGAACACCGTTTGTACAACACTGGCGAAAGTACCCGACACATAGATTGGAAATTATTTGCCAAAACCGATAAATTATTCATTAAACGGTACGAAGAAGAAACCAATTTACGTTGTCAAATTGTGTTAGATGCGTCTTCATCTATGCTGTTTCCGAAAGATGCAGAAAACAATAAATTACGTTTTAGTATATATGCTGCCGCTGCCTTGCAAGAGTTATTAAAGCAACAACGCGATGCTACGGGATTAACCGTTTTTCAAGATACCCTCTTACACCACTACCCCGCTAAAGGCAATCCAGCGCAACAAAAATTAATCTTGAATACCTTAAACGAATTGTTAATTTCAACAAACGAACTAAAACAATCCGAAGCTACAAACGCCTTGCACCAAGTAGCCGAAATTATCCATCAACGCTCGTTAGTGGTGGTGTTTAGCGATATGTTTGAGAGTAGTTCTAATAACGAAGATTTATTTGCCGCATTGCAACACCTACGTTACAAAAAACACGAAGTAGTTGTTTTTCATGTAACCGATAGAAGTAAAGAATTAGACTTTGACTTTGATAATAAACCCCATCATTTTATTGACTTAGAAACGGGCGAAGAGTTAAAACTAAACCCTGTGCTTGTAAAAGAAAACTATAAAAAAACAATTTCAGCTTTTGAAGAGGCACTTAAACTAAAATGCGCACAATACCATATTGATTTTGTAGAAGCCGATATTAATAAAGGATTCGATACCATCTTATATACCTACTTGGTTAAACGCAGTGCCATGATAAAGTAATCCCCCTTCTTAGTTAAACCACCATAAACAAAGGATAAACTGTAATACCAAAAGCCCATCCAATAGTACCGAAAAAAAATAGCGGTGTTGCCGCTCACTTGTTTTGGCCAATAAAATAGCACTTAAAAACACGGTACTTGCAAATGGAAAAATATATTCTAAAGGAAAAGCAATGGCAAAGAGTAAAACCGCCATTCCTAAAAGTATAAATCCTAAATGTTTGGTAAAACGCACCCCTTTTTTAATTGGGATTGTTGTTAAGTGCCAAGCATGGTCTTGTTCCCTATCTCTAATATCAAAAGGCAAGCAAATAGCACTTAGCCAAAGCCATTGGGCTAGTATATATATGAGTTGCGGTTGCGTAATGGTAAATCCCTTTTCGGCGAATACAAAAAAACCACCGCACATAGCAAATACAAAGGCAATGTAAAAGGGTTTTAAATAGCCATAGCGCCTTAATTTGAATGGTGGTAAAAAATAGAATCCACTTAAAACGCCTAAGCATGCATACAAATAAAACAGTTGCGGGTCATTCATTAAAAAAGTCCAAGCTATGCCACCACAACCCATTAAAACAAAAACTATCATCGTAAATAAACCTCGGCGATGCGCTTGCACCCATGCTAATCGCACATCGGTAGATGAAAGTGAAGCGTGGTAAAGCCTCTGTAAATTATAAAGTACAAATGTTGCACCCGCATTTAAAATAGCTACATCTAAAAGATAATTAAACGTTACATCTGTAAAAAATGCAGCTTGTAAAGTAAAACAAAAGCTACAACAACTCACCCAAACATTGCTGTAAGTGAACGCATCCAAAAGATAGCGGGCTATGCGTTTCAGAAAGACAAGCATTAAAGCCGTTGTTTCACTGCTTCAAACAACACAATACCCGATGCAACCGACACGTTTAAAGACGCTATATTACCGGGCATTGGAATTTTCACCTCTACATCGCTCCGTTTAATATACTCACCGCTAATGCCATTATCTTCGCTGCCCATAATAACAGCCGTTGGCTTTGTGAAATCGCAGTCGTAAATAAGCGTTTCGGTTTTTTCGTGGCAAGCTACAATTTGCAAACCACATTCCTTTAAATACAAGAGGGTGTTTTTAAGATTATCTTCCCTACAAACTGGCAAGCGGTGCAATGCGCCAGCACTGGTTTTAATGGCATCGCCGTTTATTTGTGCGGCACCTCGTGTTGGGATAATTATAAAATCAACCCCTGCACATTCGGCACTTCGGGCAATGGCACCAAAATTTCGCACATCGGTAATGCGATCAAGAACTAAAACTAAAGGCACTCTGCCTTGCTCAAATACTTGGCTTAGTAACTCTTCGGTATTAGCGTAACTAATTTCGGTTAAGTAGGCAATAACCCCTTGGTGATTTTTATCGCTGAGGCGATTTAATTTTTCAACGGGCACAAATTGAAATGGAATATGATCTTTTCCACGCAAAGCCTTTCGCAACTGTTGAAACAACTCGTTATTTAACCCTTTTTGCAATAAAATTTTATCTATATCTTTTCCAGCGTTCAAGGCTTCAATAACCGAACGAATGCCAAATATTAAATGTTCTTCCATATATTTTCAAATGTAAAAGTACAGTATTTTTGGGCGTGCCCCCCTGTTAAGTTCATACGTTAATAAAAAGTCTGTCGTCAAATACGTTTTCTAATTAATTTATGTTTTACTTCGGGGGTCGGGCTCTCGGCTTTAGCCAATTTGTCTTTTGCGGGTTTTGCAACGGCTACGTGGGTCTTCGTGCCTCAGCCAACTCGCTCGTGCAAAACCACGCAAAAGCCCACATTGGGCTGCCGCCTCCATCCCTCACGCTGAAAAAAGTTCCTCAACCTGTTTAAGTTTATTTTTAAAAAGACAATTGATGTTTTTGATACCAATTTAAATACAGAAGTTTACGCACAAACGCAACCATAAAAACAAATTAACATCACTCGTTTAATAACCTTTTCCATTTTTTTATTTAATTGACAACTAAGCGCGTAATTTTAAAATTTATTAATTACAATGCGCTTCTTAAAGTTTATACAAAATAAGTATTTTTTAACGGGTGTAACCATTTTGGTTTGGGTTTTATTTTTCGATAAAAACGACGTGTTTACCCAACGCGATATGATTCAAAAATTACATAAACTACAAAAAGAAAAAATTTACTACTTAACCGAAATCGAAAATAATAAACGCGAATTAACCGAGTTGCGAACCAATAAAAAAAGTTTAGAAAAATTTGCCCGCGAAAAATACCTCATGAAAAAAGACAATGAGGATGTGTTTGTAATTGTAGCTCAGTAAATCGAATGGATATAGCTGCCTTTAACGCTTCAGCGAAAAATCAAAAAAAAGCGAATCAGCTACTTTATAAACGCTGGAAGCAAAAGCCCCCCAAACAATTAGATGATTTATTTCACCAAGCGCACGATACAGTTTTTGAGCAGTTGGATTGTTTAACCTGCGCCAATTGCTGTAAAACCACCTCTCCTATTTGGTACCAACGCGATATTGAACGAGCCGCTAAAGCTATACGATTAAAACCTGGACAATTTATTGAAAAGTATTTACGCCTCGATGAAGATCAAGATTATGTTTTAAAATCATCGCCCTGCACATTTTTAAACACAGATAATACCTGTAGCATTTACGACGACCGCCCCACGGCCTGCCGCGAGTACCCGCATACCAACCGAAAAAAAATGGCTCAACTCATGGATTTAACTTTTAAAAATACCTTAGTGTGTCCGGCTGTTTTAAAAATTACCGAACTGGTAAATGCCCAGTTAAATAATAAATAATTTCGGTAGATACTAAATGGATGAACTTGCCGTTCTTTCTCTAAAAAATATGTTTTTATAAACATTATTTATAGTAAATTTAATGAGTTAATTTTTACGTTATATGTGTGGAATAGTAGGATACATTGGTAACCGCGAGGCTTACCCCATTTTAATCAAAGGCTTACAACGCTTAGAGTACCGTGGTTACGATAGCGCAGGTGTAGCCATGCTAAACACCGAAGGCACTTTAAACGTGTTTAAGAAAAAAGGGAAAGTAAGCGAACTAACCGCCTTTGTAAAAGATAAGGATACCTCTGGAAACATTGGCATAGGCCATACGCGCTGGGCTACACACGGAGAACCCAACGATGTCAACTCGCATCCGCACTACTCACAAAGTCAAAATTTGGTAATGATACACAATGGCATTATTGAAAATTATAACGCCATTAAAGAACGCCTCATTAAACGAGGGCATAGCTTTTTATCGCAAACCGATACCGAAGTACTCATCCATTTAATTGAAGACATTAAAGAACACGAAGGCTTTAAACTTGGCCATGCGGTTTTAGCAGCACTGAATCAAGTAATAGGCGCGTATGCCATTGTGGTAATGGATAAGAACGACCCCAATACCTTAATTGCCGCTAAGAAGGGAAGCCCTATGGTGATTGGCATTGGTAACGACGATTACTTTATTGCCAGCGATGCCTCGCCCATTGTTGAATACACTAAAAACGTGGTTTACTTAGAAGATGAACAAGTGGCTATTATTCGTCGTGGACAAGAATTAAAAATAAGAAACTTAAAGGATAAAGAAATTACACCTTATGTGCAAGAACTCACTTTAGAGTTAGAAGCCATTGAAAAAGGAGGGTATGACCACTTTATGCTAAAAGAAATTTATGAGCAACCTAAAAGCGTACGCGATAGTATGCGCGGCCGTTTAAACGCCAATGATGGCGAGATAACATTAGGGGGCATTGTTGACCACGAGGGTAAATTTAAAAAAGCAAAACGCATTATTTTTATAGCCTGTGGCACCAGTTGGCACGCAGGTTTGGTAGGCGAATACTTGTTTGAAGAGTATGCCCGTATTCCCGTTGAAGTTGAATACGCTAGCGAGTTCCGTTACCGCAATCCCATTATATATCCCGACGATATTGTGATTGCCATTTCGCAAAGTGGCGAAACTGCCGATACACTTGCTGCCATCGAATTAGCAAAAGCTAAAGGCGCAACCATTATTGGCGTTTGTAACGTGGTGGGGTCTTCCATTCCACGCGCCTCGCATGGTGGCACTTATACACATGCTGGTCCCGAAATTGGAGTAGCCTCTACCAAAGCCTTTACAGCACAAGTAACTGTTTTAACATTAATGGCCTTGCACATTGCTAAAGTACGCGGCACCATTACCGAAAGTCGCTACCGCCAAATGCTTTACGAAATGGAAAGCATTCCAAAAAAAATTGAAGAAGTTTTAAAATTAAACCCGCAAATTAAACACATTGCCGAAGAGTATAAAGACAGCCGTAATGCCTTGTATTTAGGGCGAGGTGTTTCCTTTCCAGTAGCTTTAGAAGGGGCTTTAAAATTAAAGGAAATTAGTTACATACATGCCGAAGGATATCCAGCTGCCGAAATGAAACATGGTCCCATTGCTTTAATTGATGAGGAAATGCCTGTTTTTGTGATTGCCACTAAAGGTGCCAATTACGAAAAAGTAGTCAGCAACATTCAAGAAGTAAAAGCCCGCAAAGGCAACATTATTGCCGTTGTAACAGCTGGCGATAAAGAGGTTAAAAAAATGGCCGATTACGTTATCGAAATTCCAGAAACCGATGAAACCCTTGTGCCTTTAATTGCTGTGGTACCGCTTCAATTATTATCGTATCATATTGCCGTGATGCGCGGCTGCAACGTTGACCAACCACGCAACTTGGCAAAAAGTGTGACGGTAGAGTAAATGTGGTGATGAGTTAGAGGCTATTTTTAAGACGACAACAAACACTATAGAAATGACAAGAACAATTAAAACATTTGGACTATTAAAAAACGAAGAAATGTGTCAAGTTTTTCTAGGAGAAGACACTC
Organism: Bacteroidota bacterium; assembly: GCA_013297775.1. GTDB lineage: Bacteria > Bacteroidota > Bacteroidia > B-17B0 > Aurantibacillaceae > Aurantibacillus. The sequence continues at coordinate 76,060 of JAAFIL010000001.1, forward strand.
CCAAAAACGGAAAGATAACGATACAGAATGATGTGGGCGATATTGTTAATACCTATGAGGCGATTACTCCATTACAGTCAATAAATTTAACGCCAGCTCATTTAAAGAATTGGATTTACCGTGGCTAAATCATCCTCTACGTTTTTTCATTTTTTTTGGTGAACAATTTTTGCAATCGGGAAACCATACATCAATTACATCGGGTAACTTTACTTGATGCCCATCCGTTTCTTGGGCTATAATATTTGTAAAGAAAATTTTTGTAGAAGACTTACAGGTATTTAAAGCTTGAAGCATTTCGGAGGTTAGTGCAAAAGTTTTACTCGTATAAGGTTTTTCGGGAGTTTCTTTTATCCATAAAACATACGACACAACCGAGGTTTCGCGCGGATTCCCAAACCTATCTACCGCTACAAGTTTAAGATTAACGTTATCAAACTCGGCTTTTACTAAGTCTTCCGTTTTTTTTACTTTAATAGTTGGTGGCGTTTGTTGAGCCCGCACAGCGAAACTAATTAGTAAACTAAGTAACAACCCTATTCTTACAAAATTACTTTTATTCATTGCGTATTAAAGGTAAATGTTTTTCTTAACTATGAAAAACATTTACCTTTAACCATAATTTCAAGAAAGAGGGTCTTTAGAATAAAGTTTATAACTCGATTAAATAATAGACTACATTAAAAGTAGCACGCAAAGACGCAGAGGGCGCAAAGGCGGAAATTAAATTTTGAAAAAGGATTTCAGAACAGATCATTGCCTTTATTAAATACTATGATTTAAGTTATATGGAATAGATAGTTGAAATCGTAGTGAAAGACAAAAGCATCAAGGATATTAGGAAGCGCAGGTTCGAGGACTGTAAGAATCGCTAACGCTATTTTGAAGACCGCAGAACTAAGCATTTCTAATAGCTGCGGCAGATTTTCTTTTGTAATAGATTTTAACAGTTTAATTACATCTGCGCCTCCAAAATAAAAAGGCGATGTTTACTGGAAACATCGCCTAAGCAATTATTAAGCATCACACGCTTACTTTTTCTTTTCGTAGCGGCTCTTATATTTATCAATACGACCGGCAGTATCTACTAAAACTTGCTTACCTGTATAAAACGGGTGAGAAGTCATTGAAATATCTAACTTCACTAAAGGGTATTCGTTGCCGTCTTCCCATTTAACGTTTTCTTTTGTATCTGCACAAGAACGACTTAAAAACGCATAACCGTTACTCATATCCTTAAATACACACAATCTATAATTTTCTGGATGTAATTCTTTTTTCATGACCTATTCAAATTGGGCTACAAATATAAGCTTTCTTTATGGAAAAGTAACAATTCCCGATTAAAATTAAATAATTGATTACCAATTACTTATCTTTAATTAAGGTGATTTTCTCACGGTACAAGAACTTTTCTTGGGTACTTTCAAAAGGGCGATACACGTAATACACGTAATTTCCCTTCAATTTTAGATGTTCGGCACTGTGGTGTTGCAATGCGTAATGACCCATTATTTCGCCCGTTTGAAAATTAATACGCTTTAAATAATGATGCCCATCTTTACTAAACTTAGCATATATTTTTGCTTCGGTATCATCTTTAAATAATTGATGTTTCCAATCGCGCCAACGTTTGGGGTGATGGTAATTAATTTTTACGCTATCTAATAACTGCTCTTGCTTATTAAAATGAAACAATTGATTGCTGTGATGATCGAAAATACATATCGTATCGTTAATAATAAATAAGGGGGCATACAAAGGTTCGTAAAACATAGATTTAGTAAATCCACTCATCAAAGCCGCCATTACAGTTTTGTCCGTTTTGTAATAATCTGCCAATCGCCTCGCTTCTAATTTTTGACGCGGAGGTAAATAGGCATATTCCAAATTATATAACTTCATTAATTCGGTATTGGTTATGGTTTTTAATTTTTTAGCACTACTGTCGCCGCCTCCCAGACTGTAATAGGTAAATAATGGAAAATCGGGCCAATCGTTGCTAAAATAGAAACGCCCTTGTAAGCTATCTTGTATGGGTTTTATTTGGGTATTAAAATTTTGCGGACTCAAATGCCACAAGTAAAGCGTGTTGTCCATAACGTCTATTTTAAAAATAGTGTCTTTACAAACCAACAAGGTACTGCCTGTATAATCTCTAAAAAAATAACGCGCTTCGCCTGCATAATCGGGCACTTCAATACTGTGTAAAATTTTTCCTTTGTCATCGCTTAAACGTAAGCTGGCTTTTCGCATCAACTTTTCGGTGGTGAGTAAAATGAATGCGTCTTCGTAAAAATCAAAATCAACAATGCTGTAATTAGGCTTGCCTACAAGGGTTTCGGGTAGAGGCTTTGAATTCACCGTAATGTTTGGCAATTCAACAACAGCTTCTTTTAAATAAATAATTGAAAAAGATGAATCTTTACCGCTTATTTGTTTGGTAGTAGATTGAAAACTTAAATGCCTAAATAAAAGTTTGTAAGCAGGTTGCAAAAGAACAGTTAATTCAAAATACCCATTTTTATCACTTAGGGTTTGAAACGTAGTATTGTATAATTGAATAAGCACTTGTTGGATGGGTTCTTTGGTGAGTTCGTTTAGTACCTTGCCTTTTATAACAGGGCTTGTTTGCGCTTTTAAACCAGTAGCGCAGAGAAAAAAATAAATGATATAAAATCTAAAACAACGCATTTGATAATAAGACGATCTGATTCAATAGTTCCATAATAATACCAAAAATAATTTATAGTAAACGAACATTTCAAAAGCGAAATTATTTTTTGAACTGTATCACGTATAGGAAATGTTTACATGAACTTATAGACCTTTTATGGTTAAACCGAGATTTCAAGAAAGAGGGTCTTTAGAATAAAGTTTATAACTCGATTAAATAATAGACTACATTAAAAGTAGCACGCAAAGGCGCAAAGGTCGCAAAGGAAAGAATATCGAGAAAATAGCACGCAAACGCGCAGAGGGCGCAAAGGTGGAAATGCAAAGGTGGAAATTAAATATTGAACTAAAGATAGCACGCAAAGACGCAGAAGGCGCAAAGGCGGAAATTAAATTTTGAAAAAGGATTTCAGAATAGATCATTGCCTTTATTAAATACCATGATTTAAGTTATATGGAATTATGCAATAGAAATCTATTACGAGCCGAAATCCCTTCAAAACAGTAAACTTCGTCACTTTTTCTTCTTCACCATAGCAGCACTATGCCTCAGTCGAAAAAGTGCCTGTTTTATTGGGCTTTCGCCTCTCACTACGATTCCTATTGCATAATATCGGTTAAAGTTTCTCTCGAATTCTTTTGTTATACAAACTACATTTACTTTTTAAGCTGAATAATTGCCCACCCATTTTTTGAATTGGTATAATCAAACGTAAAACCTAAGCTTGTAGCATGTTGTGTTAACTCTTCAACATCCGTATTAAAAAAGCCACTCAACAGTATATAGCCATTTATTTGTAAGCAATTGTAATAAGACTTCATGTCTTGTTTTAAAATATTTTTATTAATGTTAGCTAATATAATATCAAACTGTGCGTGAGTGGGTAATAAACTGGCATCCCCTTTTTTCACAACCATACTCGACACTTTATTGACTTGACAATTTTCAATCGTATTTTCAACACTCCACGCATCAATATCAATGGCTTGTACTTCACTAGCTCCCAATTTTTTGGCTAAAATAGCCAATACACCTGTGCCACATCCCATGTCTAATACCGTTTTGTCTTGCAGCTCTAATTCAAAAAGGGCTTTGCACATTTGCCAAGTAGTGTCGTGATGCCCCGTACCAAAACTCATTTTAGGTGTAATTTCGATGTTATACTTTACTTGCGTTTGCAAAGGATGAAAGTGCGCCCGAATACATACTAAATTTTCAACCACAACAGGTTCAAAACTCGACTCCCAAGCGGCATTCCAGTTTTGGTCGGCTATTGTTTCGCTAAACCATTGAAAGGTAAAATCAGAAAAATGCAAGGCATTTACATCTAAATTTAAAGTGGCACTAGCTGGTAAATAGGCTATAAATCCTGTTTCAGTAGCATCAAAACTTTCGAATGCTTCTTCGCCTAATAAAGCTATTAATATATCGCTACCCGGCTGAACTGGGGTAACCGTAAAATGATACGCTAAATAACTCATCCCGGAAGCGAATAAATGATTTTAACAAAGTCATTGGCTTTCAAAGAAGCCCCACCAATAAGCCCACCATCAATATCGGCGCAAGCTAATAACTCAGCGGCGTTTTGAGCATTGCAACTTCCTCCATACAAAATAGAGATACGTTGCGACAGGGCTGCTCCATACTGCTCGCTTATTAACTTACGGATAAATGCGTGCATGGCTTGTGCTTGCGCTGGTGTAGCAGTTTCGCCTGTACCAATTGCCCAAACAGGTTCGTAGGCTATTGTTAATTGATGACGTTCGTTGTTACTTAGTGTATTTAAAACACTAAGCAATTGTTGACTTACCGTTTGCTCGTGTTGGTGGTTACGGCGTTGCTCTATACTTTCGCCCACGCATAAAATAACGTGTAAGCCTACTTGCATGGCTTGTTTCGTTTTTTCAATTAACACGCCTTCCGTTTCGTGATGATAAAGGCGGCGTTCGCTATGCCCCACTAGCACGTAACTACAGCCCACCGATTTTAAAGCTGCCGCCGATACCTCGCCCGTGTAAGCCCCTTGTGCGTGTGCGCTACAATCTTGCGCTCCCCAACAAATAGATGGGTTTAAAACAGAGGTGCCTAAAGTTGATAAAAAAGGAAAGGGTGGAATAAGCACTACTGTAACCGAAATTGGCGTTATAAGTTGGTCTTCGATGGCCGTTAACAACTCTTTAGCCTCTGCCAAAGTTTTATTCATCTTCCAATTACCGGCAATTATCTTTTTTCTTGACATGATTTATTTTACACGAACGCGTGGATCTAACACCCCGTAAATTATATCTACAATGATACTAATAAATACGAAGATGGTGGCAAATATAAGCGTAGCTCCCATCACCACAGGTAAGTCGTTTTTGGTTAAGGCTTCAAACACTTCGTTGCCAATGCCTTTCCAACTAAAAATACGCTCCACAAAAACAGCACCAGCCATCAATCCAGCAAACCAGCCCGATATGGCCGTAATAACTGGATTAAGCGCATTTTTAAGAGCATGCTTAAAAATAACTTTCCGAAAACTTAAGCCCTTCGCTTTAGCGGTTCGTATATAATCTTGCGACAACACATCCAATAAAGAACTGCGAGTTAATTGAATTACAATGGAAAGAGGACGAATGCCTAAAGTAATGGCAGGTAGGATAAGATTTTTTAATTTCATGATTTCACCATCCCACACATCCATATCGTATAAGCTGCCCGATGGCGATAAACCCGTATATTTCGTAAGCACATAGCCAAATAACCAAGCTATAACTAACCCCACTAAAAAAGAAGGCGCCGACATGCCAAAGACCGTTGCATTCACAAAAATAAATTTATCAATGAACGAATTTTTTTTAGTGGCCGCTACGATGCCCAACAAAATCCCCAAAAACGAAGCAATTAAAATGGAAGCAAAAGCCAATACAGCGGTTTCGGGAAGGGTATCGGCAATAATTTCGCTAACGTTTCGTTTCGTAATGTAAGAGCGTCGTAAATAAGGGGTTTTTAAAACCAGTACTTTGTTTGGCCCAAAAGTAAAAAGCGGTATCCAATTGTATTTTTCAGGATTTAAAAATAAAAGATCTTTGTCGTTTTGATAAGTATGAACCGAAAGCGGCGATAAATCGTTGAGGTAATGACCATATTGCACTAAAATAGGCTTGTCAGTTCCCAAATCTCGGTGTATAGCCTCAACGGCTTCTTTGTTGGCACGTTGCCCTAACATAACGGTAGCGGGGTCTCCGGGCAATACATTAAATAAAAAGAAAATGGTTGTAATAACCCCAAACAACACGACCAAGCCGTAACCTATTTTCTTTAAAATGTATTTAACCACTTGTTAAAAAGTACAGACCCCTAATTAACTAAATATATTTTTTATATGAAATACTTTTATTTATAGAATGTAATGCGGAAGTTTGTATATTATTATTTTATTCGCAAGTAATTAGACGTTTACCGTCTGTTTTTTTATGAGTATTAAAAGTGGCAAAAACTTTAACAGGCGCCAATTGCAGCACACTAAAAATAGTTTCGGCTATTTAGCTGTTTCGCTATTGGCTCTGCTTCTAATGTTAGTTAAACAGGTAATGCCCACTTCTAAAAATTGGATTCCATCCCCTACATTAGGAATGCTCTTTTTTTTATTAGGGCTTTCGAGTGCCTCTGCGCAAAAAGTTGGGTTGGTATTAAGTGGCGGGGGGGCCAGTGGTTTAGCCCATATTGGGGTACTAAAAGCCCTCGAAGAAAATAATATTCCGATAGACTATATCAGTGGCACCAGTATTGGCGGCTTAATTGGAGCGTATTATGCGGCTGGGTTTACCCCCAAAGAAATTGAAGGTTTTGTAAAACAATCGTTATTTGTAAAAGTTACGCGAGGCGAAGTTCCCTTTCAAAATATGTTTTTACTAAAGCAAAGGCAAATGCACGCTGCCATGCTTACCTTTAAAATTAATCCCGGTAAAACCATTTTGCGTAACCTACCTGTAAATGTAATTAACTCGGTGCCTATTGATTACTACCTAATGGAAACATTTTGTGCAGCGGCATCAAAGTCGGGGTATATATTCGATAGTTTAATGGTGCCCTTTAGGTGTGTAGCGTCAGATGTGCAAAACAAACGCTTAAAAGTATTCAAGCAAGGCGATTTGGCAACGGCAGTTAGGGCCAGCATGAGTTACCCCTTCTTTTTACGACCCTTAGAAGTAGATAGCAGTTTGTTGTTTGATGGCGGGTTATACAATAATTTTACTACCGATGTTATGTATAAAGAATTTAGTCCCGATTTTATTATTGGCTCTAACGTTGCCGAGCGCACTTTGCCACCCGACGATGATGATTTATACTTGCAATTACGCAACATGTTAATGAACCAAACTAATTTCGATCCTATATGCGAGAACGGTATTTTGTTGCAGCCTTGGAGCGATGTAAGTATCTTTAATTTTGAAGATGCACAGCGGCTAATAGATAGTGGTTATGTAGAAACCATTCGAAACATTAGTAAAATTAAACAACAAGTAACACGCTTAGTAAACCCACAAACACTTCAACAAAAACGAGAACAGTTTAGAACCATAAATAATAGCGACATTGTGTTTAGTGCCTTAGACATTGAAGGCGTTAATTCATCACAAGCGAGTTATATTCAGAAGAGCTTGATTTATAAAAAAAAAACATTCACCATGAAGCAGCTCAAGCGACGCTATTTTCGCTTAGCTTCCGACGAGTTAATAAAAAATACTTACCCAACCGCACGCTTTTTACCGAGTGATTCTACTTACCATTTAAAACTAAAAACCAAAGTTGAGAAACCCCTTTTTATTGATGTAGGGGCTTTGGTAAGTAACCGTCCTATCAGCGAAGCCTTTCTAGGGCTTCAATATAACAGGCTAGGACGCATTGGGTTTACGGCTTATCTAAATGGCTACATTGGTAAATTACACACCAGCACCCACGCGCATTTGCGTTTCGATTTCCCCGGATGGTTGCCCTTTTACATTGAGCCTTCTTACACATTATCACGTTGGGATTATTTTAACAGTAGTATTTTATTTTATAATTTACAAAAACCTGCTTATCTATTACAAGCCGATCAATTCGGAGAAATTACACTAGGCACCCCTTTAGGAAATATTTCTAAACTAATGGTAAGCACAGGTATAAGTGAATGGCGAAACTCTTACTACCAAAACGATTTTTTTACCCGCCAAGATACAACAGATGTAACCTATTTTGATTACACCTATGCGCAAGCCAATTACCAATTAAACACCTTGAACCGAAAAATGTATGCAAACAAAGGTGCTTTTGTAAACGCACGGGTGCGCTACTTGCAAGGACGCGAAAGTTATTTCCCGGGCAGCACATCTAACGATACCGTATCGTTTCGTAATTTTAGACGCCGACCTTGGTTTCAAGCAAAAATAACATTTGATAATTATTTACGCACATTTAAAGGCTTTACCATTGGGGCTTTTGGAGAGGGTGTGTTTTCTTCGCAAGGCTTTTTTAATAATTATTCGGCGTCTATTTTATCGGCGCCTGCCTTTAACCCTACTCCCGAAAGTCAAACTTTTTTTATTGACGATTACCGCGCGCACAATTATTTAGCGGGCGGCATTAAAGCCATTACCACCCCCTACAAAGGGATAGATATACGCTTAGAGGCATACGTGTTTCAGCCCATCACCAGCATCATACGCACCGAACAAAATAAACCCGAGTACAGTACCCCTTTTTTATATCGGCATTACATTGTATCGGGTACAGCCGTTTATAACACCGCTTTAGGACCCTTTAGCATTGGCGTTAATTACTACGATCAAAACCAAAATGCGTTTTCGTTTTTCTTTCATTTTGGATATATTTTATTTAACCGAAAATCTATTGACTAAATTTTTATACTATGAGCAAAAGTGTTGAAGAATTTAATGCCTACCGTTCTAAAATGAACGAGGTCATTTTGGAAAAAGATAATTTAGTGCTAAAGCGTTTGTTTAATCTGGACGCGAACACCTATGCCGAAGGTGCTTTGTCCGTTAAAACCAAAGAACTATTGGGCTTGGTTGCCAGCATGGTATTGCGTTGCGACGATTGCATCAAATACCATTTAGGGAAATGTTTCGAGCAAGGGTGCAACACCACCGAAATTTACGAGGTATTTGCCGTAGCCAACATTGTTGGTGGAACCATTGTAATACCACACACCCGAAGGGCTGCCGAATATTGGGAAGAATTGAATCAACTACCAAAAACTTAATTTTTATAATCCTATTGGTTAGGCTTATTGATCATCAAGTAAGCCCGCCATTGTTTGTTCCAAGTTGTAAACGCATAAACCGACATGGCGGCAAACACCAAATATAACACGGCATACAGAGGCATATTTTTATAAATATATAAAGCGCAGTAGGCAACATCAATCACAACCCAACATCCCCAATTTTCGAGCCATTTACGAGTCATCATGTAAGTGGTGGTTACACTTGCCGCAGTTAGCAAAGCATCGGCTATAATTAAATCGCCCCTAAAATATGCTAACACATAGTAATAAAGTAAACCCTGTAAAAACGTACTAACAATAAGTGGCACTATGTACTTTACGTGCATTCGGCTTACAAAAAAACTTTGCGTTTGTTGATATTTCCAATAAACCCAACCATAAACACCCGATGCAAAATAAAAAACTTGCAATGCCATATCGCCAAACAAACGCACCGAAAAAAAATCGAACAGACTGCTGAGTGTGGCAATTAAAGCAAACGGCCAACACCAAATAGATTGACGAATGGTTAAGAGAACACCAACGATTCCAAACACCAACGATATAAGCGAGAGTGCCGACATTATTCGACAACTAAACCGTTAGCTTCATAACAGTTTACGAGATTCATAAATTGTTGGTAAGGACTTTCACCAGTCCAAATGTAGCCATTAAACACTAAGCCCGCCAAGCCAATCTCTTTGGCTAAAGGCACGCTATGCGTATTGCAACCGCCTCGCCCAACAATATTTTTGGTATTAGCGTTCAACGCCGCTTTTAACCCATCTTTATAAAAGCCATTAAAAAACTGACCTGTTAGAGTATTAAACATGGTGCCTGTTAAATAATAATTAAACTGAAATTTTTCGGTATCGTAAATTTGAGAAATCAACCGATAAGAACGTGTTTTTAAAAAACTACCCATCCGAAAGCGCATGCGTTGCCTTAACAACCAATAGCGCCAACCACCCTTTAAGTGCGTGCTGGTGTAATGTACACCTTTCAGTTTAAGTTTTATAGCAAGGTGATGATGCGAATGAATAATAATACGGTTATGAAAATACGCAGGAATTTCTTGTATGTATTCGGCCATTTGATTGGTCGAGTACCGAGGCTTGCGTAAGTGCAAAGTCATTAATCCACTCTCAAACATTTTGGTAACAAAATCTGTTTCATCTGGAATGGTCTTAGAAGGCGTTATAACAATCAATTTCATTTGAGAATCAATTTCATTTGGGATTAAAAATAACAGAAATATTGAATAACAGGTCTGGATTTTTTTCCAAAGCATTCCCAATCACTATTAAATTAGCCCCCGCTTCCTTTATTTTTTTTGCCTTTTGCAAACTGTTAATGCCACCGCCAACAATAAGTGGCAACTCTATTTCTTTACGCATGCGTTGTATTAATGCAGTTGATATATTTTTACTAGCGCCACTTCCTGCCTCCAAATAAATAGCTTTAAAGCCCAATTGCTGCGCAGCAAGTGCCGTATTAAGTATTTCTTTAGGCTGCGTAAGCGCTTGGGTTTGTGTTACTTTTTGTGTCGTAGATTCTGCGCCACCTCCAATTAATAAATAAGCCGTTGACAAAAACGGTAATTGCATTTTTTTTATCTTAGGAGCGGCTCTAACGTGCTTGGCTATTAAGTATTCGGGATTGCGACCACTTAGCAAAGACAATAACAATAACCCATCGGCATGTGCACTCAACTGGTGCTCGTTCCCTGGAAAAAGAATAACAGGAATAGTGCTTTGTTTTTTAATGGCTTTTACCACGCTGTTAACACTTCGTTTTAAAGAACCCGAACCGCCCACTAAAAAACAATCTATGCGGCATGTATTAGCAATGGCAATGAGGCGTGAGTCAAACTTATCAGGGTCTATTAAAACGGCTAATTGGCACGTATTTTTTTTTATAAACGATTCTAAACGCATCTCTCTTACTCCTCGTCAACCACATAAACTAAAATGTAGTCGTCTAATTTTTTGTAGTGAAGTTTATAAATTCTCTCGCAGGTTGGGGCGTTTATCTCAACGGTTAAATCTTGTAAATTAGACCATGGTGGCCTTACAAAAAGATGAGCCGCAAAATCAAGATTTTTTTTACCATACGCTTTATAGGTTGCCTCTTTAGCGGCCCAATAAAGCGTTAAAAGAGCTGCATCTGTGCCACAGTAAGCTAATTCGGGGGTACTCAAAAATTTATGCCGTATATCTATTACTTTATCTCGAATTTTTTCAATATCAATTCCGATAGATAAACGTTGGTGCATCATAACAGCTAACTTATCAAACGAATGTGAGATGGATAAGTGGGGCGCATTGGGCATTTCGATATAAGGCTTTCGAAACGCATCGTAAGTAAGCTTTGGTTTAGTTCCTAAAATAACTTCTAATAAATGGAGCGTTCCCTCTTTTTCAGCGAGGCGTTTATCCGCTATGCCTTGCTGTTGCTTAAAAAGTCCCAAATCTAACAGTGCTAAGGTGTAATTTTCGTGTATATAACTAATAATCAAAGTTTTATTTATTTGAGTTTTACAAAGGTAAGCCGTATCTTTGTGCGCTAAATTTTGTCAAACTTTAAAAATACATAAAATGTCAACTGCAACAAAAAATTACATTAAGTACAAAGTAAAAGATATTTCCTCAGCAGAATGGGGACGTAAAGAAATTAAACTGGCAGAAGAAGAAATGCCAGGTTTAATGGCTTTGCGTAAAGAGTACGGTGCATCAAAACCTTTGAAAGGTGCGCGCATTGCGGGTTGTTTACACATGACCATTCAAACGGCCGTATTAATTGAAACCTTAACCGAACTAGGTGCCGAAGTTACTTGGAGTTCGTGTAACATTTTCTCGACTCAAGATCACGCGGCGGCGGCTATTGCGGCGGCTGGTATTCAAGTATATGCTTGGAAAGGGATGACCGCCGAAGAATTTGATTGGTGCATTGAACAAACTTTATTTTTTGGCGAAAATCAAGAACCATTAAATATGATTTTAGATGATGGTGGCGATTTAACAAACATGGTATTCGATAAATACCCAGAGTTAGCCGCTGGCATCAGAGGTCTATCAGAAGAAACCACAACGGGCGTTCACCGTTTATACGAGCGTATGAAAAATGGTACTTTATTATTGCCAGCTATCAACGTAAACGACTCGGTTACCAAATCTAAATTCGATAATAAATACGGTTGCCGCGAAAGTTTGGTAGATGCCATTCGCCGTGCAACAGATATTATGATGGCTGGTAAAGTAGCCGTAGTAGCAGGTTATGGCGATGTTGGAAAAGGTTCGGCTCAATCTTTATCTTCGCAAGGCGTACGTGTTATTGTAACCGAAATAGATCCTATTTGTGCATTGCAAGCAGCTATGGACGGGTATCAAGTTATTAAAATGGATAATGCCATCAAGTTAGCCGACATCATTGTTACAACTACTGGTAATAAAGACATCGTAGTTGGTCGTCATTTCGAGAACATGAAACACGGTGCCATTGTGTGTAACATTGGCCACTTCGACACAGAAATTGATATAGCTTGGTTAAACAAAACACACGGGCATACAAAAGATACCATTAAGCCACAAGTAGATAAATATACCATTAACGGGAAAGATATTATTTTATTGGCCGAAGGCCGTTTAGTTAACTTAGGTTGTGCAACTGGTCATCCAAGTTTTGTAATGAGTAATTCATTTACTAATCAAACCTTAGCACAGTTAGAGTTGTGGTTACACCCTGAGCGTTACGAGAAAAAAGTTTACACTTTACCTAAACACTTAGATGAAAAAGTAGCTGCTTTACATTTAGAAAAAATTGGTGTAGAATTAGATGTATTAAATTCGGAACAAGCGGATTATATTGGCGTAAATGTAAAAGGTCCATTTAAACCAGAGCATTACCGTTATTAATACCTAGCTCTTTAATTTTTAAAACCCTTTCCAATACTTACAAGTTGGAAAGGGTTTTTTTGTTTTACAAGAGTTACAGTACCTAGCTTGCTTTCCATATAACTTATACCAATATCGGTTCTAAAAGATACAAGTTGAACCAGAATTATTTTTCTTTTAGGCGACGAAAAAATTATAGGCGTAGCAAGGCCTACGGGTATAATTTTTGAGGAAGTATAAGAGAAAAAGAAACTGGGTCAACGTATCTTTTAGAAATGATGTTGGTATTAACTCATAGCAGTTCCTAACACGAATGCTTTATTCTAAATTCTTTTTTAAAACTTAGCACTAACCCTTCATTTTTTTCCTTTGCGAACTTTGCGCCTTTGCGCGCTATTGTGCGCATAACCCGCTTATTTAATTGAGTTATCCCCTTTATTCTAAAACCTCCTCTTTCCTGAAATTTGGTATTAATCAATTATAATTTTCTTAACCATTTTAAATCCATTAAAATCGCTCAATAAAAAATAAATACCCAAAGGAAGAAGCCCATTGGTTTCGATAGCAATGTGATGTGTACCCTGCGCATAAGGCGCGGTTGGTGCGCTCAGTACTGTCTTCCCTTCTATACTGGTTAAACACCAATTAATTTTGGTTGCTTCACTCAACGTAAACGCCATGTTAATTTTATCTTTTGCTGGATTTGGATAAACTTGATACGCGTGTGCTTGTGTCCATTCATTCACACCATTAGTAGTTGTAAAATTAATCTCATCTAAATACAAACGGTTGCCATAACCCGTTGTAGCATCTTCCTGAAAATAAAAACGCAAAGTAACATTGGGTTCACTTAACAAATTGTAATTATTCAAATTATTCGTTAAATCAAAAAACTTCCATTGCGTAGCAGTAGGAATAAATAAAGTACTGCTTACCCCTCCCGAACCATTGGCAAATGCATTCATATTAGGCACATAAATATCTTGCCAAGAGCCGCCACAATCTTTACTGGCTTGCACTTTAAACACATCGGCATGTGTGGCGGTTTGCCGAGCATACGCATATTTAAACGTAAGGGTGGCGTTGTTGCTATTTAAAAAATCGAAAGAAGGACTTTGTAAAATTTCAACGGAATTATTCGGCGCATTCTCGCCATTAACAAACATACTTTGTACCCCTTGAGAACCTACAGCATTGGTGAGACTCCAAAATGCGAGGGTTGTATTTGGATTAAGAATAGACCAATTAATGGGTAATGTAGCGGCTTCAAAACTTTCGGCACTGGTGCTAGAAAAATTGGCAACCCCATTAACCGCCACTACCACGCACGAGGCCGTTGACGAACCATTGCTATTAGCGGCTACACAACTAACGGTGTAAGTACCAACCGTATTAAAGGTTACCAACACATTAGCGGCACTTGGGTTATTAATGCTGGCACCATTGCTTACACTCCATGTGTATAAAGTACTGTTGGCATTAGAAGTAAACGATTGAATGCTTAACGCAGTACCCGTGCAAACCGTGCGCGTTGCTGGAATAGAAAGCTCTACTAAAGGGATGCAGTTAGTAGTGCTACTTGTAATACCTGTGGCAGCTTGATTGGCTAAACTATATAAATTGTTTCGGTTATTCACCGTTGAGGTAAGACTAGCCAACATGCGTTGCGACTGCCCATTCGTAAACATTAGTTTACAGGGCGAGTAATCCATATAGTTTTGTATATTTTCAATAATGCCTGGGTTGCATACAATAGCGTTAGCGGGGTTATTACAATTTATAAACCCTTTCGTTATAGGTGTATCCGTTACCCCGTCATCGCCACACGTAACGCCGGGTTGGTTGCTTGTACCCCAAATATGTTGTAAGTTAAACCAATGCCCTACCTCGTGAGTTAGCACCCTTGACGTTGTACCCGGATTACCCGTACCAATGCTGCCCACCATGTTGTGTAGGGTAACAATAACATCGGCCGAAACGGGTACCGGAACGCTGGGTAAAAACGTATAAGCCGTCGCTTGAATGTTTATACTGCGCACCACATATATATTCAGATACTTATCGCGCGGCCACGTGTAAGCAAAATAACTAAAGTTGTTGGCATCCCAAACGGTGTTTGGGTCATAGTGCCGAATGATTCCGTTAGTGCAATTGCCATTGGGGTCAATGCGTGCCAATTGAAAAGCAAATCTTACATTAGCAATGTTGTTGGTATAAGTACTAACTACACTACTCGTATCTGCATTTTGTTTTTGATAATCTCGGTTCAAAATGGCCACCTGATCTATAACTTGTGCATCAGAAATATTTTCGACACCTCCTAAATGCAAAATATGAAAAACAATTGGAATGGTGTAAAGCGGTGCCGCAGAAGCCATGGCTTTACTTTGTAAATCATTAGTTGGCACTGTTGGAATCTGTTGTTGATTTTTTATATAAGCTTCTAGCAATTCGGGATGCGCTTTTAACCAGTTTTCGGTTACAATTGTTTGACCGCACTTAAACCCTTCTTGGGCTTGCGCAACTAAGGTAAACACACATATACTAATAGATATACAGGCGTTTTTAAAAGTTAGATTTGTTTTCATAATCCTCTATTTTTTTAATTAAGATTTGACACGGTTCTGCTCACTCTCCGAACCATTGGTGGTGTGCCTTTGGCGTTTGTTTGTATTTTTACCAAAACGGTAACTAAAAGTAGCTGAAGCTACACGGCTATCCATCACACTCGTCCAATTGGCATCGGTATCTTTTAAATTGTTAATGGTTCCTCTAATACGAATGCTATACAACACATCGCTAAGGCTCAGTTTAAAACTACCCTTGTCTTTTAAGATTCGTTTTTGAACCCCCAATGTACCATGTCCATAATCGCCAAATGCAAATTGAGAATCAATTACATTCGATAAATATTCTACACTTACTTCAGCACTCCATCCCTTTTTTAAAACGATAGAATTGTTCACATTGATATACCAATACGTGCCACGTGCGTTGAGTGTTTCGGTATATAAGCGACTGCGAAACTCAGCGTAAACCAATTCCGAATAGACACTTGTGGTTAACCACTTACTACATGGAATGGTTCCTTCTACCGAAAGGTTATACAGTTCGCTACTACCAATATTGCCGGGTCTGCTGTAATAAATACCATTATTGATTTCGATAGTTTCCTGAATTTTATCTACTATTTTACTGTAAGTAAATGTGGTGGTGAACGCATTTTTAAAGGTATAAGCTAAAGCCGCATTGTGCGTAAATGTTGGCCGTAAATAAGGATTACCCGCATAAAAAGTATATTGATCAAGTGGACTTACAAACGGATTCAAATCTTTATAAAACGCACGGTCTATTCGACGACCATAATTGATGCTCCATACATGTTTAGCCGCTGAGTCCATTTTATACGTTACAAATAAAGTGGGGAATAGATTGTGATAATCGCGATTAAACGTTGATCCCGGAATAAGTACATTGCCCAATTGCTTTCCTTTTAATACCGTTGACTCAAAACGCAAGCCCCCTTGCACATCTAAACGTTTAAAGCTTTTAGTATAATTAATGTACGCCGCATTAATCCACTCGTCGTATAAAAATTGATTACTTAATGCGTAATTAATGGCTGTTATACCATTCAAGGTTTTAGTATAGTTTGCTTCATTATCGGTTTGTGTAAACGCAGATTTAACCCCTGCATCTAATTTACCCGTTGTACCTAAAGGTTGCGTGTAATCACTTTTTAAGGCGTAAATATTTATGCCCACGGGCGATTGTCCATTTTGTTGATCTTGATACACAATATTTCCATCTGGAATTTTAGTAGTGTTTTTAAACGTTTGATTTAAAACTAGTGTATAAGGCACATAATCGGCATCGAAGGTGAGTTGTTTACCCATGGAATCTATTTGGTGACGAAGGTTTAAATTAAACGTTCCATTGGTGAGTTTATTTTTATCGCGGTTATCGGCAATCACAATAGCATTGAGTTGAAAAGCAGAATCGAGTAAATTCGCATAATTGTATTTGCTCACATCCGATTGATTGAGTAAGCCTTTAACACTAACACCAAGTGTTGTTTTAGGAGAGAGGTAATAATCGGCCGCTAGTTTGGCGGTGTAAGCATTGCTACCAATTTTAATATATGTATTTTGATTAAATAAACTGCTGGTTGTTTCATCTACTTTTTTGTAGCGGCGGTAAATATTCAAATCTTGAAAACGGTTAACGGTGTTATAGCTGACATTCGAGAAGATTGAAAATTTTTGAGTCGTATAATTCAACATAAAGTTATCGGTGCTGCGCGCATAACGCCCTTGCGCGTAGTTTAAACTCACATTGCCATTAATACCCTTTAATTTTGTTTTTTTAGTTCGGATGTTGATGATACCTGCGTTTCCGGCGGCTTCGTAGTGGGCAGGCGGGTTAGGCATCAACTCAAATTGTTTTACTGATGCGGCGGGTATCGAACGTAAATAATTTTCGAGTTCTGTACTGGTTAAGTAAGTGGGTTTATCATCAATTAAAACCAATACTCCAGCTTTACCTTTTAATTTTATATTTCCATTTTGATCAACTTGCACGCCTGGTGCCTTTGCCAAAACATCTAAAGCACTACTGCCCGCCGCCGAAATAAGTCCTTCTGGGTTAATGATGGTGCGATCAGCTTTGCGTTCAACAAACGCCACCTTGGTGCTAACAGTTACTTCTTGTAAGGTTTTACTTGCTAAATATAAAGTGATAGGGGCCAAAAGTAAAGGTGTATTTAAACTATCTAAAATCAATACCTCGCTAATATAATTAGCATATCCAATTTGCGTAACTAAAATTTTTACCGAATCGTTTTTGAAACTGTTGAGTTCAAACGTACCGTTAGATTCTGTAAAACTCATTTTAATAAGTGCATTGGTTTTATAGTGCATCAACGAAATAACAGCCTCACCCAAAGGTTTAGCCATCGAGTCTTGCACCAAACCTCTTATTGTTTTAGATGTGCTTAACTGTGCCGTTGTATTAAACGTTAGTAAAACGCAAAACAGTACTAAGCCTCGTCTTTTTAGCGAGCCAACTAGTTGGTAAACTATAAACATTAGAGTTAAAGTGTTTTCGTTAATTTATCCGTCATCCACTTACAGACGTCATCAAATAATTTATAATTAAAGTGTTCTTGAGCCATGGCTTCATAAGCTAAAGGATTACGCTGCATTTGCACATATTCGGCCATGGTGCCTATTTCTTGAAAAGTATGATTTGTTTTAGGAACAAATAAATACGTGCCTTTGCCAGGATGAACTTCGTTTACATAATTCGCAATGGCAATATGATCATCGGGGTGTATGGCGGCAATATCGGCTTCTCCATAAACAGTTAACACATGCGATTTAGTGTTTCGCCAAGCCATTGCCGAATTGTGTTGATTAATTTCTTTATGAAACTGTAGGCTGCGCCCTGCTATGGCTTGTTTTGTTGTAGGATTGTATTCCAACAATTGCTGCATGACACTTAGGTTCGTTTTGTTTTTTAAAAATTCGGTGAGGGGCTTTTGCCCGTAAAAAAATTCATAAAAAATCGGTTTCAAATTTTCAATTCTTTGGCGCAATGTAGCCAAATCTTTTCCCATGATTTGGTCTTGTATGGTAAATACATCTACCAAATATTCACTCCACGGTTTTAAACCAGCACCATAAATAATAACCCCTTTGGGTTGAAAGGTTTGTGCAATAAATGGTGCTGAAATCCCACCTAAGGAATGTCCGAAAATAAAAATCTGTGTGGTATCTATATCTTTTTGTTGCAATAAATTTTTATAGCCTGCTTTAAAAATAGATAGCTCTAAACTAAATCCTGCTTCTTCGCAGGGGCAAGTGTTGTAATTATCGCCCATGCCTGGCTTCTCAACGCAATAAACGGCATACCCTCTGTTAACCACAGCTTCCATAGCCAAGCGGGTTGGGTCTTTGGGCTGCATATTATCGAGCGAGTAACACGAAATACCTTGCACAAAATAAACAGTACCTAATGGCTTTTTATTTTTTGGTTTACGATAAATACTGCGTACAAAACCTTTGTCGTAAGCAAATTCACCATATACAATCTCCATGTCAGGATGTTGATCGAAGGGCTTGGCCATAACATTAGCATTTAATTGCATGGCTTGTTCATTACGAATTAAATTAACTTTAATGGGTTCACCTTCTCTTAATTGTCGGGCTTGTTTTATTAAATCGCTTGCACTTAAAATAGGTGTATTATTTATAGCCGTAATTAAATCGCAGGCTTCTAATTTTAATACCTGCGCTGTACTTGCCGGAAAAATAGCTTTTAGTAAAGCCCCTTTATTTGTTTTTAAACGAAGAGTTTTAGTTAAGCTATCGCTAATTGTAGAGTATAAACTTACACCCAAAGTCCCTTTGCGCTTTATGTTTTGTGCTTGACTTAATTCGATACAAATTAATGAAAGCAAGAGTATATACGATTTTTTCATAGAAGTAATATTCAAAAGTAGTGTGTAAAACGGCTAAAACCTTTGTCAATTGTTGCTATTTTAAACCGAGATAAACAGTTTAAATCTTAGTGAAAGACAAACGCTGCAAGGCGCAGGTTTTATTTTATAATAGATTTCAACTGTTTATTCCATCTAACTCATTTTTTAAGCGTTTCTTAATTCCTCTTTCCCCCCGTCATTGTTTGAGCGTTAGCGGAAACGAGGACAGGCTAAAACGGGCGTTTGTAACGCCCACACCATCATTTTATCTGCGTTACAAACGCAGTTCTCAAACGTCCTCGTTACGCTTCGCTAAACAAGGACGAGATAAGGGATTAACCCGTAAATAGATGTGCCTCATAAAATGTGGAAAGAAAACAAAGGAAGAAATGAAAATTTTTGCATCTATTAGTGTCAAAAGTGATTAAACCATTTGAACTTGTTTGCTGCTAAACGATAACGTTTACTTCCACTGCTGTTTTACTTTATACTTTTTGAGTCCTTTATCGCGGGTAATCAAAACTAATTTTTCAGAAATTGCTTGAGAAATGATAAGTCGGTCAAAAGGGTCACCGTGATGATTAGGTAGCGTTGAAAGTATATGGAGATGATTGTAATTTATCTGAATAATTTCGATTTGATTTCGGTCAGCATAATCATATAACTCGCTAAGAGAAAGGTTTAACTCTAGCTTACCAAGTTGCTTTTTGATTGTGATTTCCCATAAACTAGCAACACTAAGAAAACAAGGTTGACTTATATCCATAATCTGCCTACGAACTAAAGTTGGTAATTTTTTGTTACCTGATATAAACCATAAAAAGGCGTGCGTATCAAGCAAGAAAGCCATTACTGGTATCTTTGAAATTCATCCAATGGCTCATCAAAATCGTCCGATAGTTTTATTTTCCCTTTTGCATACCCAAACTCGCGTACCTTAAGTGTGGGTTTTGCTTTAGATTTCTTTTTCAGAAACTCAACAAAATCCGCAACTTCATCTCGCAATGTCTTTGGTAAAGAATTTATTTCTGTTTTCAAAGAAGTATTCGTCATGTATTAAATTTACTAATAAAAATTGAATTTTTAAATATTCAAATACCTTAGTTAATTGAAATTAAACCGTAATGTTAAGAAAGAGGGACTTTAGAATAAAGGAGATAACTCGATTAGATACTATAATATATGCAAAATAGCAAACAAAGGCGCAGAGTTCGCAAAGGAAGAAATTAAGTTTTAATACTTAATGTTACTAGCGTTTTATTTCGAAAGTGCTGTAATGTTTTAATTCACCAGCTTCGGCAATAACTTCGGTTACTTTGGCTAGCAATGGTCCTGTATGGCACCATTCAATCAAAGCATTCACCTGTTCTTCGGTACCTTCACATTCAATATACACATCGCCCGAGTGTAGGTTTTTAACTAATCCAGTTAAGTTGAGGGCATGGGCTTTAGCTTGCGTTGCAAAACGATACGATACGCCTTGTACTGTTCCTTTTACAAGAATATTGTAATGAAGCAAAATTGCAGATTTCATGGAGATTACACCCTAACTAAAACTACGGTGTTCGGTTTTATACAATTCATCTTTACTTAACGATTTAAAATAGTCGAATGTTATTTTCAAGCCTTCAGCACGGTTTACTTTTGGTGCCCAATTTAGTAAGGCGTTGGCTTTCGTTATATCCGGACGACGTTGTTTAGGATCGTCTTTAGGCAAAGGTAAACTAATCAATTTTTGATTAGCCCCTGTTAGCTTTAGAATTTCTTCTCCAAATTCTTTAATCGTAATTTCATCGGGATTACCAATGTTTACTGGCAAATGGTAATCGCTGAGTAACAAGCGATAAATGCCTTCTACTAAATCGTCCACAAAACAAAAACTACGTGTTTGGCTTCCGTCGCCAAACATAGTAAGGTCTTCGCCACGTAAAGCCTGGCCAATGAACGCTGGTAACACACGCCCATCGTTTAAACGCATACGTGGGCCATACGTGTTAAAGATGCGTACAATGCGCGTTTCGAGTCCATGCGCATCGTGATAGGCCATGGTTAAGGCTTCCATAAATCGTTTGGCTTCATCGTAACAACCGCGGGGACCCACGGGGTTTACATTTCCCCAATACGATTCGTCTTGTGGATGCACATGCGGGTCGCCATACACCTCGCTAGTGGAGGCTACCAATACCCGTGCGTGTTTAACTTTTGCCAAACCTAATACATTGTGTGTACCAAGCGACGATACTTTTAAAGTTTGAATAGGAATTTTTAAATAATCAATGGGCGATGCAGGCGATGCAAAATGCAAAATATAATCGAGTTGACCCGGAACATGAATAAATTTAGAAACATCGTGATGGTAAAATTCAAAACTAGATAGTTTAAAAAGATGTTCAATATTTTTTAGATCGCCCGTTATCAAATTATCCATTCCAACCACGGCGTAACCTTCTTTAATAAATCGGTCGCAAAGGTGAGACCCTAAAAAGCCCGCTGCTCCTGTAATTAAGACACGTTTCAATTTCATTTTACTATTTAATTTTTCTTGTCAATTTTATTATTTTAAAGGAGGTCATTGCCATACTTAGTTTTGAGATGTAAGCTACTATTCACTTTTATCGCCAATTAAATTTACTATAAAATTTTTTAAAGGGACAAGTGCTTCCGAGTCCAAATTCCATAATACTTTATCTTGAAAACTAAACCTATCATCACTTAATGATACAATTTTATTCTTCGTTATGATGACTTCTATATACGCTAATATTTTTGCTTTATCAGTTAAACTTTTATAGTTACCAATGGCCTCAATACATTTGGCATATTCATCAAAGCAAGAGAACACAGAGGTATGTTCGGGATGGGTCAAATTTAGCAGAAGCGATTCTAAATTACCCGCTGTTTGATCATTAGGTAAAAGAAAAATTTTACACTTACTTAATAAATTTGAACCAATTTGCTTTTTAATATTATCATTAGTAGAAGTAATATCCTTATCGGCATCTAAACAAATTGCAATTGAAGTACCGCTGAAGATATATCGTTCGAGTGTTTCTATTTGAGTTATTAACTTATCTTTACCGTTTAGTACTTGAATTTTATAATCCTCATCATACTTTAGTTCTGGGAAAAAGAAAGGGATAATATCTTTAAAAAACTTCTCGTCAGTAAGACCTTCTACAAAAATAACAAATTTCATTAGCGCAATTCTATATTGTTTTCGATGGAATGACTAAAATTTTCAAAATTGTAATAGAAAGATTTGATATCTTCTGACTTATTTTTAGCTAAACTATAACAGCTAAAAATATGTTGATGAGGTACTAGTTCAATGGTATTAAAAGCACTAGCAATAGCTTTGAGACATTCGAGATTATGTGTGGTGCAAAAAATTTGTGTGTTAGTCGTTAAAGCTGTTAAAATAATATTCTTAATAAACTCCTTTTGCTTTTGATAGTGAATTCCGTTATCTATTTCATCAATCATTAAGCGGTAATTTTTAAAAGCACTTAAACCCATTAATAATTTTAAATATTTAACCGCACCTTGCCCTAAAACATTGATAGGAAAAGGATTGGGTGAATCGGAGGTGAAAAAAATTAGGTGTGGGTATTTGAATTCATCTTTTGCATGCCTTACTTCTATATTCTCAATATTTGGAATAAACAAGCGTAAAGCATTTAAGAAATCTTTTTTTGTTGCTAGGTTTTTTTGCACCGTTCGTTCATAATAATCTACCAAATCATCAAACAAAGAATTATCAGAGAGTAAATTATAAGAGTCGAACATTTCAGTCATCTCTGGTGGATAGTTGCAAGTGGACTGGATAGTTTGGTTATCATGTGTGAAAATAAAACTATTCGACCATTGATTTTTTAACCCAGATACTAATTTATTGTGAAGCGTAACCTTTTGTGTATAGATTTCATCAGATTGATTTATTTTAAACGACAGGTCAAATTCTTGTTTAGCGGCTGCTTGATTGATAAAAAAACGCACATAATTACTTCGTACTGAGAGATCTTTAATATCGTTTTCTTTGGCAATAAGTCCTTTTTCCAATAAGGCATCACCTAAGTTTTCGTTAAAAACAAATGCATCTTTATCAAATAAAAGTGCTTCTAATAAACTGGTTTTTCCAACATTATTATCACCTATAATAATGTTGAATAAACCAATGTTGTGCAATTCAGTTGAACGTAAATTTTTAAAATTATTAACTTTAAAATAGCTAAGGTGCCTATTTGAATTTGAACCGTTCATTGTATTTTAATTTGTTTTAATGCCAATGCAATAATATTCAAAATCTTGTTTTTTCATGTCGGTGTAATCAAAAATATTACGTCCGTCAAAAATTAGTGGTTGATTTAAACGCTTTCGCATTTCAGAAAAATCGGGTACTCTAAACTCGGGCCATTCGGTTACAATTAACAGCGCATCGGCTTGGTTAAGTGTGGCATACATATCTGTTGTGTAAGCAATCGTGTCTCCTAAAATACGTTGGGCTTCGTGCATGGCAACCGGATCATAAGCAATAACCGAGGCTCCAGCTTTTAGTAGTTTGTCAATAATAACAAGGCTAGGTGCTTCGCGCATATCGTCGGTTTTAGGCTTAAACGATAAGCCCCATAGTGCTAAGGTTTTACCTTTAAAATCGTTATTAAATCGGGTGCGTACTTTATTAAATAAAACTTCTTTTTGTAAATCGTTAACTTCTTCAACAGCATTTAAAATACGCATGGTGTATTTATTTTCTTTAGCAGTTTTAATAAGTGCTTTCACATCTTTCGGAAAACAACTGCCACCATACCCAACACCTGGATAAATAAATTTAGAACCTATACGTGCATCGCTTCCAATGCCTTTACGCACCATGTTAACATCGGCTCCCATAATTTCGCAGAGGTTGGCTACGTCGTTCATAAAACTAATTTTGGTAGCTAACATGGCATTGGCGGCGTACTTTGTCATTTCGGCCGAGGGTATGTCCATAAAAATTATGGGATGCCCATTCATTAAAAAGGGTTTGTAAAGCCGTTTCATGCTTTCTTCTGCTTCTGTACTGTCTATACCCACTACAATGCGGTCGGGTTTCATAAAATCTTCTATAGCAGCGCCTTCTTTTAAAAATTCGGGATTGGAAGAAACATAAAATGCTAAATCGCTTTTACGCTTATCTAGTTCGGCTTTTACGGCGGCTCTTACTTTTTCGGCAGTGCCAACTGGCACGGTTGATTTAGTAACCACTACTAAAGGTTTGTTCATGTGTTGACCAATAGATGCGGCAACTGCTAATACATATTTCAAATCGGCCGATCCATCTTCGTCAGGAGGCGTGCCAACGGCTATAAACGCCACTTCAGCATCGGTTATGCTGTTTTGTAATTGTGTCGAAAAGTGCAAACGGTTTTTTTGCGTATTGCGCACTACCATTTCTTCGAGTCCTGGTTCGTAAATAGGTAGTATTCCTTTTTTTAAATTATCAATTTTTTTTTGATCAATATCTACGCACGTTACATCTACCCCCACCTCTGCAAAGCAAGTACCAGTAACTAAGCCAACATAACCCGTTCCTATAACTACAATTTTCATTATTTAATTAATTCTAATAAAGTGGTGGTAATATACTGCAAGGTATCTTCATCTAATTCGGTGTGCATGGGCAAGGATAATACACAGGCGCATAATTTTTCTGTTACAGGAAAATCACCGTTTTTGTATCGCTCGCTTTGATAGGCTTTTTGTTCGTGTAAAGGGATGGGGTAATAAATCATGGCAGGAATGCCCCTTTCGGCCAGTTGTTCACGTAATTGACCTCGGTCTATATTTTTTAATTGCAAGGTGTATTGATGAAACACATGGTTAGAGTGTGTTACTCTTGTCGGAATAATTAATTTCGGATGATTGGCAAAGGCTTTATCGTAGTAACTAGCTGCTTGATTACGAGCCACTGCATAGGCATCTAAGTGTTTAAGTTTCGCATTTAAAACAACGGCCTGTATGGTGTCTAAGCGCGAGTTAACGCCTAATACATCGTGTACATATTGCACACTTTGCCCGTGGTGCGCTATCATTCTTAATTTTTGGGCGAGTTCGTCGTTGTTGGTGTATATGGCTCCACCATCGCCATAACAGCCTAAGTTTTTACTTGGAAAGAAAGAAGTACACCCAATTGTACCAATGGTTCCGGCTTTGGCAGTTTTTCCGTTGGTAAAGGTGTAATCGGCGCCAATGGCTTGTGCTACATCTTCAATAACGTGGAGGTGATGCTTAGTGGCCAGTTCCATAATACGCTCCATATTGGCACATTGTCCAAACAAATGCACGGGTACAATGGCTCTTGTTTTGGGGGTAATGGCTTTTGCAATGGCTTCTACATCAATATCAAATGTATCGGGATACACATCCACTAAAACGGGCGTTAACCCTAAGAGGCCAATTACTTCGGCAGTAGCTACATAAGTAAAACTTGCGGTAATCACTTCATCGCCTGGTTTTAAATCCAATGCCATCATGGCAATTTGTAAGGCATCGGTACCGTTGGCGCAAGGTATAACGTGTTTAACATTTAAGTAGTGTTCTAAATTGGCTTGAAATGTTTTAACCGCAGGACCGTTAATAAAAGCTGTGGTGTTAATCACTTCTTGGATACCAGAGTCCACTTCGTGTTTTATTTTTTCGTATTGACCTTTGAGGTCAACCATTTGAATTTTTTTTTGGGCAATCATTTGAATTAATAAAGTAGCGAATTTAAGCAATTTTTTTGAGGCAGGGGCTTATGGAAGCCAATATGGGTATAATCGCAGGTTTCAGGAAGGAAGAAATTTGGGGTAAGTATTTTCGTGAGTTAATGGCACGCAAAGGCGCAAAGGGCGCAAAGGAATAGATGAATGAAAGGGTGGTTTGGTTTTCTAAGAAAGAGGTGTTTGGGGTAAGTATTTTCCTGGGTTAGTGGCACGCAAAGGCGCAAAGGTCGCAAAGGAATAGATGAATGAAAGGGTGGTGGTTTGTTTTTTAAGAAAAGGGAATTAAGAAAAAGAATTTGGAATAGTTAGATCTCTAAACTAAACGCATCGGCATCTAATCCTACTGGAAAAATTTGTCTAAACTCTTCTAAATAGGTTTTACTGAGCGTGGTGCTAAACACACCCGTAGTGTTTAGTGGTGCCTCTAGTATAATTTCGCCACGAGGATTGATGATAAGGCTATCGCCGCAATGCGCAATTGCATTTCCATCTTCACCTACTCGGTTTAAGCCCACCACATAACACTGGTTTTCGATGGCGCGGGCTATGAGTAGTTGCCGCCAAGGGTAACGCCTTACTTCGGGCCAATTGGCTACATAAAGCAAAATATCGTACTCGGCTTGTGCGCCAGTAGCGGTGCGTTTAAAACGGTTGCGACTCCAAACGGGAAATCGTAAATCGTAACAAATTTGTGGGCAAATGGCCCAGTTGTTTAAATTGGTAATGAGGCGTTGCGAGCCAGCAGTGTAGTGTTGGTGCTCGTTACCCATACGAAATAAATGGCGTTTGTTATACGTGAAATAAGTGCCATTGGGCTGCACCCAAAATAAACGGTTGTAGTGCCGATTGGCTTCGCGAAGGGCTACACTCCCCGTTATGACTGCCTTTTTTTGTACCGCTTGTTTTATTAACCAATTTAAGGTTTGTGCGTTGTTGGCTTCTTCGGCTTGGGTTTCGGGGCGCATGGTAAAGCCTGTGGTAAACATTTCGGGCAACACAATAAGGTCGCTAGCTTCGGTGTGATTGTTTAATAGTGTTTCTAAATGTGCATAATTGGCCTTAGGATTTTCCCAATGAATGTGGGTTTGAACTAAACTAATTTTCATAAATTAAAGGTAAATCATTTTTTAAATTTTCAACGGTCTATCTATGATTAAAATTGGATAGAAGAACTTTGGAAACATTGAGTTTCTTTTCCGTGAGTGGTGGAAGCGGCAGCCCAATGCAAACCTTTGCGTGCTTTTGTGCGAGTGAGGAGGCGACCTAAGAAGCCACCGCAACCGCAACAAAAGCCGCAAAGGGTAAATTGGCTAAAGCGGACGACACGACCCCCAAGGTGGAACTTGGTGGTTTGAAATTTTGTTTTATTACTTATTAGCTGAGTGGTTTGTACCTACCATAGGGGGACACGGCTTTAACTTAGATTTAGAGAATGTATTATTTTAATGTGAAAGCTAAAACTCAACAAGAAACCTAGTGTGTAAAATAAGTATGTCACGCAAAGGCGCAAAGGGCGCAAAGCAAGCAATGAATCTATTTTATGAACGCTATTAATCTTTTAATAGAAAGAAAAATTTGTTGCGAGTTGCTTTGTATTTTTGTAATTCTTTTTTTTCGTTTCACAAAAAATTATTAATGCGCCGCGTTAGTAGTTGTGGTTTCGATGCCTTGTTTTTTGAGTAAGACCGATACGCGCCAACCATAAAAACCTAAGTAAGCAAAACAAATAACGCCAACGGCATAACTGGCTTTAATGCCTAAGTATGCGTCTTCGCCTAGCTTGCCTTGTAAGCCACTAATAAGCCCGCCGCCCATAATCATCATAATTAAAAAACTACTGCCTTGGTTAGTGTGTTTGCCTAAACCGGCAATGGCTAAAGTAAAAATACAAGGCCAAAGGGTTGAGCAAAATAAGCCAACCGAAATGAACGCATATACACTTACCAATCCGGTGCTTAACATGCCAATTAATAAAGCTAAACTGCCACACACCGAGTAAATAATTAATTGCCGCGCTGGGTTTCCTTTGCTTAAATAATCGCCAATGATCATAATTAAGATAACGCCTGCATACGGATAAAACGGATTCAAATCACGTCCCATGAATTGGTTAACACCTAAAAAAACAAGAAACGCCAAATAGGGCATCAGCAAAGGTAACCAACGTTTTAAAGTTGGCTTTACATTAAAAGCTGATGCTGCGCCTGCCCAACGACCGATCATTAAGCTGGCCCAAAATAAAGATACATAAGGAGCTGCCTCCGAGGTTGGAATGTTTAAATGTAATTTTAAATACTCGGGTAAGTTAGAGGCGGTGGCAACTTCTACGCCCACGTAAATGAAGATGGCCAACATTCCTAATACCAATTGTGGATAAGCCAATGCTGATTGGCGTGGCGCAATATCTGTTTTTAATGGCGCAGGTTCTTCGATGGTGTTGGGTAGGTTTGAAAGTTTAAATACAATAGCTACTAAGATAAATGCTAAACCTAAAATAAGATATGGTATTTGAACACCGCTGATGTCGTTGAGTTGCGGGGTTATGCCTTCTTGTTTAGGACCAAAAATAGCATAGCTAACTAACAAGGGCCCTATTGTTGTACCAACGTTATTAATGCCTCCTGCTAAACTTAAACGTTGCGATCCTAATTCGGGATTACCCATACGAATTACTAAGGGATTAGCGGCCGTTTGCTGCAACGAAAACCCAAGTGCTACAATAAATAAGCCAGCA
Organism: Bacteroidota bacterium; assembly: GCA_013297775.1. GTDB lineage: Bacteria > Bacteroidota > Bacteroidia > B-17B0 > Aurantibacillaceae > Aurantibacillus. Next base: position 104,841 of record JAAFIL010000001.1, read on the forward strand.
ATCATCCAATTAAACGAGGTAAACTGAGCGGCAGGGTAAAATAAAAACGTGCCTATGGCCGAAATTAGTAAACCTAATGCAATGCCATTTTTATAGCCCAAGCGATTTAAAATATCGCCTCTATTGATAGCGGATAAGCCAACATAAATTAAGGAGCCAATTGTATAAGCAATGTAAAACGCTATGGATACCAATTGCGCTTGCCCTTGCGTCATATTTAATTTTTCTTTAAATACTGGAATTAAAATATCGTTAGAGGCCGCCACAAATCCCCAAAAAAAGAAAACAGAAATGAGCGTTAAAAATGCGGTTCGATTACTTTGCATATAAAAACTTTAAAAGTGAAGGTAATTGTATTTATTAGCGAATGTGGTGCGTTAAAGTAGAGTTGTTAACCGTTTCCTTTTAATTACCCTAAAATGGGTTGTGTAATTGTATAATAGGATTGTGTATTTTTACCTTATGATGGAATTAGTGTACCCTACTCGTTGGAAAGACTATGAATTGCTAGACTGTGGCGATTTTGAGAAATTAGAACGCTTTGGTCAATATGTTACCATACGTCCTGAACCGCAAGCCGTTTGGCCACGCGTGCGCCCTACTGCCGAATGGGAGAAACAAGCGCATGTAAAATTTGTTTCGAAAAGTAGTAGCAGTGGCGAGTGGAAAAAATTAAAAACCATGCCCGATCAATGGACTATTCAATATAACGTTGCCAAAGCAACAGATCTCACATTTCGTTTGGGATTAACCGCCTTTAAACACGTTGGTATTTTTCCGGAGCAGGCGGTTAATTGGGATAGTCTTTATACTTATTTGAAACCCCTTTCGAAGCCAAAATTTTTAAATTTATTTGCTTACACTGGCGGCGCAAGTATAGCTGCACGGGCTGCGGGTGCCGAGGTTACGCACGTGGATAGCATTAAACAAGTGTTGAGTTGGGCTAACGAAAATATGCAAAAAAGTAAGTTAGATAATATCCGTTGGTTAGTGGACGATGCGCTTAAATTTGTAAAAAAAGAAATGCGCCGTGGAAGCATTTACCAAGGCATTATACTGGACCCGCCTGCATTTGGACACGGCCCCAATGGCGAAAAATGGAAACTTGAAGATAACATTGCCGAAATGATAGAAGGTGTGTTAACTTTATTAGACAAAGAAAAGCATTTACTCATATTGAATGCGTATTCATTAGGGTTTTCGGCATTAGTACCCCAAAATTTATTACAACCTTTTGCTCACAAACACAAAAGTAAACTTAGCATTGGCGAGTTATATTTACCTGCCAAATCGGGTGTTAACTTACCTTTGGGGGTTTGGGGTAAACTTCAAAAATAATACCAAACTAAAGATAGACTTATGACAACAACACCTTTTACAACTTGGTTACTCGGCATGGGCTTCACTTTATTTTTTGTTGGCTGCCAAACCCAAGAAATAGAAACGCCTCCACAACAAACCGATTTTTGCTCGCAATTACACTTGGGCGATACGGCTAAACTATCTACTGCTTTAAAACCTGTTGAAGGATTAATGCAACGCCAAACGGGCGTATATGTGTTAGAAGATGGAGATGGGGCTATGATTACTCGCGCTTGGTTAAGTGAACATGCAGAGAAAAGTATAGATGTGCAATATTTTATTTTTAGTACCGATAACGTGGGCTTAATTGCTTGCGATTATTTAGTGAGGGCCGCCGACCGCGGTATAAAAGTGCGCATTCTTATTGACGATATTGTTATTGATGCTACGCCTCACGACGTGTTGATGCTGGATGCACACGAAAACATTGAAATCAAAGTTTATAATCCGGGCGTTAACCTTGGTAAAAATTTGGCGCAACGCCTCACTAAATTTGCTACTGATTTTACAAAGGCTAATCAACGGATGCACAATAAAACATTTATTATAGATGATAAAGTGGGCATTACTGGCGGGCGAAACATTGCCGATGAATATTTTGATTATGACCACGATTATAATTTTAGAGACCGCGATGTGTTGCTGCTGGGTAAAGTAGTAAACGCCATGAAAACGTCGTTTAATCAATTTTGGAATGATAGTATTTCGATGCCTATTACCAGTGTAGTGAGTGATACGAGTTTGAAGGCGAATGACCCTAAACGTTACGAAGGCTTACACCAATACGCTTGCAACCCCGAAAATTTTTGGCCGCAAATTCGGGAAGAAATAAAAAATATACCTCAAGCGTTTAAAGCCATTCAAGCGTCGGGTAAATTAGTTTGGACGGATAGTGTTGCATTTGTATCTGATATTCCAGGTAAATTTATTAATCCTGATAAGTCGGTTGGCGATGGTATGAGTACATTGGCGTTGATGCGTTTAGTAAGCCAAGCCAAACACTCATTAATGATTCAATCGCCTTATTTAATAACCACCGAAAAGGGAACTGCTCTTTTTTCGGATGCAGTTAAACGTGGTGTATCGGTAAAAATATTAACCAATAGTTTAGCCTCGACCGATAATTTAGAAGCTTTTGCGGGTTACCAAAAGTGCCGAAAAGCCTTGTTAAAAGCAGGCATTCGCATTTTCGAGTTTAAACCCGATGCCCAATGCCGCTATAAGATTATGACGGGTGCTTTACAAAAGAAAATAGATTACGCTCCCATATTTGGTTTACATGCTAAAACAATGTTGATTGACGGGCATGCCACGGTTATAGGCACATTTAATTTAGATCCTCGTAGTGCGAATTACAATACTGAATGTTTTGCTTTAATTTATTCTGCCAGCATTGCCAAAGAGGTTTTGCAAGGTATGGAAGAAGAGTTAAAGCCCGAAAACGCTTGGGAAACTACTTTAACGTTTAATCCGGATAGTGTAGCAGGTACTAAAAAGCAAATGAAGGCATTTACGCGTAAGGTAGTTCCAAAAGGAATATTGTAGAGAAGAGGTGTTGGGGGTGAGTAAAACTTTTAAGGTAAATTACTTGTACCATTTACAACGTTTTGAGCAATTCAATCTTTGGCAAGATTTTTTTAAAACGTACAAATGGTACAAGTTGGCCCCCATCAAAGCAAATCAGTTATGTCTTTGCTTAGTGGATCTACTCTACTTGGAAAAAATTTAATGACTTTTCCATTTTCATCAATTAAGTATTTACAAAAATTCCAGCTTGGGGCATCGCCCACGTTGCCATTCATTTCTTTTGAACTTAACCATTTGTAAAGTGGGTGCATGTCATCGCCTTTTACACTTATTTTTTCCATCATCTGAAACGTTACGCCATAATTTTTCTTACAAAATTCTGAAATTTCTTTAGATGAACCTGGCTCTTGACCACCAAAATTATTGGCTGGAAACCCGATTAATACCAATTTGTTACCATATTGCTCGTGTAGTTTTTGTAAGTTTTCGTATTGCTTGGTGAACCCGCATTGACTGGCTACATTGATTAATAGCATCTTTTTTCCTTTAAACTTCGAGAGGCTCATTTCTTTGCCTTCTAAAGTTTTCATTTTAAAATCGTAAATGCTTCCTTGTGCAGGCAAGGTAACTGGTTTGTGTGCTTGTTGAACAAACGCAAACGCTATAAGGGCTAAAAGTATTTTTTTCATGGATTTATTTTTTAGGTAAACAATAATGAATGCAATTAGTTTAAATGGCATGTGTAATTTCTTATTTCGCTCGGGTTACTAAACCAATGCGCATAATACGCCGCCCATTAGTGCAAATGAGAGAATCCAATACCCGGCATGAATGGCCACGTATTTAAACGAACGTCGCTCAAACAAAGCAACTACAACTACTATAGGCGTGGCTAAAAACAAGCCGCTCAAAGTGCCATGGAAAGCTCCGTGTTTAAATGTTCGGTAACTGTTTCCAACTAAAGCATTAAACCGTTCCATTAGTTGCGAGGCTTCTGAACCAGGCGTTGCAAAATCGGGGTGAGTGCCTAACAAAGCCTGTGCGCCAAATTGATGAATGACTAAAAATTGTAAAGTAAAGGCTGCAAAAAATGAACATAAAAAGGTCAACCCAAAAATTAATCCCATTTTGCTACCTTTAATTTTGTCTTCTGTCATTCCGCTCTCTCGCATCCAAATAGTGCCAAACACTTTGGGGTTGTACCAAACCAATCCAATAACTAAGGGCACAAGTGCCGCCAATAAAATAATTTTAAAATTTATTTCCATACTAATCGTTTTTAATAGTTGGTTTCAAGGTAAACAAATTTTAGTTACATTTTACTGGTTTTTAAATTTGAAACGTTTGGTTATTTTTTAGTTTTGTATTTTGTTTTAATGCAGGAGTTAATCTATACTTTCAATTATAAGCACAAGCAACCTTTAGCGGGCAAGCGTGTACTAAATTTTTTGTTAAGCCCCTTTGAATGTGCTTGTTTTACTTTTATTGAAAATACCTTAGAAGTAGCGCAACTAAGCCACATTGAGTTTAAAGAAAAATTAGAAACCGAAAGTGCGTTAAATGCCATGCTTGAGGCAATTTATACCGATTTACAATTGGCTTTAATACCCTTTGATGCTGTTTATGTAGGCTTGACTCATCAACGCTTTACAATGGCTCCTAAAAGTTTTGTGCAAAATAATGGCACTACTTTATTTGAGTTTGTAAATGGGGCTTCTATTAACGATAGTATTAAGCAACAGACTTTGTCGAATGAAATGGTTTTTATTTATGGCTTGGCTTTAAGTACTCAACAACTATTGGAACGTTGGTTTAGAAACGTGCGGTTTACGCATAGCGGTTGTTTAGCCATTGAATTTAAGCCTAAGTTAACCCCTCCCAATTTATATATGCTGGCAGTTGTGCATAAAGGGTATCTCGAAATTTCGATTCATCAAAACAATACGTTCGTCTTTTATAATTGTTTTTCGTGGCAAACTAACGAAGATGTGTTGTATTATTTACTTTATGTAGGTGAGCAATGGCAACTTAATCCAGCACTTCATACTGTTTATTTAGCAGGTAACTTTTCAACTGATGCAAGCCTTACGCTTTTACTTCAAACGTATTGGGCGCATTTGCAATTTGTTAATGCTAGTGGTTATGCACCTATGGAAACAGAACAGCAATTACCAGCACATTATTATTTTACACTTAAAAATTTACACACATGCGTATTTTAGGCGGCATTCATAAAGGCAGGTATATCAATGCCCCCTCTAACCTGCCCGTGCGCCCCACCACAGGCTTTGCATTTGAAGGCCTATTCAATATGTTAAGTAACCGATTACATTTTGAAAACCTTTTGGTGCTTGATTTATTTAGTGGAACAGGTCATTTGGCTTACGAGTTAGCCAGCAGAGGTGCTGCTTCGGTGCAGGCTGTAGATAAAAACGGATTGTGTCTTAAATTCATTAAACAAACGGCGTTAAGTCTTAGCTTGCCCATCTTACCTGTTAAAGCCGATGTGTTTCAGTATTTAGAATCGGCACATACTGCTTTCGATTTTATTTTTGCCGATCCGCCATTTGCACTCACCAATATTGAGCAAATACATGCCCTCGTTAAGCAAAACAAGTTATTGAAACCAAATGGATTGTTAATTATAGAACATGGGGCCAAAACAAATCTACAAAGTTTAGATGGCTTTGAACAACAACGTACTTATGGAAACGTTAACTTTAGTTTTTTCAGTGGGATGTGATGCGTGTAAATGATTACCAACCATAAAAATAATTGAACAGGCATTTACTATTTTTCTATACTTTTAGTTACTGAATACAAAACAATATAATAAAACGTTAATCGCTACTATTAATTTTAATACATGAAACCTAATTGGGAATTTAGAACAAAACTTTTTATCAGCTATTGCGTTTTTATAGCTTGCCTCTATCACCCATTAGGTGGTTTAGCGCAAACCAAAACACTAGCAAAAAGTGCATTAAGTGCCTATCAACGTGGTGCCTACGCCGAGGCTGCTGGGCTTTACGAACAAATTTTACAAGAAAAAAATAATGTAACGTGGCTCGAAACCTGCGCCATTAGCCACTACCGAAACTTAAACTATTCCAAAGCCTGCGAACGCTTTGGGCAACTATTTGCACTTAAACCCAATACCGATTTAAAAAATTACCGCTTTGCCGCCGAGTGCGCCCTATACAGCGGGCAGTTTGCCAAGTCGTTACACTATTACCAAATGGGGCTAACTAACGTTACTGCCAACTCAGTTAGCGATACGTTCTTACTTCAAAAAGAAGCCTTACAACTTTACACCGACTCTTTTGCCCTCTTGGCTAATGCCGCTTCAACAGATACTAAAGCTTTCGATTGCATACAGCTTGATGCCGCTAGTTCAATAGATGAAGGGAACCCAACATTAATTTTTGAATGGGACTTTGGCGATGGTACGCTGTTGCAAGGCACATCGGTTGAGCATTGCTACCTGCAACCTGGCACTTACACTATTCAATTAAATACCCTCGATAAGAAAAGTTTTTTGCGACGTGAAAAAGATACCTCTTTAGTGATAAGTATAAAACCTACCGTACTTAGTATTCAAACAAACGCTAAAGCTAAACTTTATATACCTACCCGATTAGAAGCCCTTACTACCGCTCCGCTGGCATGGAAAGCCATCAGTTATTTTTGGGATTTTGAAGAAGAGGGGAAAGCCTTTGGGTCAACTGTAAACCATTCCTTTAAAAACATAAAACAAGCTAAAATAAATGTTACGGTGTGTTTTAAAAATACAGAAACTAATCAACTATTTTTAAAAAGTAGTTCTACTTATATAGAAGTTGTTAGTGATTTTAATAAATCGGAAACTTTACTCGAAATTGAAAAGCAAGGAGGAAAAGGAAAATGAGAGTCTTACTTATTTTAATTGCATTCGGCTGTCGAACAGCTTTGTTAGCACAAGGGGTGCCAAGTCGTGAAGAAAATGTATCGCATATAGTAACCTTTGGTGCGCAAAGTCAACGTTCGTGGGGCGATGATGATTTTAGCCAAACGTTTTTCTTTTTAGTGCCGGGTACATACGCTAAGCCTATTTATATAAATGTTTATGACCCCGAAACGGGCGGTCGGTTAGATGAGTTAAATGGCGACTGGAACACCAAAATGAAATACAGTGTTTATGGTGGCAAAGAAACATTTACAAATAAAGAAGCAAGGGGTATAGCCCCCACAAAAAATTATAAAAGCGGGGTGTTGTTAGCTTCTAAGACATTTGATCAAGATCCCAACTACGATCAAAAGTGGTATTCGTTTGGTCCTTTTAATCCGAGTGATGGCGAGTTTGTAGAAGAGTTAGGGGGCTTTGTATTTAAAATAATATGCGAAGGCAGCAGCGGCAACGATGGTAATTTATACAGCTATTTTCTCAGTATTAAATCCAACGAAAATATTGCCGTTGAAGGTGGAAATGCCTTTACCTACGAATATAGTTTTCGGTTAAAAGACCAAGCCAAGTCCATTGCTCACCTCTATCCATTTTTAGATAAGGACGTTATATCCATAAAGGTAAACACTTTCGACTTCGATAATGATGGGAATATTAAACTTTATTCAAATGCGAAAAACGGGCACTTTGTTTCTGTTTCGAATGATAATGAATGGGTCGAAAGCCAACACAGCATTCAAGAACTAGAGCGGAACAAATCTATAGATGTTCAGGTTTTTAAATTTAGTAGCACTAATAACGATATGGTGATGTATGTAACCAATCAATACGATGTGCCTTTGCCTTTCTTTGCTATTCCACTTGGTGGAGTGCCTAAGTATAAGTATAAAATTAATGTAAGTGTAAAAAGTAATGCCAAGTAGATTCATTATAAACTTTCTTTTTACTTACTTAAGCATTTTTTGTTTAACGACCAAGCTAAAAAGTCAACCACAAAATTTTAGATACTTTGGTTCAGAGCAGGGTTTACCTAATAACTACATCAACGCGGTTACACAAGACCACGATGGCTATTTGTGGGTAAGTTCGTCTGCAGGTGTTTTTCGTTTTGATGGGCAAATTTTTACTCCATTTACAAAGATTGAAAATAACAAAACTGAAATACCTTATACTCATTTTAAAGTTAGTAAGGATTATCACATTGCTACTACAAACGTGGGAGACATTTCTGTTTTTAAGCCGGGTATTAAACAAGCCGTTAAAAATTTTAAACCCTTTAATACACCTATTCATAAAGTATTTTTATCCCTCGATTCGGCTTACACGTATTTTATAAGTTATGGTAAGGGAGTTGCGAGGCTTCAAAATAAAACTTTAGTACTCGACCTTTTAAACCCTGCGCTCTCTGAACTAATTATTACCGATTTAATTGCTGTTGATAAAACACATCTTTTTTTAGCGTGTTCAGATGGTTTATTTTTTTACGATGTAGGTACTCAAAAATTAAAGCCTTTAGATGATAACATAGAAGCTTTGTGTTTAACGTGGCTGCCAAACAAACGCTTGCTTTATGTTGGGACAAAAAGTTTTGGCTTAATTTCTTATTTAATAGGGGTAGATTATGAAGTGGATGTTACGGCCAATGTTTATTCAAACAGCGAGAACTTGGATGCCAATGTTGTAACCGCTATTCATAAAGATAAACCAGAAAAAGGTATTTATTTTACCACCTCAGATGGTAATTTCTATTATTATAATTTTTCGACGCACTCACAGAGCAGCTTACTAAAAAGACCTTTACGCGTGTCTATCACTTCTATTTATATTGATAAAACAAATACTATTTGGTTAAGTAGTTTTGGTAAAGGATTATTTAGATCGGACCAAGAGCCGTTTGATAAATTTTACAAAGGTCGTAACATTACTGCGCTTGCTACCGACGAATTTGCGAACTTATACTTTGCTGAAGAAAATCAAATTTTTCAACGGCATTTTAAAACCGAACAACTCGATAGTTTTGGTGTTCAAAATGGGTTGCCAAGAGACCAAATAACAGCTTTGCATTGCGATAAAAAAAATACTTTATGGATTGGCTTTTTAAACAATGGCTTGTACTATAAGCCCTTTGGTCAAAAAACGTTTAAGAGTTTTGAGGAAAACGAAAAATTTATTGATAACCCTTTAAATGCCATTACCTCATCTACTTATAACGAACTTTATGTTTCGACAACTTTGCAAGGTGTTTTGGTTGTAAGTAATGGTAGTCTCATTAGCCAGTACAGTACTAAAAATAATTTACCTCACAACAACATCCTTTTTTCTTATGCCGACTCTCGCAACCGTATTTGGTTTGCGACGCATCACTCTACCCTTAGTTATTTAGAGGATGGAAAAATAAAAGATTTAAGTGCGCGCTATCCCAACATTAATTTTGACATCAATGCTATTACTGAGGATTTGAACCGAAACGTGTGGTTTATGTCGCGCGATAACGGGCTTTACCTATATAACGATTCTCTGCGGTATGTGGTTAATACCGAAAATGGTTTGCCTTCTAACTTTGGTACTGCTTTGGTTGGCGACAACTCGAACTTGATATGGGTGGCACAAACCGATTTGCTCACTAAGTTTTCGTTACCAGATAATATTCTTAAAACCTACCGAGCCTCTACCCTACTAGAGAATATGTATTTTAATAAGAATGCCGCATTAAAAGATAAATATGGGCATTTATGGTTTGGCACTACCGAAGGGCTTATTAAATATAACGCAGCGGCACATCCACTAAATTTACCCGAAGCAAAACCCGAACTAACGGCGTTTAAAGTTTTTGACGAGATTAGAAGTTTGAGCCAAGAACAACGCCTACAATATGGGGCTTATAATGTTTCTTTTCGTTACTCGGCCCTTTGCTTAACCCAATCTGAAATGGTGTTGTTTAGATACATGCTCGATGGTTACGATAAAAAATGGTCGGAACCTACACGTCGCTCTAAAATAGATTATGAAGATTTAAAAGATGGCATCTACACCTTTAAGGTAATGGCTTGCAATAGTGAAGGGTTGTGGAATAAAGTACCGCTTAGTTATACGTTTGTTATCGAAAAACCTTTTTGGAAAACGGTATGGTTTTGGACTTTGATTTTACTCTTGTTTATATTATCTATTTCGCTTTTTAATTATTACCGAACGCGCTTACTGTTAAGTTATAATAAAGAATTAGCAAAACGTGTTGACGAAAAAACAAAACAAGTTGAAGAAGAAAAACAAAACATTGTTGAAAAAAACAAAGAGATTGAAAATTACGTTAAAGAAATAAACGCCAGCATTAATTATGCGCGGCACATCCAACGTTCGGTATTGCCAAGCGTGGAGGAATTAAATACGAGTGCTTTATCGGCTTTTGTTATTAATCAACCGCGCGATGTGGTTAGTGGCGATTTTTATAAAGTTTATCATCAAGGCTATAAAACACTTATTTTATTAGCCGATAGCACGGGGCATGGTGTACCTGGGGCTTTGTTATCTATGATGGGAAATAGTTTACTTAACACCATTATTGATGCAGGTGCGCCTTTTGATCCCTCGGCTATTTTACACCATTTAGATAAAGCAATCATTAACACGCTGCAACAAAAAACAGAAGATTACACCAGCGAGTCTATGGATGCGGTTGTTTTAGTAATTGATCAACAAAGCAATACACTTTTATATGGAGGTGCCAAACGCCCACTATACTTGGTGCGCAATGGTCAACTGAACGAATACCATGGCGATAAGTATCCGGTTGGGGGCTTGTTAACGCACGTTGAAAAAAACTTTGAGACCCATCGCATCTCCTTACAGCCTGGCGATAATTTATATATTTTCTCGGATGGTTTTACTGATCAATTTGATGAGCGCAATGCTGTAAAATTTTCAACTAAACGTTTAAAAGAATCGCTTACTCAGCTTTCAAAAAATAATCTTCAAGCGCAATCGTTCGAACTTAGCAGCATTATTAATACTTGGAAAGGTACAAATGAACAAACCGATGATATTTTGTTAATCGGGATAAAATACAAGGCATAAAAAAACCCGAATGCCAACACTCGGGGTTTTTAATTTTGTTTTTAAGTGGCTTACGAGAAGGCGTTAAAACCTGTAACATCCATCCCTGTTATTAATAAGTGTATGTCGTGTGTGCCTTCGTAAGTGATTACACTTTCTAAGTTCATCATGTGGCGCATAATTGGGTACTCGCCCGTAATGCCCATACCGCCGTGTATTTGGCGTGCCTCGCGTGCAATTTGTAAAGCCATGTTAACGTTGTTACGTTTGGCCATACTAATTTGCGAAGGTGTTGCACGGTTTTCGTTTTTTAAAACGCCTAAACGCCAAGTTAACAATTGTGCCTTTGTAATTTCGGTAATCATTTCGGCTAATTTTTTTTGTGTTAACTGAAATGCTCCTATTGGTTTCCCGAATTGGATGCGCTCTTTGCTATAACGCAAAGCACTGTCGTAACAATCTAAAGCGGCACCAATAGCACCCCAAGCAATGCCGTAACGGGCACTGTTTAAACAACCCAATGGTCCTTTCAATCCTTTTACGTTGGGTAATAAATTTTCTTTAGGTACTCTTACGTTATCGAATACTAACTCGCCCGTGGCACTTGCGCGTAAGCTCCATTTACCGTGGGTTTCGGGGGTTGTAAACCCTTCCATGCCACGTTCTAAAATAATGCCTCTAATATCGCCAGCGTCATCTTTGCCCCACACAACTGCAATGTCAGCAAAGGGGGCATTGCTAATCCACATTTTAGCACCATTTACTAAAAAATGATCGCCTTTATCTTTAATGGTGGTTATCATGCCGCTTGGGTTACTCCCAAAATCGGGTTCGGTTAAGCCAAAGCAGCCCATCATGCTACCTGTGGCTAATTTGGGTAAATATTTTTTACGTTGTTCTTCGCTGCCATAAGCGTAAATGGGATACATTACTAAAGAGCTTTGCACCGATGCTGTGGAGCGTAAACCGCTATCGCCACGCTCTAACTCTTGCATAATAATGCCATACGATATTTGATCTAATCCAGGACCACCATACTCGGCTGGGATGTAAGGACCAAAGCCTCCTATTTCGGCAATCCCTTTAATCCATTGTTTCGGAAATTCGGCACGTTGTGCATAATCTTCTACGATGGGCGAAACCTCTTTTTTTACCCATGCACGGGCGGCTTCTCTAATTAATTTTTGTTCATCACTTAATAGCTCATCCATTAAGAAGTAATCGTGCGATTGAAAGTTATCTGTTGCCATATTTTTAAGCTACGCAAATGTACTACTTATAACGGTTTGGTGAAATTATTGTTTACTCGGTTTTTTAATTATATTTGTTAAAAGGTGTTTTTTAAAGCATTAAAATATTCGATTTTTTTTAGTCTTGCATTTGTGTTTAACGCTGTATTGGCGCAGGATATACACTTCTCGCAATTTAATGGCAGTTTGTTGAATCTTTCGCCGGCGTTTACTGGTTTTTTTAATGGCGATTACCGTGTAGGTGCTATTTACCGAAGTCAATGGCGGGCTGTACCCGTTTCTTATTCTACCTTTAGTATGAATGGCGAGGCGCGTATTAAACCTTTTGCGTTATCGAAAGAACAAATTGGAGTAGGTATTTTATTTAATAACGATAAGGCTGGCGATGCACGTTACACCATGAATCAATTTTATTTAAAAGCGGCTTATCGAAAAGCGATAAATACCGATAGCACTTTGTTTTTGAGTGGTGGACTGGCTCTTGGTTTTTGCTCTGCATTTTTCGATTTTAGTAAAATGAGTTTCGATGCGCAGTACGATGGCTCCAGCTATTCGGCTGCAAGGGCAACTGGCGAAGCGTTTAACACCACGCGCTACCGTTATGCAGATATAAATTTGGGGTTGGGTTTAAGTTATAATTACAACGAAAAAATACAATTGACGTATGCCCTTGGTTTACACCACTTAAATACGCCTGTTGTTAGTTTTCAAAATAATAGCGAAAGCCGCCTCGACTTTAAATGGGTTAATTATTTGCAAGGGATTTACTTGTTGAGTCCTACTTTAGATTTGGTTGGCGAAGTGTTATACAAGCGGCAAGGAAAGTATAACGAGTTAATTCCTCATGCTGCGGCTAAATATTATTTGGCTCGAAATAAAAATTTAGCGGTGTTGGGAGGACTAATGTTTCGGGCTAAAGATGCGATTGTTGTGAGGGCTGGTTATACGCATAAAACCCTACAATCGGGCATTGCCTACGATATTAATATTAGCCGCTTTGTAGCAGCAACTAACCGCCGAGGTGGATTTGAAATTTTTATAAATTATTTTTTTAGTAAACCGAAACCTACTTTTATAAAACGACGTACCTGTCCGGTTTATATGTAAGTTGATATGAAAAAACGCATCGGGATAGTTTGTTTAAGTATTACTTTTTTAATACTGTTTTTGGTTAGCAATAGCCAAGCACAATCTATGAAAACGCTTTTACTAAAAGCCGAAACAGCCATGGCTGATAAAGATTATGAAGGCGCCGCTTTGTATTATAAAAGTTGTGTGATTAGAGATAGTTTACAAGTGATGTTATTATACAATTATGCAAATGCCTCACGTTTGAATTATGATTTTGATATTGCTTGGTATTATTTTAATAAAGTACAATTGCGCGATAATGGCAAACGTTATCCATTAACTTATTATTGGATGGGTCAATTATTGAAAACAAGAAGTAATTACCGAGAGGCTAAAAAATATTTTATAAAATTTGGTAGTCGAAAAAAAAATAAACAGTTAGAAAAAGAGGGCTGGTACGAAAAAGCAAAGAAGGAAATAGAAGCGTGTGATTTAGATTTATACTTGCTTAACAATGCTGTAACGGTTACCTTAAACCACCTCGATACAACTATTAATAGCAAAGTGAGTGAGTATGCGGCGGTAGAAAAAGATAGTTCGCAACTTTTCTTTTCGAGTTTACGCGATAAGAAAAAGAAAGATGTAAACGCTATTAATTACAATAAAATTTATACCTCTCGATTGAAAGGTGATAAATTTGGGCGTATTAAAGAACTCGATACCAATTTTAATTCTAATGGTTGGCATACGGCTAATACGTGCTTTAATGCAGATAACTCTAAAATGATTATTAGTAAATGTCAAGCTAAAAACGCTGCCGACTACACCTGCGAATTGTATGAAAGCACCTACGCTATCAACCATTGGTTGCGGCCGCAAAAATTACCTGAGCCTATTAACTTAAACGGCGTAAGTGTTACACAACCTTGTTTTGGTAAAGTGGATAGTAACGTAGTTCTCTTTTTTTCTAGCAATCGCGAGGGCGGGCAAGGTGGAATGGATATTTGGTACAGTGTTGTTTTAAAAGATGGCAATTATGGACCCCCTATTAACTGCGGCAAGGCACTCAACAGTAATGAAGATGATATTTGTCCATGGTACGAACCACAAACGGCTTACCTATATTTTAGTAGTACTTACCACAAAGGGTTGGGGGGCTTCGATATATTTTTTTCGCCCATACGCCGCGATACATTTTTAGCCCCTACCAATTTGGGATTTCCGATTAACAGTAGCTTTAATGATATTTACTATAACAAAAATAAATCAGGAAACCGAGCTTACTTATCGAGTAACCGTAAAGGTAGTTTTTTTGAAAGTAAACATAATTGTTGCAATGATATTTATAGGTACGATATATTGCCTGATGCGCCTCCACCCAAACCGTTTGATAGTTTAGCATTTGCAAAAAGTCAATTGGTTTTGTTAGCCCCGCTTACTTTATTTTTTCACAACGATGAACCAGATGCGAAAACAACGGCAACACTTACCGAAAAAAATTACGAAAAAACATATTTAGATTATATGGTTTTAAAACCAAAATATTTGGATGAGTTTAGTAAAGGACGCAGTGCCGATGATAAAGATTACGCGCTTAATAAAATTGAGAATTTTTTTAGCGATAGTGTTGAAGCTGGTATGCGTGATTTGGAAAAGTTTGCACAACTGTTAGAATATGTTTTACGCAAAGGCGAAAGGGTGAGCGTTACCATGAAAGGGTATTGCTCGCCTTTGGCCAGCACCGATTACAATATTAATTTGGCTAAACGCCGGCTTAGTAGTTTACGGAATTACTTAACTACTTATAAAAATGGTTTACTTGTAAATTATATTCATCCAACAGCCAACAAGCCAAGTAACCTTTTCTTTAAAGATGTAGATATTGGCGAATTGAGTGCGAGCAAGGTAAGCGATGATGTGCGAGATACTAAAAACTCGGTGTATAGCCCTTATGCGGCAGGTGAGCGTAAAATTCAAATTATTGCTGTAGGTTTTGGTGAATGATGGTGTGTGAATTTTTTTACTGTGCTCAAGGAAAATAAATAGCGGGAATGGCACGCGAAGGTCGCAAAGAGAGTAATGAATTTGTAGTTGGTGTTAGTTTGTTAAGCTAGAGGAGTTAAATTATTTGGAATGGGAATGGCACGCAAAGGTGCGAAGGTCGAAAAGAGAGCAATGAATTTGTAGTTGGTGTTAGATGGAATACATTTCTAAATAAGATGAACTCTTTTTCGTGAGGGATTGAGGCGACAGCCCAAGGCAGGATTTGGCGTGCTTTTGTGCGAGCGAGGAGGCGACCTTAGAAGCCACCGCAGCCGCAACAAAAGCCGCCAAAACCGCATTGGCTAAAGCCGATAGCCCGACCCCGACTTAAATGTTAAGTGTAACTTTTGAATTACTTAATAGGCTACTGCTTAAATACAGCCCTTAGAAATGTAAAAGGGGACACGCCCAAACTAATTGGTAGAAAAAATCAGAAACTATTTACAACTCCTGATACGTTATTTACTTTTATTTTAAAATAAGATTTTTTAAAATTTGATTCTGTTTTTACCCTTCTCGAAACGATTAAAGTTTTGAGAAGGATAAAAACAATTTATACCCTGTTTATATATTGGGTATAAACGCTGCGTCGTTATTTTTTTAGCGCATCGCGAATTTCCATGAGTAATTTTTCTTGTGCGCTAGGCTCTGCTGGCGCAGCAGGTGCAGCGGCTTCTTTTTTCTTGGCTGCATTAATGCCTTTAATAATCAAGAACAACACCAAGGCTACAATAATAAAGGAAATGATATTTGATAAGAAACTACCATACTTAACAGCTCCCGCTTTTAAATCAGCGATGTTACTCAAATTGGCAGCATCTAATGCTGGTTTTAAAAGCAATGGCGTTATAACGTCATCAATTAATGAAGAAACTATTTTACCAAAAGCTCCTCCAATAACAACACCAATTGCTAAATCAATAACGTTGCCTTTCATGGCAAACTCTTTAAATTCACTTACAAATCCCATAATTGCTAAATTTTAAATTTATACTTTGTTTATTTTTTTCGATTTAACAAAATTAACGTTTAGATTTAGAAAAGCAAGTTTCGGCAACAAGTGAGTGATTAAACCAATTTAACTTAGAGTGGGTATTCTGCTATACAGTAGAAAATTTTTAACGGAAGTGAATACATTCGATGAAATAAATGAATCACTTCTGATTAAACATGGCTTCTAGTTTTTGATGTCGGTAATCAAAAATAGTTTTTATTTGCTTTTTAATAAACAGCGCGTGTGCTAAGCGTCCTAAAAATCCGAGTGGTGGTTTATAATGTATAATGTCTGTTACTTCAACGCCTCCTGGCACTTCTTTTAAAAAATGTTTATGGTGCCAAAGTGCATAAGGGCCAAAGCGTTGTATATCTACAAAGTAATGTCCTTGTTCAACGTAAGTTATTTCGGTTACCCATCGCATTTTAATTCCCAATATTGGGGTAACATCGTATTCAATAATTTGACCTGCATACATTTTTTCTATGTCCTCGGGCGGACTTTTAATAACAAAGCCCATGTAGCTGGGTGTAATGGTTGCTAAGTTTTTAGGCGAACTTATAAAATCCCAAGCGGTTTTTAAATCAATTTTAAGAAGTTGTTTGGTTCGAATTTGATATAACATAATTTATTGTTTAGTTTAACCACAGTGTTTGATAGGCGCCTTGTGGGTCGTACATGACAGCTTGTTTTTCGATATTAAAATAACGGTTGGTGCGTGGATCGTTGCCCACACCCGCCACGTAAGCCCAGTTGCCATAATTACTATACACATCATAGTCTATTAACTGGCTCTCGAAATAGTCGGCTCCCATCATCCAATTAACGTTTAAATCGTTTACCAAATAACTGGCTACGTTTTGGCGACCGCGATTACTCAGGTAGCCACTTAAACGTAACTCGTTCATATTGGCATCTACAAACCGCACACCAGTTTGCCCATCTATCCACTTTTGCAGTAAAGCCTTATCAGATACCAATGGCTTTGGCGTTGAAGCGTTGTTAAATCCCTGTTGTTTGAACGCATTGTTTTTATGTTTTTCCATGGTGAAACGAAAAAAATCGCGCCATAACAATTCGAAGATTAGCCAGTAGGTAGATTTATTTTTGACACGCTCGGCTTCGTAGCGTTTAACTTGCGCATGAATGGTGCGTGGCGAGATGCAACCCAAAGCCAAGTAAGGCGATAACTTAGTAGAATAATCTTCGCCCACCAAACCATTGCGTGTTTCGAAATAAGTTTTCAAAGCATCGCGTTCCCATAGGTAAGTGTGGAGACGTTGAAGGGCTTCGGTTTCGCCCCCTTTAAAGTGAAAGGCGCGTCGGGCATCTACATTAAAACTCGTGTTGTTGAGTTGACTCAATGAAGGCATTACTCCGGCATCTAGATTAGCGGGCACATTAATTTTTTCGGGCGAGGGCAATGGGGTTTCGATAATGCAATTGTGCTCGACCTTGGTTTTAAAGGCCGTAAATACATCGGGTAATCGTGGAATGCTAAAAGGCAACTCCGATTTTTTTAGTAGAGTAGATGTATAAGTATCGCGCCAGTTTACATCTAATTTTAAGAGTTCTTTTTCTACCAAACGTTCTACCTCCATTTCTTCGGGTGCGGTTTCGCGGTTAAAGTAAACTGAGGTAACTTGGTATTCGAGGCATATCTGCGGAATGATTTGTTCGGGTAAACCCATGCGTACAATTAAATTGCCGCCAAGTGCCTTTAGGTTTTGCCTGAGGTTTTCGACACATTCAATTAAAAATTTTGCCCGAAAGGTTCCTGTTTTTCGGAAACCGTATTGCGTGGTAAGGAAATGGCGGCTATCGAAAATGTAAATCGGAATAACCTGCTCGCTTCTGTTAACTGCTGAAAGCAAAGGTTCGTTATCGTTTACTCGTAAATCGTTCCGAAACCAAACTAACTTCGTTTTTATCATGTTGGAGTGTGCATTAAAAGATGCACTATTTATAAAACAGAGTTAGTAACATTTTGTTTAATTCTGTTATCTTTTGTGGCTACACGGGGTATTGCCACACCCAACGGCCCCACTGCCACTTTGTTTTTTTGAAACGCCCAATGCGCTGCGTTAAAATAGATTGTTTTAATAAGTCGAGTTGCTCTTGCCTAATTTCGGTGCCAGCATTGGCGGGTTGTCCACTTTTTTGAATATACCACGTTTGGCTCATCAGATTTTTTTCGAGGGCTGCAATTGGGATGCGCTTTTCTAATTCGGATGCGTGTGGATTATGCACGCCAAATTGACCATTGGCATGTGGATGATCCCACCCGAGTACATGCCCAAGCTCGTGAGGAAACGTTCGTGTATTTTTAAATTGAAGAATATCTTGTAAAATAGTTGCATTTAATTTTATAAGTGCAGCTCCCATGTAGGCCTCGGCGGCATTGTTGTTGTGGATGTTGTCAGAAATTACAATAGCTACTCGATTGTTTAATTGCTTTAACGAAAACGAATGAAGTGGCGTTATTTCGATATGACACCGAAGTTCGAACGTTTCATTTTGTATTTGATAAACCCTGAGTGCTTGCTGCTGGAGGGCACTGGCCACTAGCGATAAGTTGCCGTTAAACGTTTTACTTTTATTTATTAAGAAAGCTGAAATACTTAACTCGTAAACCGATTTATGGACAGCCAGTTGAATCATCCCTCTAAATTACATGAAAAAGAAAAACCAGTTAAGATGAATTCTAAAGGAAGTTGTTTAAAGTTGAAATAAATAAATGATTTATAGTAAATTTTTGATTTTTAGGAGGCAAATTTTGCAGAGATAATTGGCTATCTATCTCGAAAAATTTAACGAAGTAAAAATCAAAAAGGCGCATAAAGGCTTTACTTAGTTTGATTTTATACCAATATCGGTTTTAAAAGATACAAGTTGAACCAGAATTATTTTTCTTTTAGGCGACGAAAATTATAGGCGTAGCAAGGCCTACGGGTATAATTTTTGAGGAAGTATAAGAAAAAAAGAAACTGGGTCAACGTATCTTTTAGAAATGATGTTGGTATTAAACAACTTCAAGACCTTCTTTATTCAAATGTGGGTTAAAAATAGTTTGCGTTTGGCAGATAAGCCTTATTTTTATACCATGCACATTGGTTTATTTTTTGGTTCGTTTAATCCAGTTCATGTTGGCCATTTGGCACTTGCCAATTATATGTTAAGTTTTACGGATATGGATCAGGTTTGGTTGGTTGTAAGCCCACATAATCCTTTAAAACAAAAAAAAGAATTGCTACATCAAAACGATAGGCTTCATTTGGTGGAATTGGCACTTGACGGGCATCCCAAAATACGATCGAGTACTATCGAATTTCATTTGCCACAACCGTCTTACACCATTCATACCTTAACATACTTACACGAAAAATTTCCTGAACATCGGTTTAGTATTATTATGGGGCAAGATAATTTACAAACTTTACCGAAGTGGAAAAATGCGGAGGTGTTGGTAAGTCAACATCACGTTTATGTTTATCCGCGTTTGGGGGCAGAGATGGGTGCGTATGCCACACATCCTAATGTGCATTCAACCGAAGCACCGTTGATAGATATTTCGGCTACATTTATACGAAAAGCTATTAAGGCTAAAAAAGATGTTTCGTTTTTTATGCCTGCAAAAGTTTGGCATTATATAGATGAGATGAATTTTTACAAAAAATAAAAACGGCAAACAGAAGTTAAATTTCTGTTTGCCGTTTAAACAAAACATTAGTTTTTAAAACTATTATTTTTCAAATACCATTTGCTTAGTAGCTGCGATTTCGCCATTAACAGTAATTAAACTGTAAAGGTAAATTCCAGAGCTTGGCAAATCATTTTTAGAAACTTGTAATTCACCAGTTCCAGTAAGGTTAGCAAATTCTTTAACTTTTTTACCAGTTAAATCTGTAACAATGATTTTGTAAGCTGCATCATTTTTGAATGCGTAGTTGATAGTTGTTACTTCGTTAAACGGATTTGGACGGTTTTGGAAGAATTGATCTTTTAAACTGTTTAAACCACTTTCGTTAGTTGGCATAATGCCTTTGCGCTCTAATTCATTAATTAAACCTGAGTTATCTGATTTAAGTGTAGCAATTTCTTGTTTCAACGCATTAACGGTCATTCCCATTTCTTGTAAGCCTTTAGTTAAGATAGGAATTAACATAACGTAGTTTACTGATTTGAAACCGTTGTCTAAATCTACAACGTGAGTAGGTAATACTTCTTCAACTTCTTGTGCAATAAAACCATATTGCTTGTAAGCTGGTAAACCCATTTCGCCAAATTCTTCGGCGCGGTAGTTATACGTTACTGGATTTAAACGGTTGATGATATCTAAACTACTTTTCATGCTAGTGATTTCTTTTTTCAAGCGCATATCTGAAGGGCTTAAAAATACACCAGTAGAAAGGTTACCATTAATTTGAACTAAACCTGTACCGTGACTAATGCTGTAACGGGCAACAGTAAAACGCTCGTTAAAAGGGTTACCCGCAGGGGTTTCGCCATTACGGAATTGAAATAACAAAGCATTGGCAGAAGTGTAGTGTGGGTTGTTTGGAGCGGTATGCGAAGTACCATCTTGCCAATTGATAACTGCATCTTTTACATCTGTGTGTT
>JAAFIL010000001.1:125710-269024 GCA_013297775.1 Bacteroidota bacterium
TGTGTGTTCTTTTTCTTGAACTGCAATACCAACGGCGTAGTTGTTCCATTGCGAACGTAAACCGTAGCTATTGAACTCAGGTTGCGATGAAGGACGTGTTCCAATTGCCAACCATTTGTTTGGATTTTTAGAGGTAACTGGCGTACCAAAATCTCCTTCGCTCACTAAACCAATATTATCTGGATTAGGAAATTTACCACAATTACTTTCTACTTCTCCGCCACCACGCACCAGAAACTTAGGAAGAAACGGTGGAATACTAGTAGATGGAGTTTCTCCAACAAATACGCGACCGTTATTACGAGCTCCCTCATAACCTGGGATATCTTTATTTGGTTGCATCCAAATGTTGCGAGCTGCCTGGAAGATGTCAGTTGCTTCTTTCAAATCGCAGCTAGGAATTCCGTAAAGACCTAAGTTACCATCGAATACTTGAATATTCGAAAACTTACTGCCATGATATGGATACGGCGAAATTAAACTTGGACTTAGATTTGCTGGTTGCAAAGCTGTGAACTGAGCGTTCATTTGGGCTGTGAGGAGAGTTGCTATAGCAACTACTGCACTTTTTTTTGTAATTGATGTTTTCACTTGTGTAAGGTGTTAATTGATTTGTATGTTGAGTAGAACAACACCTTTTTGAAATGGTTTATTTTTTTGAAAGACCCGTTTCGTGAAACGAGCCAAAAAAGAAGCCTTTATTTTAAAAGCACTTATAAAATTTATAAACTAATTTTCTTTGTTTAACGCTTAATAGCCCATTTCATTACGATTAAAGAAAATCGTTAAACAAAGTCAATTTTAACGTTTATTAAAAATCTTTATGTATCTCATAAAGATCTTAAATGAAGATGAGCCATTATTTTATGAATTTGACACTTGAAATTGTCATTTACTAGCTCTGATTTCTAATTTATAAAACGCATTTGGTGTTGGGTTTATTTTCTAAAGGAATACTTTTTAACTATTTTTTCGATTTTGCTCTCTATTTTAAGAAAAATAGAGAATGTTTTGTTTTTAGTAACTTATTACAAGCGTTTATTAAAGGGTTGTTTAAGAAAACAAACTTTAGTTAATACTCTTGAAAGCATTGATTATACAGAGCTTAAGCCTCTTCTCAAAGAACACTTAGCGGATTTAATGCTCGATTTAAAACATTCATATAGCAACGTTTCTAAAAAGTTCAAAGCAGAATTTATACCATTTATACAGGCGTAATAGCATTAAACCGTAAATAGATAATAGAAATCTATCACAAAACAAAATCTACGCCAGCTATTAGAAATGCTCGGTTCTGCGGTCCTCAAAATAGCGTCAGCTTTTCTTACAGTCCTCGAACCTACACTTCCTAATACCCTTGCAGCTTTTGTCTTTCACTACGATTTCTTAAAATGGGTCAGGGTTAAAAGTTGGGGATAAAGTTGGAATTAATTTTAACGACAAAATAAGCGAGCCAAACTCGCTTTCGTATTGAAATGAGAATAAGTCGCCAACGCACTATCCTACGTTGACTTATTACCCATTTCAACACGACATCAAATAAATCATATTTATTTTAATTTTTTGATTTCATTTTTCTAATCCCCGACTTTTAACCCTGACCCCTTAAAATCTCGGTTAAAACAAAAAAACGGAAACCAAAATGGCTTCCGTTTTTTCAAATGATTTTATAAGAGCAGACTTAAATTACTATTTCATCTTGCTCTTTATTTAAAAAGCGGTACTCCATAAATCCGTAGCTCACCATACTTTCTACTTTAATCCATTGTTTGTATTCAAAATACCATTTCCATTGCTTGCTGCGTAAAAACCCACCTTTTTTAATAAACCCTTCAATGTAAGGATGTACGTTTAAGGTAACTGATTTTTCGTTTTGTTCGTTTACAATAAAGCGGAGTGCATTTTCAATTTGGTCAACAAACAATAAACTGGGTTGCACTTTGCCAGTTCCGCCACAACTCGGACAGGTTTCTAGCACCTCAACATTAACCTCGGGGCGCAAACGTTGACGGGTTATTTGAACTAACCCAAATTTGCTAGGCGGTAAAATATTATGCTTAGCCCGATCGGTTTTCATTTCCTCTTTCAGTTTATCGTAAAGTAGTTTACGGTTATCCTGATTGTGCATATCAATAAAGTCAACAACAATAATGCCTCCCATATCGCGCAAACGCAATTGACGTGCTACTTCTACTGCCGCTTCTAAATTTACCTCTAGTGCATTTTCTTCTTGGGTGCTATCGCTTTTGGCTCGGTTTCCGCTGTTAACATCAAATACATGCAATGCTTCGGTATGCTCTATTACCAAATAAGCACCACTGCGCATGTGGACTGTTTTTCCGAATAATCCTTTAATTTGTTTTTCGATACCAAGCGCATCAAAAATGGGACCGCGCCCCGAGAATAATTTTATAATATCAATTTTATTAGGCGCAATGTTTTTAATGTATGTTTTTACCTCTTCATACATTTTTACATCGTTAACATGAATGGCATTAAACGATTCGTTTAAAAAATCGCGCAACATGGTGTTGGTTCTATCCATTTCGCCATGCACACGGGTGGGCGGCTCGGCTGTTTTTAATGTTTTAAAGCAATCGTCCCATTTTTTAATTAAATCATTCAAATCACCTTCAAGTTCGGCCACCGTTTTATGTTCGGCTACCGTTCTTACAATCACCCCAAAATTTTTGGGTTTAATGGCGTTCATTAATTCCTTTAAACGGTTTTTTTCTTCAAGATTTCTGATTTTTGAAGACACCGAAATTTTATCGTTGAATGGAATAAGCACTAAGTAACGACCAGCAATACTAATTTCGGTTGTTATGCGAGGCCCCTTTGCACTGATGGGTTCTTTGGCCACTTGCACTAAAACGTGCTGTCCGCTTTTAACGACCTCATTAATTTTTCCATCTTTTTTAATATCGCCTTCGTTTTTAAAATACATGAGGTTGCTAACGTTTTGCTTACCGTTTCTTACTCCTTCTACATATTTGTTTAACGATTGCGCTTGAGGGCCTAAATCGAGGTAATGCAAAAACGCATCTTTTTCGTATCCAACATCTACAAACGCCGCATTTAGCCCTGTCATTACTTTTTTGGCCTTGCCAAAGTATATATCACCTACCGAAAATTGGGAATTACTTTTTTCTCTGTGAAGCTCAATTAAACGTTTTTCGCTTAATAGTGCAATAATAACTTCGTTAGGCGTTGAATTGATTACTAACTCGTGGTTCACGCTCTAAAAATATTTTATGGTTAATAACTCAACAACTTACAAACCTAAGTTTATAGGCTGCTGGGAAATTGATAAATAAATACCAATGACTAAAACGGATAAAAAGTTCTTATCCGTTTTAGAAAAAAGGTTTCTAACAAACAGGTCTTTCTGTTTATTTTTTCTTGTGGCGATTTTTTCTTAAACGTTTTTTGCGTTTGTGAGTTGCCATTTTATGTCTTTTTCTTTTCTTTCCGCTAGGCATAATCTGCTTTTTTAATGGTTTATACTTTTTTTACTTTGACTTTAATTCTTCAATATATTTTTGAACTTCTAGTTTACCTGTAACATCGGTGGTTTTAGAAGCATACTTTTCTAACATTGCTAACGTATTCGTCTTATCTTGATTTTGGTCGTAAATGTCGGCCAAATAAAGATAAGCCTCTAAATACGTGCTATCTATTTGTAAAACTTTATTAAACCGCTTAATGGCTTTATCGGTTTGGCCGCTTTTCATTGAAAAAGAAGCAAAAGCCAATTGCAGTTGAACATTGTTGCTATCTGTTTTTTCGACTTCGCGTAAAAGACCAATGCCTTCCATTGGTTTTTCGGTACCTTCCACGTAACACGATGCTAGTAAAATTTTTGTTTTACTTTCCTTACTTCCCTTTTCGATGGCTGTTTTTAAGCAGCGAATGGCGCATTGGTATAAGATAGGTAATTCTGTATTATCTTTCACAAAACGGGCCGCGCCGTAATACCTTTCGCCAGCGTTTAACCAATCGGCAGCCGTTTGTAATTGTATGGCTTTTTGTTCGGCAAAATAAGCTGCCAAATCGGGGCGTTTGCTTTTCGACCAAAAGTTTAAAATAGAATCGTTTTGCTTTGCTTGTTTGAAATTAGCTAACAAAGCTTTGTCGCTTTCCGAAACATTTTTTTCAGCGGCCACTAAGAAGGCAT
The DNA here is from genome assembly GCA_013297775.1 of Bacteroidota bacterium. GTDB lineage: Bacteria > Bacteroidota > Bacteroidia > B-17B0 > Aurantibacillaceae > Aurantibacillus. Next base: position 129,888 of record JAAFIL010000001.1, read on the forward strand.
CTAACACCGTTACGCTGGTGTTTTCTTCGGCATGGTTATGGCCTTCGTGATTATCGGAATGGGTTTTAGGAGCAATATATAAAAGAACGGCTAAACCAACAGCACCTACTAAAACGCCAATTATTGTTTTCTTGGTAGTGCTCATGGTTTATAATTTTAATCGTTATTTTTAGGTTCAGGTTCGGCAGTTTTTACATTGCGCTTTACTCGGTCGCTAAAGGTTTTAGCAGGTTTAAACGATGGAATGTAATGCGCAGGAATAACTACTGTGGTATTTTTGCTGATATTTCGTCCAATTTTTTCGGCGCGTTTTTTAACAACAAAGGTTCCAAAACCTCTTAAATAAACATTTTTACCTTCAATCATTGTATTCCGAATACATTTCATAAAGGCTTCTACCGTAGCTTGAACCGCAATTTTCTCTACACCGGTTTTTTCTGAAATCTCATTTACTATATCCGCTTTTGTCATTACAATTTATTTATAATCAATTAATTAATTATTTTAAAGGGACGGCAAAGATAGCATTTTTATTATAATTCAAACAGAAAAGGAAAAAAATGCCAATTATTTGGAGAAAAAGAGGGGATGTTGACTAAAAACGAATTTGAATTTAGACTTTTAACTCAGGTTTGAACTTTAAAAAACTCCAAAATGAGTCCTAAAAATCATTTTTTAACTTGATACTGGCTTGTTCCACTTTTTAACTCTAAAATAATAATTAAGTTGCAAGCTAAACGTTTGCTGGTATGCGTATTTAAACTCAAAATGTTGGCTAGTGAAATACTGAAACTTGGGTGGTGGTAGTAAGCCATGAAAAATATTCAAATCTATTTCCATATTTGAAAATTTATAACCCAAATTAAACCGAAAACCCGCATCAACAGGCTGAAAAAACTCAGCACCAAACCATCTATCAATTTCGCCTTCAAACGTTAGCCCAGACGCAAGTACTTGCTTTTGATAAGAATACCAATGCGCTTTAATCAAAATACTTCCTTCTAAACCACCACCTATATAAAAACGTTTATATTTGAAATTCATAGTAATCGGAAAAGAGGCATAATGACAGGTATAAATCTCTAAGTTTTTTAAATAGTAGATAGGTGTATCATAAAGATAACTGAACCTTACCCCACGTTGTGTATAGTATAATCCGCTTTTAAGTATCAAAAATGGATTTATCGAATCTTTAAATACAATGCCAATATTAGGTGTAAAACGGTTATGATACCCAAAGCTTACAGGCGCTACAACCTTATTTTCTTTTACCTGAGTATTATAGCCAAAACCAATATGAACGCCAAAACGGCTTTCTTTTTTTATTGGAGTTTGTGCCAATAAACAATTTGCAATTAGTATTAAAATAAAATAATAATTTCTCATAATTTAAAGTTTAAAAATTTCCTGAACACGTGAAATTATACCCCCCACTATTACTACACATGATAGACACGTCTGGGTCTGTTGATATTACAACTTGTATTTGTACCTGAGATAATGGATCACCATTATAAGAACCAGATAATACATAATACGTGTTATTACCTTGATTTGTTTTTGTTGGTGTAAGTTGAATGCAAAAGCTGGATGGCATACAGGGGAAACACGGAGGCTTACCAACAAACTTTGCGGTAATTGTATTACAGTCGAAGTAACATAAAGTTAACTGAGTAGTTACATTGTTGTAGGGGGAGTTACAAGCACTCGTTCCCGCTAGAGCTGGGTCTAAGGTTACACATTTATTCCAAGTTATTGTTTTACTATACGAAGAAGCATTACCGCCTAATATGGTTTGTATTATTTGTAATCCACCAGAATTAGGACATGCACTAGGCAATGAATTATCGCAATAACAACTAGCTTCGGGTTGGTTTATTTTAGCAGCTTCTTGCCCCATTAAATCCAAATGTGTTGTATCGCATAGTGTACACGATTTTTCTCGGTGGCATCCAAAAAATGGTAATAGAAATAATAAAAAAGTACCTTTACAAAAAAATGCACTAAACGGGTTTGATCTTTGTGTTTTAATGGCGTTGATGTGATTGGTTAAACAAATTTATAAAATAAATTTAATGCTTAAAAAAACACCTTGCTATTAATAATATGTATATTCGTATCACTATAACGCATATTGTATAACTGAATTTATAACTTAAATTATGATTGGGTCACGTATTAAAAAAATCAGAGAGCAAAAACACTATTCGCAAGAGTATATGGCAGAGCAGTTAAAAATTACCCAAGCTGCTTATTCCCGAATTGAATCTGATCAAATTCAAATTAATGTAGAGCGTTTACGTGAAATTTCTAAATTATTAGATGTTAATGAAGGCGATTTAATAAGTGGTGATACCAATGTGTTTAATTTTCATAATAATCAAATTACAAACGCCTATGCTGTTTATCAAACAAATCTTGAATTACTAGAAAAAACAATTGAGCTTTTAAAAAGTGAAAATGATTATTTGAAGCAATCCAATGATCGTCTTTTGAGTTTATTAGAGCAGAAAAAGTAATTAGTGATTACTTAAAAAATTCCGAACTTTACACTTGTGGATTTTAGCAAAACACTTATCAAGTGGTATCAGCGGCACAAACGCGAGTTACCTTGGCGGCACGAAACCGACCCTTATAAAATTTGGCTCTCAGAAATTATACTTCAGCAAACCCAAGTGGTGCAAGGGCAAAGCTATTACCTTAAATTTATAGAAACGTTTCCAACGGTTAACGATTTAGCTGCCGCAAGCGAAGACAAGGTGTTAAAGCTATGGCAAGGTTTGGGGTATTATAGCCGCGCCCGAAATTTACATGCGGCGGCTCAATATATTGTTAACACGCATGGCGGTAAATTTCCAAATACATTTGAGGCTATTAAGCATTTGAAAGGTGTAGGGTCTTATACCGCTGCTGCCATTGCAAGCATTGCCTTCCAATTACCTCATGCCGTAGTTGATGGAAATGTATATAGGGTATTGAGTCGTATTTTTGGGGTTGAAACACCGATTGATTCTACAGCAGGGAAAAAAGAATTTCAGGCTTTGGCCGATTCGTTATTGAATACGAAGATGCCTGATATTCACAACCAGGCTTTAATGGAGTTTGGAGCTTTACACTGCCGACCCGTAAATCCAGCTTGTGATACATGTGTATTTAACACCAATTGTTTGGCCCTAAAAACCCGAAAAGTAGCACAGTTACCAATTAAAGAAAAGAAAATAAAAAGTAGAGAACGTTACTTAAATTATTTTGTGATACTCGATAAGAATGCTTGTGTGGCTGTTAATCGCCGAAACGAAAAAGATATTTGGCAAGGACTATACGAATTTGATTTGATTGAAACCCATGAAAGTACTTCACTAGAAGACCTTTTAAAGTTAGATGCAACAAAAATACTTTTAGGATCATCGTTTCGTTTGGCATACAATTCCAACGAGTATAAACATATTTTGTCGCACCAAAACCTAAAAGCTAAATTTTTCGTATGTCAATTGAACGAATCGTTTGCTAAGAAAAAAGCCAGCATTTCTCTAAAAGATTTACATGCTTTGGCGTTTCCTCGGCTTATCGAAAAGTTTTTAAAAGATTGCAAACTTGAAAAATTAGTTTAATTTTGAGTAAATATTTATTATGCAAAAATTATTTTTTTTAATAGCCGCAGGTCTCACCTTAAATGTAAGCGCGCAAATTTATAAAGTGAAAACCACTAACGTTTCATTTTATTCAAAATCGCCACTCGAAGATATTGAAGCCAATAATAAAAGTTCGGTACAAGTTCTTAATACCACCACTGGCGATTATCAAATGCGTTTAACCATTATTGGCTTCAAATTTAAAAATGCTTTAATGGAAGAGCATTTCAATGAAAATTACATGGAAAGCACCAAGTTTCCAAACGCTGTGTTTAAAGGAAAAATAGAAGAAAAAGTAGATTATGAAGCAACTAACGAACAAGCTGTAAACGTTAGTGGCAAAATGGAAATACATGGCGTAACACAAGATGTAAAAATTCAAGGAACAATTAAAAAAGTAGGTGCTGATTTAGTTCTTAACGCTAAATTTAAAATCAAAGTAGCCGACTACGGCATCAAAGTACCTTCGTTGTATGTAAAAAATATTGCCGAGGTGGTGGATGTAACCATTGATAGCACCTTAGAACCTTTCCAAAAAAAGTAATTCGTTATTTAACTCTTAAAAAATAATACATGCGTTATTTTACCCTAATTAGTGCACTTGCCATAACCTGTTCGTCGTTTGCCCAAGATGATTTATTAAGTTTGGTAGAAGATAAAAAAGATACCAAACCCGAAAAAGTATATGCCACTTTTAAAACCTATCGTTTAGGAAACGCTTTAACAACCGAAACTGTAAAAGCGAAACATCTTGATTTTCGAATCTCGCATCGGTTTGGTAATATTTACGATAATACCTTACAAAACCCTATCAATTCAACCTTTCAAACCTTTTTTGGTTTCGATGGTGCCGAAGACATCCGCTTTAGTTTCGATTATGGCCTCACCCGAAACGTTACCTTAGGCATTGGTCGAAGCCGCGCCAATAGTTTATTAGATGGTAGTGTAAAATGGCGTATTTTAGAACAAACGACCAACTTTAGTATGCCCGTTTCGGTAGCTTACTTTGGCGATGTAGGTTATACGCATAAAACCGTTAATAGCTTATACCAAGGCGTGGTAAAAGATTTTCAAACCAACGAATTACACCGCTTTAATTTTTTCAATCAATTAATTATTGCCAGCAAATTAACCCCTTGGTTATCCCTCGAAATTTTACCAAGCTATTTTCACCGCAACTTTATTCCAGAGCGGATTAACAAAAAAGATTTAAGCGAAGATCAAAATGGGCTTTTTTCGTGTGGCTTTGGCGGACGCATTAAACTTACCAAACGCCTGTGTTTAATAGGCGATTATTTCTACAACTTTTCGCCTTTTTATGTAAACAATGCCGATGTGTTTAACCCCCTTTCGTTTGGTGTAGAGATGGAAACAGGTGGACACGTATTTAGCTTATTTTTTACCAATGCAAGTGGTTTAATCGAAAACAATTATTTAACCAGCACCCGCGACTCGTGGGCAAAAGGACAAGTTAAATTTGGTTTCGCCATTTCGCGCGTGTTTGCACTTTAGAAATTAGGCCTCTGATAAATTATGGAATCGATTTCTATTTTTCAGGGACATACCTTAAAACCTATACATCAATATCCCATTTTTAGAAATGGCGACGATCTGATGTGGCCTTCGCTCTTTTTACTCCTCGTATTTGCTTGCATTGTTTGGGTAAGAGTAGGAATGCGTAGTAAATTCGATAAAATAATGTTGGCCACCTTTAGCCTACAAGCCACGCGGCAAATCGAACGCGAAGATTTTAATCCCTTTAAACCCCTTTCGCTATTATTGACCTTAATTTTTTGTTCACTCGCCAGCTTTTTTGTTTATCAAGTCAATAAAAATTTAGGCTCCGTATTTGAAAATAAACCACAACACATTCAATTTCTTTCTTTTTTTACCATTATTCTTTTCGCCTTTATCCTTAAAAATTTATTTTCCCATCTAATGGGGCAATTAACAGAAACCGGACCACTTTTTAATGAATACCTCTATAGCAATTTACTAATCAATCAAACCACTGGCATTATTGTTTTCCCGTTTTTAGTGATAACCGAACTCAGCCAACTACCCGCCATTTATTTACTTTTGCCTTGTTTACTCATCTTCTCTTGTAACCTGCTCTTAAAATGGTTCAGGGGCGTGCGTTTTAGTGCCTTTGAACAACGTATAGGTTTTCTCCAAATTTTTATATACTTTTGCGCCGTGGAAATTCTACCAAACTTAGTACTCATTAAATTTATTATTGTTAATTTTTAAATCTAACTGAATGGCGACCAATAAATCAAAGGTAAAAGCAAAAAAGACGGTATTGGTTTCTAAAAAGCCTGCTAAGAAAACCAAAGCACCAGCAAAAAAAATGGTGGTTAAATTGGCCGCCAAAAAAGTAAGCAAAGCAAAGGTGGCACCAACTAAAAAGGTAGCTGCAAAAAAAGTAGTAGTAGCTGTTGCAGAAAAAGATCAAAAAGCAATTGCAACTACTTTTATTAAAGAGCGTAAAAAAAGAGGTTCTGGAAAAATTACGTTTAAGTTAGCTCCGCCACCTAAAATAGAAGTGAGTCAGCATCCTAAAACAAAAATAAAAACGCTTTTAATTTCGCAACCCAAGCCAGTTGATATGGATAAAAATCCATATTTAGATTTAGCCAAAAAATATAACTTAAATGTTACCTTCCGCCAGTTTATTAAAATCGAAGGCATAAATCCTCAAGATTTCAGAACCCAACGTATTGATATTTTAGCACACGGTGCCGTTATTTTAACCAGTAAATTAAGTGTTGACCATTACTTCCGCATTTGTAACGAGATGCGTGTAACCGTGCCCGAAACCATGAAATACTTTTGTATCAATGAACAAACGGCCTACTACCTTCAAAAATATATCCAATACCGCAAACGAAAAATTTTCTTTGGCCACGGCACCATTTTAGATTTAGTAGATGTGATTAAAAAAAATAAAAGCGAAAAATTTTTATTACCCGTTAGCGATGTTCACAAAGAACAAATTGTAGAGTTTTTAGACGAAATGCACTTAACCTACACCAAAGGCGTATTCTATAAAACGGTTAGTGCCAATTTAAGCGACATAAAAACCTTAAACGAATTTGATGTTTTAGTATTTTTTACGCCAGCAGGTATCAAATCATTGAAACAAAATTTTCCGAGTTTTAAACAAGGCAACACACGCATTGCGGCTTTTGGCTATACAACGGCGCAAACGCTAAAAGATTTAGGCTACCGTTTAGATATATTTGCTCCCAATCCGATTAACCCAAGCATGACGGGGGCATTAGAAACCTATTTACGCGAATCGAATAAACGCACCTAGCTGTTGTAAAACCCTTTTAAAAAGCATCGTTTTAGCAACCAACGTTAAATTGTACCGTTCGCCGACTATTTTATACCAATGACCTTTGCGGATTAAACTCGCATTTTGATTTTAGTTACCTTTGATTTCTCTCTTCAAACGATGCAACATTACACTACATATTTTAAAGTAAAAAGTTTCAACTACTTATTTCTACTTCTCATTTCTCTTTCTAACGCAAACTTTGCGCAATTTGGTAACAGCGGTGGTGGTGGCGGAAACCGTGGCAATGCCAACGACATGATGAAACTAATGAAAGACATTAAAGGTCGTGTATATGGAAAAGTAGTAGATGGAACTACCAAAAAACCGGTTGAGTTTGCAAGTGTTATTGTATTGTGGTATAATAAAGACAGTGCCATTGCTGGAGGCTTTACCGAAGCCAACGGCGACTTCAATTTAGAAAATTTACCCCCCATGGGCGGCTACCGTTTGCGCGTTACATTAATTGGTTACAAAAATTTCGATACCAAAATTTATATTCAAGCGCCTAATAAACTAGAGCAAGATTTAGGAAACATTCGTTTAGATGTGGACGAAAAAGTATTAAAAGAAATTGAAGTTGTTGGCGAAAAAAGTACCTTTCAAATGGGAGTTGACCGAAAAATTTATAACGTTGATAAAGATTTATCGGTACGTGGCGGAACAGGAATTGACGTTTTAAAAAACATTCCTTCGCTTACCGTAGATGGAGATGGTAACGCCACCCTGCGCGAAAAAGGAGTTATGATTTACATTGATGGGAAACCCACTACACTCACCATGCAGCAAATTCCAGCCGACCAAATCGAACGTGTAGAAGTCATATCTAATCCTGGTGCAAAATACGAAGCCGCTGCCAGTGGTGGCATTGTGAACGTTGTACTTAAAAAAAATCTGAAACCTGGGTATAATGGGATGGTAATGGGTAGCATTGGCACAGGCGACCGTTATGGCTTAACCTCTAGTGTTAATATAAAAGAAAACCCTTGGAATTTATCAATGATTTTTACAGGAAACATTACCAATACCAATCAAACAAAAGGCTACACACGCAATACTACCTATAATTTTAATAACCCCATTACTGGCACAAAAGGCGACGACTTTTTTGCACAAGATAACTCCCTCACCAATAAAAATCAATTTTACTTTGGAAGAGTTGGTTTAGATTATTCGATTAATAACCGTAACACCATTGGCGGTGGCATTGCTATTGTAAACGGTTTAATGGGGTTTAACGATCAACAATTTTTCAGAAATACCTCGGGCCTTGGCTTAGAATACAGCAAAGGCAAACGGGTTAACGAACAAGAATCTAACTTCAAAAATTATACAGGGCAAATCACCTACAAAAAAACATTTCCAGAAGCAGGAAAAGAATTAACCATTGATGCCAATTACAACGTTAACGACGCCACAAATGGATTTGTATTTACAACCGAAAATCAAATTTTAACCAACAACGCCTTTCAATTTTTACCCAATGCCATTCAAAAAAATGTTGGCGGAACATCTAGTCAACAATATGTTTTTCAAACCGATTTTATTAACCCCATTAGCGATACCAGAAAATTTGAAACTGGGATGCGTCTGTTTTTAAAAAACTCAAACTTTATAAACGATGCCCAACGCAACCTCATTCCTTCGGGCGATTTTGTAACCGATACCTCGCAAACCAACCGCTACATTATACAAGATATGGTAAATGCAGCTTATGTTACTTACACCGGAAAAACCTTTTGGGACTTAGGCTATCAAGGCGGTCTTCGTTTCGAGCAAACGTATTACACGGGCGAATTAACTGATAAAAATCTATCGTTTAAATATGCCTATCCCGATGGAGGAACCAATTGGCTTTACACATTATTTCCTTCTTTATACCTCAGTAAAAAAATTGGCAAACACGAAATCCAATTTAACTTGAGTCGTAAAATAGACCGCCCTAATTTTTTCCAATCTATGCCCTTTGTAATGTTTAGCGATAATCGGAACTACCGCATCGGTAATCCAGCCTTAAAACCCGAACTCATTAATATTGGCGAATTAAATTATAACCTACAATTTGGAAAAGGCAATTGGTTAACCTCGGCCTATACCCGTTTTAGTCAAAATCCTATCACTAATTTTCAGTACCCCTCCGATGCCGACCCCAACATAACCGTAAGCACTTGGGTTAATGCCAAAAATATTTGGCGCTATGGTTACGAAAATACCTTACGTTTAAACTTGCATAAAAATTTTAATACCACACTTAATTTCGATGTATTTTATGTGTTTCTAAATGGAGGCATCATTAATAATCAACCAGTTCAAAATGCAAAGGGCTGGAGTTATAAAGCAAAAGTAGCCTTCAATTATACGCTTCCTTGGAAACTTCAATTGCAGGTTAATGGCACTTACGATGCGCCCAAAATTATTTTAAATGGGCTTACTTTTAATAATTACTTCATGGATATATCGTTAGGAAAAACTGTAAACACAAAACTTATTTTTAACCTCACTCTCAGCGATGTGTTTAATACCAAACGGTTTGGGTCCGACATTACAACCGATTTCATTGCTCAAGAAATATTGCGCCGCCGCGAAGGTCGGTTTTTACGATTTAGTGTAACTTACTTATTTGGCAAGTTCGATACCTCGCTGTTTAAACGTTTTGGTAAAGGAAATAAAAATGCTGCTCAACCTTCTATGGGCGGTCAAGATGGATTAGAATAACAATTATAACATGACACACACCATTGCTATTGAAGGCATCAAACTTTACGGGTATCACGGTTGTTTAATCGAAGAATCAAAAATTGGCGGACACTACATTGTGGACGTTTACATGACTACCGATTTTACGGAAGCCGCTAAAACCGACGATTTATCGAAAACTATTGATTACTGCGCCATTTACGAAATTGCCAAAGCACACGTTGCCATAAGAAGCCAGTTAATTGAACAAGTTTGCGAACGTATTTACACAACTATCAAAAATGATTTTCCACAGTTGAAGAGCTTACAAGTTAAGTTAACCAAACTTTTACCACCAATGAATGGCAACGTCGAAAAAGTAAGCGTAGAACTCAAGGAAAATTTTTCAAACGATTAAAACACTTGCGCTACCTCTTTCTTCAAAAACTCTAATGCAATTTCATTAGGCATTTTTTTATCTACGTTAGCGGTAATATTTAAAACCATCATGGCCAAATCGTTGCTACTATTATCGTGTGGTACTTTAGTAGATGAAATATTTATCAATTTAATAATTTCCTCCTTTGCAGTTTTAACCAACTCCCAAGCCGACGAACTCACGTAAATTTGCTGCGATAAATTATGCTCGTACTCCGCTTTAACGGCTTTTATTAATTCTTGATGCAACTGATGGCAATTGATGCCGTGTTTATTAACCCGCACCACCAACATATTGGGATGAATGCGCTCTAAAAAAATAACCAAACGTTCGTAAGCCTGTATTTTTAAAGGCGTAATAGCGGCTTGAGCCATTTTTTTTAATTCGTAATCCCGGCGCTTTTGATCATTATCCATAAACTTGTTTACCAAAAAAAATACAGCTGCAAACACCGCTCCAGCAGGCAAAACAATTTTTAAAATTTCTACAAATGCTTCCATATACCAATTAACGCCAAAAAAGATAATACTGTAAAAATCGGTAATTTATTTAGCATTTAAAAACAATACAAAGTTGTGTTTAAGATATTTTAAGAAGCCACCCGAAAATTAGCGTCAACTAACGAATTAAAAATGTAGTTTAGTATAGCAAAGTTAAACCCCAATTATGGAATTATAAATTGGGTAGCATCTAAATAGTAAACGTGTGAGTTATGTCAATAAAAAAGAAGCCCAGTATTTTAGCTACCATAGTAGCGGTTGTTGTTTTAACCATTACCTCAATTTCAGCCTATAACTTCAAAAGTAAAAAACAAAGCTATATGTTTACATTTCCTCCCAACGACACTTACACCCAACTTTGGAAAAAGGTTGAAACCGCCGAGGATAAAGGATTAACCGAAGATGCTCAACAATTAGTAGAGGGCATTTACAAAAAAGCTCAAACCGAAAAAAATCCACCACAGATTGTAAAAAGTATTATTTACCGCTTAAAATTTTTACAATTTAAAGAAGAATACGCCATCGAAAAAAGTACCGAAGAACTAAAAAAAGAAATTGATAAAGCTGATTTCCCTGTTAAGCCTGTGCTACAAAGTATTTTAGCAGATACCTATTGGCAATACTACCTCAACAATACTTGGAAATTTTATAACCGAAGCCAAACAGTTGCATTTAGTGCTACCGATGTTAGTACTTGGGATTTAAAGAAAATTATTTATGAAACGGTTGTCAATTATAAAGCCTCACTTCAAAACGCCGATAGCCTTAAACGTACTAAAGTAAATTTATACGATGAAATTTTAATAAAGGGTAGCGCCGAAGCCCGCTCGTGGCGACCAACACTCTACGATTTACTAGCCCACCGTGCTTTATCTTTTTTTAAAGACTCGCAGGCCGATGTAAGCAAAGCCGCCGATCAGTTTAATGTTAACGCCGATGCGTATGCCAAACCTTATCCCGAATTTTTAAACCTCAAAATAAATGCCCCTACCGATAGTTTAGAACTTAAATATTACGCCGCCTTACTTTATCAAGATTTGTTAGCCTTCCATTCAGAGGCCCAACGTAACGATGCGCTACTCGATTTAGAAATGGAACGCTACGATTTTATTTTAAGCTACTCCCAAAATCCTATAAAAGATTCGTTGTACTTACAGGGCATTAAATGGTTATCCGAAAAAATGGCCAGCTTGGCTTATGTCAGTAATGTAAAATTTCGCGAAGCACAATGGTACTTCAACAAAAGTTCGCAATACAAAGCATTAGAAAGTGAGGCGTATAAATCCTTCAGACAAACCGCTGTTAACTTATGCAATGCCATCATTAAAACCTATCCTAAAACCAATGGCGAACGTCAGGCTAAAAATCTTTTACTAACTATTAATGCCAAAGCCTTAAACATCCAATCCGAACAGGTAAATGACCACCAAGCCGCTAATCGTGTATTAGTGAATTATACCAACGTGGATAAACTCTATTTTAAATTGGTAAAAACCAATCGTACCGAGATGCGAAAATTGATAAGTCGTTACTACGATGAAAAGGTAATTCCTAAATTATTAGAATTGCCAACCGCCCTCGAATTTGAACAAACCTTACCCGAAGACAAAGATTATAATCCACACAAAGTAGAAATAAAAATACCTGCTACTGATTTTGGCTACTACTTTTTATTAGCTTCTACCTCGCCTAAATTTACTGCCGAAAAAAACATTACTTGTTACTCCTCTTACCTAGTTAGCAACATCGGCTTTTTTGATCGAAACGACCCCAATGGTGGCCGCGAATTTTTTGTAATGAACCGCCAAACAGGTCAACCCTTAAAAGAAGTGCAATGCCAAATCTATACCGAAGAATACAGTTACGAAAAGCAAGAATACATCACTAAAAAAGGAAAACGTTTTACCACTAATACCGATGGATTTATCGCAATCCCGCCAAGCGATTACCGTTCTAACCAATCGTTCTTTATCGAATTTATAAACGGCAACGATAACCTCTGGAGCGATAATACATTTTACGTTTATTCACAACAAGATTATAATTCGACAACAACAACTTCACACTTTTTTACAGACCGTGCCATCTACCGTCCGGGGCAAACCATTTATTTTAAAAGCATACTTTTACAAAGTCAAAAAAATAATAAACATAAAATACTTCCCAATTATCCTACCATTGTAAATTTATATGATGTAAACGGTCAAATTGTAAGCAAACAACCTTTAACCACTAACGAGTATGGAACCGTTTCGGGAAGTTTTACAGCACCACAAGGCGTGCTAAATGGTAACATGCGTTTGGGCGATGATTATGGTTCCATTTCGATTAGCGTAGAAGAATACAAACGCCCAAAGTTTGAAGTTTATTTCGATACCCTAAAAGGCACTTATAAATTAAACGATAAAGTAACCATGAAAGGATTTGCAAAGGCGTATGCTGGCAATCTATTAGACGGCGCAAGTGTGAGTTACCGCGTGAAACGTTCAGTTAATTATCCTTATTGGTATTATTGGTATCGCCCTTACTTCTCTTCAACAGAGGTCGAAATTACAAATGGCACTCTTAAAACCAACGATAAAGGGGAGTATAACATTGAGTTTACGGCCTTGCCCGACCCCACTGCCAATAACACCGATAACCCAATCTACACCTACGAAATTTATGCCGATGTAACCGACATCAATGGCGAAACCCACAGCAGTAATGTCTCCTTCCGTGTGGGCACACAAGCCATTACCTTAACGGTCAATATCCCTGAAATTATTAATGTGAACGAACTACCAAAAATTTCGTTTTATGCCAATAACTTAAATGGTGTAGAAGAAAATACAACGGGCACTTCTAAACTTTATAAATTAAATCAACCACAACATATATTTCGGAAACGCCTGTGGGAGCAACCCGACAAGCACTTATACACCCGCGAAGAGTACCACAAATTATTTCCACACGATTTATACGACGATGAAACCAATCGGTATAAATGGGAACGCAGCAAAGTTGTTCTCGAACGTAGCTTTAATACCAAAACCGACAAAGAAGTTGTTTTAAACGAACTTAAATCGCTAAGCCCGGGTATTTATTTGTTAGAAAGCATTTGCAAAGATAAATTTGGAGCAGAAGTAAAAGCCATTCAATACCTCACGCTTTACAATCCAGCAAAAGCCGAATTACCCGAACAAACCCCTCAATGGCATTACCCACTTAAAACCATGGCACAACCTGGCGAACAAGCAGCTTTTGTTTTAGCAAGTTCGTATAAAGATGTGAATTACATTTATGAAGTGGAGTACCAAAGTGGCAACACTACCGAACGCGTGGCCGCAAGTTTAATACCGCATCCTATCAACATTACCGAAAGCCAAAGGGGAGGTGTGGTCTATCACACCAGCTTTATGAAATACAACCGCGCCTACTCTGTATCTGGTTACGTGGCCGTACCTTACATTAACAAAGAATTAGATATTAAATTTGAAACCTTTCGCAATAAATTATTACCCGGACAAAAGGAAGAATGGCGCGTGAGTATTAAAAATAAAAAAGGCGAAAAAGTAGCCGCCGAATTAATGGTAGCCATGTACGATGCCTCGCTGGACGCGTTTCGATCTAATGATTGGTACTTAAACATTTATCAAAGCTATTACGCGCGCACGGTTTGGGCTAATAACTTAGAACGCACCGCCCAAAGCACCGAGTTTATGCGGTTTAATCCCGACTACGAAAGTGTAGATAGCTATTCCTACGATTACCTAAATTATTATGGACTTAATCTTTCGGGCAATGCTTATTACTTTGCAAGAGGAGGAATGAGTGATAAGAGCATGAGTCTTAGCATGAATGCCGCCGCACCTATTGCCGCAGAACAAAGTGAAATGGATGAAGCCCCCAAAGAACCAAGAAAAAAAGAAGAAGGAAAACCTGGTAACAACAAAACACGAACAACAACAGCGGGCTTTGATCGCGAAACAGACGAAAAGGAACAAAATCCGCTTGGCGAAAATAAAACGACTAATGAACCTAAAGCCGATGTGCCTTTGCGCTCTAACTTCAACGAAACGGCCTTTTTCTTCCCTTCTTTAGTTACAGATGAAAAAGGCGAATGCAGCATACAATTCACCATTCCTGAAAGCCTAACCAAATGGAAATTTTTAAGTTTGGCACATACCAAAGATTTAAACATTGGTACCATGCAAAATACCTGCATCGCCCAAAAAGAATTAATGGTGCAACCCAATATGCCTCGTTTTTTACGTGAGGGCGATGAAATACTATTGACTACTAAAATTGTAAATCTTAATCCCAAAGCGTTAAGCGGAACAGTCACCTTACGGTTATTAGATGCGCTGAGCAATAAAGACATTACTAACGAAAGTATAATTAACGGAGGTAACACGCGTCCATTCAGCACTCCTGCCAAACAAAGTACCGCCGCCGATTGGATGGTAAAAGTCCCCAACCAATACCAAGCTATTTTATACAAAGTAACGGCGCAGGCCGATAACTTTAGCGATGGCGAAGAAGCCGCTTTACCTGTGCTAACCAATCGCATGTTAGTAACTGAAAGTATGCCATTACCCATTCGCAGCAAACAAACTAAAGAGTTTAATTTTACAAAATTCATTCAACAAAATAATAACTCTAGTACTTTAAAAAATCATGCTTATACGCTAGAGTTTACCGCCAACCCCGCTTGGTATGCCGTGCAAAGCTTGCCCTATTTAATGGAATACCCTTACCAATGTAACGAACAAACCTTTTCACGTTACTATGCCAACGCTTTAGCTTCGCACATTGCCAACTCTACTCCAAAAATTAAAGCCGTTTTTGAAACGTGGAAAAACCAAAGCCCCGAAAGTTTTTTATCTAACCTCGAAAAAAATCAAGAACTAAAAGCGGCTTTGTTAGAAGAAACCCCGTGGGTAATGGATGCGGCTAACGAAAGCGAAAGCAAAAAGCGAGTAGCGTTGCTGTTCGACTTAAATCGCATGAGTGCTGAGTTAAACCGTGCCTTAAAAAAATTACAAAAAGCACAAACAATAAATGGAGGCTGGCCTTGGTTCGAGGGCATGGGCGAAGATTGGTACATCACTCAATACATTGCAACAGGTATGGCACATCTCAATAATTTAAACGTTGTAAAAGTACGCGAAAATGCAGAGGTGTGGGCCATGATTACCAAAGCCTCACAATTTTGTGATAACGAACTTCGCCAAAACTTTGAAGAAATTAAACGCTTAGATAAAGATTATTTAAAAAATAATCACCTTAGCGGCATTGTCATTCAATACTTATACATGCGTAGTTATTTTAAAGATATTCCTCGCAATAAACGAAACGATGCCGCCTTCGACTACTTCTTAAAACAATCGAAAACGTATTGGCTATCCCAATCGCGTTACATGCAAGGCATGATAGCTTTGGCTTTGCACCGCAACGACGATAAAACCACCGCTTTAGTAATTATGAAATCTTTAAAACAAAACGCACTCAATAACGAGGAAATGGGAATGTATTGGAAAGAAAATTATGGTGGCTATTATTGGTACCAAGCTCCTATTGAAATGCAAGCCTTAATGATTGAAGCATTCGACGAAGTTAGTAACGATACCAAAAGTGTAGAGGACTTAAAAACCTGGTTACTAAAAAGTAAACAAACACAAAACTGGAAAACCACACGAGCTACTTCAGAAGCCATTTACGCCCTGTTATTAAGAGGTAGCAATTGGCTAAGTACCGAATCGAATGTAAGCATCCAAGTTGGTAATATAACGGTTGACCCAAAAACCGATATAGATTTAAAAACCGAAGCTGGAACTGGCTACTTTAAAAAAACGTGGCATGGTTCCGATATTAAGCCTAGTATGGGCAAAATTAAAGTCAGTAAAAAAGATGAAGGCGTAAGCTGGGGAGCTGTGTATTGGCAATACTTTGAACAACTCGATAAAATTACACCACACGAAACGCCCTTAAAAATAAATAAGAAATTATTCCTTCAAAAAAATACAAGCAGTGGTCCTGTAATTGAACCCATTACCGAAAGCACGCCCTTAAAACCTGGCGATAAATTAAAAGTGCGCATCGAGTTGCGCGTGGATAGAAACATGGAATACGTTCACATGAAAGACATGCGTGCTGCGGGATTTGAACCCACCAATGTATTTAGTGGTTACCGTTGGCAAGATGGATTAGGGTATTATGAAACCACCAAAGATGCCAGCACCAATTTCTTTTTTAGTTATTTAAATAAAGGCACTTATGTATTTGAGTATCCTTTAATTGTTAACCATGCAGGTAATTTTAGCAATGGCATTACAACTGCACAATGTATGTATGCCCCCGAATTTACCAGCCACAGCGAAGGCATACGCGTTAAAGTAAATAAGTAAATATGGAATGGCAACCCGAACTATTAAGAGATTTACTAAAGCAAAAAATGCCCTTTGGTAAATACGAAAACTGGGTTTTATACCAATTACCCGTTTCGTATTTAGAGTGGTTTAATCGCAAGGGATTCCCGAAGGGTAAACTTGGTATGCAGTTACAAACCCTTTACGAAATCAAGTTAAATGGTTTAGAATTTTTACTAATCGAATTAAAACGTAGAGAAGGTTTGTGAATCAAAAAGGTATAATTCCATCTAACTCATTTTTTAAATGTTGATTTTAAGTATTTTACACAGTTAAACGTTTTATTCTAGATCATCCGATTTCTTGAAATGACGGTTTATTAAAAATTTTTGGGCGTGTCCCCTATCAAGTTTTACTTAGCTTAGTGTGATAATTACACTATCAGTTTCAAGGTAACGCAGGTTCTACTTTGGGGTCGGGTCATCCGCTTTAGCCCCTTGGGCGTTTTGCTATTTTGCTTCTGCCTCGCCGAGCCTGCCCAAGTCGCTGCGGGGTCTTCGTGCCTCAGCCTCCTCGCTCGTGCAAAATTAGCAAACGCTCTTCGGGGGCTGCCGCTTGTTTTATATTGAGCGAAGTCGAAATACCCCTCACGCAGTATGGTTCTCCATAAATTTATGTTGCATAATGTGGTTTTAAATATTTTACAGAGTTAGCTATTTTATTCTAAAGTGTCCGATTTCTTAAAATCTCGGTTAAAGCCTACGATGAAGACACATGGAATATTCTTTTGGAAATGTAATGCTGAAAAAAATTCACTTGCTTTTGAGAGTATGTAAAAGGTAACTTATTTCTTATCACTCTTTGTTTAAAGAAAAGAGTTTTTAAATAAGTTTAAAATCTACTTCTAAAAGTTTGATTTCTAAAATTTACAATAAGTTATATAAAAATAAACACGCCCTTGAAATTTGGTAGAATGTACCAAATTTCAAGAAAGCGTGATTGTGAATTAAATTGTAGGATACAACTTAATAATTTGTTTTCAATTCTAAGTACTTTAAAAACTCTTGACGGGTGGCTTCTTGTTCAAATTTACCACCATAAAAACTGGTTACCGTTGCTGAGTTAATATCTTGCACCCCACGCGAACTCACACACAAATGTTTCGCATCTATAATCACCGCAACATCTTCGGTTTTTAAAATCGCTTGTAACTCTTTCGCAATTTGCATGGTTAAACGCTCTTGCACCTGTGGGCGTTTTGCAAAATATTGTACCACTCGGTTTAACTTACTTAAACCAATAACGCTGCCATTAGAAATATAAGCAACGTGAGCTTTCCCAAAGATTGGTACAAAGTGATGCTCGCAATTACTAAAAAAGGTAATGTCTTTTTCAACCAACATTTGATTGTATTGGTATTTATTATCGAACAAAGCTATTTTAGGCTTATTAGCTGGATTTAATCCACTAAAAATTTCTTTTACATACATCTTAGCCACCCGTTGGGGCGTGCCTTTCAGGCTGTCATCGGTCAAATCTAAACCCAAAGTTTCCATAATTTGGGTGAAATGATTGGCAATCGTTTTAATTTTTTCTTCGTCGCTCATGGCAAAGGCATTCGCTTTCATTGGGGTTTCAATACCAGTACTCAAATGCTCGTCGCCAATTTCTTCTGCGCTCAATTCACTGAGTGTGATTTTATTATCACTCAACAGGGAATTCAACAAAATTTCTTTCGGTTTCATATAGCGTTAATTTAAGTTCATATCGGTTATCTAACTGTTTTCGTAAAATATCGTAGATAACCATTACAATATTTTCGGCGGTTGGGTTCAAATTTTTAAAATGCGCAACATCTAAATTTAAGTTCTTGTGATCCAATTCTTCTAAAACATAAGTCTTAATAATATCACTCAAAATCTTTGTATCTATAACATAGCCCGTTTGCTCATCTAACACACCCGTTACCCGAACAATCAACTCATAATTGTGCCCATGGTAATTAGGATTGTTACACTTCCCAAACAATTGTTTATTAGTTGCATCATCTAATGATGGATTGTGCAACCGATGTGCCGCATTAAAATGCTCTTTACGGAAAACCGCTATTTTCTTTTGATTCATAGTTACGAGTGATACAGATTAAAACGCTTTACTTTCGCCGAAATGGAAGTTTGCCATTCAAACAAAACGATAAAAAAGAACTATCTTAACATTTCAAAATTTGTACTAATCTAGTAAACAAAACAACACCAATAAAGTTTAGTTTTTGTTTTAACCAATTTTGACTTTAGTTTTTAATACACCTTAGTAAGCGCATTTACCAACTAAGATAAGACATTTCTATGATAAAAGACCCAATTTAAGGCGTAACTTTGCAAGCTATGCTTAAAAACGATTTATTAATGAGAGCTGCTAAAGGCGAGTTTGTAGAACGTGTACCCGTTTGGTTAATGCGTCAAGCAGGTCGTGTGTTACCCGAATACCGCGCCACACGCGCCAAAGCAGCTAATTTTATTGAGTTTGTCAAAAATCCAGAACTAGCCGCAGAAGTTACCATTCAACCGGTACATATTTTGGGCGTAGATGCCGCTATTATTTTTAGCGATATTTTAGTGATACCCGAAGCCATGGGCTTACCGTATCAAATGATTGAGTCGAAAGGCCCTTGGTTCGAGAAAACCATTAAAAATGCCGCCGATATTGAAGCCTTGCACATTGCCGAAGCCGACGATTTAGGATACGTTATGCAAGCCTTGCAATTAACTAAAAAACAATTAAATAACGAGGTGCCGCTCATTGGCTTTTGCGGCGCACCCTGGACCATTTTAGCCTACATGATTGAAGGTAGCGGTAGCAAAACGTTTAGTAAAGCCAAACAATTTTTATACACCCAACCACAATTAGCACATCGCTTGCTCGAAAAAATAACAGCCTCTTCTATTAACTATTTAAAAGGACAAGTTGCCGCTGGAGCCGACCTCATTCAACTGTTCGACAGTTGGGCTGGTGTATTAAGCGAAACGCATTTTTATGAGTTTTCGTTACAGTACATGCAGCAAATTTGCGATGCCATTTCGCCTTTAGTACCCGTAACTATTTTTGCTAAAGATGCGCACTACGCCATTGAACGCATAGCGCAAACCTCGTGTAGCAGCATTGGTTTAGATTGGACGATTAATCCGCATCACGCGCGTACACAGGCCAATGGCAAAACCCTGCAAGGTAATGCCGACCCTTGCTTACTCTATGCCAACGAAACAACCATCGTTAAAGAAACACACGCCATGTTGAAAGACTTTGGCAAACAAAACTACATTTGTAATTTAGGGCATGGTCTTTATCCCGATTTGCCTAAAGAACACGTAAAACTATTTGTAGATACTGTAAAAGCATTCACACAGTATTAATACGAAACATTGCACTCTTCCTTCACGCCAAAAAACAAATACTGTTTTGTTTTTAATAAATTATTGCTAAGTTTAAAACCATATTAACTTGCGTTTATGCGGCACTTTATTTTTTGCTTTGGTTTAATCATGTATTCCACCTTCTACTTAGTACAGCAAAAAAGTAAAGCCGATTTATTGCAAGACATTCGATTCTTAAACCAAGCATTAATCCCTTCACATCCCACACAACTAAAATACCCAACTGCGCAACTCAACCAAACACTTTTAGAAACAATAGAAAAAAACACCAACGATTCGATAGACGCATCGTATTACGAATTATGCTTACGAAATGCCGTAGCGGCTGTTCGTTGCGCTCACACCTATATTACCAAACCACCCTTCTCAAAAAAGAAACAAAAAACGTTCACTTTTCCATTTCAACTATTTGCTAGTAACGACTCCTTGTATGTAGCCGACGAAGCAATAGATACAAGCAAAACCCTAGTTCGTAATGGCTCGTGTATCGAATCCATTAACGGCATGGATGCTGCTAACATCGTTCGAGCGTTAGTAAAATATCAACCTGCCGATGGCACAGCCCTTAGCTTTGGTTACCGCTTAATTAATCTCAACAGTCGTGCTTTAATAGGTCGCTTTTACGGGCAAAGCGACAGTTCTTTTCGAGTACAATTTAAAAGCGGAAGCAATGTACTAACAGAAGTATGGAATAACACCCTACGCCTTAAATCAAAAGTTAATGCTACTCCTAAACCAAAAGCCGATGCAACGGTTTTAAAAGGGTCGCAAGCCTATTTTAAATTAATAAACGAAACTACTGGGTATTTAAAAATTGAACATTTTAGCAACCGTTACTACAAATCCTTTTATAAAAAAGTAATGCGAACGTTACAAGAAAAAAATTGTAAGCATTTAATAATAGATGTAAAAGATAATTTAGGAGGCAATCGTTATAATGCAGCGTGTTTGTTAGCCTACCTCATTAAAGAACCTGCACATTACAACATCATTCGCCCCAATTCAAAAATTATAAAATACCTCAACTTCAGTAATGCCTGTAAATTTATGTTGAGTTATTTATATTACGATTTAGGGCATTTCTATCAACGTCGAAAAAACGAAAACAGAAAGGTCCTGTTTAAAAATACAATACGTCCGCATCGCCAAACGTTTAATGGTAATGTAGTTGTTTTAGTAAATGGCTACTCCAGTTCTTCATCGGTCATTTTAGCCAATAACTTAAAATACCACGGCCATTCCGCAACCTTCGTTGGCGAGCAGCCCATGGGTGGCGAAAGCGGCATCAACGGCGGCTCATACCCCCAACTGAAATTACCAAAATCAGGCGCACGTTTACAAACTTCTACTTACGCTTTTGAGTTTGATAATGCCGCTAATAATCCAAGTGGATTAGTACCAAATATTACTATCAAAAAAAATTACCAAAATTTTTGGGACGAAACTTTAGAATTAAATGCGGCCTTAAACTTTTTAAAAACTAAATAAATGGAATTACTCTTTAAATTACTTTTAATTATTCATGTTACAGGTGGCATGATTGGTTTATTAATCGGTTCAATTATTATGTGTTTAAAAAAAGGCGATAAGCGACACCGCTTGCTCGGCAAAATTTTTGCGATTGCCATGTTAAGTGCAGCCATTCCATCATTAATGCTGGCTTACCTTCATCCCAATTACTTTTTATTTATTATCGGGATATGGACCATTTACATGACGCTGACGGGATATAGAGCCTTGCGTTTCAAAAAAGAACAAAAAGCTAATTACCAATGGTTCGATTTTTTAATTAGTGGCGGCATGTTTTGCTTTGCACTTATCTTTTTAGCATTAGGTATTTTTAATTTAATACGCCATAATTCATTTGGAGTAGTATTTGTAGTATTTAGCGGCCTTGCTTTGTTAATGGTATATCAAGATAGCGTATTTTATAGAGGTAAAAGTAAATTCAAAAACAATTGGTTAATTGTTCATTTACAACGTATGATAGGCACCTACATTTCTTCTGCCACAGCGTTTCTGGTAGTAAACAATACCTTCTTACCGGCGGTGTTGGCCTGGCTATTGCCAACCGTTATACTAGTTCCATTCATTGTAAAATGGTCTAAAAAATATGGAATAGTATTGCCGAAAGTACAACGGTGAACTCTTTTTTCTTTGCGAATCACTTTGCGAACTTTGCGCCTTTGCGTGCCATTCAAAAACTCATCACAACACTCAACCCATCCCCCTCTTTGCGCCTTTGCGTGCCACTTTTCTCAAGCCCCATGTATTTAGCCTTCATTTTAAAAAGACTATCTCCACATCCAATCTACTTTTCCAATTTTAATTTCTTAAAAATAGAAACATGCCAAAAAATAATGGTAGCTGGTGCAAATGCTGGAATTAAAGCAAACGGAAACCCTGTGATATCAATAACTCCCTGACTTCCTGTTTCTAAGTTTTGTTTCGTTAAATAAAGTGCCGTAAACAACACATTTAATATATCGCATAAGCCGATAACATTCCAAATCAACGTAATCGTTTTATAATATTTGTATTTCTTATCAATACATTGGGCAACAACAATAGCTGTTAGCGCGGCGAAAATATCGCCTAAGCCTGCCGAAAAAGCAAAGTAAGTAGGCAATGCGTCATAATACCATACAATGATAAAGAAAACACCAATAAGCCGAAAAACATGTAAGCGAACTAACACCGATAAAGGAATAGCATTTAAAAGCGTTTGGTAAACTTGCGTTCTAAAAATAAACACAAAGTAAAAAAGTAAAAGTGGTAAAGTTGTAAAAAGTATAATTCGCGGCGGCATGGTGTTTACAAGAAAAAAGCCCGACCAACACATACACGCTACATAAAAATAATAAGCCAAGAAAAAAATAAAAGTGCCAATGACCAACTTTGAAACAACTGATTTTTCGAGTTTAGCAGCAATGCCGCCTTGTTTAAGAACTCGACTTAAAAGGAAAACAGGAATTAAAATGCTTACTAAAAATAAAAGCGATACCCATTGCGGAACTGAATTGGTGAATACATCCATAACTTTAATTATTTAATTAATGGAACAAAGATGAATTAAACTTTAATCAATACACTTCGCATTTGACAAGAAATTACTTTTGTGTAATTTCTTTTCTGATTCGACTCAACGAAGTATCTGTAATACCTAAATAAGAAGCAATTATTTTAAGCGACACATTTTGAAAAATAGCGGGATGCTGTTCGATGAGTTTTAAATAACGCTGTTCGGCAGTATCTTTAATCATACCAAGCATTCGCACTTTTAAATTTGAATAATTCGTAATCAGCATCATACGTCCTAACTCTCTAAACTCTGGCATCCCATGAAAATTAGCCTGCACATCTTCGTAACTCATTTTCCAGAGTACACAAGGCGTTATCGTTTGAAAATTTTCGGTACAGGGCTGTTGTTTAAAAAAAGATAACACATCGTTTACAAAACAAAAAGGCGAATAAATATTGGTGGTTACTTCGTTGCCCTTGCTATCTAAGGTAAACGATCGTATAAATCCCGTTTCTAAAACAAAAGTTGCTTTTGAAATTTTACCTTCAATATATAAGTATTCATTTTTTTCAAGCTCTACCCTTTCAAATTTATTAGCCAATACCTGTGCCTTTTCATTGGTCATAGGAATGGTACGTTGAATAAAATGTTGCAAGTGTTCTGTACTCATAAAAAAAGATAAACAACTTTATGCCAATAAATATACTGCTATTCTTTTCTCATCAACAACTATTTTAAATAACTTCTTACAACACTGCAATGTCAATCTTTATTTTTTTACACGTATTAAAACTTCAGCTTTAACCCTGCTAAAAAATTAAGAGGTGCAGCGGGCGCCAAATTGGTATAAGTATTCAACGTTTCGCCCACGTAGGCTGCATAAGTATAACCATTGGTAATATAACGGGTGTTAAATAAATTATAAATGCCTGCGGTAATAACAAGTTCTTTTAAAAGTTTACCACGGATGGTATAACCCATCAACACATCCATAACCTGATACGACGCAATAGAACGTTTTATGGTACTGGTATTGTCTAAAAATTGTCTGCCCACATGTTTCCCTTGAAAAGTAATATCCAATTTTTTAATGGGCTTCAGCGTCATTCCAATGGCGGCAATACTATTGGGCGAAAACGAAATAGATGTATTTTGATGTTGAATAGCAACTTGCTTTACAAAGTTAAAGTTCACATCATTACTATCCACATATTCTGTAAACGATAAAATTTTATTTTGTGAAAGCGTGAGGTTCCCGCTCAATCCTAAGAATGGTAACGCTTGCCAAACAAGCTCCAACTCTACACCTCTTCTAAAACTAGTACCTGCATTAACACGGTTATACGCGCCCACATTATTAACTTGTCCGTTTAAAACTAACTGATTATTGTATTGCATTTGGTAAACATTTGCCACCCAATTTAATTTTTGATACTGTTGTCGCCAACCCAATTCCACATCTATCAATTGCTCGGCTTTAGGGCGAGAGTTAGGCGTAGATTGCACAAAGTCATCGCGGTTAGGTTCTTTATTTGCAATGGCAATAGAAGTA
Organism: Bacteroidota bacterium; assembly: GCA_013297775.1. GTDB lineage: Bacteria > Bacteroidota > Bacteroidia > B-17B0 > Aurantibacillaceae > Aurantibacillus. Next base: position 154,830 of record JAAFIL010000001.1, read on the forward strand.
TAAAAATTTGTATGTGCATTAACATCCCAACTCATGCCAAACTTCGGATTAAAAAATTTGAATTGGACAACTTGTGTTTTTTCATTTAGCAAATCATCAAAGCCTCTAAACCTATAATATACTTGGCGCATCTGTAAATCTAAAAACACATTGAATAAAGCACTGGGTTTAAAATTCGCTTTCAAATAAACATTCGCATCGTTTTTAGTAGCTGTATTAAAATAGTACTGGTGATCGAATCCTTTTGGGTTATTCTCGGCATTGTTAACCACCCTCCCAAAATGCTTGTTGTGATAGGTGTTGTAACCCCCTCCCAAGGTTAAATCTAATCGGCTAGAGGCTTGATAATTTAAGTTACCCAGCCCACCCACAAACTGATTAGATAACCACAACCGCCTCACCATATCGCTGTTTGTAATAAGTTGCCCATCTCTCTCAAAATTTGAAAGGCCATATTTTTCAAATGCTTGATTTTGTTTAAACTGCTCGTAATACCCCTTGCCCGCTGTGTGGTGCGCGGTTACATTAAATCGCCATTGCTTATTAATGGTATGAATAAAATGAAGCTGTGTGTTATTTTGATTATAATTATCTGTTTCATTAGGATAATACTGAACCTTGCCAGCGGCATCGTAATACAAGCCCGCTGGGTTAAACGTGCGGTTTCCTTTTTTGATGCTATCCTCTGGCACATAATACCACGCTTGATAGGTTTTCTCCCAACCATTAAAGTTAATGGCCTTCACTACTGTTTTTTTTCCATAGTAAGCCGCCGATGCGTAATACGACCGTAATAAAGAACTGGCGCGGTCTATGTAACCATCGCTTGTAATTTGTGAGCCTCTTAAATCAACGGAAAATTTTTTATTTAACAAACCACTGCCCACCGCTAAAGTATTACGAAATGTATTATACGAACCCGCCGTAGAAATAAGTTGTGCATAAGGTTTTTCGTTAAGTGTATTCGTTTCTAAATTGATACTAGCTCCAAAAGCCCCAGCACCATTGGTAGAGGCACCCACTCCTCTTTGCACTTGAATGCTATTTACCGACGATACTAAGTCGGGCATGTTTACCCAAAACGTTCCTTGCGACTCGGCATCATTAACAGGCACGCCGTTAATCGTAACATTTACACGCGTTGCATCGCTTCCACGGATGCGAATGCCTGTGTAACCAATACCATTGCCCGCATCGCTACTAACCACTACGCTTGGTAAATTATTTAACAAGAGCGGTACATCTTGTCCCAAATTTTGCTTATCCAATTGTGCTTTCGATACATCACTAAAAGCCATGCCACTGCCTTTGTTAACCCGCGATGCACTTACCATTACATCATCTAAGTTAACACCGCCCTCACTTAATACCAAGTTAAGAGGTTTGGTTTGCGGCACATCTATAGTGTCTAACACCGTTCTATAGCCCACCATTTTTGCACTCAATACATAACGCCCGGGTTTCACATTCAAAAAACGAAACTGACCTTCTTCGTTACTTGTTGTGCTGTAATACGTTTGTAAAATACCAATGGCTACAAAGGGAGCAGGATTGCCATTACTAAAAACAAGATTACCTTGCAGCGTGTGTTGTGCTTTCATACAACAGCTTAATACTAATAGTAGTACTAAATTATACGTTTTCATTCGATATTTTTTATTGGCATAGCAAGAGGTTTGCTAACCGTATTACTTTTTCCTACGCAGGCATTACCCTGATCAGGTTTCCGGAATGGCCCTGTTGACCGACTTTCCGAAGGGTATCATCTCAGCTTATTTATAATTTAATAAAAACAAGCACCCCTAAAGACATGGCGAAATTATAAAATAATTAAATGGTGTGCAAATTTTATGACAACAGCGTATCTTTTAAAGATGATGTTGGTATTACACCAACAAAAGAATTTCGTTTACGCAAAAAAATTATCTAAGATTTGAATTAGATTTGCCATTATATAAATAAGATTACCTCTGCAAATGCCCCCAACGCATACTTTAAAATTAATCGGCTAGGGCATTACTTTTTCTCTACCCAATCGCCATGCGTTTTAATAAGTTCAATTAACTCATCCACCGCCTCTTCACTCTGAATATTTTTCTTTACCACCTCTTTGCCCTTATACAAACTAATTTTACCAGGACCCGTGCCCACGTAACCATAGTCGGCATCGGCCATTTCACCAGGCCCGTTTACAATGCAGCCCATGATTCCAATTTTTATCCCCTTTAAATGATCGGTACGCAAGCGTATTTTTTGGGTCGTTTCTTGCAAATCAAATAAAGTACGCCCACAACTTGGGCAACTGATGTACTCCGTTTTACTTATGCGCGTGCGAGTAGCTTGCAAAATTCCGAAACCCGTGCTGTTGCAAAGTTGCGTACTCACACAACCTTTTTGTTTAATCCAAATGCCGTCTCCAAAACCATCTAACAACAAGCCTCCCAAATCGGTGCTGGCATACAATTGAAAATCCGATTCGCTTAAATCCTTAAAATTGCGTTTTAAAATAATAGGAGTTTTACAATGGGCAACCAACAAGTCTATTACCATGCGGCGAATTTCGGGCATAGCTGCTTCATTAAAACTATCTAAAACCAAAACAACCGTAGTCGTTACTTTCAGTTTTTCAATAAATGCAGGAGTCAGCGTTTTAATATCTACCGCCACAAAATTAAGTTGTGGATGTGTTTCTGCCGCCGTAAAAAATTCATCGGCACAAAACAAAGGATAACTACGCGGACTTACTTTTTTTTGCAACCACGTTTGACAATTATAAATAATGCCCAACGTACCAGGAATCTCGAAACTCACATCCAAATCGCCCGCAAACACATAGTCCACCGCCATATCGCTCAAGTTCCATTTATCCAATGGCACCGAGTAATTGTAGCCTACACCAAACAAAGATGCCGCCGTAATTTCTGTTCGCATACTATAATCAGCAATAATACGTGGCACTTGATGCCCACCAATCGTAAGAATTTCTTGCGTTTGACGGCGGTTATACTCAAATGGATTATACGGCAAATCGTTTGTTAATGCTGGCATAGCAGGGTGTTGCGCTCTCTTGGTATAACGCTCGGCTAAGGCTTTCGCAACTGGTATTTCAAACTCGGGCTCTTCTGTTAAACTCACCCGAATCGTATCGCCCAAACCATCCTCAAGCAAAGTACCAATGCCTACTGCCGATTTAATGCGGCCATCTTCTCCATCACCAGCTTCGGTAACTCCAAGGTGCAATGGGTAATTGCGATGACTCTCTATCATTTTTGCCACCAACAAACGGTAAGCCTGCACCATCACCTGTGTATTACTCGCCTTCATCGAAATCACAATGTTATGGTAATTATGTTCTTCACAAATTCGTAAAAACTCAAATGCACTTTCTACCATTCCTAAAGGCGTATCGCCATACCTACTCAAAATACGATCGCTTAAACTCCCGTGGTTAGTGCCAATGCGCATCGCCGTTCCATACTCCTTACAAATTTTCACAAGCGGCGTAAACCGTTCGCGAATGCGCTCTAACTCTGCCTCGTAGGCTTGGTCGGTATAATCAATGGTTTCAAATTTTTTCTTATCGGCATAATTACCAGGATTCACGCGCACCTTTTCTATAATACGCGCAGCAAACTCGGCAGCATTTGGTGTAAAATGAATATCGGCACACAAAGGTGTATTGAAGCCCGCCAATTTTAATTCATTTTTAATAACTTGTAAATTTTTTGCCTCATTTAAACTAGGTGCAGTAATGCGCACCAATTCGCAACCCGCTTCTATCATACGAATACTTTGAGCCACCGTGGCCTTTGTATCCATGGTATCGGTGGTAGTCATACTTTGCACACGAATAGGGTGGTGTGCGCCCATTAGCAAATCACCAATACGCACCTCGCGCGTAACAAAACGGTGGTAAGCAGTTAAACTAGGAGCATAAATAAGCGGAGCGATTTTCATATACTTCAATAAAAATAAATAAAACTTAAAGGTACAATTATTCCTTTTTATAACAGACCGTTAAAAGCATTGTTTAAAATATATTAGCGTGCCCCCTATTCAGTTTTTGGTGGTAAAAAGTTAGACCAGTTAATGCAGTTTAGCTGAACGTGAAGTTAAAGGTTGGGGTCGTGCTGTCCATTATAGCTACTCCCTTTGTGTTGAGCGAAGTCGAAATAATCACTCACGCAAAAAAAGGTAATGCAGTAGGTACTTGATCTTTTCTAAAAATCGAAATGTAAAAGTAGGTTTGCTTTTTCTTTTTTTCAAGCGTAACTTTAAACTGTGGTTGAAACGTTTAGCACGCACATTATAACAATTTTAAAAACGCTCCCCGATACCCCGGGCGTTTATCAATACTTCGATAAAGACGAAAAACTATTGTATGTAGGGAAAGCTAAAAATCTTAAAAAACGAGTAAGCTCCTATTTTACCAAACAGCACGACAGTAGCCGACTGCAACTAATGGTGCGAAAAATAGTAGATATTAAAACCATTAAAGTAAACACCGAACTCGACGCACTTTTACTCGAAAATAATTTAATCAAAAGCCTCAACCCACGTTATAATATTAATTTACGCGACGATAAAACCTACCCATGGATTATACTTAAAAAAGAACGCTTTCCCCGCTTGTTTCATACCCGCCAACAAATTAGAGATGGTAGCGACTATTTTGGTCCCTATGCCAATGTAAAAATAATGTTTACACTCCTCGAAATTATTCGGCAAACTTATACCCTGCGCACCTGTAGCTACGACCTCAGCGAAGAAAATATTAAAAAAGAAAAATTTAGACCTTGCCTCGAATACCACATTGGCCGCTGCAAAGCCCCTTGCGCCAACAAGCAAAGTCTTAGCGATTACGAAGCCAACATTCACGAAATTCGTCAAATTATTAAAGGAAATACCCACACCATTTTGCGCGAATTAAAACAAAAAATGAACCACCATGCCGAGGTGTATGAATTTGAAAAAGCCGAAGAATTAAGAGTAAAAATAGAACTTTTAGAATCTTATAAAAGTAAATCCACCATTGTTCATCCCAGCATTACACAAGTAGATGTATTTAATTTAATAAGCGACGAAAAAAATGCTTACATCAGTTACTTTAAAATGGTAGATGGTGCCATTGTGCAAGGACACACTTTAGAACTCCGAAAAAAAATAGAAGAAACCGATCAAGATTTACTCATCTTCGCTATTCTCGAACTACGTCAACGGTTTAACAGCAATAGCCGCGAGTTAATAGTACCCTTTGAACCAGAAATAACGTTACCCGACTGCACTTACACCATCCCGAAAATCGGCGATAAAAAACAATTACTCGATTTATGTTACCGCAATGCTGATGCCCACAAACGCGAGCGCGAAAAACAAATTGCACTTACCGATCCCGAGCGGCATACCGAACGCATCATGCAACAAATGATGAAAGACTTGCGCTTAACCGAAGAGCCCCGCCACATCGAAGGCTTTGATAACAGTAACATACAAGGCGCGTATGCCGTTAGTGCCATGCCCGTTTTTATAGATGGAAAACCCGCTAAAAAAGAATACCGTCACTTTAATGTTAAAACCGTAAATGGCCCCGACGATTTTGCAACCATGGAAGAAGTTATTTTTCGTCGCTACAGCCGGGTGTTAGAAGAAAATTTACCCATGCCTAATTTAATTGTTATTGATGGCGGCAAAGGACAATTGGGTGCCGCCATGAATAGTTTGCAAAAATTAAACCTTGTAGGAAAAGTAGCTGTCATAGGCATTGCCAAACGTTTAGAAGAGATTTATTTCCCTGGCGACTCCCTCCCTTTGTATTTAGACAAACGCAGCGAAACACTCAAAGTCATTCAACACATTCGCGACGAGGCGCACCGTTTTGGCATTACCCACCACCGCAATAAACGTAGCCGCCAAACGTTTAAAACCGAGTTAAGCGACATCAAAGGCATCAGCGAAAAAACCGCAGATAAATTATTACTCACGTTTAAAAGTGTAAAAGCCATTAAAGAAACACCCCTCAGCGAATTAGAAAACGCCATCGGTAAAAGCAAAGCCGCCTTGGTATTTCAATACTTTCAAGAAAACAAAGAATAGATTTGTTTTAGGGGGATATTAAAAGTAACTATACTTTAGGCCAATCGTTTAATAAAAATTGACATTACTTTAAAAACCTACTTTTTCTTCGGAATAATAATCGTATCAAAAAAAGGAGCATACCCCACAAAGCAACCAAACACCTCTTCGGGGTCGTTGTAATTACTTTTTACATTGGTTGGTGCCGAAAATGGATTGCCATTGCTGGCTTTGTTTTGGTAATAGGTATTCCAAAATTGATATTCACCAGTGCCTATCTGACAAAATTTAACGATAACCGTATCGCCCCGTTTATAAAACCCACGCTCGGGGTCGTCGCGAAAGGCTTGTACTTCATTGGGCTGTGGCCCACGGTCATAAGCAAAATCAAATCCTTTGCCATCTATAAATTTATCTTCAAACGCACTATTAAAGGGTGCTGCAAAAAATTGATCTTTCGTTTTACGTTTCGAAAACCAACGGTAACAATTTCCTAAACCCGCTGGCTCATTAAACCGTTGCCAAATAAACCCTAAACTATCTTGCTCGCCTTTAAAATACAAGCTATCTAATTTTACAGGCTCGCGTATAACCGTTTGACCCGTTATTACTTTATCATTAACTCGAACCGTTAAAAAATACGTTTTACCTTGTTGCCCAATTACTTTTGTACCCAAGTAGAGGTAACCATTTTGTGGGTCGAGTTCTTTAAGTGTATCTATTACACTACCATCGCTTACGGTTACCAAAGCCCCTTTAATAAAGGCTTTTTGAGGTTGCGTAAAATCAAAACTTCCAAAGTAGGGAATGGTATAAGACAGAAACACAATGGCAGGACCTCCTGTTTCGATGCTGGCCTCTACCACTATTTTTTGTTTAAACGCTGGTAACTTCACCTTCACATCTTTACGACAAGAAACGAATGCAAGCCACACCATGAATACAACAACTATATATACTATCTTTTTCATCAAAATTTAAAGTTCCAAGTAACACTAGGCAAAATAGGAAACAGCGTAACTTGTTTGGCTCCTACTTTCAACGAACCATCTGCAAAATCGCCAGTTCGTGTAAAGTAAATAAAGTAAGGATTATAACGGTTATACGCATTAAACACACTTAACGTCCAACTGTTTTGAAAACGTTTTAACCAAGGTTTGCACACGTTTAAGTTTGTCGTATCCTTCCCCTGCTCTTTGTAAAGATTTAATACACGCTGTTTTCGACGTTCGAGTTTAGCACTTCTATCGGGCGTAAACGTTACATTCAAATCCATGCGGTGATAGTCGGCAAACTTATACGAATTACGCAAGCCATAATCGTTACTGGTTGTGCCCTCATAAATAAAAAACGAATTGGGTAAAGTGCCACGGTTGCCAGTGCCATACACCCAAACCATGCCAAAGTCCCACTTTTTGTTGGGCGAATAGGTTAATACCAAACTCGCATCATGCCTTCGATCGTACTTGGCTAAATACGGTTTCCCAAAATTAATTTCATCAAACTGTCGCCAAGTCCAACTTAACGTATAACCAATCCAGCCCGTCAATTTACCTTGTGTTTTTTTCACGAAAAATTCTGCACCATACGCCCAGCCCCTTCCAAACGTAAACGCATTGTCCGGATTATCAAATACATTATCACTCGGTTGCGCCCCTTCTTTATAATCAATCTGCCGACTCATGTCTTTGTAATACACCTCCACAGAAGTTTCGTACAAATCATTTTTAAAATTTTTAAATACACCAACCGCATATTGGTTAGCAATTTGCGGACGTATTACTTCCGTACTTGGCATCCACACATCGGTTGGTAAACTCACACTCGAAATAGAAGCCAAATGGATGTATTGAAAATTTCGAGTATAACTTGCTTTTAAAGAAGTAGATTTATTGAGGCTGTAACGCAAGGACAATCGAGGTTCTAGCCCGTTATAATTAGCCACTACTTTACCTTGCGAATACCTTACCGTATCATTAATGCGTCCGATAATATCTTTTTTGTAACGTGTAAATGGCCCTACCTGTGTAAAGTTACCAAAACGTAAACCTATGTTTGCTCGCCATTTCGGACTCAAATCCCAATCATCGCCTACATAAATGGCCGCATCGTGCGCATACAACTTTATCACTTTCCCCAAATCAAAAACCGTTTCGCCTTGTTTAGCACTTACACTGGTAGGTATAAACGTGTGAAAAATATAATTGATACCCGCTTTTATACTGTGGCGCGAATTGGGAAAATAATTCACATCGTATTTTAAATTATAATCCGTTATGCCCGATTTAATGGTTAACTCAAAATCTTGTTGAGCCGCTCCAAAACTAAAATCGTATTTGGTAAAAATAGCCGATGCGTTTGAAAACAATTTAGAATTAAATACATGATTCCACCGCAAGCCCGCTGTGGTGTTGCCCCAAGGGATGCGGGTACTAAACCCCCCCTCTTCATCTTTAAAATCAAATACATCCTTACCATGGTAGCTACTAAAAAATAAACGATTCTTATCATTAAGAATGTAATTAAACTTTACATTCAAATCATAAAAATAATACGAAGTGCCTTTAAAATCCGATTTATTAATAAAAGGTTTAGCCAATACATCAATGTAAGTGCGGCGGGCACTCACAATAAATGAACTTTTATTTTTTTGAATAGGCCCTTGTATAGTAAGCCGCGAGGCAATAACACCAATGCCGCCCTCGGCCTCAAAATGTTGATTGTTGCCTTCCTTCATTTGAATATCTAACACCGACGATAAACGACCTCCATACTCGGCGGGCATACCTCCTTTAATAAGATTTACATTTTTAATAGCATCGCCATTAAACACCGAAAAAAATCCAAGAAGATGCGACGCATTATAAATATTGGCTTCATCCAATAAAATTAAATTTTGATCAGGACCACCGCCTCGCACATAAAACCCCGTGTTGCCATCGCCCGCACTTTTTACACCCGGAATTAATTGTATTGTTTTTAAAATATCTACCTCGCCCATAAACGATGGAATTTTTCTTATCTCTGCCATATCCAAGTTAACACTACTCATCTGCGAACTTTTCACATTCTCATCGCTGCCCTTAGTAAACACTTCTACTTCGCCTAATTGATTTTCGATGGCTTGAATAGCGACGTGTAACGTTGTATTTTTATCTAACACCACCGTTTTAGAAACACTTTGATAACCCAAGTACGAAAACACTAAAGTATATTGTCCCTTGGGTGCTGTAATAGAATAAAACCCGTATTGATTGGCACTGGTGGCTTTGTTGAGTTCTTTTATAAGCACCGTTGTTCCTATCGCTAACTCGCCATTAGAAGCGTCGGTAATATTGCCGCCAATTGTAAAATTTTGAGCAATGGCAGATGCAGCAATAATCAGAAACACAACAACCCCTATTACTTGCTTTAACATTCTACTAACCTTATAAAAAATAAAACGGCTACACGTTTACTGAAGTAGGGTAGCCCTTGCGCGTTAACACTTTTAAATATGAATCGGGCGTTTGGCGGTAGCATCTAAACACGCCTCTTTAAAACTTTCGGTAAAGGTAGGGTGCGCATGGCTCATACGCGATACATCTTCGGCACTGGCTCTGTATTCCATAGCCGTTACCGCCTCGGCAATCATATCGGCGGTGCGTGGCCCTATCATGTGAACACCTAAAATTTCGTCGGTTACCTCATCGGCTAAAACTTTCACAAAGCCATCGGTATCCATACTTGCGCGCGCACGTCCACTTGCTTTAAACGGAAACGAACCTACTTTGTATTTTTTACCTTGCTCCTTCAATTGCTCTTCGGTATAACCAACTGCCGCCACCTCGGGCCAAGTATAAACCACTCCCGGAATTAAATTATAATTAATATGTGGTTTTTGCCCCGCCAATTGCTCGGCTACAAATACACCTTCCTCTTCGGCTTTATGCGCTAACATTGCCCCATTAATCACATCGCCAATAGCATAAATGCCTTCAACAGAAGTGCGGAGGTGTTCATCTACTTCTATCTTTCCACGCTTATCAAGTGTAACCCCAATTTTTTCGAGACCCAAGTTATCCGTGTATGGTCGGCGACCAACTGCTACTAAACAATAATCGCCTTTCAATTCAATCACTTCATCTTTAGCATTGGTAGCGGTTACCGTAACCTCTTTCGCCTTGGCCGCAACACCAGTTACCTTATGTTTTAATAAAAACTCGAACCCTAAATTTTTCTTTAATACCCGTTGCAACTCTTTACTTAAAGCCCCATCCATGCCCGCTATAATACGATCCATAAATTCAACCACCGTTACTTTACTACCCAAACGCCCATACACACTGCCCAACTCTAACCCAATAACACCGCCACCAATAATGATAAGGTGTTTAGGTACTTCTTTCAACTCAAGAGCTTCAGTAGATGTAATAATACGTTGTTTATCTACTTCAATTCCCGGCAAGGTAAAGGGCTTCGAACCCGTAGCAATAATCGTTTTGGCACTTTCAATTTGTTCTTTGCCTCCATCAGCCTTTGCAATTTCGATAGTTTGCTTAGTAACAAACGAACCATGCCCTGTATAAACCGTAATTTTATTTTTCTTCATTAAAAAATTAATACCATCACAGGTTAGTTTCACTACGCCCGCTTTACGCGCTATCATTTGCGCTAAGTTCACTTTAGGCGGCTTAATATCTATTCCATGCTCTTCAAAATGATGAACAGCATTGTAATAATGCTCACTACTATCTAACAACGCTTTAGAAGGAATGCACCCCACATTTAAACACGTACCCCCAAGTGTTGGGTATTTTTCGATTAGAGCTGTTTTAAACCCAAGCTGGGCGCAACGTATAGCGGCCACATAACCACCAGGTCCCGAACCAATTACTGTAACATCAAATTTTTCCATACTGCTTAAAAATGCGTACAAATTTAGCGAAAATATTGGAATAGCTTAGTGGCTAAGGTGCTATTAAAACCATATTTCAAGAAAGTATTTCTTTAAAACATAAGCTACAATTTCCTAACGTTTGATGGCAAAACACTTTAATAAAGCCCACTTATACATCTAATTGTTATTCTTTGGGCGTGCCCCCTTATCTATTTCTAATGCTTGCACTCAAGCAATAGCTGTGTGTATAACTAAAGGATTATACTTAACGTTTAAATCGAGGTCGGGCTATCGGCTTTAGCCAATGCGGCTTTGGCGGCTTTTGTTGCGGTCTGCGCTGAGCCTGCCGAAGTCGCTGCGGGGTCTTCGTGCCTCAGCCTCCTCGCTCACACAAAAGCAAGCCAACGCCCGCATTGGGCTATCGCCTCTATCCCTCACGCAAAAAAAGTTCTTGATATTACAAATATTTTATTCAATCCAAATTATGCAATAGAACTCTACATCTCGTCCTTGTTTAGCGAAGCGTAACGAGGACGTTTGAGAGCTGCGTTTGTAACGCAGGTAAAGTAAGAAAGTCCTCATTCTAAAAAAATAAAAAGAGTTGTAACTTTTTTATTTGGTCATTCGTCTTAACTTTAATAATTCTTAAAATACATGCTTATGAAAAAATTAATTTTAGCCAGCCTACTCTGTTTTGGCTTTATTTTCGAAACAAACGCACAATCAAAACAAGATCGCACCGTTGAAGGATTTACAAAAATAAAGGTAAGTTCTGCCATCAAATTAGTTATCACCATGGGCAGCCAAAACAAAGTAATGGTTGAAGCCGAAGAAAAAATAATAAATAAAATACTCACCGAAGTAAAAGACGGGCAATTAAAAGTATATAGCAAAGAAGGCTATAACACCACACAACCCGTTGTGGTTTATGTAACAGCCACAGAGTTAAATAACCTCCAGGCAAGTGGTGCCGCATCCGTTAAGTGCACTAACCTCATTAAAACCAAATCATTTGCATTAGAGGCCAGCGGCGCCTCCTCGCTAATGTTAGAGTTAAACGCCGATGCCATCAAAATGGAAGTGAGCGGCGCTTCGGTAACCACCATAAAAGGTGCAGCCTTGCAGGTTGACGTAACCGTTTCGGGTGCATCGTCGTTAAAACTAGAAGAACTCATCAACAAAGAAATTCAAATCAATGCCTCGGGCGCATCAAGTGCTAAAGTATATGCCAGCGAGGTCTTAAAAGCAAATGCCAGCGGAAGCAGCACCATCAAATACTTTGGTAGCCCAAAAGATAAAAGCATCGAAACCTCGGGTTATAGCAGCATCAAAGAAGGGTAATTAAACTGTAATTTTAGTGCATAATTTTAATCACAAATGCCTTACGTTTAAGGGCAATTAACTAAATTAAAAGTCACTAAAATTTAATTAAACATGGAAAAACAAATTAAAGCAATTACACCCTTACACTTTACACAAAAAAGTAGCGGCTTCAAAACAGTAGATGTGTTTCATACTGAATTTCAGTTGGAACCCTTTTTAGTGTTTACCGAATTTTACATGAACCGTCCTATTTTTGGGCCGCATCCACACGCAGGCGTTTCAGTAATGACGTATATGTTGCCCGATAGCGAAGGCTCGTTTTTAAACCGCGATAGCAGAGGCGATAAAAGTACCATTGAACCTGGTGGCATACATGTAACGCAAGCTGGAAGCGGTGTAAAGCACGACGAAGTTCCCGAAACAAATGGAATAGATTGCCATGGTTTTCAAATATGGATTAACCACGCCGATAAAAATCGTTTGGTTGAACCCAAAGCTTTTCATGCAAAAAGTAATGAAGTGCCTGTATATGCTAAAGATGGCATTAATCTACGTGTGATACAAGGCATGTATAACCATTTAAAATCGCCCATCGAATTGGTAACCCCCACCACACTTTTTGATGTGAAACTAACCGCCAACACCAGTATAGAATTACACACACAAGAAATGGCTTTTATTTATATGCTTTCGGGTAGTATAAATATTGGCAATGATTTTGCCGCAGCAACTCACATTGTAACGTTTGAAACCGAAGGATCGCTTATTCGTTTAACTGCAGGCAACAATGGTGCTAATTTTATGTTTGCATCGGGCAAGCCACACCACGAACCCATTGTGTATGGTGGCCCTTTTGTAATGACAACGCACGAACAATTAGCCGAAACACAAAAACGTTTGCAACAAGGGCAAATGGGCGTATTATAGAGAGTGAAACTAACACGTCTTTACAAAAAGATAAAGTTTATAATTTTATCTTTCAATTCCATACGAGTAGTACCATACACGCATCACTAAAAAAATAAATCAAATTATAGAAAAATATACCCACGCAATTGTTAAGCCATAAATCAACAATTTATTTTTGATTTATGGCTTAAATTTTTCAAACTCAATACGTTGAAAAAACGTGTTGTTTATGGCAACAAATCTTACGCTAAAATTTTTTAAAACGCAGCATTTACAGGGCTTACAAGCCTATTTTTTCTTATACTTTTTCTTGCTTTTCCCTCTTTTTTTTCGTATATTTAAGTATGTTTTAATCTTCATACAAAAGTGGTTTAAACCACGCACCATCGGTTGAGCAAAACAACCGTTTTCTAGTTTAAAAAGCTGTTTAAGTATTAAATTATTTTTAAAATCATTTAGTTGATGATGCCTTTACCCGAACGAATTCGCGGTGTACGCGAAGCTTATGGTTTAACCCAAGCCGATGTAGCCGATGTTTTAGATATTGCGCCTTCCTCGTATGGGCAAATGGAACGGAACGCCACAACGGCCTCTTACAAATCTTTACAAAAAATTGCAGATGCACTTGGCGTTTCGCTCTTATTTTTACTTGATACTAAAAATCAAAAAATGACTGAATAGCCCGTAAATACAGGTCTTAGCCTGTTTGATTGGGTTGATTGTGGTTGTATCTTTGAAGTATATTAACAATCAAAACCAAATAAGATGAAAACATGGAACAGTGAAAATGCGCAATCAAAAGTTAAAGAACTTTGTGCCTTATCAGAAAAAGAACGCGAACAAGAAGCAATGACTATTCGTGAAAACTTAAAAGAGTGGGCACAAAACAATTTTGAGTTTTCGGAGCGTCAAACACAATGTTTGCGACTTTTACCAGAAGCGTACTTAGACGAAACTGGATTTTTATTAGCGCGTGCCATTACTAAAAATTATCCGATTGATGTAATTGTAAGCGACGACTCAACACCAGTTGCGGCTCGTAAACGTGGCGATTCGGTCGAAGTTGGATGGTCAGAAAAAGAAGGTTTTAAATCTAGTTACAAATTTACATTCTAATGCGTAACCATTTCTACAAACTGGTGTAATGCCAGTTTGTAGTTTATGCCACCATAAATAATTTATGGATGGTGTTCTTCTTACAACCTTAACACAACCAACAAAGCCATTCTAATACCAATGGTAATTAAGCCCCGTGCAGTTCTTAACCCGTAAGTTAAGCTGCCGGGGCTTTTTAAATACCGAAATACAAGTTGATGGCAACATATTAAGTTTTATCTTTATATTCGATAACACTTTAATTAAACACACATGCGTCAAAAGTACCTCATCTTATTTTTACTTGGTTCATTCATCCAATTTCTAAAGGCTCAAGAAACAACCTTTCTAACTAACGACGATACAACGCAAATTTATATCTCGCTAACCATTCAACACCAAAAACATATTTTCTTATTTGACAATGCCGCACAAAAAACGGTCTTGTTCTTACCCGAAAAAAGTGCCATTAAAAACCATGCCGTACTTTCAAAAACCATGTTATCCGATGCAGATAATGCAAAAGACACTGCTTATATTATTCAATCGCATTTATCCATTCCCGAATTAAAAATTCAAAATAAAAAATTTATACTTTTAGCTGTACCAAAAATACCTAACCAATTAAAACAAAATGGCGTAAGTGGCATCTTAGGGTTAGATGTAATTGATTCCTACGATTGGTTAATTGATTTCAAAGCCTGTAAAATATATGCTGATAAAAAAATAAAAAATCTAACTACCGACGATTACTTTAAACTAAATACTTGCAGAGATAAAGAAGGCATAATTGCTTTACCTATTGAAACCAACACTTTAAAAGATACGTTTACCATTGATTTTGGACACAACCAATGCTTTAGTTCCCATTTAAAAAATATTCACTCCAAATGGGACTATCTTAAACTATCGCAAGTGTACTCAGTTAACGCCCAAGGAAAATTAGACAGTTCTTACATTGGCTCGGCACCCATCGTAAAATTAAGTAACGCACTTTGCTTGCAAAATGTACCCGTAACGTATATGAAAGCGAGCGGCTCTAATCTGGTTGGTGTTAGCTTTTTTAAAGTATTTGGTAAAGTGGTGCTTTGGCATTCGAAGAACCAATTATTGCTTGCTAAAAAAACACAACATACTTTTACGCTAAACGATAAGGTAATAGCCGATGCTAAAATTGTTGCCATCACCGTTCCTTTAAGCGAGGCTACACCGAGTAGTAATTTTAATACATGGCTAGGGCGTTCAAATACTGGATTAGCTCCCATCAAAAAAATAAATTTGCCAATTACTTTATTTTCTGAAGGCGGTGCTTGCAAATAAATTTAATCACCATTCCATTTATATAGTATTCCCTTCTAAAAAAATATAATTTACATCTTCCCAAAACGTAGGATACGATTTGTCAACTACCTCGGGGTGCTTGATGCAAACCTGCGGCACACGCATTGCCAAAAGTGCCATACACATGGCCATACGGTGGTCGTTATACGTTTCTACTTCTAACTGTTTTGGAAATTGTGATGGCTTTACATTAGGCAAGTATAAACTATTCTCTGTAATTTGTACTTCTACATTTAACTTTTTTAATTCGGTTTGTAAAGCCAGTAAACGATTGGTTTCTTTTCCAACCAATGTTTCTAAGCCATAACAACGGGCTTCAATGCCTAATGCACAACAAAGCACAACAAGCGTTTGCGCTATATCTGGGCAATTTGTAAAATCGTATTCAAAGCATTCAGGCAGTTCCTTAGCGTCTTTCTGCAAAACTAATCCATGGGCATTAAACGTGCTGCTTACACCAAACACTTCGGCTAGTTTTATAATTACGGCGTCGCCTTGTAAACTATTGGGTTCTAATCCGCTTAAAGTAATGCGTCCCGATTGGCTCAAGGCTACAAAAGCCATCCAATACGATGCCGATGACCAATCGCTTTCTACAAAAAAAGTACGCGGCTTTAAATGCAGTTCCGACTCAAGTAAAGGTTTCACGCTAATTACATTGGCTTCCCAACTTACCTCTATGTCCAATTGACGCATCAACGCAAGCGTCATTGTAATGTAAGAAGCAGATACAACTTTACCTTTCAACGTTAGCGTTAAGCCATTTTTAAAACGAGGTGCTACCATTAACAAAGCCGAAATAAACTGACTACTAACTGACGCATCCAATTCAACAGATCCTCCTAACAACTGTTGCCCTTTAATTTGTAAGGGCGCAAACCCTTGGGCATTTACATACGAAATGGTGGCACCTAAATGTTGTAAGGCACTTACTAATTCTTTAATAGGGCGTTGCTGCAACCGCTCAGAGCCTGTGAGCAACCATTCGCCGGGGCATGTACTTAACAACGCTGTTAAAAAACGGAGATCGGTGCCCGCATGACCCACATCGAGTGTTGCGCTATCTGTTGTGTGGATAGCTTGTAAAGCGGTTTGTAAATCTAAAGTATCTTTTGCACTAGAGCCATTTTCAATAACTAATTCCGTTTTAAGAACTGCCTTTAAAATTAATAAACGGTTACTAATACTTTTAGAGGCGGGTAATGTTAACTGACCAGTAAACTTTTCCGAACGTAAATTAAGACACTTCATTGATGAGGTTTTGACGGTAAAACGAAATGGCATCTTTTATTTGCAAAGGTGCAATAGCCACATCGTAAGTCGCTTTTCCGATATGCGTCAACAATACAAAGTTTAACTTAGCAATTCCATTTTTTTTATCGTGTTGCAAATAGTTAACAAAGGATTCCCAATCGGTATCAGTTAAAATAGGTGCATGGTACAAGGGTTTTAAATACGCTAAAATACTTTCCAACTCTTTAATGTTAATCCGTTTTTTTATGTACGATAAATAACTTTCGAGCATAAGACCTATGCCTACTGCTTCACCATGAAGCAAAGGCGTTTCGTGATTCATAAATACACTTTCTAAAGCATGTGCCATGCTATGTCCGAAATTTAATAATTTACGCGGGCCTTCCTCTAAGGGGTCCTTCTTTACAATTCGCGCTTTTAAAACAATGGCGCGTTCAATAATTAATTCATTAGTATAAATGGCTTGTGGTTTAAGTTTTCTTAATTGTAGAAACAATAATCTATCGGCAATGAGTGCCACTTTTATGATTTCGGCCAATCCACTTCTTAACTCTCGTTTGTTTAGTGTTTTTAAAAACGGCAAATGCACAAACACTATTTTAGGTTGAGTAATTGTTCCAATGTGATTTTTTATCCCCGCTGCATTAATCCCATTTTTACCGCCAATACTCGCATCGGCCATGGCTAATAATGTGGTGGGTAAATTAATAAAATCAATTCCACGTTTAAAGGTACTTGCCACAAAGCCACCAATGTCTGACACCACACCGCCTCCAAGATTAATCAATAAACTTTTTCGGGTTGCACCATTGTCGGTTAAGGTTTGCCATATATGTTCAACAACACGAATGTCTTTACTTGCTTCGCCAGGTTCTATTTCAATAATGGAGGCCGATTGTAAAACAGGACAAGCCAAACTTAAATGTGGCAAGCAATGCACTAATGTGTTGCTATCACACAAAATAAAATAGGAATCGTACGAGGCGTTCTCTAAAAAAGTAGTGAGCGCAGTCCATCCTTTTTTATCAATGTGTACGTTGTAGTTAACCGCTAGAATAGGTTTCATGGTGTATAATTTAGCCAGTTTTTAATAAGTTGTTCGCCATATTCACTTAAAATACTCTCGGGATGAAATTGAACCCCGCATACATTATAGTGTGTATGTCGCATTGCCATAATTTGATCATCTGCATCGCGCGCAATTACCTGTAAAGCCGACTGTGTTTTATCGGCTACGACCCAACTGTGGTAACGCCCTACCGAAAATGTTTTAGGGATAGTTTCAAATAACGGATCTGTGTTATCGTGAAAAATAGGCGTTGCTATGCCGTGCATCACCGTATTCAAATTTTTTAATTCGTGCCCAAAACACTCGCCAATAGCTTGAAGCCCTAAACATACGCCGAATATGGTGTGCGTGTGTGCGTGTTGTTTCAAAAACGCAGGCATAATACCCGCCTCGCTTGGCAAACCTGGCCCTGGCGATAAAACAATTTTATCGAAGCGTGCCAACTGCTCTACCGTTATGACATCGTTTAAAACAACTTCCACCTTGGCTTGGCTTACCTTTTCGAGGTAATGTTTTAGATTGTAAGTAAAACTATCGTAATTATCGAGGATTATAATTTTCAAATGTCAGATTATGCTTCTACCGAAAATATTTTATTGATAAGGCTTATGTGCTGCTCTGTAATCACCTTCCGTTTTAAAGTTAGCTTTGGCGTAATTTGTCCGCCTTCAATGCTCCACTCCTTATTCACCACTTCAACACGCTTTAATTGCTCGTAAGCGGCCAATGTTTTATTAACCTCGCGCAGGTGATCGGTAATTATTTTTTTAATCTCTCCATGTCCACTCATCTCTTCGTTGGTGGTGTAAGGGATGTTACTTTGCTTACAGTATTCTTTAAAATTAGCAAACGAAGGAACAATAAGTGCCGATGCAAACTTTTGACCCTCGCCCACTACCATACATTGTTCAATGAATTTATTTTCTTTTAATTTATTTTCGATGGCTACTGGTGCAATGTATTTACCGGCACTGGTTTTAAAAATTTCTTTTTTACGATCGGTAATTTTTAAAAATTTATTCTCAACAAAAGTTCCTACATCGCCCGTATGAAACCAACCTTCGCTATCAATTACTTCGGCGGTGGCTTCGGGATTTTTGTAATACCCTAACATTAAACTAGGCCCTCGCATTAAAATTTCGCCATCTTCTTCTGCAATTTTTACTTCGAGGTTACTGCAAATAGGCCCTACCGTACCGAAACGAATGTTATCATCTCCATAACGATTTACCGAAATGACCGGACTGGTTTCTGTTAAGCCATAACCTTGAAGCATTTTTAATCCGGCGCAAGTAAAAATGCGTTCTAACTTACTATTTAATGCAGCACCACCACTGGCAATACATTCCATTTGTCCACCCACAGCTGCACGCCATTTTTTATAAACTAAAGCATCGGCTATTTTGTGTTGAATGGCATAAACAGGTCCATTTCCCTTTTCGTTGTATTGGTGTGCCAAAGCCACACTCCAATCGAATAATTTACGTTTAAAGCCCGTTAATTTTTCGCCTGCCGAACTAATGCGTTCATAAACCCGTTCAATGATACGAGGCACCGCAACAAAAATTTGGGGTTTAATTTCTCGGCAATTATCACCAATGGTTTCAAAACTTTCGGCATAATAAACGCTAATGCCATGGTATAAATAAAGGGTACACACCATCCGTTCGTAAACATGATTAAGCGGTAAAAAACTTAAAGCTCGCCAGTGTTTTGAAAAAGGTGCAAAGTGTTCGCAGGCTGTAATATTCGAAACTAAATTTTGGTGCGAAAGCATCACGCCCTTTGGGATGCCCGTTGTACCCGAGGTATATAAAATAGAAAGTAAATCGTTGGGTTGTATATTTTTTTTAAGTGCATTCACCACGTCTGCTTGTGGGTTGGCTATGCCTAAAGCCAAAAATTCTGAAAACGGTTTAACGCCTTCTACATCCCCAAAGGCAAATACATATTTTAAATACGGAAGATTGGCTTCTATGCTTTGGAGTTTAGCATAAATACTTTTATCAGAAATAAACACCACGCAAGCTTCGCTATGATTTAAAATAAATTGGAGGTCGTTTAAACTAATCGTAGGATAAATAGGTGCTGTTACAATGCCCGCTAATTGAGCACCAAAGTCCACAAAATTCCATTCGGGGCGATTATTAGAAATGATAGCAACTTTATCGTTACGGGTTAATCCTAAATGCAAAAGCGCGTAAGCCACTTGATGAGCCGCCTCTGAAAAATTAGTAGTACTGTAACTTTTCCAAACCTTATTTTCTTTGGCGTTTAAAATGGTTGAGTTGGCATACCCATTATTGTAACGTTCTAGTATATCAAAAATGCGAGTTATTTCCATAGTTCTTAGTCAGTATCTAATATCTTATTATTTTGTGAAAATAACAATATCTTTGGCTTTAAGTTTAATAATAATAAAATGATAGTTATTACAGGTGCGGCAGGTTTTATAGGCAGTTGTTTGGTTTCTAAATTGAATGCCGAGGGCTATACTAATTTAATAGTAGTGGATGATTTTAATAAAACCAATAAACAGGCCAATTTGTTGCATAAAACTTATCGTTTACAAATAGAGCGAACTGTTTTTATAGACTGGTTAAGTGCCCACCACAGCGAGGTAGAAGCCGTTTTGCATATTGGTGCCCGAACCGATACGACCGAGTTAAATCCCATTATCTTTGAAACTTTAAATAGCCACTATACGCAACACCTTTGGCAACTGTGCGCTCAACATAATATTTCTTTTATTTACGCTTCGAGTGCGGCAACCTATGGTTTAGGAGAGCAAGGTTATACCGACGACGAATCGAAAATTCCATTATTAAAACCTTTAAACCCTTATGGCGATAGCAAACAGGTATTTGATGTGTGGGCCTTGCAACAAACGCAACAACCCAAACATTGGCATGGCCTTAAATTCTTCAATGTTTATGGCCCTAATGAATACCATAAAGCACGTATGGCTTCTGTTATATTTCATGCGTTTCATCAAATACAACAAAGTGGGCAGGTGAAATTATTTCGGTCGCACGATGCTAATTACACCGATGGCGGGCAGTTGCGCGATTTTGTATATGTAAAAGATGTAGTAGAGGTAATTTATTATTTATTTAAGCAACAGCCCAAAAATGGTATTTACAATTTAGGAAGTGGGAAAGCCCGAACGTTTTTAGACTTAGCTAAAGCCACTTTTGCCGCATTAGAGAAAGAACCCAACATTGCGTTTATAGATACGCCTCTTGATATACGCGATAAATACCAATACTTTACCGAAGCCAATATGAATAAGTTACTAGCAACAGGTTACACCAAACCTTTTACCGAGTTGGAAGCAGGCGTGATGGATTATGTGAAAGAATTTTTGCTGCATACAAAGTATTTATAAAATAAGATGTGTAGATGGCGTGTTTGATGTTATCAATACTTACTCTATGACTAAGCCATACTTTGCTAAACGCTCTTGATAGGCCGTTAATACTTTTTGTTGCGTTCCATTGGGATGGTGTTTTTCGGCTTGTTTTTGAGTACGCATGTTCAAATTAAAATCGGCTTCATTAAAATGTTTAAATTTTTTTCGACGACGTTTTTCCATAAAATGAAACAAACGCTTTTCGAGCCAATCGCCGAAAAAACCATTTAAACACTTCTCAAAAAAACTTTTCCATTTATACGTGGGCTGAGGATTTAACAAGGCTTGTTTGTAGTAAGGACGATTGGGCAAGTAATTATCGGTCCAATTATTTGCTTCTTGAAAGCGTTGATACAAGGGCAAATTAAAGGTAGGAACAATGGTGCGTACTTCGGTGGCAACAAAGCGGTTGTGATCGGGCACTAAAAGTCTTCCTTCTTCTAAAAAATAATTCATACAAAAAAAATGTTCCGAACGTTTCAAAAAAAATTTTTTATACCCTCGTAATAAACTCCGACACACCCAAAGTCTATTTTTAGCAGTAATCACAAAATAATCGTAATCATCACTTTCACGCATCACGCCTTTAGAGTAAGACCCCGACATATACACGCCTCTCACAAACGGAAAACTGGCTATAACCTTGCTATACCGAATTACATTATTTTTAGCGAGTTGATGCAAACACTCCCCTTGTGTTCGTTTTTCAATCCAATTGACCGACCTATCCTTCAAGAAAAAAAAACCATTCTTGGTATCAAGGATTCCCCTGCTAACTAAGTCAAGTAGCTCTTGCTCCACTTCCTTTTTTTCGCAAACCAAGGTACTGTTATCAAAAATTTCGGTTAAGGTTAATGGAAATTCAAATACATCGTAATAGCAGATAACTCTTATCAATTGCGCTTGTGCCAAGTTAAAATGGCGCAAGGGTGTCGTTTTGTTATTTATAGAATCAGAATTCAAAGTCAATGAATTTCAAAGATATAATTTTCTTCCCAACTTATTTTTTTGGATTGAATACAATTAAAAGATAAATTATATTGGAAAGCCAGTAGTTGGATGCGTTCAATCTCGCAATTGTTGGCCAAAACCATGTAGCAAGTTCCCTCGGGGTGTAGATAGGTTTTTAAATGGCTAAAAAAAGAAATAAAAAATTCACCTTGTGCTCCACAATTCCAAGCAAGTTGAGAAGTACTCTTAACTTCATTAAAAAAGTAAGGTGGATTAATGAACACCACATCGAACAGTTGAGGTGGAATGGATTGAAATACATTGGATTGAAGCACCGTAAATGTTTGTGGCTTAGCTTGCGGAAAATTTTTTTGAAGATTTAGCTGCACACATTCAACAGCCGCTGGGTTTAAGTCGAAACAGCACACGGTTGCCCCTTTTTGATAGGCTAATAAGCTGATGAAGCCGCTACCTGTGCATGGTTCGCAAACACGTTTCCCTTTTAGTGGCAAGGTTTCGACAAACGCTGCTAAATATTTTGAACTGAAAAAAAAGCGCGGGTGGAAAACACTTGGCAAAATTATAAACTGTAATTTTTTATAATGGAAACGGCGTGGCTTTTTTAAATACCATGCTACAAAAGGTTTTACTAATCGCTTTGCTATGTATTGCCGCCACATTAGAACCCCTCCGTTTCTGGTTGTCGGTATTTCCAAATTTTATGTAAGAACCGAATTTCTTTTGGGTAGGCGTGTACGCCACTGGCATAGCGCCATGCACTAACGGCACGTATCACTTTTTGTTGAAAGGGGCTAAGTTGTATATCTGAACACGAAGGGTAACGGCCGTTTAAGACCGTTTCAAAATTTTTAATTTTATCAATCATGTAAGGTTTAAGCCAAGGTGTAAGCGGATTTTTGCGTAAATCAAAATTCTCCCAATGCGGGCTAATCCACTCTTCTAATGTTTCAGGAAAACGAAACCCTGCTGCCATCACTTGTTCGTATAACTCTGAACCTTCGGTAGGCACAGGGCTGTAGAGGTAGATAATAATTTCGGTATTGGGATTAATGGCTTTAATTTTTTTAATAAACGCAATGTCCTCATCAATTTGCTGATTAACTTGCGCTTCGGTTTTACCGGGAATTCCTAACACAAACGAGTATTCGGGAATAATATTAAAGCGACGCAAGCGTTGAGCAAACTTTAAAATTTGAGCCCCTGTTTGTGTCCCTCCTTTATCCATTTGTTTAAGTACAGCATCGTTACCCGTTTCGGCACCAAAAAAAATCATTCGGCAACCCGCATCACTTATGGTTTGTAACGACTCATCGCTGTATTTATCCATGGTATCAATACGCGCTTCGCCCCACCAAGTCATGTTGTGTGGCGCAATTAACTTAGCAAACGCTACGGTTCGTTTTTCGGATACAAAAAAATTATTATCGTGAAACTCAATCGCATCGCCTTTGTACTTCTCCTTTAAAAAAATAGCATCTTGATAAATTCCTTGTGCCGACTTACCTTTCCAGCGAGCATTGTAAATAGGCACTACTGCGCAAAACGAGCAGGTAAACGGACAACCAAAACTACTGTGGTAGGCAATAGTTTTTTTACCTAAATAAGTAGTACATAAATAACTTTCGAGCGAATAAAACGTATTCAATTTATCGTAAGGTAAGGCTGGCAACTTATCTAAATCTAACAACTCTTCTTTGGCTGTTTTTACAAACGCATTCCCTTCTTTATAAATTAAATTTTTAATCGTGTTAAACGGCAAATTTGTTTCAATGGCTTTTAAGAGTTGCGGAAAGGCAGTGTCGCCAGGGCCATTAATTATAAAATCTATATAGCCCGAGTTTAAACTAACTTTGTATTGATTAGAAGCAAAGTAGCCGCCCCAAATTATTTTAATATGTGGATAGGTTTCTCTAATTTTTTTTGTGAACGGAATGGCTTGTTTTAATTGCGGACCAGGCATTACGGTGCAACCAAAATATTTTATTTTTCCTGTGAGTAAGTACTCATTTATTTTGAGCCAAGGGTCTGTTTCCTTATTCCCATCTACAATAACCCAATCGTGTGTGGCATCAATGCTTGCTGCTATTTGCAAAACCGAATTGGGAATGCGGGGATTATAATTGGTAGCACGAGGGTTAAACAGAAGTACAGTATTTGTCATGACATTAATTGTTCGGGTTTTAACCACTGTCTTAATTTTTTCTCGAACGGAAATTGGTAAGCCCTATTTTCGATGCGCCATTTTGCTAACTCTTGAAAAAGTAATTTTGCAGGCGTACGTTTGTTGTAGGCAAGGTTTTGGTAGAATTTAAAATTTTCGATTTCCTCTATTTTTTCTTCACTTATCCATTCGCTTTTTTTGGTGCCTACATAATCAAAATCGCTCCACTCTTCGAGGGTAGAAGCAAATTGGTAGCCCTTTGCTAACAACTCATCTGCAATTTTATTTCCGGGATAAGGTTTAAAATAAAAAATACCAATATGAAATGTGCTACTCATTTTACGCAATTCTCTTACAATTCGCAATGTTTCGGAAATGCTTTCATCGGTTTCGTCAGGAAAGCCAACAATAACGCTAAAGTTGATAGCAATGTTGTATTGAATACACTTTTGAGCCGCTTCAAAAATATGATTGACTTTAATATCTTTCTGCATCCAATCGAGCATGGCTTGTGTACCCGCTTCCATGCCAATCATTACGCGCTCTAAACCCGATTGCTTACAAAGTTGCCAAACTTCATCATCTAGCCTTACGCCTTGGTCGGCGCGCATTGTACCAAACCATGATATATTTAATTTTCGATTAATCAACTCTTGTGCTACTGCTTTTACTCGTTTACTGTTGGTGAAAAACGTTTCATCTTGTAAATGCACGTGTTGAAATTTATATTTTTTCAATAAGGTTTCTAGTTCGTTGCCCATGCGTTCGGGACTAAACCCATACCACCCTCGTTTATACATAAATGGATCGGCACAAAACGAACATCGGAAACGGCAACCTTGCGAAGACACGTAATCGAGTTGATTTCGTCCACTCAGTGCCACATATTTTTTTACATCTATCAACTCATAATTAAAGGGCGGAAAATCATTAATATCGGCCATTGTTCGTGCGGCGTTATGACTTATTTTTCCATTTAGTTTATACGAAATGCCTTGCAAGCCCTCTAGCGATTGCTGGTTAACAAAACGTTGCACCAACTCCGCAAAGGTAACTTCGCCTTGTCCGTTTACAACAACATCTATGGCTTCGTTTTCTAACGTTTGTTGTGGAAAAAGCGACGGGTGCCAGCCGCCCCAAACAATTGGAATTTCGGGAAACTGTTTTTTTACTTGTTGCGAAACTGCAAGTGCATCTTTGATTGGGCTACCCGTTAAAACTGTGGTAGCAAAGCAAACGCCATTGTTGGCCAATGCTTCAGAAATTTTAAGAGATGGATTCTTTTCTAAACGCCCATCAATAATAACCACATTAAATTGTTGAGAATCTAAGTAGGAACCAATGGCAATTAATGCCAAGGGCATGGTATAAAAAACGGCATACGGATTATATAGAACAACAGTTTTTTTCAAAGGACCTAAGTTTTATCCAGTAGTTTTTTATCTTTAAACCCGGCGTGTATTAAACTTATTACAAGAAATATGGGAACAAAGAGTAAAATTAAAAATTTTAACTTAGGCCAAATTGGTTTTTGACTCACCACACAGGGTTTAATTAATTCAAAACTTTCTAAATACGCTTTTTGAACTTCTAAAACCAATTGCTCTTTATACAACTTCATGGTTGCTTCGTAGGATTTTAAGGGGTCTAAGGGTACATTATACACCAAGCCACTATTGCCTGTTGATTGAGGTGGTCTAATATTGGCAATAACTATTTTTTTAACACTATCCATTTCACGCATCTCGCTTTTAATTTTGGTAGATATGTTTTCCAAATTAGCAGTGCGCATTTTTTTTGATTTTTGATAATGATCCGATTTTTCTAAATACTTGAGAATACCGTTTTGAACATTTATAAATTTATCTTTTGTTAGCATTTCAAGTGTAATAATAACCGAGCCTAAACTCTCTTTGTCTTTCCCTGTAATGATAGGGAGAACCGTTAGTTTTTTTAATCCTTCTAGTTCTTTTTCATTTACGCTTAGTTCATTGGCCAGTCCGGCATAATCTCTATCGTTTACCAATCCCACTAAATCCAAAAGCATATTGTAATAATACTTATCGCTTCCGTCGTTAGCCTTTATAATTAGAGTACCCCCGTAAACAGAAGGGATAGTAAATTTTAAAATAAGGGAGAGCGCAAGTGCCAATGCCATATAGGATATAACCAAAAACTTATACTTAGTAATTAATTTAAACGGCGTTAGTACTTTATTTATCAGTAAATAAAAATCAATAATGTCATCTTTCTCTTGCGGCATATCTTTTTAAATAAAATTATTTTATTGTTTTAAATATAGATATTTTTACCGAACCTGTAAAACGGCTATGTCAATTCTTGTTAAGAAGCAATTATTTAAAAATACGGTTTGGAGTCTTTCAGATTTTTTGCTGTATCCGCTATTAATGATTGTGGCAACGCCTTTGTTTATAAAGCATTTGGGTTACGAACAGTATGGAATTTGGATGGTGGCTACCACAATTAATCAGTTTATGAATGCGTTTAATTTTGGCTTGGGCGATGTGACCATTAAAACCATTGCAAGTAACCGCGCTTTAAATAATGCAGATGCTATCATAGAGCAAGTTAATAAAAATTGGTCATTGGCTATTTTAATATGCTTTACTTGCAGTATTGTTGGATGCTTGCTGGCGTTTTCGGGCATCATTAATTTTTGGTTCCACATCCCCGAGTCGTTTTCACTTACGGCCAAATGGGTGTTGGGGTTTGTGTTTATAGCCACGTCCGTCAAATTTTTAGAATTGGTGTTATTAAGCGTGTTTAAAGGCTTTGAGCGTTTTGATGTATCGGCTCAATTATCTATCGTTTCGCGCAACAGTATCATTTTAGTGAACATGTTGCTGGTGGTGTTTGGCGCGCCTTTAGAATATATTTTTTTGAGTACAGTAATAGTATCTGTGTTAAATATAGTAACGCAATGGTTGGTGGTAAAGTCCACGTATCCGTTTCTACAATTTTTTCCAAAATTTAAAGTAGCTTTTGCATTTGAAAATAAACAACAGTATTGGTATTGGCTGCAATCGGTTATTGGTTTAGTTGGGTTTTTAAGTGATCGTATTTTAGTTGGTTACTTCACTAATTTAAAAGTGCTGGGGCTCTACTCGGTTGCTGTGCTAATTGGTAGTCAAATACACAATGCGGTAGTTGGCTTGGGCAGTTTTATGTTTCCGAAAGTGGCTTACGAAAATGCACTCAATAATAGTGTTTTGCCTATTTACTATAAGTCGCGATTTATTTTGGCAGCTTTGGGCTGGTGCGTTTGTTTAGCGTTTTTAATAACAGGTTCGTTTATTTTTAAAATTTGGCTAGGGCTCGATTTCTATACAAATAGTATTGCTTATATTAATTTATATTTAGTATTTACGGCCTTTATATTGCTTAATATTATTCCGTATCAATTTATTAATGGCTCCAATTTTTTAAAGTATAATTCGTTAATGGAGGGAATACTTCGCGCTTCTAATTTACTGGCTATGTTGGTAGGATTTTATTTTTTTAATGTGATTGGGGTTATTTGGGGTTTAATTATTAGCACCGCTATCAATATGCCTTTTCAATATTTTTTACTTCACCGCCTCTTTTTCGGTTGGAAGTCAATTGTGAAAAGTATAAGTGTTATACTTCCACCGCTTTGTTTTATTTTGTTTGTTGTTAGTACGCATGGATTGATAACGGCCTTATCTATACTCCTTTTATTACTTAGTATTTATTTTATTTATTTAAAGCCCAGTTCCCTTTTTAGTTGGAAAAAGAAGTAACACATACCCGTTTTCTACCCCTTAAATTATCGCTGCAAAAAATAGTGGCGCATGTTTATTTTTTCTTCAATTCCTTAGGTTTAAAAGGCGGTTTACTTTATACCAATATTCTGACTCCTTTTTTAATATATTGGATTTTTAGAAAACGGCAACTAAAACTTTTATTTTACGCCATACTCGTTTTAATTCCTTTTTCGTTGATTCATTATCAACAAGGCGTTGACTTAAAAACCTTTGCGCTTTCACATGCGCTATTCATTAGCACTATCATTTTTGTGATTTGTGTTTATATTTATTGTTCGCAGTACGCTAGCTTAAAAACGGTTCTAAAACAAATTCTTGTACTCAACTTTATTCTTGTATTAATTGCTATTCCTTTTTACTTTGCGCCCCTGCCTTATCAAAAATTATTTTGGTACACAAACTTATTTACAGGGCAGAAACTTTACACCCGTTTGGCCTTATTCACATTTGAAGCATCGTATTACGCCTTGCTTATGATTCCAATCTGTACCTATTATTTTTTTAAGCATGCGTTTAACGAACAATTCGTGAAGGGTAAATACGAATTGCTAATGGCTTTTTTACCTATACTGCTATCTATGTCGTTTGGTGTTATTGGGGCTTTAATTATTTCGGCGTGTTTATTGTGTTGGTGGTTTAGAAAATCAATTGTCCATTATAAAATTCCTGTTCTAATCATTACTTCACTCGTACTCATTACATTTGTTGCGTTGATATTATTGGTTCTACTTTCTCCAGATAATATGTTGGTGCAACGTATCGGAAATATTTTTTCGGGAGAAGATACCTCTACCAATGGCAGAACCTTTGAATCGTTTGCTATTGGTTGGAAGGTAGCTCAATTAAAAAGTATTTGGTTTGGTTGTGGCCTTGGGCAAGTTAAGTTATTAATGCCCGAAGTTGTGATGCAATTTTTTAGTCATTGGGGTAAAGATAACGCCTACCGCATACCAAATACAGTAGCTGAAACCCTTGCTATATTTGGCATTTTTGGACTTATTGTTCGGTTTGGTTTTATATTTTATTTTTTTATTAAAACAAAAGTTTATACCAATTATTTTCGCTTAACCCTATTTTTATTTGTTTTCATTTATCAATTTACGGGGAGTTACGTTACTAATAGTGTTGAGTATGTTATTTGGGTGCTGGCATTCACAAATGTTTTTCCTGAATTTAATAGGCGTCAACCAAACCATAATTTACCTAACGTTTAATGCCAACAGAAATTAAAATAGCAATGGTGGCTAGGCCCAACTTATACGAGGTGCCTGGAGGCGATACTGTTCAAATTGTAGAGACCGCTAAAGCCTTAGTAGC
The DNA here is from genome assembly GCA_013297775.1 of Bacteroidota bacterium. GTDB lineage: Bacteria > Bacteroidota > Bacteroidia > B-17B0 > Aurantibacillaceae > Aurantibacillus. Next base: position 184,440 of record JAAFIL010000001.1, read on the forward strand.
TTTGGGAGTTAAGGTGGATATAATTCTGAATGGTAAAATCACGAATGAAAATTACTCCCTTATTCACTTCTTCAATATCATTGACCCAGAAGATATTTTAGGACATGTTTATAAATGCACGATTCCATTTGTTGTATCAACCATTTATGTTGATTATAGAGAGTACGATAAAGAACACCGTTCGGATGCAATTGGAAAATTGAGTCAGTTTTTAGCGAGAGATACGGTTGAATATTTTAAAACGCTTGCAAAATATATTTTAAAAAATGAAAAGATAAGTACCACCCGTTTTTTTTTAAAAGGACATAGAGGTTCTATTCAATATATTTTAAAGCAGGCGGCGGCTTTGCTTCCTAACTCGCAAAACGAATACAAACGTTTAGAAAAAGATTATGGTATTTCTAAAAATTACTTTGTTATTCCGAATGCGATTAATGTAAAACTTTTTAAGCCAACAGAAATACATGATAGAGATATTGTGTTATGCGTGGCGCGCATTGAAGGGCAAAAAAATCAATTGAACGTTATACGTGCGTTAAAAGATACCTCGTATAAAGTTATTTTTATTGGATCGGCATCACCCAACCAACAGCAATACTATGCGCAATGCAAAGCCGAAGCCACTTCAAACATGGTATTTATAAATAATTTACCACAAATAGAATTGTTAAATTATTATTCAAAAGCCAAAGTGCATATCCTAGCCAGTTGGTTCGAAACGACGGGTTTAAGCAATTTAGAGGCGGGAGCAATGGGTTGTAACCTAGTAATTGGTGATAGAGGCGATGTGCGCGATTACTTTGAAGACTTGGTTACTTATTGCGAACCAAACGATTTGCAAGCTATTAAAAAAGCTGTTGATGAGGCTTGGCATTCGGAAACAACACCGCATTTACAATCTAAAATATTTAATACCTTTACTTGGGAAGAAGCGGCAAAGAAAACCTTACACGCTTACGAAACTATTTTAAAAAGATGATACATTTAGAAGAACTGTTAAGAAACAAAGAGCAGCACCGTTTAAATTTTTTATTAGCTAAACCATTTCCTCATTTAATACTTGATAATTTTTGCGATGCCGAAAAATTAAATCAACTACATGCGGAGATACCCGACATACAAACAAAAAGTAGAGATTATGTATTTGCGGCCAATAAGTTTGAAAAATCGAAAATTAAGGATATTTCACCTTTGTTTGCTGAATTACACGACGATTTATTGTCGCCACAATTTGAAACATTTTTAAAATTCGTTACTAATCAAGATGTGTTTTTAGACAAAGCTTTTCATGGCGGTGGCATTCATCAAGGCAAAAAAAATAGTTTTTTAGACATGCACTTAGATTTTAATTACCATCCTTTACATAAAAATTGGTACCGCTACCTCAATTTATTATTGTACGTTAATAAAGATTGGAAAACAGAATATGGTGGGCATTTAAACATTGAAGATTTAAGAACTAACGAAAAAACGGCTATTGAAGTACCATTTAATAGAATGGTGATTCAGTTAACTAACAATTACACCTTACACGGGTATAGTGTTACTAATTTTCCCGATGGTAATTTTCGTACTTCGATAGCAGCTTATGCGTACATGCAACACGCTCACATTGTAGAAACGCCTCGCACAACCGATTGGCATGTAGGCGAAGGCAAGCCTGTTAAACAATTTTTAGCTTGGGTATATGACCCTGCCGTGAAGGTTAAGAATAAACTGTTTGGCAGCTCAACGGCAAAAAATTAAATGAACGCTTCAATGCCAAATAATATGAGGACGACCTATAAATTTATACTACTTACGTTAGTGAGCGAAACAGAATTTAGACGAGCCATTTTATAATTATCATCTATAAGTAAAGGATTGATTGTGAACATTGCTATTATAGGTACACGAGGTATTCCTAACAATTATGGGGGGTTTGAGCAATTGGCAGAATATTTATCGGTTGCTTTAGTACAACAAGGTTTCTCGGTCAGCGTTTATAACTCCAGCTTACATCCTTACCCTAGCAAACAATTTAAAGGTGTAAAAATTATTACTTGTTACGATCCCGAAAATTGGATGGGAACAGTTGGGCAATTTATTTACGATTGGAATTGTATTTGGCACAGTCGTCAACAAAAGTATGATGTTATTTTACAATTAGGCTATACGAGCAGTTCGGTGTGGTCGTTTTTGTTTCCTAAAAAAACAAAGGTTGTTACCAATATGGATGGCTTAGAGTGGAAACGAAGTAAATATGGCGCATTAACTAAATGCTTTTTAAAGTATGCCGAAAAGTGGGCCGTAAAGTATAGCGATGCCCTGGTAGCAGATTCCATAGGTATTCAACGTTACATAAAGCATACTTATAAAAAAGAGTCCAGCTATATTGCTTATGGCACAACCGAAACGGTAATTTATAACGATGCCATTTTAAACGACTATAATTTATTGCGTGAAAATTACTATTTGATTATTGCGCGATTAGAACCTGAAAATAATATTGAATGCATTATCGAAGGTTATTTACTGGCTCAACAAAAACTTCCGCTCGTTATCATCGGATCTACGCAAACTAAGTTTGGGAATTACTTAAAGCAAAAGTATGCCTCCACAAACATCTTGTTTAAAGAAACCTTATACACCATTGAAAAATTAAATAGTTTACGCAAGCACTGTAAAATATATTTTCATGGGCATTCGGTTGGCGGCACCAATCCATCGTTGTTAGAAGCCATGGCGAGCAATGCGTTTATATGTGCCCACGATAATGAATTTAACAAAGCTGTTTTACAAACAGATGCCGTTTATTTTAAAGATGAATTCCACATCAAAGAGATGATACTTAATTGGCCTATTAAAGATGAACTATTGTCCTTTAAATTAAATAACTTTGAAAAAACACGCATGCTTTACAGTTGGCCGAAAATTGTAGAACAATATCAACACCTCTTTATTAATATTTGAACTTGTCGTATAAACACATATTAGATAGTTTACAGTTTAGGTGGGTATGCCTCATTGCTTTTACATTGCCTTTACCTATAAAGTTAAATGCAATAGCCATTTTTTTAAGTTTTGGCGCATGGGTTTTAAAAGGTAATCATATAATTGAACTAACGAATGTGCTTAAAACCAAATATGTTTTATGGCTGTGGTCATTTTTTGCACTCTATCTTATACACGCATTTTTTAGCATCAATACGCACGAGGGCTTTGCCACAGTTGAAAGGCGCGCCTCTCTCTTTTTTTTACCATTTGTTTTAGTCGGACGCTTGTATGCGAGGGCGGAATTAAAAGGGATTCTATTTTCATTTATAGCTGGGGTTTTGTTTTCATTTTTAATATGTATTATTCAGGCATTTTATACTTATACTCAACATCGAGATGTAGGTGCTTTCTTTTATCAAGAGTTATCAAAAGTTGTGGGTGGGGGTGCGGTTTATTTGGCCTGCTATTGCATCATTGCCATCCATTGCGTTTTATTTTATTACAAGGAAATAAATAAATTTTTAGCATTCGTATTGCTGATTTTATTGGTTACCTTTTGCATTTTACTAAATTCAAAATTGATGTTGGCTTTATTGTTATTGAGTTTTATGGTAACGATATGGTTAAACTTTAAAAGTAAAATTCGGTATGTATTACTTGCCTCTGCGTTAGTAGCAACCATGTTATGTTTATTTATACCAGCCATTAAACAGCGCGTTGTTGTAGAGTTATCCTCGCGTTTATCGGTAGTCAAACAAAGTACTTATCAATACGACACCCCGTTTAGTGGCACTTCTTTAAGACTTGTACTCTGGAAATTTTCTTTTCAACTTTTGAATGAAAAAAATGCTTGGCTTACAGGGGTTCATACAGGCGATTTTCAAGACTTACTTAATACTAAATATAAAACTACTGGTTTATATACCGGAAACCCTGATTTAAAAGATACTGGTTATTTGGGATATGGTCCACACAATCAATACATCGAAATTTTACTCAGCATGGGAATAAGTGGCTTAATTGTTTTTTTGGGTTTGCTTTTTCACATAAGTAAATCTATCTTTCGGAATGGAAATTACTTGGCTTTTGCAACACTTATCATTTTTTGTTTATTTTTTATCACCGAGTCGGTTCTAAGTATGCAAAGAGGTATTGTTGCTTTCGTATTTTTCACTCTCCTTTTTAGTAATTTACAGTCTCAAAATAGTGAAGGTTATCAAAAATAATTCTCCGAGTACTCAACTCATAAACGTTATCATTAAACGCCTCATAGATATTATTGTGAGTTTACTCGTTATTATTTTTTTACTATCGTGGTTTATTCCAATCATTGCGCTTTTAATTAAGTTAACATCAAAAGGCCCTTTGTTTTTTATTCAGCTAAGAAGCGGAAAAGATAATATTCCATTTAATTGCATAAAGTTAAGAAGCATGACGGTTAATGAAGAGGCAAATACAAAACAAGCCATAGAAAATGATGATAGAGTTACCTACGTTGGTCGTTTTTTAAGGAAGTATAGCTTAGATGAGTTACCTCAATTTTTAAATGTATTGGCTGGCGATATGTCTATAATTGGTCCACGGCCACACATGATTTACCATACAGAAAGTTATGCGCAACTGGTAGATACATATATGGAGCGTTTACAGGTAAAGCCGGGGATAACGGGTTTATCGCAAGTAATGGGCTATAGAGGCGAGATAAAAAATACAGAAATGATTGCCAACAGAGTACGACTAGATATTTTTTATATTAAAAATTGGAACTTGTGTATAGACTTAAAAATTGCTTTTAAAACATTAAAATTAATTTTGTTTGGATAACACGATTGATGAAAAGTTAAAAATTCGATCAATACCATTGTACCTAAAGTTCTGTTTTTAAACGAAAGTTGATGGTTGCTACATTGGGTTTTATAATTTTTATGGTATCGTAAATGCCTAAACTTGCGTAAACACTACTTCCTGACGAGTTAATATAAAAATAGAAGTATGGAACTTGACCTAGTGAAGTCCCCTTTCCTCAATAAAAAAAGCGTCTTTCTCACCAGAAAAAGACGCTTTAGTAACTTTTGATTTTTTTATTTTCTTACCAGCACTTCATCTATCATGCCATAGGCTTTTGCTTCTTCGGCAATCATCCAATAATCACGATCGCTATCTGCCCATACTTTTTCATAAGTTTGTCCACTATGCAAGGCAATAATTTCGTACAATTCTTTTTTTAGTTTTTGAATTTCGCGTGCTGTAATTTCAATATCTGAGGCTTGACCTTCGGCACCACCCAGAGGCTGATGTATCATAACGCGGGCATGCTTTAAAGCGGTGCGTTTCCCTTTTGCACCGGCGCACTGTAACACCGCACCCATGCTTGCCGCCATACCCGTACAAATGGTTGCTACATCGGGTTTCACAATTTGCATGGTATCGTAAATGCCTAAACCTGCATAAACACTACCTCCTGGCGAGTTAATATAAATCTGAATGTCTTTTTTAGCATCCACACTTTCTAAAAACAGCAATTGCGCTTGCACAATGTTGGCCACTTGGTCGTTAATACCCGTTCCCAAAAAAATGATGCGGTCCATCATTAAACGCGAAAACACATCCATTTGCGACACATTTAATTGTCGTTCCTCTAAAATATAAGGCGTTAATGAACTGCTAATGCGAGAGGTGTAGCTATCCAACGTGAGGCTGTTAATGCCCTTGTGCATGGTAGCGTATTTTCTAAATTCAGTGTTATCAAACATAATTTCGTTTTTTAAAGATTATCAAAGGTAAATTTGATTTTATGTAAAACAAATACCATGCTAAAGAGTTATTAACGTTCTTTTGTCATGTGTTAATGACATTATTACCGAACTAATGTTAACGCACGCTAAACTAATAGGCTCTTATGCTGCCGTTCTTAATAATATAATCAAATCCATTAATATTAAACCGCTTCCCCGAGGTCTGATTAATTAACTCCGAAATGTCTTGTTCAATTGTGTGTAACGAACCCTTGGTTTTATAAGCAATGTTTAAATAATCGGTATTCACCTCCATGCCCTCATAAACCCCGCATAAAATAACCCTTACTGGCACTTTTACGCGTCCTAATAAATTCAAATCGCGCACCTTTGCCCAGTTATCGGCAATTAAAATAACATTATCGGGCTTTCGTATTTTTTTTAATCCGGCTATTATCGCCTCAATAACGTTCTCAGGGGCATCGCCACCCTCGCCTTTTTGAATACAAAGTTTCATGGTGTTAATTAAATCGTCGGATGTTTTAGCACGACAAAAATAAATACCCCCCGTTGAACCAATGCGTTTTTGCTCGTCCTTTTTACCATCGCCATCATTAAAAAAAACAAAGGTTTGTTGAGCGGTATCTTTTAAGAAATGTAATTTTAACCACGTGTTTATTTCTTTAGCATAAGGATACATGCTTGCCGTTAAATCGGTTACAATGATTGTTTTTCGCCATTTACTATTTCGGCTCAACACCCTATAAATAGTGTGGTCGAGGGTATCTTCAAGGTGTGCGTCATACTCCACCGCCTCGGTTGTTGAGCGGCTCTCGAAACTAAACTTTCCTTTTTTATCATATACCTTATACACACCATCCAAATTTCCTTTTTTAAAATTGCCCTCGCTCTTTAAACGCCCATTGGCATGGTAGTTAAGTTCTAAGCCTTCTTTTACCCCATTTTTATAATGCTCAACCGATTCTTTTTTACACGATTTAGCGTAAACCGTTACAGGCCCATCTAACAATCCTTTATTGTAAAACCGCTCTTCTTTTATACAATTCGGAAAATTATACCAATGAATTTCTAAGCCTTGCTTTCTCCCATTTTTATACAACACTTCTGTTTTGATATCGCCGTTGCCCCAAAACTCGCGCCACAAGCCTTGTTTAAGACTATCTTTTGCAATCACATTAATGGTATCGCCTTCGTGCAGCTTATAACGCATAAACTGTGCCTTAGCCCCCAAGCTAAAACCTAAAAAAACGAGTATAAAAATATGCTTGAGCAATTTAAGTTTTAAATTTGATTAAATTTGCGCATTAATCCAAGGGATATGCTCGAAAAAATAAATGCGCTGTTAGAAGAACTCGAACAGTTAACCGCCCAAAAAAAAGAAGAAGTGGAAGAATACCGCATCCGTTTTTTAAGTAAAAAGGGTGCCATCACGGCGTTGTTCGACGATTTCAAAGCCGTTCCCAACGACCTTAAACGCGAAATGGGGCAAAAATTAAACCACCTGCGCGATATAGCTCAAACTAAAATTAATACCCTTAAAGAGCAGTTTGAAGGAAATGAAACGCAAGTAAGTCCTACATTCGATTTAAGTGCACCCGCATTACCTGTGTTTCAAATGGGTGCTCGCCATCCCTTGTCTATTGTTAAAAACGAAATCATTTCGATCTTTTCAAAAATAGGGTTTACCATTAGCGAAGGGCGCGAAATAGAAGACGATTGGCATAATTTTAGTGCGTTAAATACCCCCGAAAACCACCCAGCGCGCGATATGCAAGATACGTTTTACGTGAGCCTTAATCCCGAATTGGTTTTGCGCACCCAAACGTCGAGTGTGCAAGTACACATCATGGAAAATCAAAAACCGCCCATTCGCACGCTATCGCCGGGGCGCGTTTACCGCAACGAAGCCATTAGTGCTCGTGCGCATTGTCAATTCCATCAAGTAGAAGGCTTATTTATTGACGAAAAAGTATCTTTTGCCGACCTAAAACAAACCCTACTTTACTTTGCCAAAGAAATGTTTGGCGAGGAAACCAAAATACGTTTGCGTCCTAGTTATTTCCCGTTCACCGAACCAAGTGCCGAAATGGACATTAGTTGTACCCTTTGTAAAGGCGCAGGCTGCAACGTTTGTAAGCATACGGGATGGGTAGAAATTTTGGGATGCGGCATGGTTGACCCCCAAGTGTTAGAGAACTGTGGGATAGACAGTGCCAAGTACAAAGGCTTTGCGTTTGGAATGGGCATAGAACGCATCACCATGTTGAAATACCAAATGAAAGATTTACGCCTATTTTTTGAAAACGATGTGCGCGTTATAAAACAATTTACCGCCGCCGAAAAATAAAACGATGCCGTTTGCCCCCCGCATAGCCAGTTTAATAGAAATGCTCGAAAAAGAACCCGAGGATTTATTTTTGAATTACGCCTTAGCCATGGAGTACATTAGCCTACCAGATTGGGCTGCGGCTAAACAACAACTTAGTAAGGTTATAAAAATTAATCCCACTTACATTCCAGCCTTCTATCAACTTGGAAAAGTACACGAAGCCACACAACACTTCGACCTCGCCATTTCTTACTATAAACAAGGCTTGACCTTTGCACGCGAACAAAAAAATAATAAAGCCTTAAACGAGTTTAACGAGGCTATTTTTATGTTGGAAGATTAAACCTGAAATCATATAATCCGAGATTATGCAATAGAAATCTATTACGAGCCGAAATCCCTTCAAAACAGTCACTTTTTCTCCTTCACCATAGAGGCACTATGCCTCAGTCGAAAAAGTACCTGTTTTATTGGGCTTTCGCCTCTCACTACGATTCCTATTGCATAATCTCGGATAATTGCTTTTACTAATCGCACAATTTACTACCTTTAATACCGTTATACCAAGTGTAATAAATAAAGCGTTAATCCTAAATATTTCGTTGATGACCTCAACAAAATTCAATTAAATCCGAAATGGCATGATAAACGGCAAAGACGGCAATGGATTTAAGAAACGCCTCTATCAGATTTATAGACCCCCTATCCCCTATTTTATAAATCAAAAAAATCTTACTTGTAAAGGCTTACCATCTATTTTGAACAGTAGCCCACTTTTTATTTTTAAAGGATTCCTCTTCTTTTGGATAGGTTTTGCATGGCTCGGAAATTTACAGGCGCAAGTGCCATCGGCTTTCAAAACCAAAACGTTTCGGTTGTTACCCGATACCTTGGTTTTAGATTCGTTAAGCATCGTTCCAGGTTCTGTTACCTACATTCGTTTTCCCATTCGCGAAAAAAACTTTGCGCCTAAACTGGATTACCGTTTACACGCCTTGATTTTTTTATCAAAGCCCCCCGACAGTATAACCGTGCGTTACCAAACTTTCCCCTATAATTTTGAAAAAAAATATTTCCATAAAAATCCCTCTCAAGTATATCAAGATGTATCGGTCTATCAAAAACCTTACACTATCTTTTATAACACAACCGACGATAAACGCAACGAATTTTTATTTCAGAACGACGGTTTAAATAAAAACGGAAGCATTAGCCGTGGCATCAACTTTGGTAATAATCAAGATGTAAGCGTAAACTCCAATTTAAACCTACAAGTAAATGGTAAGTTAGCCCCCGATATTGATATGGTGTTAGCGGCTACCGATAATAACATTCCTTTTCAGGCCGATGGCACCACGGCACAATTGCAAGAGTTTGATAAAGTTTTTATTCAACTCAACAACGCATCCACCAAATTATTGGTGGGCGATTATCAACTAAGCCGCCCCGATAATTCGTACTTCATGAATTTTTACAAGCGCACACAAGGCTTGTTACTCGAAAACAATTATACCGACTCAAGTTTAAAACAACCGCTTAAATTTCGCACGAGTGTTAGCGGTGCCGTATCGCGCGGTAAATTTTCGAGACAAGTATTTTTTGGAATCGAAAACAACCAAGGTCCTTACCGATTGCGAGGTGCCGATAACGAACCCTTTATTGTTATCTTGAGTGGTACCGAAAAAATTTACATTGATGGGAAACTTTTACAACGTGGACAAGAGAACGATTACATTATTGATTATAACACCGCCGAATTAATTTTTACAGCCAAACAACTCATCACCAAAGACAAACGCATTGTCGCCGAGTTTCAATATGCCGAGCGTAATTATGCCCGCTCGCTTTTATTTTTTGGCGAAGAAATCAGCAACAAAAAAATGAAAGCCTTTGTAAATGTGTTTAGCGAGCAAGATAATAAAAACCGCCCCTTACAACAAACGCTCACACAAGCGCAAAAAAATGTGTTAATTGCCATTGGCGATACCCTCGAAAAGGCCGTTAGTACGGGGGTAGAAGAAGCCAGTTTTAATAACAGCGATGTGTTTTATGAACGGAAAGACAGTGCCGTCAATAATGTACTCTATAGCCCAGTTTATGTATATAGCATTAATCCCGAAAAGGCAAAGTTTCGACTTAAATTTAGTAATGTGGGAGCTACCCATGGCAATTACATTCAGGTTAATGGCGCAACGGCTAATGGCAAAATTTTTAGATGGGTGGCCCCCATCAATGGAATAAAACAAGGTCTTTATGAGCCAGTTATTACGCTGGTTACACCCAAACGTACACAAATGGTAACGGCTGGGGTGCAATACAGTTTTAATCCGCAGCACAGTTTGCAAACCGAAGGGGTTTATACAAAAAATGATTTAAACACCTTTAGCTCAGCTGATGCCCGCGACGATGAGGCAGGAGGTTTTAAATTAGTTAGTAAAAACGAAACCACCTGGCAAACCGACTCTACGGGTCAAGCTACTAAATTAATTTACAACGCCAACTACGAATACGTTCAAAAGCAGTTTAAGCAAATTGAACGTTTTCGGAGTGTTGAATTTGAGCGCGATTGGAATCGGCCATTAAGTGCCACCTTAGCTAACGACCAACACATTGCCTCTATCGAAACGGGCATTACTCACAAAACCAATTCGCGGGTATTTTACCAAATCGCAGGGTTTAAAGAAGCCGCTAATTACGAAGGGATTAAACAACAATTAAATGCCGCACATCAATTTAAACGATTCCAATCGCAATACAACGGCTCGTTTTTACAAAGTAGAGACACGCTAAAAAACACACAATTTTACCGACATAAAATTCTTCTTAGCCAAGGCATTAACCGTTTCCGGCTGAGTTGGAGCGATGAATTGGAAAATAATCTATTTAAAAAAGACAGTCGCATCCAAAATGCAGCATATCAATTTTGGGAGTGGGAAGGTGCCATAAGCAATGCCGATACCTCTCGCAATCGCTACAAGGTATTTTACCGCGAGCGGCGCGACAAACAAGGGTTTAATGGCCAACTTACCGATAGCACAATGGCTACGAACATTGGCCTACAATCACAAATCAATAGCATTAAAAATAATCCCTTTAGTGTATTGGTTACTTACCGCAAACTGAATACTAAAAATTTACGAAGTACAGCCATACGCCCCGACAACAGCCTGCTCGGGCGTGTCGAATACAATCCACGGTATTGGAATGGGTTTATAACCGCTAATGCGTTTTACGAAACAGGTTACGGACTCGAAAACCGCCGCGAGTTTTACTACATTGAAGTGGTGGCCTCGCAAGGTACTTACGCTTGGAACGACTATAACAACAATGGCATTAAAGAATTAAACGAATTTGAAATTGCGCAGTTTCAAGATCAGGCGCGCTACATTCGTATTTACGTGCCTACAAACACCTATGTAAAAGTGTTGCAAAATCAATTAAGCGTGGCGTTTAATTTAAAACCATCGGTATTACTTAGTTCAAAAAAAAATAAAATAGCCGCTTTTGTTTCGCGCTTTGCTACCCAAACCAGTTTTAGGATAGATAACCGAACTGCCGACGATGGAGAATTGTACAGCTTTAATCCTTTCTTAAACGTGCAAGACACCCTTTTAATTGCCAACACCAACAACATTAGGCAGAGTTTATTTTTTAATCAATCTTCAGCCATATTTAGTATGGATTATACCTATCTAAATAATAGCAGCAAGCAGCTTTTGGCCAACGGCATCGAAGGGCGTAATTTAAGTTCGCATCAGGTAAAAGGGCGCATTACGTTTTTAAAAAATTTCATCTTTCAAAACGACAATACGCTTGGTAATAAATTACTAGAAACCCAATTTTTCAATACCCGAAATTTTGATATTTTATTTTTTGATACCGAGCAACAATTGAGTTATCAACCCAATACGTTATTTCGGATTAGTAGCAGCTTTAAATACAGTCAAAAAACTAACCAAAACAAGGGCGTCTCTAACGAACAAAGTGTGGCCAATACCTTTGGATTAGAAATACGTTGGAACAGCAGTGAAAAAGGAAATGTAAGTGCCCGCGTAGATTATATAAAAATTACTTACAAAGGCGAAACCAATAGTCCCGTGGCTTACGAAATGTTGAATGCTTTGTTGCCTGGCAATAACTATACTTGGAATTTGGGTTTTCAACGCAACTTAACCTCTAATATTCAAATTAGTATTAATTACGATGGGCGAAAAAGCGAGGGTGGAAAAATTATTCACATCGGTGGCGCGCAAGTTAGGGCTTTCTTTTAACCACAAAATCTTGGGTTTCTTCTTTTCTATCTTTAAAGCCCCGTTCGGTAATGTGAATGGCACTATCGCCTAACAATTCATAGGTCATAATAGAAGGAAAATGTCGGAACGGATTCTCAAATGTAAATCGGTTATTGGTATGATTCGTTAAGGCAAATTCGGTTTCTTTACCGTCGTTTTGGCGATTGACTTGATAAAACATTTTGATATAATTATTCACTTCTACTAGGTGCATTTTCATGCTAAATAAAGTATCTTCTTGAACGATAAAATTACCTTGCCCTCTTAGTTCTTGGTCTGCCCTTTCCCAAATTTCTGTATAAATACCCGCATTACTTTCGTAAACAAAAGTACCTTTTGGCCATTGGTTTAAAATAGACGTGAAAACAGAGTCCGTATTTACATTGGGTTCGTTTTTAATAGCTTGGTTGCTTTGCTGGTGGCAACCAGTTAAGCTTAAAAGAATAACCACATAATAAAATCTAGCTACCATTTATTAAAGTTACTTATAAAAATAGATTGAAACTTAGTATCTTTAACAAGTGAGAAAGCAATTAGTTTTTCTTTTAATGGGTTTGGTTGGTCGGGTGCTGGCGCAAACGCCAAGTATAGATAATCCACGAAAAGAAAGTGATATATTTGACCGTAAAGCCGAGGTCGTTTTTGAAAAAAAGCGTTACCGCATTTGGAATAATTATGTAACCGGCGGGGTAGGTGTTGCTGTATCGCCGCAGCGTGGAGATGTGCAGCGTTTGGGTGGCGGCGATTTTAATTTTCACCTACGCAAACAATATTGCCAAATAGGCGGGTTTATAAGCGGTACATCTTTAGCCTTCGCTAAAAATAATTTACAAGTACACGGCTGTTACGGCAAACGAATCGAAAAGAGTAATTATAATTTTGCCATTTTTGGAGGTCTCAGTTACTCGTATGGTTTTTTTCTGGTTTCAGACACCAGTTCTTCTACGGGCTTGGCACCTGTAGATTACAGCGTGATGGGTTTATACGCTTGTAGCCAATTCGTTTATAAATTCAAATACGATTTAGGGATTGGAGTGGCTGTGTTTGCCGATGTAAACCGTAGGCAACAATTGTTTGGCGGTAAAATTATTTTGTACTTATCGGGAGCCTATCGTGGGTATATGCCAGGGTATCGCCCCAAAAAACCGTTTAGTTATAACGATTAAATGACCGATGTATTAATTGTTGGGAATGGATTAGCCGCCAATACCCTCGCCTTTCAACTTTACCAACAAGGGCTTTCGTTTCGGTGGATTGGTAATTCAAACTTATCGAATTGCTCGCACGCCGCCGCCGGAATATGGAACCCCATGGTGTTTAAACGCATGACCAAAAGTTGGTTAGCCGAGTTGTTGATTCCTGAATTGCTCCATTTTTATAAGGCCGCCGAAACCGCTATGCAAGCGCGTTTTATTACCGAACGCCCCATGTTGCGAAGTTTTAAAGAAAAGCAAGAGCAAACCCTTTGGTTAAAAAAAGCCGAAACCGAAGCCGCCCTCTTTTTAGACAAAACCATTTACACAAACGGAAACGAATACCTTACTAATTGTTGGTTAAACGAACCCTACAGTTTTGTTAACCAGTGTGGAAATTTAAACGTATCGGCTTTTATTAACGCCAGCAATCATTTTTTTAAAGATTGTTTTAGTGAAGCCACTTTTCAATATAACGATTTAAAATTAACACTGTTGGGTGTGCATTACCAGCAGCACCAAGCTAAACGCATTGTTTTTTGCGAAGGGTATTTGGTAAAAAACAATCCTTATTTTAATTGGATTCCGTTAGTGCCAGCCAAAGGCGAGTTACTTACCTTACAAACCGATCAACTTCACTTAAATACGGTTATTTTCAACCGCAATGGCTTTTTATTTCAAACCGAAAAAAATACATTTAAACTAGGTGCTACTTACGAATGGCAACAGCTCAACGATTTACCAAGCCTTGAAGGTCAACTAGAATTGCTTAACAAATTAGTCGCCATCACTTCGGTTGAACCCATTATAACGCAACACCAAGCGGGCGTAAGGCCAAGTAGTAAAGACCGCCGCCCCATTATGGGCGTGCATCCTAACCATAATTCGGTATTTGTATTTAATGGGCTAGGAACAAAAGGCGTGATGTTGGCTCCTTATTTTAGTAAAAATTTTGTATTTTTCATCCAAAGTAAAGCCGTCCTGCATCCCGAAGTAGATGTGGCACGCTTTTACCACTTGTATAAACCCCATTTATGAAAGGCATACGCATTATAGGTCGGCGCGAGTTTGTAGATTTTCCGCTACTCGATTTAACAGGTGTAGAGGCTAAAATAGACACAGGTGCTTACACCTCGTCTGTTCATTGCAAAGATATAAAAGTGATTGAAGAACAAGGAAAACGCTGGTTGTGTTTTGTGTTGTTAGACCCCTCACACGAGGAATACTCGCATCGCCAGCACCGTTTCGAGGAATTTACGCTTAAAAAAATAAAAAATTCATTTGGCGAAATGGAAGAGCGTTACATTATTAAAACGGTTATTAAATTGGGCTTGAAAAAAATAAACACAACGCTTTCTTTGAGCGACCGCGCCAATATGCGCTATCCTGTTTTAATTGGCCGCCGTTTTTTAAAAGGTAAATTTATGGTGGATGTGAATCGCTTACACACCAACGGAAAATCAGTTCTAACCCAAAAAAACAAAAAAAGATAAAGAATTTTTAGTGATAAAGATTGGTATATTTACGTCGCAACATTACCTTTACTTCATAAAGTTGTTACAGTCAAACTAATTAAAGCCTTTATGCGCCTTTTTGATTTTTACTTCGTTAAATTTTTTGAGATAAATAGCTCGTTGTCTCTGCCAAATTGGCCTCGTATAAATCAAAAATTCATCATAAATCATTTATTGATTTCAACTTTAAAACAACTTCAATATCCATTTCCAAAAATGAACGATTATGAAAATTGCCATTCTCTCGCGAAATAAAAATTTGTATAGCACTCGACGGTTAATAGAAGCGGCCGAACTGCGCGGACACGAAGTGGTGTTGCTCGACCACATGAAATGTGTTTTGGTAATTGAGCAAGGTCGCCCACATATTTATTATAACGGGAAAGAAATTACCGAGGTAAATGCCGTTATACCGCGTATTGGTGCTAGTGCCACATTTTATGGCAGTGCGGTTGTGCGTCAGTTCGAGATGATGAAAATTTTTACGGCCGTTGAGTCGCAAGCATTAGTGCGTTCGCGCGATAAGCTGCGCAGCCTGCAAATACTAGCCCGTGCTGGATTAGGCATTCCGAAAACAGCATTTGCCAGTTCGCCAAAAGATAAAGATATTGATAGCGTGATTGAAGCCATTGGCGGTGCGCCCTGCGTGATTAAATTACTTGAAGGCACACAAGGCATTGGCGTTATATTAGCCGAAAACCAAAAGGCTGCTAAAAGTGTGGTGGAAGCGTTTTTAAAATTAGAAGCCAACATGTTGGTGCAAGAGTTTATACAAGAAGCAAAAGGTGCCGATTTGCGGGTGTTTATTGTAGATGGACAAATTGTAGGCGCTATGAAACGTCAAGCAAAAGATGGAGAGTTTAGAAGCAACCTCCACCGAGGCGGAACGGCTAGTGTTATTCAATTAACGCCCGAAGAGCGCGCCACTGCTATTAAAGCCGCTAAAAAACTAGGTTTGGGTATTGCTGGTGTAGATTTATTGCAATCGGCACGTGGGCCTTTGGTAATGGAAGTGAATTCTTCGCCAGGCTTGGAAGGCATTGAAGGCGCAACAGGCATAGATATTGCGTCGCGCATTATTGAATATGTTGAGCGCAACGAATTTAATAAACCCGGCGAATAGTAACGATGGCGTTCAATACACGGTCGTTTGGCCTCTCGCTCTTGAGTGGCTTGCTGTTGGCGGCAAGTTGGTACTTTCACTTAGGCTTACTTATTTTTATAGCGTGGGTGCCGCTTTTAATTATTGAAGACGAATACAGTTTAGTGCGCCACCAAGCCAAGCAAAAATTGAGATTTATTTTATGGGTTTATTTTACTTTTTTGATTTGGAATTTGCTGGTAACATGGTGGGTGGTTTATGCCTCGTTGGGCGGGGCTTGCATGGCATTTATTTGTAACAGTTTATTAATGACGATGGTGTTTGTCTTTTTCTCAAACGTCAAAAATCGTTTGCAAAAACCATGGGCCATTTATTTATTAATTCCTATATGGTTAGCTTGGGAACATGGGCATACGTTGTGGGATTTGAGTTGGACGTGGTTAACCTTAGGCAATGTTTTTGCGTTTCATAGCCAGTGGGTGCAATGGTACGAATACACGGGCACAAGCGGTGGCGGCCTATGGATATTGGGCGTTAATCTTTTAATGGTTCAAGGCTTAAAACAACATGGGTTTTCGTTGGCGTTATTAAAAGCCAGTTGGAAAATAGCACTGGCTATTGTTTTGCCCATTGCCTTATCGGAAATTATGTTGGCGAAGGGTTCTACCTCTACTCAAACCAAGGCTTATGAGGTAGTTGTGGTGCAGCCTAACATAGATCCGTATAACGTTAAATTTCAAATGGATTACCAAACTCAATTTTTAAATGTATTACAATTGGTGAAGCCACAGTTGAGCGCGCAAACCGATTATTTAATTTTACCCGAAACGTTTATTACCGATAATATTAACGAAGCCAACTTAGCGCAAAGTGATCCGGTTGTTTGGTTTCGAGACAGTTTGATACGTTACTTTCCTAAACTACATATTATTACAGGAGCCAACACCTATAAATTTTATGAAGCGAAAGAGGCGGTTAGTTCAACCGCCCGCAAAGAGGAAGAAAGCGGTTTGTACTACGATCAGTTTAACACGGCCTTACAAATTAATAAAGTAAGTGTAGAGGTGTACCATAAATCGAAATTAGTACCTGGTGTTGAACGTATGCCGTTTCCGTGGTTATTAAAACCTTTGGAGTCGTTGGCCATTAACATGGGCGGCACCATGGGCAGTTTAGGTACACAAGCGCAACGTGGTGTTTTTAAACATCAAGACTCGGTAATGGTTGCTGCGCCCGTAGTGTGTTACGAAAGCGTTTACGGCGATTATTTAACCAATTACGTTAGAGCTGGTGCTAATTTTATTTGTATTATCACTAACGACGGTTGGTGGGAGGATACGCCAGGTTATATACAACATTTAAACTACGCCCGCTTGCGTGCCATCGAAAACCGTATGCCCGTTGTTAGATGCACCAACACAGGCATTAGCTGCTTTATTAATGCCGATGGGAGTGTAGAGCAAAGTACCAATTGGTGGCAAACGGCACTCATTAAAAAGAAAATTAGTGCGGGCCACACAAAAACATTTTATAGTACGTTTGGCGATTTAATAGCTTACATTTCGGTAGGAGCAACGGTAGCCTTGTTGTTACTTAATGTGTGGTTAAAACGGATAAGAAAAGTAAAGTAAGTTCAACAACCCGTTTATTGGCAAAGGTATTCTTGTTACTTGAATGAATAGTTGATGGGGGCTTGTAACATAAATGGGGGTTAAACGTCTAATAATTTTAAATCCTAATTGACAATGAAAAAAGTAATACTCGTTTTTTTCTTAGTCTTGTTTCAAACCATGTTTGGACAAAGTCTAAAACATCAAATTGATAGTATTGCGGCAATCCATTTTAAGGATACTATTAATTCGGGGCTTAGTATTGGTATCATTCAAAAGGGTGAAATTAGTTCCTATTATTTTGGCGGTAAATATACCAACCAGATAAAAGATATTGACAGCACTTCTCTTTTTGAAATTGGATCAGTAACCAAACTTTACACTTCTTTTATACTTGCCTCTTTGGAAGTGGGACAGAAAATTAGTCGCTTTGATTTGCTCTCAAAATATTTACCTAAAACTATTTCGACAGGCAAAAAATGGAGTTCTAAGATTAGACTGGTTGATTTAGCAACGCACACGTCGGGGCTTCCAGGGTTTGATAACACTAAAAGTTTAATGCACTTAAAGGGCTTTGATGAAAATAATCCTTACGGTTTGTTTACAGAAAATTTTATGTTATTTATTTTGAAAACCATGGATACGCTTAATGGTTATGGGCAAGTTAACTATTCGAACTTTGGCATTGGTGTATTAGGATTAGCTATGGCAAAAGCAGAGAAAACAACATTTGAGTTACTTTTCAAAAAGTACATTAACGACGGACAAAATCTAAAATCAACTTTTCTCAATGTGTCGGAACAATATTTAACTGACGTTGCCATACCTCATAGAAAATCAAATGTAATGCCTTTAATTCAGTTGGCGGGGCTTAGCCCTTCGGGGAGTATAAAAACAACTTTACCTGACCTTATCACGTTTTTGAATTTACACTTACAAAAACCAAAAATTATAACTCGTGTTATTGACATGGTACTTGATAATCAACTCAAAGGACAAGGTCAAGCCGTAGGATTAGGCTGGGGCATTCACCAAATCAAAGATGAAACCGTCTATTTTCACAACGGTGGAACTTACGGGAGTTCAAGCATTGTGATACTAATTCCTTCTAAAAATTCGGCAGTTGCCATATTGGCAAATAATAATTCTGAAAATGAATTGATGGGATACGCCTTGAAAATAGTTGATAGACTTATAAACTGAGTTAAACTAAGATTTAAAGCAAGTAACGCTTTAGAATAAATTCATAACTGGATTAAAATTTCTTACATCAGGTTTAACAAGCCAATACGCAACGTTTGCAAAGAACGAAGCGGATTAATTGTTGTTACTAATGGATTAGACCTCTTTCATAATTCACATTCTACTTTTAAAAACAAAATAAGGTGTTGTTAAAAGAGCCGTTATTGTTTCAGAAATTAGAGTTTGAAATGGAAAAATATAAAAGAGTACAAACCTTATTTATTTAAAAGGCTCACCAGAGTTTCAAAAGAGACGTTTATAGTAATGCGTTCTGAGGCTAATCGTTTAGCTCCAGTATCTATTCATAAATACAGGGTGCTAAACTAGCTCCTAAACCAAAATTAAGCGTTGAAAATAAGCTGTTAATGATGCCCATGTATTATAGAGAATATAGAACTTTTTTACACATAGTTCTGATAATGGCATGAGCGAAGCTCACTGTTGGCGAATAACACCTGGCCTTGAACATCTTCTGATAAAAAGTAAATTAGACCTCTTTCATAATTATCAATTATGAAAGAGGTCTAGTGTAAAAAATACTTAAAATAACTTTCATAAAAAAAGCCACCCCTTATTTAGGAGTGGCTCTTTATCATAGCTTTTAAGATTATTGTTTTACAATTTTTACAATGTTATTACCTTTTTCGTTTTTAATACGAGCGTAGTAAATACCATTGGCTAAAGCTGTCACATTAACTTGATGATTTTTTTCTGTGAATGTTTCTGTCAAAACTACACGACCTGTTAAATCGAGCATTTCTAAAGTTGTTGTATAATCCTTATCCATTTCAACAATAAACACGCCTGTGTTTGGGTTAGGATAAACATTTAGCACGGCACTAGCTGCACCGTTTTCAACAACACCTATTGTTACCAAAACTCCAGTAGTAGCTGTAGCTACACAACCATTAGCTCCTGCACCAATTACAGAATAAATTGCTGAGGTATTCGGTGTAATTGTAATCGAAGGGCCATTAAGGTTACCAGGATTCCAAGTGTAGCTGGTTGCACCACTAGCGGTAAACGTAATTGAAGAACCAAATGGTATGCTAACCGTAGGAGATACATTTAAAACAGGTGTAGCATTTACATTAATTGTTGTAGAAGCTGTACCAGCACATCCACCCGTTCCAATTACTGAATACGTTGTTGTAACGCTAGGTGTAACAATAATAGCTGCTGTGGTAGCATTGTTACTCCAACTGTAAGTAGTAGCACCACTTGCTGTTAAAGTAGTAGAGTTACCTGAACAAATTACCGAAGGCGAAGCCGCAATATTAACAGCACCTGAAGGGCTTACTGTAAATACCGCAGGTGCCAAAGGACTTGTACAACCTGGAGATACAACTGTCCAATTGTAACCAAAATAATAGAAAGAATTACCCGCTGCGCTATTCGTCATGCTCATTACACCAGGAATGGTGAATGGATATAAGTTATTAGAAACAGAAGTTCTAAACATGGAAACGCTACCCGCTCCTTGTCCTAAACGGTAACCTACACCTGGAGGAACCACAAAGTTTAAAGGAACAACTTGACCAGAAACTGTATTGGTAACAGGTACCGAAGTTGTTGTAATTAAGTTACCATTCAAATCGCGTAAATCGAATACTACGTTACCAACTGCACCAGCATAAACTGTTACATCTTGAATGATACACGTACTAAATACATCAAATATATTGTAGTTTGTACTCGTTTGTTGACCACCACCTGAGACAGTAGTATTAGTAGGTAAACCAATTTGATTTACTGCTTGCGATGAAGCTTGAGCATAATAAGTAGTAGTTACAGCAGCCGAAACAGGGAAACTATTTCCTGTTCCTAAACTTACCGTAGAGCTTGGACTAGCATACCAATTAACAGTTCCAAACGAAGAAGCAGTTACAGTGCCGCTTAATGTACCGCTTCCGCAAGCAATAGCCCCATTTGCTGTTATAGTTGGGTTAGTAACTGTTACGGCTTGTGTAGCAGTAAACACACAACCTAACGAAGAAGTGCCAATTACTGAATAAACAGTATTTGTAGTTGGAGAAACTGAAATTGAATTAGTGGTGGCACCTGTACTCCACGAATAAGAAGTAGCAGTACCTGAAGCGTTCAGCGTTACCGAACCTCCTAAACACGAAGCTGTTTGTCCGCTAATAGCTGCAATAATAGGTGTTGTTAAAGTTGTAAGGTTTTGGTTATTGCTAGAGTTACCATCACCTGCTAAGTTAGAGATTGAAGTAAAGCTATAAGTACCAGGATTAACCATGTTAACATTACCAACCAAAACCGTTACTGAACCTCCAGCAGGAATAGTAGGTGTATAAGTAGTATTAATAATTTGAGTGTTGGCACCCAATGCTACAGTAACCGTAACAGGAATATTAGACATTGAACCTGTACCAAAATTATTCAACACAACAGATACTGGCGTTGCACTGGTATAACACGTGTTGGTAATAGGCGCTGCTAAAGCGGATATACCCGCATCTAATGCGCTTGCATTATAAACATTAATATTATCAATATCAACATAATAATCTGCCGTGTTAGCTGGAACTTTTGTGGCTAGGAATTTAATAACGATGTCTGAACCTGCATAAGCAGCTAAAGGATATGTTTTGCTAACAAAGGCTGTAGAGGACACGTGATTATTTGCATTAATAGTTGCCAATAAAGAGTAAGTTAATCCACAGTTACTTGAAACGTATAAATTTAACGAATCGCCAATAATTGCAGAAGTTTGCGTAGCTGCCGACGATGGGAAGCCCGAGAAATCTACATAGCGGTAATCAAACTTAATGGCTGTGCTCGGTGTAACCACACCTAATTTTAACATATCGGCTTCAGCACGCGTGCTGAAGGTACCGAATAAATTTTTAAACATACCGTTACTGCCGCTTGTACCATGATTAACGCCTACAAACCAAGAGTTAGTTGGATTATTAAGCCAGGTTACTGGGAGTGCCGATAGCGCATTAAAATCTTCAAAATATGGCAAAGGTGTTGCTCCTGTCGCTGTTACAGATCGCTGAACTACAGGGAATAAGGTATCGTTGCCTTTTGTTGGATCGGTTGATAGGTTTGTATAACATTTGAAGTTGTAAACACCAGCCGTTGTCATATTTACAATACCCACAGTTGCATTAGCAGTTGCGCCAGATGGAATTGGCCCAGCTAAAGTTGTTGAAATAACCGATGTAATAGCTCCTGTTATGCTTACACTAACAGGTATATTAGAAACACTTGATGTTCCGTAGTTTTTAACCGTAACAACAACTTGTTCGTTATTGTTATAACACGGACGACCTGTTATTGGTGTAACAAATCCGTTAACACCCACGTCAATTGGAACAACGTTAGAAATATTGATATTATCTAAATCCCAATAGTAATCTGAAAATGTTACTGGGTCTTTTCTACCTCTGAAACGAATAATGAAACTGCTACCAGCGTACGCTGCCAAATTATATGTTTTACTAACAAATGCCGTTGATGTAACATGGTTAGAAGCATTGATAGATCCTAAAAGTGTAAACGTTTGACCACAATTAGTAGAAATGAAAATATTTAGTGAGTCGTTAGCAATAGATGCTGTTGGTGTTGGTAAACCTGGATAACCCGAGTATTCCATTAAACGGTAATCGAACGTTAAAGAGGTGGAAGAGGTAGCTACCCCTAAATTTGGCGTTTGCGCAATAGCTAAAGTTTGTGTCGTACCGTATAAATTGCGCGTCATACCGTTTGTTCCGTTTGTTCCGTGGTTATTAAATACAAACCAAGGGTTGGACGAATTGACATTCCATAGTGGAGGGAAAATAGTAGAAGCATTGAAATCTTCTATTAAGGGTAAACTTGCACCTGCCAAAACAGTTAAAACGGTTATATTAGTAGATACATTTCCAACTGAATTTGTTGCTATACAACGAAATTGCATGTTATTCATTGGGTTGGTTACTCCCGTAAGGTTTAATGTACGTGTTGTTACACCCGAGTAAGGTGCCACATTGGTTAAAGCCGTAAACGGACCACCAGTACTAGACTCCCACTGAAAACTGGTAGCACCCGATGCGTTCATTATGTACGAACCGCTAGAACCTGAACATAAACTCAAAGTATTCGGTTGCAAAGTAATGCTAGGTGAACCTGCAATTGCAGTATTGCTATAACTAGTTGTATGGCACAAACTTTCAGTACCACATGTGCTTGAAGTAGCCACGTGCAAATAATAAGTACCTGCGGTTAAAGTAGCTGTAATAGGAGGAAGACCAGCAATAATAGAACCACTGCTAATACCAGTAGATAACGTTAAATAATTACCTGTACCCCCACTTGCCGAAAAGGTAAAAACACCAGAAACCCCTACCGTAAGTACGTTGTACTCGCCACCATAAGCGCACGTGGTAATGTTGGTAAACACGTTTGTAAAACTCGTAATGTTTGCCGACCCAAAAGCCGCCGAAGAATAACAGGGCTGGGCCACTGCTTTAATTCCGAACATGAGAACTGATAAAAATAGCAGTTTTTTGAAGAAGTATATTTTTTTCATAGTTTGATTAATTAAAGCAAAAGTAATTATTTAAACGGTATATCCTAATGTTAAATCAACGTTTTAACATGACGAGAGGTGTTCTTAATATGCCGAAAATGCAACAAGTATTGGAATGCTACTTGTTAAGAGAATGTTATTGTTTTGATAATGAATACATTAACTCATTATTTCAATCTTAATTTTGTGTAAACGATCGGGAATAGTATTTGTTAATTATTCGATTAATAACATCTTTAAAGCCTCTTTAAAGGCTAAAATAGTTTTGTCTAAATCGTCGTAAGTATGCGCCGAACTGATAAAACCTACTTCATAACCACTCGGACCTAAGTAAATACCCTTTTTTAATAAGGTTTGATACAGGGTTTTAAAATACTGCATGCTGTTGGCATCAATATCATCGGCATTTGTGATGTTTTTTTTATCGGTAAATGCTATCCAAAATATACTTCCTAATGTAAATAATTTGAATAAAGGAAAGGAATTAACCGACATTATACCGTTTACTAAATACTGGGTTTTTTCTTCAAGTTCTCTGTAAAAATGAGGTTGTAAACACTGGGTTAATTGAGCAATACCCGCCGTCATAGCCACAGGGTTACCGCTTAAAGTACCTGCTTGATACACATTACCTTCGGGCGATACACAACTCATTATTTCTTGAGATGCCCCATAAGCCCCCACAGGAAACCCTCCGCCAATTATTTTCCCATAAGTACAAATATCGGGTTGAATGCTGTAAAGACCCGCCGCACCACAAAAACTAACCCTAAACCCACTAATAACCTCATCAAAAATTAAAAGGGACTGGTGTTGCGTACACACTTCCCTCAAAAAACTTAAAAAGGCTTTGCCCTGCAATAAAAGCCCATTATTAGCCGGAATCGGTTCAATAATGACACAAGCAATTTCATCTTTAAAACGTTCAAACGCTTGCAAAACGGCTTCTTTATTATTAAGGGGCACGGTAATGGTTTCGTTTACAAAACTCTCGGGCACGCCTGCACTACTGGTATTTCCAAAGGTTACCAAACCGCTTCCGGCTTTCACCAATAACGAATCCACATGACCGTGGTAACAGCCTTCAAATTTTAAAATTTTTGTTCGCCCGGTATAACCCCTTGCTAAACGAATAGCACTCATCACCGCTTCGGTACCACTACTCACAAAACGAATCTTCTTAATAAACGAATTGAAAGTTAATATCAACTCGGCGAGTTCATTCTCAAGCCGTGTTGGCGCACCAAACGATGTTCCATTTCGCATCGTATTTTCCACCGCATTTAATACCTCATCGTTGGCATGTCCTAAAATTAAAGGCCCCCAACTGCAACAGTAATCAATGTATTCATTACCATCGGCATCCCAAATATGCGATCCCTTTCCGCGCTCTATAAATAAAGGATTTCCTCCCACACTACGAAATGCCCGAACAGGCGAGTTAACACCTCCAGGAAAATAATTTTTAGCCTTTTCAAATAAACGAGCCGATTGAGATGTTTGCATAATTTTTTATTACTGCAAAAATAACATTATTCTACCGAATCTTTTTGCTTGCGCATTTTGTTTTAAAGCCCTAAAATTACAACACCTTAAAATGATATGATACGTCCGTTTGAAAATACATTGGCCTTTAGTCGCCAAGCCGATGAACTCGATTCCCTAAAAACGTTTCGAGATAAATTCTACATTCCACAACATCAAGGGCGCAAGGTTGTTTATTTTACAGGCAATTCCTTAGGTTTACAGCCCAAAACAACAGCAAGCTACATTCAACAAGAGCTAAACGATTGGGCCACCTTTGGGGTGGAAGGGCATTTCTTAGCTAAAAATCCGTGGATGCCTTATCACGAATTGCTAACCGAAAAAATGGCCAAACTGGTGGGCGCTAAAAACGAAGAGGTGGTTATGATGAATCAACTAACCGTTAATTTACATTTGTTGATGGTTAGTTTCTATCGCCCAAGCCCCACACGCTACAAAATTTTATGCGAAGCCAAAGCCTTTCCAAGCGATCAATACGCCCTGCAATCGCAACTGCAATTTCATAGCTTCGATGTCAACGAAGCCTTAATAGAAATAGCACCTCGACAAGGTGAGTTTCATATTCGCCACGAAGATATTTTAGAGGCCATCGAAACACACGGCAACACCATCGCACTCATCATGATTGGTGGTGTAAACTATTTTAGCGGTCAGGTCTTCGACATGAAAGCCATTACACAAGCCGGACACAAAGTAGGGGCTTTAGTTGGTTTCGATTTAGCACATGCCGCCGGAAATATTAAATTAAACCTACACGATTGGGAGGTAGATTTTGCAGCGTGGTGTAGCTACAAATACCTCAACAGCGGGCCAGGCGGTGTAGCGGGGGCATTTATACATCAAAAGCACGTCAACAATGCCGAATTACCGCAATTTGCAGGCTGGTGGGGGCACGATAAAAACACACGTTTCTTAATGGACAACACCTTTGTACCCATCCCTTCGGCCGAACGTTGGCAACTTAGTAACGCCCCCATTTTAAGTATGGCGGCCTGTTTAGCCAGCCTCGATATATTTAACGAAGTAGGCATGGATACTCTAATCGAAAAAAGTAAACACTTAACGGCTTACTTAGAGTTTATTGTTACCCAACTTAATACCAAAAAAAACAACTGCTTACAAATTATTACACCGCCTCAAAACAGAGGCTGTCAATTAAGTATAGTGGCCAAGGGCTACGGCAAACCCCTTTACGAAAAACTAATGGCCAACGGCGTTATACCCGATTGGCGCGAACCCAATGTTATACGTTGCGCCCCTGTGCCACTCTACAATAGTTTTGAAGACGTTTACCGTTTTGGCGAAATACTAGAGGCACTGTTATAAATGCAGTTTCACTTAAACCATATCCCTACCCCGTCGGCCTACCTGTTAACTCATCAACAGCCAATCGTTAGCCTAGGCAGTTGCTTTGCGCAAAATATGGGCACCTATTTGCAAACACATCACTTTCAATGCGAACTTAATCCGTTTGGCATTTTATTCAATCCCATCAGCATTGCAAACGCCTTAACCTGCAGTTTAAACGGCAGTTGGCCAACAATGCAACACTTTGTGCAGCACAAAGGATTATGGTTTAGTTACCAATACCACAGCCATGTTTACGCCACTAGTGCCGAGGCATTGGCCGAAAAAATAAATCACATTAATACACAACTTCGTCATCAACTCGCAAACGCCTCGGTATTATTTATCACCTTTGGTTCGGCCCATGCTTACCAACATCTTCAAAGCCAATACACCGTTGCCAATTGCCACAAACAAGCGGCGCAGCTATTCCATAAAGCATTACTCTCCGTCGAAACCATTTACAAAACGTGGCAAACCGTGTTAAACCTATTAAAAGTGAAAAACCCAAATCTTCAAATTGTATTTAGCGTATCGCCAGTGAAATATTTAAAAGATGGAGTTCACGAAAATAATTTGAGTAAATCCGTTTTATTATTAAGCACACATCAACTTGTTACTACCGAAAAACAAACGGCCTATTTTCCAGCGTTTGAATTAGTAACTGACGATTTGCGCGATTACCGATTCTATAAAGCAGACTTGGCGCACCCTAACGAACAAGCCATACAGTATGTGTGGGATAAATTTAGTACCACTTTTTTCGATGCGCCAACCCTACAACTCAATAAAGAATTAGAGCGCATTCAGCAAGCCATGGCACATCGCCCACTGCACCTCGAAAGCGAAGAATACCAATTGTTTAAAGAGAGCCATTTAAAAAAATGCCTGTACTTGCAACAAGCCCATCCCTTTTTAAATTTAACGAAAGAAATAGCCCACTTCAATTAGAACTAATGGTAGAGACTTTTGAGTATAACCGATTAGAAAATTAATGCCGTGCCCCCTATAAAGTTTGTTGATAGCTTAGTGTATAAATGAAACTATTAATTTCTACTAATATTTAGTTCTACTTAGAGGCTGTCTAGATTCTATTTATTTGGAATGTTATAGGGTATTTTTTTATCAGGCGAGGTGCGTTTTGCAGGCCATAGCAGAGCCGCTACGGTCAAAAAACGCAACGAAGCATGGTGAAAAAAGACACATAACAAACATTTTAAATAGAATCTAGACAGCCTCTTAGGGTCGGGCTTTGCGCTTTAGCCGCTCGGGCTGCCGCTTCATTTATATTGAGCGAAGCCGAAATAATCCCTCACGTGGAAAGAATCCCTCACGCAGGGCTGCCGTTTCATTTATGTTAAGCGAAGCCGAAATAATCCCTCACGGAAAGAGAGTTATTACTTGTTGTAACGTTCAATAAAAAACAGTGGGTTTAATCTCACTTCTTGTCTAACGCATTCAAACCATCTATGGCTCCTTGAAAATTAGGCTTTAATTGTAAGCACATGTTATAATCGGCTTTGGCATTGAGCTTATCTTTTAATAAGGCGTAAGTGTAGGCACGCGAATAATACGCCTCGGCAAACGATGCGTCGTTCGCAATGGCTTTCGAAAAATAATCTAAGGCTTTAGCCGTATCGTTTTTACTAAACAAATAAATAACACCTAAATTATAACACACTTGCGCATCGGTTTTATCCGTCTTTAAAATCAACTCATACAAACGAATGGCATCATCCACCTTTTTTAATTTTTGTAATAACTTAGCTTTAGCATATAACACTTTTGAGTCGTTCATGCGCAGACGTAAAGCATTATCGTAATAATCGAAGGCAATAGGATTAGACGAAGCAGCATACAAAACACCAATATCAAAAAAAGCTTCGTAGTATTTATTATCTTGCTCGGTGGCGGTAATTAGGCTCGATATAGCGCGCGCAGTATCGCCATTCTCAGCATAAATAGTTCCTTTTAAATGATACGCCTTGGCCATGTTTTCATTTATTTTAAGAGCTTTATTTACATAGTCTAAAGCAGGTTGGTATTGCTTCACAATGTAATACAACTCGGCCGCTTTCAACAGGGCTTCTACATTATCCGGAAATCGTTTGGTAACGGTCTCCAATATATCTCTTGCTTCGCGGGTTTTATTTTTAGCATAAGCCAAATCTACTTTAGTTATATAATAATCGGCTTTGCTGCTGTCTAAATTTAAAGCGCGTTTAACATCGCCCTCCGCCAAATCAAATTGCTTTAAACCAATATAAATATAGGCCCGTTTGCTGTATAAGGCGGGGTCGTTGGGCGATTTAAGAATTTGTGTATTTAACGCTTTTAATTCAGGCAAATTAAGTTTGACACTTAAACTATCAGCTTTACTGAGTTCCTTGGCATCCGTTTTAACTTCGGTTTTGCATTGACTAAGTACTAATACTGAACATAGCACTACTAAAAAAAATACTGGATTCGGTTTACAATTCATTGGCGTTGGCAATTAATTCAGCTACATCTAATACTTTGGTTTGTTCTTCTTTGTTGAAATGTTTGACTCCATCCGTCATCATGGTATTACAAAATGGGCAACCCACCGCAATCACATCGGGGTTTAAAGCCAAAGCCTCTTCGGCACGTTCGGTATTAACTTCTTTTGTTCCCTTCTCGGCTTCTTTAAACATTTGTGCACCACCCGCACCGCAGCATAAGCCTTTCGCACGACTTCGTTTCATTTCTACCAACTCAGCATCCAACTTACTAATTACCTCGCGAGGGGCTTCGTAAACATCGTTCGCTCTTCCTAAGTAGCAAGGGTCGTGAAACACAATTTTTTTTCCTTTAAAAGCACCGCCTTGTACGTTTAACTTGCCTTCGTTAATTAAATCTTGTACCAGTTGCGTATGGTGTATCACCTCGTAGTGCCCACCCAAAGCTGGGTATTCATTCTTCAACGTGTTAAAACAATGTGGGCAGCCTGTTACAATTTTTTTAACGCCGTAACCATTCATCACGGTAATGTTTTGCATGGCTTGCATCTGAAATAAAAACTCATTGCCCGCGCGTTTGGCCGAGTCGCCAGTGCAGCCTTCTTCAACGCCCAAAATGGCAAAATTAACGCCAACATGGTTTAAAATACGCACAATGGCCTTGGTAATTTTTTTGGCTCTATCGTCGAAACTGCCACTACAACCCACCCAAAATAAAACATCGGGTGTTTCGCCTCGGGCTATCATTTCAGATAAAATGGGAACTTTTAATGTACTCATCGTTTGTATAAAGACTTTTTAACTTATTAAATGGTTAGGCTTCGTTAGTCCAGTTGGCGCGGTCCATCTGACTAAATTGCCAAGGCGCACCGTTGTTTTCCATATTGCTAAACATGCCATTTAAGGCTGGTGGATTAGAACTTTGCTCCATTACCAAATAGCGTCGCATTTCAACAATAATTTCGAGTGGGTTAATATTAACAGGGCATTCTTGCACGCAAGCATTGCATGTGTTACACGCCCAAATTTCTTCTTCGCTGATGTAATCGCCCAATAAACTTTTTCCATCGTCTTTAAACACACCGCCATTAGTGTCTATGTTTTTCCCCACTTCGGTAAGGCGGTCGCGGGTATCCATCATAATTTTTCGAGGCGATAGTTTTTTACCCGTAATGTTTTGAGGACAAGCAGAGGTGCAACGCCCACACTCGGTACAAGTGTAAGCATCCAATAAGTTTTTCCACGTTAAATCTTGCACATCTTTAACGCCAAACCGTTGCGGGTTATTAGGATCGGTTTTTGCTTGATACGCTGGATCAAAATTAGGTGCTACAACATCGGTTACGCTATCCAGTGTTGACAATTGCCCTTTGGCTAATAAGTTAGAAAAGTAAGTGTTTGGAAATGCCAATACAATATGCAAATGTTTCGATAAGGGTAGGTAATTCAAAAATGCAAAAATACCAATGATGTGTATCCACCAACACGCTCGCTCTATGAGTACTAAAGTTATTGGTTCTACGCCGCTCAACATCCCTCCAAATATTAAAGACGAAACAGGAAAACTACCCGCTTGTTTGTAATGGTCGTAATTTTGGAATTGCAACTCGCGGTCGGCCGCATTCATTAAAAATAAACACGTCATTAAAACAATTTCAGTAATTAAAATGATGTTGGCATCGCGCGCCGGAAATCCTTTTAATTCAGGACTCATAAACCGCGGAATTTTAGCCACATTGCGACGAAACCAAAACACCACTACGCCTACAAATACGCCTAAGGCTAAGATTTCAAAAAAACCAATTAAAAAGTTGTAGAAGCCTCCCATAAACGAAAACACACGGTGGGTATTAAAGGCACCATCTATAAGCATTTCGAGTACTTCAATATTGATGAGTACAAACCCCACATATACCAAAATGTGCATAATAGCACTTAAAGGACGCGTTAGCATTTTGCTTTGCCCCAAAGCCACCAAAGCCATGGTTTTCCAACGCTCGGCCGAAGACCCTTGTAAAACCAATTCGCGGCCAATAAAAATATTTCGGCGAATTTTTCGGGCGTTGTAGGTAAACAAAGCCACAGAACCAATTAAAAGTAGGCAAAAGAGAATAGAACTAATCATAACGTCTATTTCATTAAGGGTTAGGTTTATTTTTTGCTTTTTCTTTTCTTCCAAAAACAGAAAAATGAATGTAGCGTTCTGGATTAACCCTTAAATCCTTTAAAAGTTTATCCAAGTCGGCACTTGATTTATTTAAGTTGTTGTAAAGCGAATCGTTTTTAGCCAACTTACCAAGTGTTCCTTGGCCTTCATTTATTCGGGTCAATAAAATATTTAACTCTTGCAACGATTTGTCGGCATTACCAATGGCTTCTTTTAATTTCGCTTTCGACAAGCTATCGCTGAGGTTACTAAAGTTGGTAAGGATGTTATCTATTTTTTGTCCATTTCTATCTAAGTTAGAAGTGATGCCATTGAGGTGCGAAAGGATGGAAGAAATTTTTACTTTTTCGGAGCCAATTAAATCATCCATTTTGTAAGCCGTTTGCTCTAGCGATAAAATGGCTTTGCGCACACTCTCGAACGATTTATCGAGGTTATCGCGTGTTTTTTTATTCAATACCGCATTCACAACGGTCATCACACTATCAATGCTGCTAATTAAATTTTCGGCTTTCGCTTGCAAAGGTGCAATACGTTTATCAACTGATTGCTTCAAACTCTCTTCCGATTCTGCAATAAGCGTATCGCCACTTTTTAAAAAACCGGGCTTGGTGCCATACACCACTTCCACCGCTTTAGAGCCTAACAAATCTGAACTCACCGCTTTGGCAACAGAGCCTTTCGGAATTTGTACATCTTCCGTTAATAAAAATTTGACCAAAACGACATACCCTGTATCGCTTTTAACCAAACTAATTTTATTAACCTGCCCAATTTTATACCCATTAATTAAAAGAGGATTAGCTTCTATTAACCCGTCAATTTTAGGATAAACGGCAAATAAATAATATTTCTGAGACAAAAGATTAGCACCTTTTAAAAAGAATAAGCCCCATAAAAACGCAGCAATAGCCAAAATAACCACTATCCCTATTTTAAATTCCTTACTGATTTTCACATTTCTGATTTAAAAGCTAAATATACAGATTTTTCCATTAAAAGACGGTTTTGAAAAACGTAAAATAAAGTACCAAAGGCGTTGCACCCATTTAAAATAATAAAAAATGGAAGCGCGTGTTATGACACTGACAACAAGTTGCTTTATCATTTAATTGTGGCATTGATGAGACAACTTACTGGAATACGAAGCTAAAAATGATGGGTTCAACTTTCCAACTGCAATTTTATATCTTTGCAACACCATGCAAAAAATCAAAAACGAAGACTTAAAGCGGTTAAGCCAAGAAGAATTTAAAAATGCTCATAAACTTCCTTTAATTTTGGTTTTAGATAACATTCGCAGCCTTCACAATGTTGGATCGGTTTTTAGAACCGCCGATGCGTTTTTAATTGAAGCCATCTACCTGTGTGGTGTAACCGGAACACCGCCTAACAAAGAAATAGAAAAAACGGCACTTGGCGCAACCTCCACCGTTTACTGGCAACACTTCCACACAACCGATGCCGCTATAGCGCACTTAAAAGAAAATCACTTTACAATATATGCCGTTGAACAAGTTGAGAACAGCTACGCCTTGCACCAGTTTACACCAACACCAAACCAAAAAACGGCACTTGTTTTGGGCAACGAAGTGTATGGAGTAGAGCAAGCCATTATTCACCAATGTAACGGCAGCATCGAAATTCCGCAATTGGGCAGTAAACATTCGCTAAACATTGCCGTGAGTGCTGGCATTGTTGTGTGGGAGTTTGCAAAAAACTACTTACCAATAGACTAAAGCTAAGCCGTTTTTATATTATTTTTTAGGCAATTATTAGTTTTTATATATATTTGAACTTTCAACTTGCTTAAAAAACCATTCATAATTGCGCTTTTACTTGGTGTGGGTTTAACTGCTTTTGGGCAGTTTGAACGAGCCAAGTTTTTAAAAACATTTTATACAGCTTCATTTAAAGAAAAAGTTAAATTACTTTCGGAAACACCCTACACTGATTTGCAACTAGTAGAACCCCTGCTAAAAGACTCTATCATACAATTAAAAAAGCAAGTGTATGCTCACTCTGCAAGTAAAGAGCCACGCTTTTTATTTGACCTAATTGATTTGAACCGAGAAGACTACCATCAAAATTTTTATAAGACCATTTTCATTTGTGAAAATAGCTTGCAAAACCATAGCCGCGATTTGAATGATTCGCTAAAACTATTTGCAAAATTAATTGGAGCCTGCATTAAAACAAAAAACATTAATCGGGTTTTTGAAGTTAATAGTATTTTAGAAAAAAATCGGGCACGTATTCCTAAAGATGTTTATTCACAAATTATAACTCAAAAAAGTAAGTTATATAGCATCTTAGGCTTACCACAAGAAGCCATCAAATACAGGCGCAAAGAAGAGAAGCAAAAAGTAAATCACTCTGACGAAACGCGTGTCAGCTTTTATAACGACATTGGCGTGTACTTTAACAAACTAAAACAACCCGATAGTGCCATTCACTTTTTTGAGAAAGGTCGTAAAATATTAGAACCCAAATTAAAAGAAAACAGTAATAATCTTTCTTATCAATTTACTTACGCCCTTATTGGTGGAAATATAGCCTTTGCATTTACCCTTAAAAATTTAAACGAGCCAGCTATCCCACTTTTAAAGTCTGATATTAATTATAGTTTACAAACAAAAAATTACGAAAGTGCAGCCAACAGTTATTTACTTTTGATTAGATGCTACCTACAATTAAAGCAATTAAATATGGCCCGTTTCTATTTAGATACAACAGAAAAAATAATTAATACCATAGATGAACCTGACCCCAAACTTACTTTAGAGAGAGTACGTGCCGAGTATTACAAAATAAAAGGTGAGGAGAGTAAAGCCTATAACGCACTTAATAATTACGTTGTACTTAAAGACTCGCTAAACTCGATTGAAAAAGAAAAACAATTACTAACGCAACAGGTTTCTTTAGATTTATTTACTAAAGAACGCGAACTACTCGATAAAGAAAAAATAATAGAGGAAGGGAAACTCTCCGAGTCGAAACAAAAAACATTTCGAGCGTATCTTATATCGGGCGTGTTTATGTTAATTGCCATCATCGTTTTTCTTTTCTTAAATAATAACTTATCTAAAACACGCGAAGCAGAACTTCAAATTAAGAACGAACAAATTGTAAGGCAAAATAAACAAATAGAACTGGCTTTGAAAGAGAAAGAAGTACTGATAAAAGAAATTCATCACCGAGTTAAAAATAACTTACAAATTATTAGTAGTATTTTAAATTTACAGGCTGATAAAAATAACCATCCTGAAATTAGCATCATTTTAAAAGATGCGCAACAACGCATTGCCTCTATGGCTTTAACGCATCAAATGCTTTATCAAAAAAGTACACTTAGTACTGTTGGAATGAAAGAGTATGTTGAAACCTTAATTAAACAAATTTCGGGCTCGTTTGAATTACCCAATATAAAACTCGAAACAAATATTGCTTGCGAAAATAGGGTTATGGATTTAGATACCGCCATACCTTTAGGTTTACTCATTAACGAATTAATGACCAATGCCTTTAAGCATGCGTTTGTAGGAAGAGAGAGCGGCCTCATTTCTGTATCGTTAAAAAATACGTTGAAAGATTGCCACTTAATTATTAAAGATAATGGGGTGGGACTGCCAGCGGATGCTGAGAAAACAGGGAGTTCGCTAGGGATGGAACTTATTCATATTTTGGTTGAGCAATTGAATTGTGAGTTACACATCGAACGTGGAGAAGGCACCAGCTTTAAAATTGTGATGCGCGAAAAATAAGTGTGCTAGGTTGAGCTGACTGTGTTGAAAGATATGGACTTATTTGACTTGTTACTTTTGGAGTTTGCGCCGCAGCGTGTAAAATCCGTTGTTGCTCTTTAACAGATAAAGAGGATTATTTACTATAAATCCTTTTCCCTTAAACTATAACTCCACCCAACTTCACACCCTTCCTTTACGAACTTTGCGCCTTTGCGTGCCCAACTAATTGTTATTCCTTTTTAAAATTACCTGCAATAGGCGCAACCGCCTTATACGATTCTAAATAACTACGCTTTTGAAAATGTTGCAAGGCTAAATTTCTTATCAGAACTTTTTGAGTGTAAGGGATGCTTTGAAGTGCCAAGTTTTTTTCAAAAATAAATCCAACTTTATTATTTATTACAAACTCAGAATAATCGCCGAGTTGTCTAGAAATTAAAACCTGTAAGCCACAAGCCAAATACTCAGCAAACTTTACGGGCGAGGCTACTTGATTGGTAACCGAAGGTTCGCGAATTAATAGCCCATAGTCGGCAGCTAATAAATACGCTGGTACTTCGTTTGGTTTAACCTCGTTAATGATTACTTGCGTAGGAAATTGACTTTGTAAGTGTTGCAACTCCGCCGTTGATTTTGCCAAAATGATTAGTTTAAAATTTTTATTAATTAAATAACTTGCTGCCAGTTCATTTAATACGTTTAATGTTTGCCAACCCGAGGTAGAGCCGCTGTATATAAGCACCACATCGTTTGAAGGGTAGCCCAATTTTTTTCTAGCAGTTTGAATGGTTGCTTCGCTAAACACTAAATCACAAAATAATGTGTTTAATGTACAAGGTATAATTAGATGAGACTCAGATGTGTAATTAAATGTTTTGCACCAATAATTTATTAAAGCATTCGAAACCGAAATTCTATAATCCGCATTTAAAACACACTCTTTTTCTAATTGGAAAATTTGTTCGTTTAATTGAATACTATTAGCTACGTTATATTCACTAAACTCGGCACTTATAGCACCTCTGCCATCGTAAACTACTTTATGTTTTTTTTGTAACAAAGCCAATTGCGTGGCAAATACACTTCTCCCAATAATTAATTGTGGCTTGTAAATCCAACACATACATTTTAAAGTAACCCGATTTAACTTCCACTTTTCAAGTTTCGGAAACATTGGCATAACTATCGCACTCTCCAACTCAGATTTAATTTTTCGACGCGTTTTAAAAAAATTCCTCATCGAAATAAAAGAAATAAGTTTTACTTCTTTATCCAAGTGTTCATTCATAAACGTAACCACATCAACAACCTGACTCGAAAAAATACCTGAAGGATAATCGTTAAACGTTACATAAAAAATCATGCTTGCGCTATAATTTCTAAGATACGTGCCGTAGCCTTTCCATCCCAATATTTTGGAATGCTTCCCGTTTTGTAAGTTCCGTTTTCAATTTCTAAAATGAGTTGCTCAATTTTAAGCAAATCAAAAGTTATTAAAGTGTTGCTGCCTTCAATAACAGTTATAGGTCTTTCAGTATTAGGTCTAATTGTAAGACAAGGCTTTTTCCTAAAAGTAGATTCTTCTTGAATGCCCCCACTATCGGTAATAATAAACTGACAATACTTTACCAATTTTTGAAAAGCAAAATAATCCAATGGATCTGTAAAAATTAATTCGCTTACCGTTTCTATTTTTCCTTGCAAATTAAAATCCTTTATATTTTTTAAAGTACGTGGGTGAACAGGAAAAATAATTTTATACGTTTTACTTAACGAAAGTATTAACGCTATAAGTTTACTTAATTCTTCTTTATTATCAACCGTTGCGGGGCGGTGCATGGTTAACAAAACAAATTTATCGGCTTGTACGTTAAGTTGATTTAAAATTTCGGAGTTCTCAATTTCATTCTCAAACGCCACCATGGTATCAATCATGGTATTGCCCACAAAATGAATTTTGCTTTTATCTTTATTTTCGTTCAGTAAATTAGTAAGGCCGCTTGATTCGGTTACAAAAAATAAATCGCTTAAACAATCGGTTACTACACGGTTGTGTTCTTCGGGCATAGAGCTATCAAAGCTACGCAAGCCCGCTTCGAGGTGCGCTAACTTAATATTATTTTTATTAGCAAAAATTGCACCAGCCATTGTCGAATTTACATCGCCTGGAACGATGAACCAATCGGGCTTCCCAATTTCATCTACTAACTGTTGAAGTTTAATTAAGATATCGGCAATTTGTAAGTTGGGTTGATTGGGAGCAATATTTAAAAAATAATCGGGTTCAGTATTAAATTGATTAAAAAAAATAGCCGCCATTTTTTCATCGTAGTGCTGCCCTGTGTGAATTAGTTTTATAATCAATTGCGGATAAACCTTTGCCGCCACTTTTTTAAACTGAGTAACTTTTATAAAATTAGGTCTAGTGCCCACTAAAATGTAAATCTTCATCGTGTATAACTTAATTCTTGATCTATTATATCTAAAGGAAAATCTTTACGCTTTAAGATACATTTAATTCTTAATAGCGTATCGTAAATTCGGCAAACTGTTTTATGAATATCTTTCTTCCATAAATACCCCAACTCTAATTCGCTACCAAATCGCTTTTTAAAATCTTGTATATCTTTTAATTTTTCACTCAATGGATTCGATAAACGCGCACCAACAAAATCGTAATACTTAATGTGCATAGCCGAAAATTTACACATCAATTGGTAATGCAAAAATTTTATAGCACCTGCTGCCTTTGTAGTTTGAGCCGATGCCCCGTGCATATAATACGCCGAGTAAGAACTGTATTGTATAAAAGCACCCCCTTGCAATTCACCATCTATATAAATGGTAACCACTAAACTTGAGTGAGGACTGTTATGTATTATTTTTTTTAAACTCAATTCATCTTCAAAATAACTATTGGTACGCCGCATCGTTTCTTGATGCAGTTGCACAAAATTTTTTAACTCCGACTCTCCAAACTTTAACGCCACATTTAATTTACCAACTTGATTAATCGCAGTTCGGTAACGGGCTTGCATATTTGCCAATAACGCTTCATTCGACTTATCCATTAAATTAACTCTATACGTTCCAAATGGAATATGAATAGCCCCTTCGGGAACACTCTTAAATAAACAATAATTTTGAGGTTGAACAATTCGATGACATAACTTTTCCTTTTGAAAAAATAAAATAACTTCATTGCAAAATTGAGTTTCTAAACTAACACTCAATCGCTCGCCTTTAATATTGACAGGAGGAAAAATAAATTGAACGGTTTTAAATCCTTTAATGGTGCTTAACTTAAAAAGTGAAAAATAATTTTGGTAATTAATGATTCGGAAACTAGGTTGGTGGACTAAATACGCTTCCAAAAAACAAAAGGGCAAATTTTGAAGTGCATTGCCATACTGTTTTAAAAATTCGACCACAGTGAGTAATTGCACAACTACTTTTTTTTAGCGATAAGTAAATACCCATTTTTAAATGTTTTGGAAGCCGTTGGATAGGGCTTTAAATCTACTACACAGGTTTCTCGCCCATCATAACTTTGTTTATTCTCCATCACTTCAAAATACGTTGATGCCACTTCACTCACCTTTTGAGGGCTATAACAAATATAATTTCTATCAGGGTAATACAAATCACGTTTTGAAAGTGCATGTGGGTATTGAATAAAAATAATGCCATTAGCCGTTAGCACATCGGCACATTTTTTAAAAAAAACATCTAATTGGCTAACAGGTACATATTCTAAAACACTAATCGAATAAAGTGCTTGGGCCTTTTCGGGGAAATGGAGCGTAATAAAATTTCCTAAATAGAATTTATTAGTCGGCAATTTTTTATTGGCCGTATTAATCATTTGCTCACTCACATCTACACCTATAACCTGATACTGGTTTTTAAGCATTTCAATATAAATACCCGGACCGCAACCAAAATCAATAACGGTATCGTTTTGTTTTAGATAAGTACTAAGTGTTAACTTCAACTTCGCCTTCACAATCGCCAAAGCTTCTTCTACCTCGGGGGTATGAGAAAAGCCTGCATTTTGCTGAATAGATTTGTCAGGATTATATACGAACGCTTTCCAATGCCCAGCAGGTAATTCTTTTTTTGCATCTAGTTTAAGCCAAATTAAAATAGTATTTACAATGCTATTATTGGTGAGTAAGGCGTAAAGCGACATGCTATTTTTTTTGAGCAATAAGTAAATATGAATTTTTATACGTTCTTGTTGTATTAGGGTTTAAACTTTTATAAGGTTGCTTATCATACGTCTCCACTTTTCGCCCATCAAAGGCATGCTCGTGTTTAATAATCGTAAAATAAGGTTCTAACCATTCTTCCACGCGTTGCGGAGCGTATTGTATATACGTTAAATCGTTGTATAAATAATCGAATAAAGAAATGGCGTGCGGATAATTTAAGTACAGAATACTATTTGGCTTTAAAATAGAATACAACTTTTGGATAAACTTTTTTATATCCGATAAAGGAATATATACTAAAACACCGATGCAATAAACGAAATTATACGTTTCAAGAAATTCAATATCTAAAAAACTTCCTTGGTAATACTTACAATTCGGAATATGACGCTTTGAATACTCTATCATATCTGCATTGAGGTCGGTGGCAAATAATTGTAAATTACTGTTTTGAAATAAAGATAAATACATCCCTGGGCCGCAACCTATATCTAAAATACTTGCGCCTTCACTCAAATAATTTTTACTGTAAGTTTGTAAATCTAGCTTAGACTTTATAAGCACTTCATCTATTTCGGGTCGCAAAGAATACCCAGCATTTTCTTGAATGGATTTATTATTTTGTACCGAAAACTTTAAATAGGGATTACTGAATTTATAAATAACTTTTTCGAGTTTAAACTTTATGATAAAAAAATTAATTACAAAATTATTTAACGTTCGGTGAAAAATTAATTTAACTATTTTTTTTAGAAAAGACATTTCTCAAATTAACTAACTTAATACTTTAAACTAAAAATAATTTTTGAGTAGTTCCTACTTATGCGATTGTTCAAATTCAAAGAGGTCGGTTTGTAATACATACTTCTGCGAAGCATAATTGATAAACTTAGTAAATGAAGTTAAATTAAACTCAGCAATCATTTTTGGATGAGATATAAAGTGCATATAGTCGTTCTCATCAATAAATCGTTTGTATTTGTAAAGTTTTACTCTGTTTAATAATTCAATTGAAGCAGGTTCTTTAAAACTAATTCTCGGTTTGGGCTTACTTGTTTTGGGAGGATTGTTAACCGCACTAAATCCTTTGGGAATTTGATTTTGCTTTAACTTATACTCGAACTTATTACTAATCTTACTTAAAATCAAATCTATGTTATTAAAACTAACGTTACTTATTGGAAACTCAATAAACTCCCCAGATAAATCTTCAACATCTACCGATTGCGAAAATCGAAAAGGTCTATTCGGTATATTTTCGCCGTAAATGATATTATCAAAAACGTAACTCCTATCAACATTTGGTAAAACACTAAAATCAGCTTTCACATCATACTTCTTAAAATATTCATAAAAATCATCGAATGGCTTAATGCCAAAGCCGCCTGCGCGGTAGCCAAAAAGCCAATAAGGTTTTGATTCTGTATCTAATAAGTCATTCAAAAATTGAACGGCTCTTTCCCATAAAATGGACTGCTCTTCGGTTTTTAAACTATGAAATCTATAATGCTTTAATTCCGTTAAACTAAACTCTGTATTGTTATTAACCAATACAGCGTCTTTCCAATGTGGATGAAAATGAGGAAAAATATAATGGTTACGTTGATATAGATTGATTAATTGCTCCCTAATTAATTGGTAGTCTTTTTTTAATACTTCACTCTTATGAACGTTATCTTGTAAAAATAAGAGATACGTTATATCCACAAAAAAAATACCTTTTAAATTATAATCATCTAATACTCTCAAAATTTTATTGGTAGGATTTATACAACAATCTAATGCCAAGCCCGATTGCTTTCCTAAAAATAATTCGTAATCAAAAGTAATTAATAATCGCTTTAGGTTCATTTAATGCAAATGGTTATACATGTTTATAATTTGGTTAACAATAACTTCCTCACTAAATCGACTTCTACAATCTTCTCTCATATATTTCGCATCAAAACTATCGAGTGTGTTAGTTAGTTGTTCTAAGCCATCATAAATATCGTTAACTGAAAACCCTTTTGTAAAAATGCCATTCTTATCATTCACAATATCTTCGGGACCTTTGCAAGGCGTTACTAAAAGCGGCTTCCCTGCGGCCAACGCTTCAATTAAAACAACACCAAAAGTTTCGTATAAACTTGCTAATATAAACGCATCGCAATATTTCAATTGATTTCTTACTTCGTCTCTGCCTATCATTCCCAGCAATTGAATATTATTTTGCAGTTTGTTGTCAGCTATATAACGCTTTAAACTTTCAAAATAATGTTCTTCGCCTGCTCTACTAATTCCACCGCCTATTACCAGTTTAGCATTCGGATATTTGTTCAAATAAAGTTCAAACGCTTTAATTAAGTTTAATACGTTTTTTCGACTGGTCATGTGTGAGTTAGAAAAAAATTGAAGTTCATTTCTATTACATGCCTCCTTACTATTGATATTAAAAAAACCATTAGCCACTACATTATTAATCACTTCAATTTTACGACTATCTATATTTAAAGCGTTTGCCAATTCTTGCTTAAAAGTATGGCTCACTACTATAAGCTGTTTGGCACTATTAAAAATACGCTTTGCTAAATTTAACTCATACTCGTTTTTAACTTCGCCCAAATGAAAACTAGTTAAATGCTCAGTAATAACGAAGGGAATACCAGAATTTTGACTGATATAATCTGCTATGAAGCCACCATAAAATACAGAGTGTGCATGAATGACGTCGGGTTTACCATTGCGTTTGACATACTCTTTAAAATACTGATTGGCTTTATACTTAAATAGGAAATGGTTAAAAGATAAAAACCTTGGTATTATTGATTTATAATTAAAAATCCAAGTTTGTAACCCAAAATCTAGTGTTTTATATAAGCGCGTTTCAGACTCAGATGAAAACGAAGAATAATTTACCGAAAAAATACTCACTTGGTGTCCTAACTTTTGAAGCACCCTGGCTTGCTCTTCAAAAAAACTTCCACCAACTGGGTTAAGATGTGTTTTATACCAAGAGGGAATAATTAAAATGTGCATAACTTAAATACTGTTATAAATATTTTTAAGTTGACTTGAAACACTATCCTCCGAAAATTTTCGTTTACAGTCGTTAGTAATTTCATCGGGCTTATAACTATCATAATTCTTAGTAAGTTCCGTCATCGCATCGGCAATTGAATCACTATCAAATCCATTTACCAAAATGCCATTATTAGCATTTACTATGTCTAAAGGCCCTTTACTGTTTGTGGTTATTATTGGCTTACCTTGCGCTAACGACTCAATTAAAGACACACCAAAGGTTTCATAAACACTTGTCAAAATGGAAGCATCACTTAATTGGATTTGTTCTTTAACACCTTGACGAGAAATAATACCAAGTTGCTTAACAGAGTTATTAAGCACAAGATTTGAAATAGTTTCATTTACAAGATTCTGATATTGCATTTCCTCCGCTCTAAAAACGCCACCCGATAAAATTAATTTACCTTCCGGATAATTCTTTTTATAATTAGCAAATGCTTTAATAAGCTCTAGTGTATTTTTACGTTCGCAATAAAAAGCATTGCAATAAAAAATTAAACCCCGCTTATCGGCTTTAGAACTTACGCGGTCTTCAAAAAAAATAGGGGAAACAACATTTGGAACTACCTTAACTTTTTCGTCAGTAAGACTAAAGAAATTTAGTAAATCTTGCTTAAACGTGGTACTTACACAAATAACAACTTTAGAAGCAGCATATACTTTTTTAGCAAAATATAAATCAATTTTATTTTCTATTTCGTTTAATAAAAAGTTTGTAGAATGTTCTGTAATAACATAAGGAATGTTTAAATTCTTGCTCGCATAAAACGAAGCTATTCCACCGTAGTAAGCGTTATGGGCATGTATTACAGAAGGTTTACCAAACTGATTAATGTATAGTTTAATCTTTTCGGTTGCAAACCTCCCAAATAAATAATAGTTTAATTTTCTAAGCCGTGGAAATTTAACTTGATAGTTGTAATAAAATGTTTGAATACCATTATCATTTAAGTAGTACTCATTGGTGTGAGGTTTTGAAGTGAAGGCGTAATAATTAAAACAAATAACACTTACGGTATATCCTTTATTCAATAACATTCGGGCTTGCTCTTCGAAGAACGAACCCGCAACACTATTTTGGCTGTTTTTATAAAAAGAAGGCAATAGTAAAATATGCACGCTTTTACTTAATTTTTTTTATCCAAAATCCACTCACAAACGGAATATCTTTTTCGTAAAACTTAAATGCAGCAGCACATTGATCTGAATATTTTCGGTGCATCAAATGCGATGCCCAAACAATTTCAAAGCTATCGTTAAATTGCAAAAAGGCTTGCACCATGTATTGCTCGGCCCAAAATCTAAAATCGCTATACCAAGATGCAGGATACTCATAAGGCATAAAAATATCGTGTATATGAATATAAACGCCTTTGTTTAAGCGTGGCAAAATTTCATTAATTTCATAAACCACATCCCCACCTGTTTTTACAGTGTGCGTTGAGTCTATAAATAAAATATCGTTTTCTTGCAATGCCTCAAACTCCTGAAATGGTACCTGTTCTACACCCATACTAATTAAACGGCTCAATCCTTCAAAACCCTTTTTAATAGAATCGTTGGGATAAGGTTCTATGGCTGCAAAATCGCAAGCATAACCTTCAGATTTATTTTTTCGTAATGCTTGTGCTGTTAACATGGTACTATACCCCGAGCCAATCTCTATCATTTTTTTTGGCTTCAACTCCCGCACAAAACAATATAACATTTGTGCTTCTACACATCTATACGAAGTTTGTGTAGTGAAATAATCATAATAATGTAATGGTTTTTCGGGGAATAAATCGTACTCAGACTTATATCGATCTTTAAAATTCTTTAGCAATTCTAATTGCTTACTTTCACGCATATCAATGCCCTGCATTTCGCTCACTCTATCAAAAATAGTTTTTGTTAGCTTAGATGTGTCAGGAATTGGAGAGTAGTAATGATTTCTCAACACATGATAGCCGTACTTTTGCCAGGTTTCAAACGAAAGGATGTTGAGATAGTAATTGACTAATCTTCGCTTTATTTTAAATAATAAATTCATAATTGTTTATAATGAAACCCATGTGTTTGGACACATATTGGGATTAAATAATTCTTGAGACTTATACCAATTTTTAGGATAAATAACTTGCTTGCTCGCCGCTGAGTCAGATAAATAAGCTGTCCACCAAGCAAACGTACTATTAGAAATAATAAAGTGCTGGCAATGCTGCATTAAATAAAAATGCCCTTGTGCCT
This sequence comes from Bacteroidota bacterium, assembly GCA_013297775.1. GTDB lineage: Bacteria > Bacteroidota > Bacteroidia > B-17B0 > Aurantibacillaceae > Aurantibacillus. The sequence goes on from JAAFIL010000001.1 coordinate 228,785, forward strand.
TTTCACCAGCTAATTCGTCTTCTACAAAAAAAGTAGGTTGTTGGGTAAGTATGTTTTTTTTACACCACGCTATATCATCCGAAAACACAAAATAAGTAGGGCTACTGACGCTGCTATTAATGTGTTGAATAGCATTGGTAAAATAACTCAACTCTAAAGCGCCAATGGTTTTACTGTATAAAGAACTTGTAACTAAATCGCCACGGCGCACATGTAAACATACGCTTGTGGTTGTTCTAATTTTAACGAGTAGTTCCTCTAAGCCTTCTATTTTTGGCTTTTCAAGGGCAAAATCAATTTTTATCTGCTCTTCAAATTCTTTAAAAAATTGATACGATTGCCAACGCCCAACAAAACACGTACTCCCAGTTACATTAAAATAAGAATCTGTAATTAAATTATTTTGTTGCACAACTACTCTATTAGGCGAAATAAATTGGCTTACTCTTCGAGTAACTTTTTTTACAAAAGAGGCGTGTGCATCGCCATTAAAATCAAACACTTCTTTTGCCGTAGCCCATCTAAAATTTAAGTTTTCAAAAATATCTAGGTCATAATTGCGATGTGTATTTAATTCGTGTGGTGTACTTTTATCGAGTAATAACGTTTGGTCTAATACCAATTCCATTTTGTATTTCAAGGCTAAGTTTCTTCCAAACGCGTACTGAAACATTTGATTACCTAAACCACCCATTAACCTCACCACTATCATTCAGACAATAAAAAAGTTTCTAACTCCTTGGCACGTGCCCTAAATGAATGGTGCACAAGTGTGCGCTGTTGGCCAGCTTTAGCAATATGTGCAGCCTCTTGTGGATGCGCTAAATAGTACTTTATTTTTTGAACCAACTCTTCTTTGGTTTTAAACGTTACCACCTCTTGGTCAATTTCAAATAAATCTTTAATGTTATCTTGATGAGAGGTAAGTAAGAGTGTACCCGCTCCTGTAATTTCAAATAAGCGTTTTGCACCAGCAAATTTATTCCAATTGATGCCGTCATTTTCTATCCCTGTGGTATGAATATGAATAGCCATTTTAGAATGTTGATACCGTTGATACATTTCTAACCCAAACAAACCAGGCTTTAATAATTTATTAACCTTAGAATGCTCTGGAACGTAATTTTTTCCGCTACCATAAATATCTAAATTAATACCTTGTTGCAACACGTACTCTAAAGTTTCGTATCTTAAAATATGCCCTAAAGAAAAGTTACCAATAAATACAACATCGCTTTGCGTGTTTGTGTTTGTTGATTTTAATTGATTTTGTAAAGCATCATCAAAGGCTTGTTGTAAATAATAACATTTTATTCTTTTTGAATTGAAATACTCTCTTAACTGAATAGCCGCCGTTATAATAAAATCAAAGTGTTGGTATGGATAATTTTTCCATACAGGACAAGTCCACTGAAGAATAACTTTCTTAGCAATTGTTTTTAATTTTAATAATTGAGATGCAGTAATAAAAATATTTGAATAAAAATAAATTACATCGGGATTAATCTGTTTAAGTTGTTTAAACAACACATCAAATTGTATGCTATTGTAACTGTTGCGGTGCTGCTTTAAAATACGCGATTTAAAACTGCGTACTGGCTTTTGAAACAGCCATTTATAATACGTTAAAGTAGCATTTTCGTTAGCCCATTGCAGTTGTAGAGGGTTGGCTTCTGGCACAATCACAAAGGCTTGATATCCTAATTGGGTGAGGGCTTGCGCCATACTATCGGATTGGTAATATTTTTTTGAAATTAAATCTGCTAAAACAGTTTCGTAGGTTGATGACTTATTTTTTAATAACTCTTCTGTTTGTTTACTATAAAACAAATTATAGTCCTCTAATAAAAAAACAATGCGCCTCAATTTACTTTTTCGGAAAAATTTTTCGCTTTAAAGGAACCAAGTAGTGAATAATAATATGCAACTTTAGTCGAGTGATACTTTTAATAAATTTCACAAAAGCTTGGTTATCTTCGGTTCCATAAGTTTCATGTGGAATGGGTGCCGCTGCCATGATGGCTGCCCACTCCTCTTTATTAAAATCTAATTTCTTTAAAACGTATTCTTCTAACTCTAATTCTTCATTGTTAGGTAGAGGGGGGTTATTTGCCAACTCGTTTATGGCATCGGCCTTAGTTATTTCTCCGTTTAAAATGAGATTGGATAAATGCGCCACACGTTTATCTACTCCAAATTTTTTTGGTAAAATATAGCCTTGGTAAAATTTTGTCCAGGTGGACTCGTAGTGTTTACCGCCATAATCTCGCCACTCAAATTCTTTTATAATAATGTCTTTTACGTTTTTCTTTTTATAATCTAAATAGTTAAGTATATCTATGGATTGAAAATTAAAAATCCATTTTAAAAAAAATAATTTGGTGAACCCTAGTTGTGGAAACGTTTTTAAAGGTACTGTTCCAAATTTTTTATGAATATTTTTTATGTTGGTTAAATCATTTTTATTATATACCCAATCTTTTCCTATTACAAACTCGTTGGCTAAATTAGTACCAGTAATTATCGTTTTAATATTATACTTTCGGCATAGCCTGTATAAAGAAGCAATAATCATGTGATCGCTTAACACCTCAATATCTATTACCGATGCTTTTAAATAAGCACGCTGCAAATCTTTAAACTCGTTCCAATTCACAACATAAGTTTCTAAATCAAAACCTGTTTTATTAATAATGTTTTCAATATTTTTAACGGCTAACTCCGAGTTCCAGCCATTATCAAAGTGTACCGCCAAAGCGCGCAAACCTAATTGCTTAACCAAGTAGGCCACATAAGTACTATCTACGCCACCACTTAAACCAATAATACAATCGTATTTTTTAGATTTACCGCTTTGCTTTATTTTAGTGAGGTGTTTAGTTAACTCGGCATCTAAAACTGATTTTGAACGGCCAAAGGTGTAGCCTTTCATTTTTTCAAAGTCGGTGCAATAGCTGCAAATACCTTGATTGTTAAACGTTATGCGCTTGGTAATTTTATTATCCATCAAACAATTTTCACATTGCTGATAATTTTTATTTAGTGTTACCTCCAAGTTAATTAAGAAATAAGGTGTGCGTTAATAACACACCACGCTTTAGTTGCTAATGCGGGAGTCCAAGTTTTTGTTGTGGTCAAATGCGTGTATTCTTTGGCTAAAGTTTTTCCATCCCAATAGGGCGATGTTATAAACTTCTGACTAGATACAGTATCTAATATAAATACCGAAAGACTGGTATTGAGCCAGTTGGCAGTGGGTGCAGCCAATCCAATTTTTGTTTTACGTTGTAAAATTTCGTTAGGCACAATACCTTTCATCGCATCTCTTAAAATACGTTTGGTAAATCCGTTTCCTATTTTAGAAGAGAGTGGCAACGACCATACATATTCTACCAACTTATAATCCATCATGGGCATTCGTATCTCAATAGAGTTTTGCATGGCCGCTCTATCAAAATCACGAAGGTTATAAGGTAAATCGGTGTATTGAAATTGTTTATACAATTGTTGTGTGGCGTGCCCTTTAATAGCTTTAGGAATACTATAAGGCGATGGCTTAGGTTTAAGAAATGCTTTTAGTTTATTTTTTAATGAAGGCTTAAATTTTTTTGCTATGGCCAAAACGCTTTGGTTTAAGGTATCTATTTCGCTTTTGGAAGCAGTATCTTTAGCCATTAAAATATAAAGTTCCGCTAGTTCGTTGGCATTGATTTCATGTTGCAAATGCGCTTCAAATAATACTTGATACACTGACGAACGATAGCCAAACATCAACTCATCGCCTGCATGACCATCTAACGAAACCGTAATACCATTTAAGCGCATGGCTTTATACACCTCGGTTAAAGAAACTAGTGGCGTACCTATAATATTATCAAACAGTTGAGTGGTACTAACAATTTCATCAACTAAATGTGCATGATTATTTTCAATAATTTTAACGTCGGCATTAAGTTGGTGTTGAATCAATTTTACAAATTGGGCTTCATCCAATTCGGTTCCCGGAAAACTAATCGAAAACGCTTGCTGCCAGTTACTAGGTAATCTCTCTTCGTTAAAATTTTGTTTTGCTAGATGTTGTATGGTACAAAATACCGACGAAGAGTCAACACCACCGCTTAATGCAGAGGCTACCGACACATCACTCCGCAAACGTAACTTACACGCTTCTAAAAATAAATGTTTAAATGCCTCCACTTGTTGTGCATAAGGCGTTGTAATTTCTTTAATATTATTTTCTAAAAAATACCATTGCTTTGTGGTGATGCCAGATTTAGTAATGCGTGCGCTATGCCCCGCTTTTAGTTGCTGGATGTTATTAAATAGTGTTTTGCCAGTTGGCTCTAATAAACCAGGCGAGTGAATAGAATAGATGAAATTTTCGTGATTTATTTCTCTATCAAAGCCTTGTAAGTGCTTAAAGGCAATAGTTTCAGAAGCAAAGGCAAATAATTTATTTGGAATATAAATGTAATGTAATGGCTTTACACCAAACCTATCGCGAGCTAAAAATAATTCGTTTTGCTCAGTATTATAAATAGCCAAAGCAAACATGCCGTTAAATTTATGAAGGCAAGCTTCGCCCCAAGTTTTATACGCCGCTATAATAACTTCAGTATCTGAGGTTGATTTGAACGTGTAACCCAACTGTTGCAATTCGTGTTTAATTTCTAAAAAATTGTAAACTTCGCCATTGTAAGTCATCCACAAATTGGTATTTACTAAATTCATGGGTTGCTTACCGTCTTCACTTAAATCGAGTATAGATAAACGCCTGTGTCCAAGTGCTAAGTTCGCATCGTCAAATAGTTGATAGCCTACGCCATCTGGCCCTCGGTGCTGCATGCTGTTAGTAAATGCCTCAATAGCAAGCGCATTTATTTTTTTATCAAATTGCCATATCCCAGCTATGCCACACATAAAATTTTGTTTACCGTATCAAAAATCTTTTTTTGTTCAGATTCATCGTTTATCTCAACAGCAGCTTTATTAGCATTATGTTTAAAGCGTATCATATCTTGTTTTGTAATAGATAAAATAGTTTTTGCAAATTCTTCAGGCGTATAATCTTTAGAAACTAAACCTAAATCATACTCTTCTACAATGGCTTTCATTTCTGGGTTAGGCGAAACCACTGTTGCCAAACGCGCTTGAATAAATTCAAACAATTTATTAGGCAACGCATTTAAGTAATTAAAATTTACGGGTGGTAATAAAAACAAACCTATGTCGTAACTATTAATGAAAGGTATAATATTTTTAGTTTCTACAGGTGCAATAAATCGAATACGGCTATCGTTTTTTGCTAATTCAATAAGTTGAGGGTAAACCATTGTATCTGGAACTAACATTAAATCTAATTTATAATGTTCAGGCAAAAATTTTAATACTTCAATGGTAAGCTCTAAATGCCGAGAGGCATTGCAAATACCATGGTGTATCATTCTAATTTCTTTGGCATTATTGAATATAGGTTCAATATCAAAAAAGGGTTTGGTATTACGAATAAGTATTTGATTTTTTAATCCAAATTCGGTTTCATATTTTTTAATAATGCTGTTGCAAACAACAAAATAGGCATTTGCTTGTGAGGCATAGAGTCGTAATAATTTTTCGTAACGGGGTTTTATATTTTGTAACCAATACTTAGTGTCTTCAAATTCTAGCGGATAATATTCGTGCATATTAATTATAAAAGGAATATTATTTTTCTTTAATTCATCTACAACCCAATCTAGTTCATTTAATCCGTGCGCAATCACTAAACTTGGCTTAATTTCTGTAAGAATTTTTGCATTTTGTAGTTTGCTTAGTAATTCATTCTTTGAATTTTTATTTTGCTTTAACCGTATGTATAATTTTACAAAAGCACTTATTGGTTTTCTAATTATAGCTATCCAATTCAAATGAAATGTAACTTTTGGAATTGGCTGCGGTGTAAAGAGTGCATAAAATTTATAAGGTAATGTACTATTGTTTCCAAATAATTCTATGTTAAAATTATCTTTTAACGCTTTAATTTGGGTGAGTACTCGCGGCTGACTTTGCAAAGTACCATCACACACTATTACAATTTTTTTTTTCAAGGTGTTGCGTGCAATAAAGCTGCTATGTTTAAAACTTGCCAATCCCATTGCCGTTCTTTTAAACTAAGCGCATTTAATATCTTGTGATTTATTAAAGTATGATAGGCATTCACGATTTGAGCTTCGATTTTTGGATTTTGCATCCACTTAGTTTGTGGCGGCTCATATCCTATCTTATCAACACGGCGTTCAATCTCTGGTGGTAAAATACCGTGCATGGCATCTCTTAAAAGTGCTTTTGTCCAACCTCCTTTTATTTTATACGATGCTGGTAAGGCAAATAAAAACTCTACTAAATCTTTACTCAAAAATGGTAAACGCACCTCGCGGCTTTGAGCCATGGCGTTTCTATCACTAAAGCGTAACAAATCCTCTAAATTATTAATTTGAAATGAATGGCTTAAATATTCGTTCAACGATAACTTACGAAATGTAAAATCGTACTTTTTTTCAGCCTGTATTTTTTCAAAAAAAGAAGGATGATAATACCTCGGTAAAGGCATGTTGTATTTAATGCGCTCGTATTTTTTTGAGTAGATTAATTTATAAATAGGTCTAATAGCCGTTTTAAATTTTTCGATTACTGTTGTTGTATTACTAGTTACTGGTGCTTGCAAAGTCTGCTTGTATTCAAAATGTTCATTAAATTTTAAATGTGGGTGTATAGCTTTCATACTTTCCATTTCGGATTGAAAAAGCGTGGGACTAGTAGCAACTAGTTCTTTTAAATAAAACGGTAAGTAATACTCATAGCCAGCCAACAACTCATCTGCACCTTGTCCATCTAATAAAACAACCACGTTTTGTTTTTTGGCTTCTTGCATGACGCAGTATTGTGCGTAAATACTTGCTGATGGAAATGGCTCATCTTGATAATACAATAATTCTTGAAGATCAGTTATAAAACCCTCTTCGTTTGGCCAAATGTGGTACGGTGTAACTTTATTTTGATTTAATATATAGTCAATAAATTTTCCTTCATCTCTGCTAAAGTTTTCAAACCGCGCAGAAAATGTTTTTTGAGTGATGTCTTGTTCTTTATATAATTTTTGAATAGAACAAACAATACTCGAACTATCTAATCCACCTGAAAGACTCGAACCCACTGGTACATCACTGCGCATGCGTTGTTGTATGGATTTAAAAAATAATTCTCTAAATTTTTCAACTGCTGCTTCATAAGTGATAACTACTTTTTTTTCTAAATCAATTTTCCAATACAACTCTTCTTTAATAGTAAGGTTTGCATCTACTATCACAAAAGAAGCTTTAGGTAATTTATTTATTTTTTCATAAAAAGTTTCGTGAGCATTTTTGGGGTTAGTTAACGCATAAGGATTTTCAAAATAATTATACAGTTGTCTATTATTGAATGTAGTAGAGATTCCTGCCTTAAACAACTGCTTAATTTCTGATCCAAAAATAAAATATTGGTTGGGAGAATACGCGTAATAGAATGGTTTTTCGCCAAAGCGATCTCTAGCACAAAAAATAGTTTTATCAACGTTATCATATATAGCAAAAGCAAACATCCCATCTAATAAATCAAGGCACTTTTCTTTGTGTTTAGAATAGAGTGCCAATAGAACTTCTGTATCTGTATAAGATGTGAAACTATACCCTTCGTTCATCAATGTTTCTCTCAATTCCACATAATTATATATTTCGCCATTGTATGTAATAGTGTAGCGTTGGTTATAGTGCATGGGCTGCTTACCTGCATCGCTTAAATCAATAATAGAAAGTCGCCTATGCCCAAACCCTACTGTTTCCTCAACATTGAGCCAATGCCCTTCTCCATCAGGACCTCGGTGTGCAATAACATCGGTCATCTTTTTTAAGATGTCTCTATCTATTTTTGTATGCGATATAATGCCTGCAATGCCACACATAATTATTTAATGTGAAAGGTGTTGTTCATGCTTTTGCATGGTGGCTTCAATGCGTGCCAAGTTTTCTTTTGTCCAACTTACTACTTTTTGTAAGCCTTCTTTATAATCTACCTCCGCTTTAAAGCCAATTTCTTTTTCTGATTTTTCGGTGCTGCCATAGCGTTTGCCCGAATTATCCCAAGCGCGTTTTGGCAACAGTTCTACTTTAGAAGTGCTACCTGCTGTTTCAACAATGGACGTTGCCCATTCGGCAATGGTTATGTCTTTCCCACTAGCTAGGTTATATACTTCGCCCGCTTTGCCATTTAAAGCACAGGCTATTAAACCTCTGCAAATATCATCCACATAAATAAAGTCGCGAGAGGCTACACCACCATTTTCAAGTGGTAAATTAATATTTTTTATGGCTTTATAAATAAACGTTGGAGTTACATTACGCCATACTGTTGCTGGTGTACCACGCCATTGCCCAGCACCAAGTACCTCGCCTGGACCGTAAACATTTTGAAAACGCGCGCGCACCGTTGGCAATTGATGTTGGTTAAAATAATATACTGCATAAAATTCGCCAATAATTTTTGAAATGGAATAAGGCGAATCGTGCTTAATACTGGTAAACTCTTGTTCAGTAGTAGCTTTGGCTTCATCAAATGTTTTTTCGGCAACCGAGCAACCCGCTGATGAATACACTAATTTCTTTAAACTATTAAATTGCTTTACCCAATCCATTAAGCGCAAGGTGGTGTAAGTATTATTGGCATGGTCGGCTAAGGGGTCGTGTATAGAGCTTTGATTACCATGGTAAGTAGCCAAATGAAAAATATAATCTACATCATCTTTTATTTGCTCCAACACATGTTGTTCTGCAATTGAACCATGTATAAACGTTAAGCGTTCATTATCAAGTGGTAAATTTTCTTTTTCGGCACTCATTAAATTATCAATAACTGTTATGTGTGTGGATGGGTTATTTTGTAAAATCATTTTTACAAGATTACTGCCTACGAAGCCTGCACCGCCTACTACTATTACCTTTGAAGTATTAAATTTTGTTTGGAACATTTTTTATTTTTTGAAATGATTTAAAGTATGCTTAAATAACCTTACTGCTTTGATGAGGCTAAATGACTGTAAATATCTGTTACACCAAATTTATCATACCATTCTAGCTGACGTTTTATGGTTTGCTTAAAGTTATATTTAGCTTTCCAACTGAATATTTTTTCGGTATAAGAAGCGTCTAACACAACCTCTCTCACATCATCGGTGCCTACAGGAACAATGGGTACTTCGGGTGCATTAATATTTAGATGTGCTACCACCTCATCAAATACTTCTTTAATGGAGCTGCCTATACCTGTTGAAACATTGTATGCACCTGCTGGAAAATTATTATGAAGGATTGTATCTAACAAATCTAAAAAATCTTCCATGTCTAAAAAATCTCGAAGGCTATCACTGCAAAAGCAATTCTTTCCGTCTTTTAAACGCGTATAAAATGTAGGTATAGGCCCAATTGCCAAACGAGGCCCACAAATATTAGCCAAGCGTAACGATACAACATTTAAACCAGAATTTAATAAATAGTGTTCGCCTGCTGTTTTAGAAATGCCATAACTGGTAAAGGGTTTAGAGGGTGCTGTAATGGGTATAGGCGTTACATCTGGTCGGCCATAATTTAAAGCTGTTTGAAAATTAATTATTTTTTGTACGCCATGTTCTAAACACGCTTTGGCTATATTAATTGAACCAATAATATTTGTTTCTGCATCTTCTATCCAGTTAGAGGGATCTTTATAAGCCGCTGCGCTATTAATAACAATGGTAGGTAAAAATTCTTTTACGAGTTGGTTTACTAAATCTGCATTAACAACCGAGCCTTCAACAACCTTTAAATTACTTAAAGCAGGAAGGTTTTCTCTTTTTCCTGTGGCAAAATTATCTAGTACAAGAATTTCGCAATTGGTTATTATGTATTTATCAATGATGCTTGTGCCCAAACAACCCGCACCACCTGTTATAAAAATTTTTTGTTTCATTTTATTTTTTTATAAATTCAAATACGGCATCAATGCCAGCAATATTGCCTTTATACAAAGGTCTTAATTGATCATCAAACGTTAACGCTTTTAAAAATTGACGATGTGTTTCTGCTAAACGTAATTCTTTCATCGCTTTGTTTCGTTCTAACACCCAATCCATTTCATCGAGGCTAATGGCAGCACCTAAAAATTTTCCACTAAGTTTTGCTTGGCTGCCTATTTCTAAAAATGCTTCTGGTGTGTAATTATTAGAAATAGGGCAAAACTCGCCATCGGTGCTGCGTTTAAAGGCTTCGTTTAAGGATAAATTACTATAAATATTTTGTTTGATTTGTAAAATGTAAGGCACGTACAATTGTGTCCAAATACTATCATGATTGTAAACCATTATTCTTATAATGCCATTGGGTTTTAAAATACGGCGAAATTCATTTAAAATTTCGGGCATATTAGGCGTGTGATGCAATACGCCCGAGGAGTGAATATAATCTATCGAATTATCTTCGATGGGCAATTTTTCTTTTTCTTTAATTAGTTTTACTTCTACATAAGAAGTGGCGTTATGCAAGGCTATTCGTTTCTTGGTTTCATCAAGCGATGAAGAAGAAACATCCATAGCAATTATTTTTTTTGGCTTAGAGTATTCCGAAAAACCAACCACATCGTGCCCTGGGCCACAACCATAATCTAAAATAATTTTATCATCAAAGCCTGCGCAAGGCATTAATGTTTCGTAGTTGGGATATTGATCAAATCGCCAACGCATATATGCTAAAGACTCTTCACGTGTTTTAAAGGCGTGATGCCCTGTAACATTATAGGCCGTCCAATAATCTGCACTTGATTTACTATTGGCAAGAACGGCGTTATTTGGCTGCATTTCAACACTTCCGTTTAAAAGTATTTTTGCAGCGTATTTTATTCTTGAACGAATGCTCATTTTTTATTTTGATTTTTCAATTTTTAAGTGCGTGTACTCGCCTAAGGTACCGTGTACTTTAAAATAATCTATTGCTGCTTTAACTGTTTGTTTTAAAGGCGTAAATTCAATACTACCAAAATCTTGAAACGTGCGGCTAGGATCTAATAGAATTGATGGTGCATCATCTTCACCAATTAACTTCATTTCGGCTTCGGGGTAAGGTGCAATGCCCATGGCTTCTACAACGGCATCGTATAATTCTTTAATGGGTACATCGGTTCCTGAAGAAAAGTGATAGGCGCCCTTTCCAACGCCATCACACGCTTTTACAACATTGTGTGCTAAATCCATCACATAAACAAAATCGCGACGGGCGTTGGTAACAAAACATTTTTTTCCATCTTTTAAACGTTGAAAGAAAATTGGTAATGGCCCACTTACATTACGTGGACCTACTACATTAGCTAAACGAAAGGTTACAAAATCTAAACCTGAAATTTCTAAAAAATCTTCGTTAGCAGTTTTGGTAATGGCATAACTACTATTGGCTGGAAACTTTGGATGATCCAATCGAATGGGCTGTTGTAATGGTTTTACACCATAACATAACGCTGTTTGAAAATAAATAAAACGCTTTACACCAAAAGTTTTAGCGGCATGTATTAAATTGCTTCCGCCCACGCAATTGGTTAAAGCATCGTTATACCAATCGTTAGGGTCTTTGTACGATGCGGCCGTATGCACAATGGCATCGGGTTTAAATTCACTTACCAACTTATCAATTAAATTTTTATCGGCAATGGTATCTATTACAACGGTTAGGTTTGGATGCTCCGCCAAATGCTCTCTGCGCCCTGTTGCCAAATTATCTATGGCCAAAACTTTATCGCCTCTTTTTAATAATAATTCTGCCACGTGTGAGCCAACTTGCCCGCAGCCTCCTGATATTAATACATTCATGTGTTTAATTATTTAGTAATTGTTTAAATTTATAATGTTGGTCGTAAAATTGTTTGTACCAAATTTCGAGTGATAGTAAGCCCCATGCTTTTCTGCCAAATTTATTTTCGGTACTTAAACCTTTTAATATTTCGTTGTTATTAAAGTACCCGCGTGTTTTGGCTTGTTGGCTGCTAAATAAATCGCCCACAAATTCTTTTAACTCGTTGCCTAACCAATCGTTTAATGGCACAGGGAAACCCATTTTATTTTTACGTTCTAAAATTTCAGTTGGTAATTCGTGACGCATGGTATTAGTTAAAATCATTTTAAGTGTGCCATCTTTAAACTTAATATCAGCAGGCATGGTAGCGGCAAATTCTATTAAGGGATGATCTAAAAACGGTACACGCGACTCAATGCCGTGCGCCATGCTCATTCTATCTTCTACTTGTAATAATGCTGGCAACAACGTTTTAAAATCGAAGTGTGTCATTTTATCGAAATACGATTCTTTACCTACATTGGTGCCGTTAAATATTTTTGAAAAAGTATGAAAGGGTTTGTATTCGCCCAACTCTTCCCACTTTATTTCATTTTTTAAATCGGGCGCTCTGTTAATTAATCGGAAGTAGCGTTCATCAATAGGATTAAATAACCCCTCTTTAAAAAATTCTTTTAAAAGGGGTTTATAATTTTGTAGCGAAACTAAATTGGGGATAATGGACTCGTAGGTTACTACAAAATTGCCGTTGTGTAAGGTGTTATCAATAGCACCTTTAATACATTGTTCAAAGTAGGCAATCAAGTAGCGGGTGTAGCCTCCAAAAATTTCATCGCCCCCCTGCCCGCCTAAAATAACTTTGCGGTGTTGCGCTGCTAGTTTAGATACGTGATACTGCGGAAATGCGCCTGGCCCAGCTACTGGATAATCTAAATGGTAAATAACTTGTTCTATGCTATTGATAAAATCGTTACTGGTAATATCAACCTCGTGTAAACCAATGTCAGCTTTTTGCGCAAGCTTGCGTGCATACTCACTTTCGTCGTACAAATCGCTGTAAGTAAATTTGCCTGTAAATCCTAAAAAGGGTGCTTTGTTTTGACTTGTTTTTGAGGCTACCGAAGCAATGATAGAAGAGTCTGTGCCACCGCTAAGATATGCGCCAATAGGCACATCGCTGCGGGTGTGTAGCTGAATGGATTCGTAAATTAATTCATGTAAGCGTTCTTCAAAGTACTTAGGACTTTTACCAAAATCTAAATTGTAATACACTTCCCAATATTTTTCTACGCTTAAATGCCCTTCTTTTATAAGCAAGGTATGCGCAGGCGGTAATTCAATCACATCATTAATGAGTGTATAGTCTCCTAAATATAATTGAAAGTATAAATAATCTTTTAAAGCCGTGGTGTTAATGTGCAGCTCATCAATAAAGGGTAAGAGCGTTTTTACTTCGGATGCAAAGTAGAATACATTATTTTGTATGGTGTAATAAAACGGCTTAATGCCAAAGCGATCGCGAGCAATAAATACTTCGTTTTTAGTTTCATCCCAAATAACAAAAGCAAACATACCACGTAAATAACTCACGCAATTTTTGCCCCATTTTTTATAGGCAGCTAAAATGACTTCGGTATCAGAGTTGGTTTTAAAATCGTAACCCGCTAATTCTTTTTTTAATTCGATGTAATTATAAATTTCGCCATTGTAGCATAAGGTGTTGCCATAAGCATCGGTCATAGGTTGATTGCCCAAACTTAAATCAATAATGCTTAATCGTTGATGCGCAAACCCAACTGTTTCTGTTTTATTAATATAGAAGCCAGAACCGTCGGGACCACGGTGCTTTTGTAACTTATCCATTACGGTTAAGTAATGCGAAAGCCGATTTACTTTATTTGCATTTAAGCTAATTGCACCTGCAATACCACACATAAACTTTTATTTTTTTGTAAGGGCTTCGTTTTGTTTTATTTTCCAAAAGCGTTTATCACTAATTCGGTTACGCCACAAACCCATACTATTTTTTATACTGCGTTGATGAAGTGTTTTACTATTGGGTATGGATTGATTAATAAGGTTAGTAGTGTAATTTTTATAAGTATAGCGTTGCGATGCCACCACATCTGCATAAGCCGCTTCTACATATTTTTTACGCAAAGTTTCGTCTTTCATTTGTTGAAATACATTTTCGAGGTTAGAAAAATCTTTTTTAACTTCTATATAATGTACGTGAGGTTTTAATACATTATTGTAATGCCCTTCAATTAAAACTTGACAAGTTTTTGTAACGCAGGCTTCTAAGTGTCGTGGCGAAATAGCAATCAATCCAAGGTTTCCATCCATGCCAGCAAAAAATAATTTTTCTAATTCTTCAAACGTAGCGTTTGGATTTTGTTTTGTGTATTCGATTCCTTTTTTAAATATTTCTCCGTCTGGATCAATAATGGTGCTTCCTCCCTCTACTCCAATAAAGTATTTACACGATGCCATAAATTTTAACCAATCCTCACCAAGTATGGTGTCTTTTTCTTCGGTAGAAATATTGGCTACAAAATTATATTTAGGAGCTTCTTCTAAAAACACATTGGCAATTTTTGTTTTTAAAAAACCATGCCGCCCTAGCCAAGGCGGCGATTTGTAAGCCCTGTAGCCAATATCAATTTTTTGATGGGTGATGCTATCTGTTATATTTTTGCATTTTTTAATTGTGTCTTGTGATAGATAGCCTGTTAATACCTCATGAAATTTAACTTTAGAAAAATCAACTCGGTTATAAATTTTTTTCCATTCGCTTGGTGGTGCTACCGAAAATACATGACTTACATTAAAATCAATAATAAAATCGTTTAGTAAATTTGTGTGTATCCATTCATCTTGCGGGTGTATAACCTTAGTAACGTTTAAGGTTTTAAGATAACCTAAAAGCTCGTAAACCTTTACCATACGAGCCTTTCCACCCCAACGTTCGCCAGCTAAAATGGTTGTAAAAATTATAAGGTCGAACGTTACATTTTTTAAATAGTTTGGTAATGGGCCTTGGTCAACCGAATACATGTAGGCATTGCAATTTTTATTTTCGTGAAAGGCATAAATTAAATCTTTAACACTGGTGCGCAATGGGTACGAGAGGCTTCCGCTTATTATTAATATATTGGGTTTAACTTTAAATGGCATTGGTAATTGACAATTACTTTGCTAACAAAAGTTCAGAATAAATGATGTCCATTTTTTTAGCTGCCGCATCAGAGGCATGCCATTTTTCGGCAAAGGCTCTACTTTTTAAACCAATTTCGTTTCGTTTGGCTGGATGAGCAATCAAGTCTATTAAAATAGTTTCGATGGTGGCAGGTGTTGCACTAATAACTGGCAACTCCTCTACATATTCTGGAATTTCTGCACGCATTTGTTCGAGCCATTCGGGGCGCAAGTAGCATATACAGGGCTTGCCAAGCATTAGGCCTTCTCTAATATTAGCCCCAAAAAAACCAAATGAAAGCATATCTACAATGATATCAGCTTGTAATTGGTAATACCTAATAATTTTATTGGGTACATCTTTAAAAAAAATCAACTCTACATTATAGCCTTTTTCTTTTAGCAGATCAACCGTATCAAAATAAATATGAGTAGATTTTATAGTTTCTCTGTTTTGTTGATTTCGTGAGTCGAAATTACCTACCGAGTGAAAAAGTTTAACGGTGTTTTTTGAAATAGGTAATAAGTAATTAGTAGGTATTAATAAATTAGGATTCCAAAAAATTTTATCAAGCGCATAAACTTCTGGGCGTTCGTGTGCTTTAGTTGATGTATTATAATCTGCTCTATTGCCACCCAATAAACATTGGTAATCGGCAACACTATTTCTAAACTCTCCCCATTTTTTATTTTTTGTATCGCTGCAAATGTCTTCTCTATCTTTGTAATGGCATATAGTGCTACATATTGGCTTATTATCGGGGGTTGACCATTTATTAAACGAACTTTTTAAAACACCATCTAAACACCCATTGTTGGTGTAAATTATTTTTTTGTTTAATTTTTTAATTAGTAAAATATCCCAACGCTCGGGTAAATGGTGCGCCAATTTTTTTAAAAGCCAATGCGAGCCTTTGGTGCCAAAGCAATAAACCAAGGCGTAAATATGGTTAAGCCGCCACCTTAATAGTTTTGCAAATAAAAAGGTAAGTAGCCAATGCGTGATGGTATAACGTACACCTTTCTTTTTTTTATTAACCTTATCATCGTATTGCGTTAAGAATGCAATGCCATTGTAATTAGCAAAGTGGAACATTTGGTATTGACGCAAGGCATAAAAATAAAAACGTAATTTTTTAGCTGGAGAAACGAGTTGCTCTGTTTGAAACGAAAAGTTTTCGCCATGGTAAAAATTAGCATTTGAATTATTTATATCTGTATTTAATACATGTGCTTTCCAGCCAAGTTTACAAAGCTCTTGTGCTAAATACCAATGGTTGTAAAACGCTTGGCCTATAAATAAAATAGATTTATCTGTTGTTGGTTCAGGCATTTTTAATTAGAGTTTCGGTTTCTGAAAAACCTAGGTTCATTAACGCGTCGAGAGTTGAAAGACCTGCAATAAAATGCGGTGAATTAAATTGTGCGTAACTCGGATGCTTAAATTGTTGAGGACTTAAAGCTATTCCATTCTCTATAAACATGTCATCTTGTTGGTATCCTTCGGCACCACCACCATGCCTATAAACAGTGCCTTGCAATTGTTTTATAATATCAATTAATAATTGGTTAGAGGCACTTTTTAAATTCAGGTTATCACTGTTTATTTTTTTTGTTTTGATGCTAAGCAGGGTACAAATTTCATCAATGCAGGCTATGTTGCGTTCGGCAATAAAGGGGCTAGGATGATTGTAAAATTTTTCGATAATGGGAAAAGTACTTGTATAATGTGGTGCTTTTTTATACGTTATTTCTAATGTTTTCAATTGCTTATCTTTTAGCCGCTCTGGGTTATCTATACGCATTTGATTAATAGGCATAAAAACAATATGGGGTTCACTTTTTAAACCTACGGTTAACCAATGCTCTTGCTTATTAACTAAAATTTTTACGCGCTTGGTATAAATAGCCGTGCGTGGATTATTTTCAACATGATTTAAAAACACAAATTTATCACACGAATAAATTTTATGAAAAAATCCTAGCCACGGAAAAAAATTGGGTTGATGAATGGCTACTGTCATTGGTAGTAATCTTCTTTTAATATAGCCATGATGGTAACATCTTTAAAGCTATCGTTTACAAAAGCGGCGCGCTGCAATTCACCTTCTTTTTTAAATCCGTTTTTTAAATAGGTTTTAATAGCTCGTACATTATCTGAAAATACGTGTAAATAAATTCGTTGTAGTTTTAATTCGTCGAAGCCGTATTTTAAAAGCAAGGCTACTGCTGCGGTGCCAAAGCCTTTGCCCATTTCGGTAAAAAATCCAAGGCGTATTTGTAATTCGGCCGATTGTGAAATGGTATTAATATTTAATAATTGGCAAGAGCCTATTAATGTGTTGGTTTGGTGTTGCCTTATGCCAAATAGTTTTACGTCTTGGCGTTGTTGAATGGCATCGAACCATTGGCAATGATTGTGCCAAGTAACTGGTTTGAAATACGAGTTAAACTCTACCAAGGTCTTGTTATTTATCCACTCAAACAAAATGGGTTTATCGTCATTTTGTAATGGGGTAAGTAGTATAGGTAACATATTTTTTATTCCCAATCTATGTTTTTTCTACCATTGCTGATTAACGTTTGGTTGTACCATTGTTTTGTTTTTTCGGCACGCATGTCGGCACACCTATCTACACGCTGCTTTGGCGACATCACTTCATCTTGCCACAACTCTGGATGCGTTAAAACTTGCAATTGAGTAATACTTTTATCACTTAACATTTCTTCTAGGCGTTTAAACCGCCAGTATCCGTTAGAGTCTGAACAATAGGCTACTTCTTTTTGAAAGAAGTTAGAGAATGCGTTAAGCAAACCTGCATAATGTGTTTTGTTGCATTGTAGTGTAAAGGTGTTGTTGATGTGAAAGCAAAACGATGTAACGCTTACATTAAATACATTTTCTATAATTGATTTTTCAAAAAGTAATTTACTTTCTAATTCGCTTTCGTTGGTAATGTTGTAGTAATGCGAATCGAAATGTAAACCTATGTCGTGTCCTAAATCAATTATTTGTTTTAATAAATGGCTTATTTCTTTTTCGAAGAGATTGTAAAATTCGCTGTGCATTAAAATAAAGTAGGTAGCTTGTATGCCTTGTTCTGCTTCTAATTGCGCCATTTTTAAGGCACGGTGCATCGAAAAATCAACGTCGTGCCGCCAAATAATAAATTTGGGTTCGTTTTTAAAAGTATTAAAGGTTTTAAATTCAAAATTAGTTTTGGCAAGCGTTAATAGCTTACTATAATTTTGTGTTGTAAAATCACTAAAGTTATAAGTGGTGGCGTTGCTCACGTTTTTTTACTTTGATAATTTAAAGAAGCAATTTTTCCGCCACTGATCTACCTCCATTATTTTTTCGGCTTTAATGTTGAGTTCAGCTTTTTTGCAATAGCCAAAAAATTCATCTAAGCCAAACCGTTTAAAATGAAAAGGATCTTCGGCACCAGTTGGTATTTCTAATTTTTTATACCACTCGGGGCTTTCTTTTGGTTTGGGGGTATTTTTATCTTTTTCGCCTAACCAAATACAAATTTCACCATCGGGTTTTAAAACACGTTTGGCTTCTAGCAAGGCAATAACGGGGTCAATAAAATGGTCGAGTGTGGTAACAAATAATACTTGGTCAAAAAAATTGTCTTTGAATGGCAAGTACTCACCTAAGCCTTGAATAAAATTAAAATCGCGCGGTTGCTTTCCTACTAAGGGGTCTATGCCTATAAACTGAACGTTTTTGTTTTTTGTAAATTCAAAATGTGTAGGTAATTTTTGAGGGCCTACGCCAATGTCTATTACAATGCCTTTAAAGTCGCAAAAGTCGGCAAAGGCAATAAAATCTGGTCGTGGCCCTACGCCTAAATTTCTTTCGGGTTCTAATTCGTAAGGCACCATGGCATTGTTTTGTAATATTTCCCAAGCGTCCCAAAGGGTTTTATTAAATAATTTTAATTCGGCGGGAATCATATTCCAATACTTATCGTTTTCGTTATAAGTATAAGTTCCGTTTTTTGAAACCAATGTATTGCCCTCTAAGGTAAATTCTGTTTTGGTTTCAGGGCAAACCAACCATTCGTTTGGTAAGTTGAATTTTAAATTCATTTATTTTTTATTGATGAGTTATGTATTCGTTTAATGGATTCACTTTGTTTTTTTAATGCCTTTTATAGTGATGCCATAATAATCTACAAAGCTGTGATTGATTTCTAAATTGTGTTGGGCAAACCAACCTTTTACTTCTTCTAAGGTGTGGCGTGTGCAGTTTTGCGGGTGATACCAATCGTAATTAATAGCCACATTGGCATCAAAATTCAAATCGGGGTTCCAAAAACATTTCATAAAAAAATGATAAATAAACCGTTGCAAATCGTATTCTCCTTTTTCAATTTGGAGTACATCTACTGCTGGTACATTTACTTTTAAATTCAAGTCGTGCAATGTTTTTCCTAGTTCGGTAATTTGTTGGCATACCTCAATGGCGGCATTGTAATCTAATCCAACTATTTTATCGCGTATGTAATCATCTACAAACTCGCGGGTTGGGGCTTTTTGTTTGTAAACGTAAATAGCAATTTCTCCATTTTCATCTAATAATTGTACGAGGTTAGAAAAGGATTGAAAAGGATTTTTGGTGTGGTGCAACACTTCTTGACAATAAATAAAATCGAATTTTCCTAAATCAGATAAATCATCTTCTAACATATCTTTTTTATAAAAGTTCACATTTTCAGCATCCGCTAAATTTTCTTTTGCAATGTGAGCGGCCACTAAATCAATGCCTACAACTTTAGTTTGCTTGGCGTTACTATATTTTCTTAGTAAGGCTGTAACTCTTCCATTACCGCAACCAGCATCCAATACTCGGTGCTTTGTTTTTAAATAGTTAGCTAAATCATTACCATCTTTAAAACCATTTCGGTTTAAAATCCAATTAAAAATATCGGAGCCTTCGCGCAAGGTTTCGGTAAAAGCTAAATCTTTATTTTGATTCCATTTATCGCTAAAACTTTTTTCTGTATTTGTAGTCATTTGTAATTTTTAATAAGAAAATATTACTCGTGTTCCAAAACTTTTTTGAGCCCCTCGGCCAAGGTAGTTGTTGGACTAAAATTAAATGCTTTATAAAATGTAGAAGCATCGCCCATTAAATACATAGGACTATTAACGGTAACATTTATATGTGGCTTATCATTTTTATGTTGGGCTACTAACTGGATAAACGCAGCTAAGGAAATAGGCTCGTTGCCAGCTATATTGTAAACACTGCATTTTTGAGTAGGGCTTTGCAAAATAACGTTGGTTATCATTTGGGCGCAATCAGTAATATACAAAGGTGTAAACCATAAACCTTGGTTGTTAGCCAATGTTATTTCCTGCTTATTTTTTATTTTTTGAATGATGTTTGGAATGGTCATATTTTTTTGACCAGGCCCGTACACCCCGAAAATGCGAAGGATGCAGACTTCAAAATAATTGCTATACGCTTTTACTAATTGCTCGGCGGCGTACTTACTTGCTCCGTAGTAACCCTCGGGTTGGCAAACATCTGTTTCGTTTAATAGTTTATTTTGTTGTTTATAAACGTTACCGCTTGAGGCGAATATAAATTTTTTAACCTTGTTTTTATACGCCCAATTTAATAAGCGTTGTGTTGCGTTTAAATTTACATCAAAAATGGCGTTGGCTTTTTCAGGAAATTCTCTGTACGCATCGGATTGGGCTAAATGTACTATGCAATCTATGGATGCGGGCAATTGTGTTTCAAAGTTGGCATCGCTTAAATTGGTATATATGGCAACACTATTCTTTTGTTCAATTACATGCTTGCTTCGTGTAAGGGCATACACGGTTATATGAGCGTGTTGTCTCAATTGCTGTATGGTATGCGAACCAATAAAACCGCTGGAGCCAGTAATTAAAACGTTCACAGTAAATTTTTTATTTTAAAAATTGTTGACACCACATTTCAAAATTCATTAAACTCCAAATTAATAAGCGGTGATTGATTTTGTGATTGATGTGCTCATTAATTATTTTTTCGATGTAGGATTTATTGATAAACTCGGTAGAAAATGTTTGGCTATTAAGTAATAAATCTTTCACGTATTCGGCATTTTCGCCTCGGTACCAACTTTCGTCGGGTGCTGAAAAGCCTTGTTTTTTTCGATTAATAATTTTCTCTGGTAAAAAATCCATCATGGCTTTTCGTAATACATTTTTTCCGTCGTCGTGTTCTTTGTACGATTGTTTTTTGGCGCCAAAATCGTTTTCGTTAATTTTTTTCATGGCGGTTAAATTGCCCAGCTTATGTTTTACCGGAATTTTTTGTGCAAAGTTTACCAAGTCGTTATCTAAAAACGGGAAAC
The DNA here is from genome assembly GCA_013297775.1 of Bacteroidota bacterium. GTDB lineage: Bacteria > Bacteroidota > Bacteroidia > B-17B0 > Aurantibacillaceae > Aurantibacillus. Next base: position 250,230 of record JAAFIL010000001.1, read on the forward strand.
GTTCCTCTAAGCCGTTGGCCATGCTTAGCTTATCACCCACCAAAAGTAAACCAGGTAAAAATGTCTTTATTTCAAAGTAGAGCGAGTTTTGAATATGTTCTTCGGGCGTATCGTAGCGTAATTTTTTATTAAATAAAAATACACGTTCAAAAATTTTTCGAGGTTCTTCAATATCAATTTGATTGAATACGTTGGGTGTAAATAAGGCTTGCTTTTCGTTATCGGGTACTAGGCGTTGCCAAAAGTTATAGTATTGATTAAAAAAATCTTTTTGGTTGATGGAGTTAAATACGCGGTAATACCGCCACGGATAGCCACCATACAGTTCATCGCCACCGGTGCCTTGTAAACATACTTTTACAAATTTACTTGCCAACCTCGAAATGTAATAGTTGGGATAACTCATGCCTACTCGCAAATCTTCAAGGTGATGCACCACTTTGGGCAAGCTCCAACGTAAATCACCCGCATTCATCACTTGCTCGTAATGTTCGGTTTTAAAAAAATTGGCCATTAATTCGGCATCGCGCCGCTCGTCGTAATTAGCTTCTACGCCTGTTACTTGGCTCATATCAAAGCCACAAGTAAAAGTGGTTAACCGTTCTACGTGAGAGGAAGCAATAGCGGTGATAGACCCAGAGTCCATTCCGCCCGAAAGATAACTACCAACTGGAACGTGTGCCAGCATTTGACGTGATACGGCTTGTTGAAACAAACGTTTGGTTTCACTAACAGCGTCTTCAAACGACATGGTATTATCCGGCTCGGTAAAATCATAATCCCACCAAGGGTTGTGGTGCAACTCGGTAGTATTTTTGTTGATACATATTGTGTTGGCTGCTGGTAGCATAAACACATTTTTGAATAAGGTCGTAAATGTAAATTGATTTTGAAATGTAAAATACTCGTTGAGGGCGTAATGGTTTAATTCGTTCTTAAATTGTGGGTAGGCTAAGATGGCTTTAATTTCTGAAGCAAAAAGTAAAACGCCATTTTGAAAATAGTAGTACAAGGGTTTTACTCCGAACCTATCGCGGCTTAAATATAATTGTTGACTGGGCTTATGATAAGCACCAACAGCAAACATGCCATTTAATCTTGTAAAATAGTCAACGCCAAATTGTGCTAATCCTTCCACAATAACTTCGGTATCAGATTGTGAAATAAAGGTGCGACCAAGACTTTCTAATTCTTTTCGTAATTCTAAATAATTATAAATGCAGCCATTAAACGTAATAACCCATTGGCCATCTTTGCTGTGCATGGGTTGCAAGCCTTTGTTGGATGTATCTAATATAGCGAGGCGTTTATGCCCTAGTGCTACATTATCATTTACATAATAGCCTTCGCCATCAGGCCCGCGGTGAGCAATAGCAGTTGCCATTCGTTTTATTTCATCTAACGTGGCTGGTTTTAAATTGGTATTAAATATGCCTGCTATGCCGCACATAATTTTTTAGTGTTGAGTTGCATTGCGCCACTCAATTAATTTTAGTAAGCCATCAGTAAGTGAATATTTATATTTAAACCCTAATTCTTTTTCGGCTTTAACTGCCGAGCCAATTCTATTTTGTACTAGTGCGCGAGCATCATCGGCGCTGTAGGGTTTGTAGGTAACTTTTAAATCTGATTTTTTTAATTTTAAAATTAAATCGCACAATGTTTTTATGGAGGTTTGTACTTCGGTTCCTACATTGTAAAAACCAAAATTTTGATTTGATTTTAAGGCTTGTACGTTACATCTTGCCACATCTTCAACATAAATAAAATCGTAGGCTTGGCTGCCATCACCATTAATTACGGGGGCTTCATTGGCATCTATTTTATTAAGCATAATGGGTACAACGCCTGTGTAAGCGGCTGTTTGGTCTTGATGCGGGCCATACACATTCATATAACGCAGGCCTATTACATTTAAACTATATCTATCGTTAAAGGCAGTTGCCATAGCCTCACCTGCAATTTTAGTGGCTCCATAAAAATTTTTATTGTTAAAAGGGTGTTCCTCTGTCATTGGTAATTGAACGGCATCTCCATATACTGAAGCCGATGACGACCAAATTAATTTTTTGATGTTATTTTTTACGCAGGCTTCTAATACATTAAAAGTGCCCGCTATGTTTACATCAAAAGCAGTGCGCGGAAAATCTTTGCAATGGAGTAACCACATGGCTGATAAACAAATGACATAATCCATCCCTTGCATGGCTGCATTTAAAATATCTATTTCTCTAATGTCGCCCCCAATTGGGTAAATTTTACAACGATTATCTTTTAAAGATTGGGTTAGGTATTCTTTTTTACCGCGTGCAAAGTTGTCGTATATAACTACTTCTGCTACTTCTTCTTTTAATAGTTCGGCTACCACAAAGCTGCCAATAAAGCCTGCGCCACCAATTACAAGTATTTTACTATTTTTTATTTCCATGTGTTTATTTCTTTTTTAAAGGCTTGTTTAAATTTTTTGAATGGTCCAATCGCCATCTATGCGCACGTTTCCAAAGGCCATTTCGAGTGGAAATTTTTCGTTGGTTAATTCTTTAAATTGAAGCACGTTTACTATTCCAATTTTTTCAATAAAATCGAGTGTTAAACCTGTGTTGGCAAAATCGTGAATACCCAAGTAAAACGTATAACTGCCTGGTACCATTTTTGCATCTAGTTCTAATCGCAAATGATAGGTTCCTATTTCTAACGGCATAAATCCTTTAGCTTGGTCGTAAGTAGAGGTGTAGGTATAGCGTGTATCTAGCGTACCTATTGAAAAATCTACAATTGCTTTTGCAATAGGTTGATTAATTTTTAAGGTAAATTCTACTATAAATTTTTGTTGATAGTAGAGGGTATCTATTTCTTGATTTTTTTTATTTAAGATTTTGAAGGTTAAAAATTTGGCAACATCGGTACTGTAAGTGCTTGCATTGGCGGGTATCATACCGTCTTTATTATCAATTCTATCGCTTGCTAAATACCTGTCAATGAGTTGTGTGGTTTCTCCAATTTCTACAAATTTTCCGTTTTGGAGATATACTGTTTTATTGCATAGTGCGCGAATGGCAGTCATATTATGGCTAACAAATAAAATGGTTCGTCCTTGTCCACTTACATCTTTCATTTTGCCTAAGCATTTTTTTTGAAACTCGGCATCGCCAACAGCTAGTACTTCATCTACAATTAAAATTTCTGATTCTAAATGTGCGGCAACGGCAAACGCTAACCGCACATACATGCCAGAGGAGTAACGCTTTACGGGGGTATCAATGTATTTTTCAACGCCGCTAAAGGTTACAATTTCATCAAAGTTTTTTTTAATTTCTGATTTGGTCATTCCTAAAATGGCCCCATTTAAAAATATATTTTCGCGTCCGCTTAAATCGGGATGAAAGCCTGTGCCTACTTCTAATAAACTAGCCACTCTTCCTTTAATTTTATATTCGCCTATGGTGGGTAATGTGGTTCTTGAAAGTATTTTTAGTAAGGTAGATTTTCCTGCACCGTTTTTACCAATAATGCCTAATACATCGCCTTGTTGAACTGAGAAACTAATATCTTTTAATGCCCATACATATTGAGAGGTTCCAATTTTAGTGCGGTCATTATCGTCGCCTACTTTTAAAAATGGATCTTCTTTTCCTCTTAGTTTATAGGCCCATCGTTTAAAATCGTCGGTAAATGTTTTTGCGCTTATTTCGCCTAATCGGTATTGCTTACTTAAATTATTTATTTCAATTACTGTTTGCGGCATTGAGCGTGTTACACGGTATCCATAAATGATTTTTCGGTTTTATTAAAGATGATAAGGGCTATCATTAATAAAATAGATGTGGTAATGGTGGCGTAAAGTAAAAATGGAATGGAGTAAATGCCTTGTCCTGTAAAAATAAATCGTACTGCTTCGATAACTGCCGAAACGGGATTAAGCATGACCAAGGTTTGATACTTGCCGGTAATGGATGCTGGAAATATAACGCAACTGCCGTACATTAATAGTTGTACTACAAATGTAAGTAGGAAAGTGAAATCGCGGTATTTGGTGGTTAACGACGAAACAATTAAACCTATTGATAAGCCAAAAAAGGCGAGTAATAAAATCAGAATGGGTAATGTTAGTGCTAGATAATAGTTGGGATGAATGGTGTTGGTTTGGATAAGATAATAGGCCCAAATAATAAGTAATACTATAAATTGAATGCTTAGTTTTAAGATATTTGAAATGATGATGGATAAAGGAATAACCAATCGAGGGAAATAAACTTTACCAAATATACTGGCATTACTTGTAAATGTAGAAGCTGTTTTGGTGAGGCATTCAGAAAAATAATTCCAAAAGGTAAGGCCTATTAAATAAAACAATACAGGCGGAATGGCGTTGGTATCTATTTTAGCAATGTAACTAAAGGTAATGGTAAAGGCCATGGTTGTAAAAAGGGGTTGAAGAAAAATCCACAAAGGCCCTAAAATGGTTTGCTTGTATTGTGCTGTAATATCGCGTTTAACTAAGAGCATAATGAGGTCTTTGTAATGCCAAACTTCTTTTAAGTTTAATTTTAAAAGTGATGTTTTTGGTTTAACTACGATGTCCCAATTTTCTGTTTTCATTCTTCGATAATGATTAATTCTCTATTAGGAAAATTAATTAATACGCCCATGCCTTTTTTGCTATAAACTGCCATGCTCCCAATAGCGGCGGCGTTGGCGTTTGTTTTATATAGAATTGTTTTTAAGTGTTCTAAGTTTCCGCAACCGCCACAGGCAATAACCGGAACATCAACAGTATTTAATAGTTGGGAGGTTATTTCTGTATCATAGCCTTCCCAAGTGCCATCATTATCTACGCTGTAAAGCATTAATTCTCCTACACCAATATTTTGAGTAAGATATTTTGCATACTCTACTAATGTGTATTTTATTTTGTTACCAATGTAAGAGTAAGGAGCTTTGATGCCCAACAATGGTTTTTTAAAATCAATACACGCAACAACCGCTTGAGCCCCATACTGCGCTACTACTTGTTTTATTATATCGGGGTTTTCTTGTATGAGCGAATTAACGATTACTTTTTCTATGCCTATTTTGTAAAGTGTTTCAAAATCTTGAAAGGTTTTAACGCCACCGCCATACGCAAAAGGCATAAAAGCCTCGCTAGCCATATCGGCTAGTTTATCAAAATTGGGTTTACGTTTTTGTTTAGAAGCATTTATATCAATAACAATAAGTTCATCTACTTCTTTTTCGTTGTAAATTTTTATGGCGTTAATGGGGTCGCCAATGTAAGATGGGTTTTTGAATTTGACTGTTTTTACGAGTCCAACGCCATCGTAGAGGAGGCAGGGTATGATGCGTTTGAGAGCCATTTATTTAAGTTCGCTGAGGTGAGGGGGTTGGTGGTAGATTGGCACGCAAAGGCGCAAAGGACGCAAAGAGATTTTTAACTAGCAGCATGGCACGCAAAGGCGCAAAGAACGCAAAGAAGTTTTTAGCTGGTGTAATGGCACGCAAAGGCGCAAAGAACGCAAAGAGATTTTTAACTATTAACATAGCTCGCAAAGGCGCAAAGGACGCAAAGAAAATAATTATTAAATGAGTTAATATAATTTTGAAAAAGAAACACATGATTTAATCCTCCTCTAAATTATTTACTATTCTTGATATTCCATCCTTTATAAAAACCACATTAAAATTAACTAATAAGCCTAATTTGATGTTAGTCAATTTTAAATAAGTAATAAGGGTTTTGTGGTGGAGTGGTAAAACATACTCAATAGATTTTAATTCAACTATCACTTTATTTTCAACAATTATATCTGCTCTAAAACCTATATTCAAATCTGTTCCATCATAAAATACTGGAATAGATTGTTGTTTCTTAAAACGTACTTCACTCTTTGAAAGTTCATAACAAATTGCTTTTTCATAAATACTCTCCTACAACCCAGGGCCTAACTCTTTATGAACCTTAATGAAAATTCCAATCAACAGTTTAGATATTTCATTTTCTGTCATTACTTTTTTCTTAGGTTTAATGTTTTTTTGCTTTGCACCTTTGCTTACTTACCTTTACTCGCACAATCTTTGCGATCTTTGCGCCTTTGCGTGCTTTACCTTATTCTCCCAATCTTTGCGTCCTTTGCGTCCTTTGCGTGCCTTACCTTACTCGCCCAATCTTTGCGTCCTTTGCGTCCTTTGCGTCCTTTGCGTGCTTTATAAATTCGAGAAATTCTCCAATAATTTCATTCCAAACTTTAAACTTTTTTCAGGATGAAATTGCGCACCAAACACATTGTCTTTATTTACCATACACGTAAAATCTTTTCCGAAATGACTAGTGGCGAGTGATTGACTTTCATCAAAACATTTTACAAAATAAGAATGCACAAAATAAAACCGATTTTTACTTTCAGCATCTAGCAAAGGATTAGAACGTTTTACAGTTATATAATTCCAACCCATGTGTGGTACTTTTAATTTTAAAGCTGGATCTAAATTAAATTTTACAGTTTCTGCATCTATCCAAGCCAAGCCTTTTTTTATGCCCTCATCGCTGCGCTGGGTCAGCAATTGCATGCCTAGGCATATCCCCAATACTGGAACTTTTTCAACCAAGGCCTTTTGATTTAATAAGGGAATGAGTTTAGATTCTTCTAAATTATTCATTCCCGCATCAAAGGCACCAACACCGGGTAATAATAATTTATCAGCTTTTGAAATAATGTTTTCGTCGTTTGAAATACACACCTCTTTAACGCCAATTTTTTTAAACATGTTTAGCACAGAGGCTAGGTTACCAATGCCGTAATCAATGATAACAATCATTTTTGTTGTTGCATTTTATACCAATTAACAGTGGCATCAATACCATCTTGTAAATTGGTTTGTGGTTGGTAACCTAATAGTTCTTTTGCTTTATCTATGGCGGCAAAACTATTTTTAATTTCGCCCATCCGTGGATTTTTATATTGAACTTGTAAATCAGAATTTAATTTAGTTTTAATTAATTCGTATAATTCTTTTATTGCTATTGAGCCACCAAAAGCAATATTGAAGACTTCTCCAAATACTTTTTCATTAGTAGTTGTAGCGGCTAAAATATTTGCTTGCACTACATTGCTAACGTGTGTAAAATCGCGTTGATTGGTGCCATCGCCATAAATAGAAGAAGGTTCGTTAGTTAAACAGTTGTTAATGAAAATGGGAATTACCGCCGCATAAGGCCCTGCTGGATTTTGTTTTGCACCAAATACATTAAAGTAACGTAAGCCAATCACTTCTAAATTATACAATTGATAAAATACATTAGCATATAATTCGTTGGCCGATTTGGTAACCGCATAAGGCGATAAAGGCTGTCCTGTTTTATGTTCTTGTTTAGGAAGGGTTTCATCGCTTCCATAAACTGAAGAGGAAGAGGCATAAACAAAACGTTTTACACTATTGGCTTTACAGGCTTCTAACACATTTAAAAAGCCCGTTAAGTTTGTAGCGTGTGTGTTTGTTGGATTAGCAATGCTACGTGGCACACTTCCTAAAGCTGCTTGATGTAATACCACATCACAATTTTGAGTGGCTTGCAAACATGTTTCGTAATGGGTAATGTCTCCTTTTATAAAATTAATTTTTTGAAGATGCGGGTTTAAATTATTTAAAAAACCAGTTTCTAAATTATCGAGTACAGTAATTTGAGTATGCCCGATTGAAATAAGATAATCAACAATATTACTACCAATAAAGCCTGCGCCACCAGTAATTAAAATACGTTTATTTAAAATGGAATTACTCACCTCTGTCAAATTTTTTCGAGTGTTTCTTTTGGTAGTTGAATTTTTAATTGAAAGTCAATGCTTTTGATGGCCACAAAACAAATTTGTTCATTTTTAGTTTGTGAAATTAAGCCGTGATGTCCTTTAAATAAGCCAGCTTTTATTTCTACTACATCGCCAATGTTAAAATCAATTCCAAATTTTCCTTCAACATGGTAGCCTTTGCTTTCGATAGATTTTAAAATTTCAATTTCTGAATCTTTAATAATGGCATCGGCTCCGTTGTAACGCACATATTGTAAAACGCCGTTGGTTTTAAATACTTCGCTACGTTCTTTATCAGAAATTTTCACAAACACGTAACCGCTAATAATTGGTGTAATTACTTTTTTTTTCCTATCGCTCCACTGCTTTAATTCAGTTTTTAGTGGAATATACGCTTGTATGTTGCGCTCTTGTAATGCGGCTAATACTTTTTTTTCGGAGCGAGAACTTACATATAAGGCTTTCCAATGTGTGTTCATTTTCAAAGCTTCGCCACCTCAGTCCCATTGACTAAGTGTGGCATTTACTTATTTACGCCGTTTTTATTTATGCCATATCAACAAAGGTGGCGACTGCCCCTGTTGTATGTTAGCGAGTTTAAACTCACTTAAAGAATAAGCAATGAATTTAATTTTTTTATTAATCTTCTTTTCAGCTTTAGCTATTAATTCTACTAAATAAGCCGTGTTAATATCTCCAATTAGCACCAAGTCAATTACATCATTATCTATTCCATTGGCTAATTGCCCTATTAAATAAACCTTTTCAAGATTTCCTATTTTTTTTAAGGTATAATCAATCACGTAATCAATACCCGTCATTTTTTTAACGATACTGTTAATCTCTCCAAATAACGGATGTTTCACGTTGGCTTTAAAGTATTTTTTATTGCCACTTGCGTAAGAGTTTAAAAACCCAGCCTTTTCAAAACGGTTTAATTCGAGTCGGATAGAGTTCGTTGACTCGTTAAACTCCTCTTCTAAACCCCGCAAATACGCTACGGAATGCTCATTTAAAAAGAACTTTAAGAGAATTTTAATCCGCGTTTTAGATGAAATAAGGGTCTCTAACATTTTGAGTAATAAAATTACTCATTTTTTGGAAACCTTCAAAAAAAATAGACAAATGAGATAAATTATTTTTTGTAGCCGTACCCTTTACCATAGCCATAACCGTAGCCGTAGCCATAAGAATAGCCGTACCCTTTGTAGTAATAACGGCGGTTAAGATTTTTAACACCGTTGAGGGTTAAAACCATATTTTGAATGTTGTTATTGGCCACTAAAGCATGTAAAAAATCTATCACCCGCTTGGTTGCAAAATTAGAATTAAGTACAAAAATTGAAGCATCTACATGCTGCATCAAATACACCGCATCAGAGAGTAATCCTGCTGGAGGTGTATCAATAATAACCTGATCGAAATTCTCTTTACAATACTGTATGAGTTCTTTAAGCTTTTCAGACAATACACACTCTGATGGATTTGGTGGTATTGGCCCTGCATAGAGGCAAAACAAGTTTTCGATAGCCGTTGGCGAGATAATGGTTTCGAGATTACTTTGACCTATTAAATACGTGCTAATGCCTTCTTTAGGAGGCGTTGCACTTAACGATTTATGAACCTTTGGCTTATGCAAATCTAATTCGATGATAACCGTGCGTTTACCAGCTTTTGCCATAACGGTTGCCAAATTAATGCTTGTAAATGTTTTGCCTTCGCCTGGCGAAAAAGAAGTGATTAAAAATGTTTTGGCGTTGCGCCCTACATTGGCATATTGTAAATTGATTCTAAACCCTCGAAAGGCTTCTGCAATACTCGAATTGGGTTGCTCTTCCATAAGCACCGCATTAGAATGCTTGGCAGATTTTAAATACGGCAATACGCCCACAATAGGCAAGTCGGTTAACTCTTTTAAGTGTGCCAAACTTTTAATTTTAGATAGGAAAAACGCACGCAAAAGCACAATTAAAAGGGTTACAAAAACCCCTGCGGTTAAGAACGAGTTTTCGATTGCTTGTTTGTCGGGCCTTACCACACCTACGTTACGCGGACGCTCAACAATTTTTACACCAGATAAAATACTTGCTTTGGAGATAATAGTATTGGCTCTACGCTCTAACAAAAAGTTATATAAATTTTCATTAACGCTGGCTTGTCTTTGTATGTTTAATAACTCGCGTTGTTTAACGGGTAGTGTTCGGGCATCGGTTAAATACGTGTTGATTTGTTCGCTTATATTTTGCTCTATTTTTTTGGTGGCATTGCGGGTATTGTTGATATAAACCAATAAATCTTGCTTTATTTTTTTGATAGTATTCTTTAAATCAACTACTGCTGGATTGTTATTTGTGGCCAATCCAAACATTGTATTGAGTTGTATTTGCTTTTGATAAAGTTCGGTGGCGGCCGATGATAAATAGCCTCCTTTCTCAAAAATAAAAACATTGGGCGGCAAAAATTGAGGGTCTTTATCCTCAACAATATATTTTTCCATGTCGCTGAGTGCCTCGCCTTGCAACTTAAGATCGGTTAATTGACTTTCGTAAGTTGATATTTTACCTAATACGCTATTTTGTTGCCAAGGCATATCTATGATTGCATTCCGCGATTTATAGCCTTGCAAACTATCTTCGTAACGATTTAAAAATGTGGTTATTTCATTGAGTTGCCTATCAATGTATTCGATGGTTTTATTATTCAAATCGAATTTTTGCTTTAAACGGCTGCGTATATACTCTTCGTTTAAAGTATCTAAAATAAGAGCAGCTCGTTCGGGTACAACATCATCCAAGGTAATATTAATGAAATTAGAGTACTCGGGGTTTTCGGTTTTTAAACTAGACCTAAAATTACTAATGAGGTAATCAGCAGTATGAATTTGTATTAAATAAATTATTTGCGATAAGCCTTCTTGGGTTTGTTCTGTTAAATTTTTTTCTCGCTCTACGCGAATGTTAAGGTCTAAATCCACCAAATCTTTTTCAAAAAATCCTTTTTTCTGAACTTTGGTATTGTCCGAATTTAGATAACTGATTTCATATTCGTTATAATTGAGTATCCGAAAATCGAGCATTTGTTCATATAGGTCGGGGCGTAACGAGGTTACTTTCACCTTAAATGGATTGCCACTAAACTGCTCGGTGGTTCTAACCTTTCCAGCAATAAGGTACGATACGCTTAATCGGTCTAATAAACGCGTAACTGTTTTTTCCATTAAATCATACGATTCGATAACCCGCTTTTCGTTAATGTTATCTACATAAGAAGAAGCATTATAAAACGAATTATCGCTAACAACATTACTTTGGTAATAAGTGTCGTTATGATTGAGTAAAAGAGAGGTGGACGCTTGATAAACATTAATTTGTTTATATGCGTAAAATACCCCTACAAAATAAAAAATGGGTACAATAATAACGGGTACCCACCAGTTAGATTTTAAAACCCGTAAAATAAGGCTTAAATCCTTTTCAGTAATAATTGACTGCTTTTTGCTCCCCACTTAAAAATTTAGATTATACAAATATAATTTTTTAAGTAAAGCCATGTTAAAGCAAGGCTTTTTTTATTTATTTTTATCCTTTGAAATGAAATACTTAGGGTTTTTAATTACCGTTATATTATTGGTGTGTTTGCCTCAAACCATTGAAGCCGCCGCACCTCCACCGCCACCTCCAGGGGGCGCACCGTGTTGGCCACCGCCTTGTATTCCTATTGATGGTGGTATTGTTGCGCTAATGGGCGCAGGTGTGCTTTATGCTGCTAAAAAAATATATGCACATAAAAAAGAAAAAAATTCACTTGGCTAATTATTTATGAAGGCTATCCTACCTAAAAATGCCTTTGTTCGCTTCTTAATTACAGCTTTTGTTAGTTATTTCCTTCTCTTTATTTTTTACCAGTTTGCCATCAAACGGTTTACGCTTTACGATCAACGCTTTATTGGTAGCATCATTAATTCGGCCGATTGGGTGCTACACCTATTGGGTTACAAAACGTTTAAAATGCTACAAGATGCCGATTTGCAGGTGATTGGTATTGATGGCTCAAATGGGGTTTGGGTAGGTTCTAACTGCAATGCACTTAAATTATTTGGATTGTTTGCGGTATTTATTGTTTGCTACCCAGGGCGGCAGCTTCCCAAACTTTGGTTTGTACCTCTGGGTTTACTTTGTATTCACCTGTTAAATATTACACGCGTTGTTGTTTTGGCTACTTTGGCTTACCACTCGCCCGAATGGTTGCAATTTAATCACACTTACACATTTACCATTCTTATTTATGGATTTATTTTTGCCCTTTGGATGCTATGGGTCAATCAATTTGCTAATAAGCCCAATAAAACCTTGTGAAAAATAAATTCGTTTTCATAATTATCAGTTTAGTATTATTTATTTTACTTGGGTTTTTTCGAGATTTTTTTTTCGTAAACCTCAATTACTTACTTTATAAATTGTATTACCACGATACAAGTTTAAAAGTACCAGCATTAATTCAACCTTTCGAGTCCTTGGGCTATGCTACAATTTACTGGCTTAAATATGTGTTCACCCTCATTTCACTCAGTTTATTCTTTTCGCTTTCGGTTTTAAGTGCCAAATGGTTGAGCCCTCAAAAAAAAGTAATTCGTTTTATTGGTTATACCTATTTACTTTTATTAATTTTAGGGGCAATAAGTATGGGCATTGGTTATTTTATTAATGGTCGTCTGCAAGATGATGAATACACCCTTAGTCGTTGGCTACTAGGTATTTTGCAATCGCCATTACCCTTCTTGTTTTTTTTAGCCACCAATAAATTGTTAACCTCCACTTCAAATAATTAAAACTATGCAAAAAGATAGTGCCATTTTTAAACTCATCAAAGAAGAACAACACCGCCAAACTCGGGGTATAGAATTGATTGCCAGCGAAAATTACGTTAGTGACCAAGTGATGAAAGCCATGGGCAGCGTGCTTACTAATAAATACGCCGAGGGGCTTCCTAATAAACGCTACTACGGCGGTTGCGAGGTGGTTGATAAAGTAGAACAATTAGCCATAGACCGTGCTAAGGAACTCTTTGGTGCCCAATGGGTAAATGTGCAACCCCATTCGGGTGCTCAAGCCAATGCCGCAGTAATGCTAGCCTGTTTAAAACCCGGCGATACCATTTTAGGATTCGACCTTTCGCATGGTGGGCATTTAACACACGGCTCGCCAGTAAACTTTAGTGGTAAACTATACCGCGCCACATTTTATGGCGTCGAAGAAAAAACAGGATTAATTGATTACTCTAAAGTTGAACAAAAAGCGAAGGCCGAAAAACCGAAGTTAATGATTTGCGGGGCAAGTGCCTATTCGCGCGATTGGGATTATGTGCGTTTACGAAAAATTGCCGATGAAGTTGGTGCGCTTTTATTAGCCGATATTTCGCATCCGAGCGGGCTTATTGCCAAAGGTATTTTAAACGATCCATTACCACATTGCCATATCGTTACTACTACTACACACAAAACCTTACGTGGCCCAAGAGGTGGTATGATTATGATGGGAAAAGATTTCCCCAATCCTTATGGCGAAAAAAATTTAAAAGGCGAACTAAAAACCATGAGTACGATGCTCGATGCAGCCGTGTTTCCTGGTACACAAGGTGGTCCGCTAGAGCATGTGATTGCCGCCAAAGCAGTAGCTTACCGCGAGTGTTTAAGTGATGAATACATGCTTTACTGCGTGCAATTGGTAAAAAATGCGCAGGTTATGGCCAAGGCTTTAATTGGAAAAGGATACAAAATAATTAGTGGTGGCACCGATAACCATTTAATGTTAATTGACTTGCGCTCGAAAAAAATTACTGGAAAAGAAGCTGAGAAAGCTCTAGGTGAAGCCGATATAACCGTCAATAAAAACATGGTGCCTTTCGATGATAAATCGCCCTTTGTAACAAGTGGTATCCGTATTGGATCGGCAGCTATTACCTCGAGAGGTTTAAAAGAAAAAGAGTGTTTAAAGATAATAGAATATGTAGATGCCGCGTTGATGAATAAAGATAATCCGAAAGAGTTAGCTAAAATTCGAAAAAAAGTAAATGCCATGATGGAAAAATATCCATTGTTTAAATTCTAAGCATTTTAATCCCATTTTAACAAGGCTGTTTCAAGGTTGAAGCAGCCTTTTTTGTTTAATCTTTACCCATTTATAGTGAACGGTATTTTCAATACTATCGTGTATATTTCAATATAAAATAAGTGGTGTAAAATGGAGTTTATTTATTATTAGCTAAAACTAAACTTAGTACTAAAAAGCAGATTAAAAAAATTAAAAAAGGCGAACCAATCCAAATTACTTCCACTCCCATTAGCACCACTTATTTTTAAACATTCTGTACCCTCTTTATTAACAAGGCTAACAGAGACCCTTAATTAAAAAATAAAAGTAAACACGCATTCACTAAAAAATAAAATCATGATACGCACTGAATTTGAATATCTTGAATTTGATGAAAAAGAAGATTATTTGTTTCGCAGAGGAGAAATAATTGGCAATCGTTTTTACAACGATGATATTTATCTATTTTGTTTAGAAGGCTTTTTTGTGGAAGTATTGATAGACAAACTAGAATCTCACTTTGAACGCATCGAAACCATTAATTATGAAGAGATACAAAGTCATTATTTACATTTAATTGACATTAGCGATGCCTTTGATAATCCAAGGTACCCTCTCTAAATTATAACTCGAATTCAAAAAATTATAAACGGTATTTGTGCCTCAAGCCGCCAAACCTTGTAAAACCAAACACAAAACCGCAATTCCTAAACACAAAGGCGCATAAAAGCAGGTGTCTAAATACGCAAACCGCGAATGCTTTTTACGTTTAAAAAAACCAACGTAATTAAATTCTCCGATAGCTCGAATCAAAAAAAGCAAAGCTAGTACCAGTAAGCCATAACGCTCCATCCAATTGGGTAAACTATAAAAAGTTAACCATTTTACTTTTAACAGAATTAATAAAGCTAATCCGAATAAAATGAACGCTACCGCCAAGGTTTCGGGCCACCGTGGCGTAAACAGATTTTTTCCATCTTCGGTAGTTGGCACAACAGCATCCATGGCCCAGTTACCGCCCAAAGCCCAATATATGTGGATGCAAGCAATACTGCAAAAAATGAAAACTAAAAGTAGCGTAATAAAATTCATAGTTAATTAATTCTATCCTAGTTCGAAGAGTCTTATTGTAAATTATAAATTCAGATTTATTTTCAAACAGCTAGTGCCACTAAATTTAAACCAAGTTGGTGAAATGAATTGATTTACTCTTCCGATTTATCAATCACCTTTGGTACTTTAAAATAATCGCTATCTTTTTTTGGGGCATTCTTTAAGGCTTCTTTTTGCGTTAACGATTGCATAGGCTCATCTTCGCGCAAAACATTCGTTTCGGGATTCATGTAAATAAGTGGCTCCACGGCTTCGGTATCGAGTTCGCTGAGTTTATCTACAAAATGTAACATGCGGTTTAAATCATTTTCGATTTCAATTTTGGCTTCGTCCGAAAACTCTAGCCTTGCCAAGTGTGCAATTTCATCTACCGTTTTACTATTAATTTTATTTGCCATCGTATTTAAGAATTTGAGCCGTCGTAAAGGTAAATACTTTTTCTTTAATAGCTTCTATGTCCTGAGGTCCTAAACCCTTCGTTTCGATAGGGTTGCCCACTACAATAACCGGAAAACCAGGGCGACCGTTGCTTTTAAAAAAACCGCCATTTTGAAGGTAACGCCAATTATTAACATTCACCACTGGCACAATAGGTATTTGTTTATCTATGGCCAATTTAAAGGCCCCATTTTTAAAAGGCTTCAATTGCCCTTCACTACTAATCGTTCCTTCAGGATAAATAACCATGCTCCGCCCTTTATCAATTTCATGTCCAGCACTAACAAATGCTTGATGGGCATTGGTTATACTTTTACGATTTACAGGAATATCCATGTATTGAAAGAAAATTTTAAACAAAGGTATCTTTAACAGTTCGGCTTTGCCCATGTAAATAGCCGTGTGGTCAATGTAAAATGGACTGTAACAAATATCTAAATACGAAGTATGATTGGCAACAATTACACAAGGCTTGGGTAATTTATAAGGCTCCGAAACATAAATTACTTTTGGAATTACCAAGCTAAACAACGATATACACCTTGCCCAAAACCGCTTTAAACGAAACGCATAATCAATACGTCCGGTTTTTAAAGCCCAATAAAATAAGGGGAATAACACTAAAAACGGAACACCAAAACTTAGTGCAAACAACACTTTCCACAAAGGCATTACTATTAACCGAATTGCTTTCAACACGTGAGCGGCAAAGCAAACATTAGGGCTTAACTTTCCGCATTAAATATAACCAAATAAACCTAATTTAAATTGCCAACAAAAATTTATACAGGCTCTTAACCATAAATAAATTAGCGCAGGTTACACCTTCCGCTTTATAATAACATCAGGAACCGAAAAATTTTGACCATTAATATTTACTTTAATGCCTTCGATAAAGGCTCGCCGACCTGGCTTCAACTCGCTTAATAATTTAATAGCCCTTGGCGTTAAGGCCGACGAGGTCAATACTTCGTCAATAAGCGTTCCGTCTTTACCAGTAGCTGTTATCACCGCATGTGTAACTTTCACACTCACCGGAAACTCAAAGCCCAAACACACCGCACTCAACGCATTAATACTTTGTAATTCTATACTATTTAATTCTAACGTTGACAATACAGCGCGTCCATTAATTTTAGCTACGGGCTGTGGAATATTTTTTACTCTAAAAACTTTTGGCAATCCTTGCGCCTTTAAAACCCCTCCCACCTTTGAAAACACACTTACTAAACAAGTGCCACTACTACTTGCCGTTACAACATATTTACCCACGCCATTGGGCTTAATAGAGGCCCCGCTTCCACTAACGTTAACAACTAAATCGTTGGGTAAAATTCCAGCCGCCGAAGCCGATAACGGATTATCTACGCCCACATAAAATACATTCATATTGTCGGCACCTACTGCACTAAAGGCCTGTGCCACGGTGTAAGTGTGCGCAAACGGAAAGTACAATTCATCGCCATTCGGTTTTTTATACGCAATAACTCCTTTAATGGATTGCGATCCACTGTTGCCCGCCAACGTTTGCCATTTACCAATACCATCTTTTAGCGGTAAGGCTTCGCCCGGTGTTTTCAATTGTTTCGTGGTGCTATCATACTCTGCGCCTAACAACACACGCATGCGGTCGGGCGTTAACTCGGTGCTGCCCGCCGAAAGTAAAATGTCGGCACTAAACAATTCGCCCGCTTGCACATAATTAACAGGCGCCAACACTTTCGCTTGAAGCGTATTAAACTTCGGAATGTATTTTGTAGAAGCGGCTGAAAAAACACGCAGAAATTCAGACTCTAAATTTTTTAAATCGGTCTGCATCTTTTCCAAATTAGTTAACACAGCCGCAGTTGGTAAATGATAAAAATTCTCTTGCTCCCAATTCATTTTAATACCGTCTTGCTCGTACCCCTTATCACTAGGTTTTATTAAACTTAACTGATCGTTTAAACTTTTAAAATCAGCTTGGTCCAATGCTGTTTTTTTCGTTTGCTGCATCGTACTCAAATCATTTTGAAGGGCTGCACTTAGCGCATTTAATTTGCCCTTTAACTCTAGTGCCGAGTAAGCGGCGCGTATAGGCTGGGTTTCATCGCTGCCTAAAAATAAATACGTGGGCGTATCAAAATCTTCTAACGATTTCATATACCGCATTTGAACCGTATCGGGTTGTTGCGTTTTCTCTACTTTAGAAATAAGTTTAAATTTCAGACTGTCAACATAAGCCATTAAAGCCTGCACACGTTGTTTGGTAACTTGCGATTGATCGTAATACGGTTTTGCCTCTACATTGCCTTGATTAACGTAGCTCAAAAATGCCGCTTCCATCCGCGAATTATTCTCGGTAAGTATAGCGTTCGAGTGCTCCAAACTCTCGTCAACCGTAATAAATCCTTTTAAAATTTCGCTCGATACGTTTAAAGCAAGCATGGCTGTTAACACCAAATACATCATGCTAATCATTTTTTGTCGGGGAGTTTCTCTACCAATTGCCATGGGATGTAAGTTTTAGAATTACTTACATAATGAAGCGTAAAAAAATAGTTACAACTTTTTAATTTATTCTTTCAAAAAAGAAAAAAATACTTTTACTAGTTAAATCAACTTGATTGTAAATTAGTAATCTTTTACTAAACGATTCAGATAGAAGCTGTGCCCCCCTAATGTGTGTGTAACTGAAACAAGGTTAAAGGCCTAAAATAGTTTTTTAAAACCCGAAGTTCCACATTGGGGGTCGTGTCGTCAGCTTTAGCCAATTTGCCCTTTGCGGCTTTTGTTGCAGCTGCGGTGGCTCCCAAGGTCGCCTCCTCACTCGCACAAAAGCACGCAAAGGTCGGCATTGGGCTGCCGCTTCCACCACTCACAGAAAAAAATCTTGACCAATGTTATACCTATTTAATTAATGATTCTCTTAAAATAAAATTAAATCTATTTCATAATTCAATTACATAAATTACCAGAACAGTTGACGATCTTAATATCTTGGTGTTCTTAATAACCTGAGTTCGATTAGTGAGTAATACCAAGTGAACTTATATTTTAGTCCAATCTACTCGTTCTTTTTCATCATTACTTCTTTAAAAATTTGTTCCAGGGCAAACATATAGTATATGTTTGAGCCAGTTTTTGCGCCGGGGCTATACAACAAATTTTTTCATCGTACTGATAAAATTTATACTGAGCGTAGTCGAAGCAAATAACTTCGCATCTTTAGACTAAAATATATCTGCATTCTATCTAACTTCCACTATGTAGCTGATAATTCGGTAGTTGTAATGTTGTATTTTTTCATGGTCTTTTTTATAAAGTGTAATTTTTTTTCCTTAATCATTTCTTGGTATTCATTATGACTTGGG
>JAAFIL010000010.1 GCA_013297775.1 Bacteroidota bacterium
CGCTGAAAAAAGACTTATCATTTAAAACGATAAGTCTTTTTGCATTTATAGCAAATCGTTCGACAGAATAAGATAGTCAATGGATCAAGAATCAAACGGAAAAGTTGGGGGAATCATATTTTAGTTTCGCTTTACATTTTGTTTGTCTCATTCAAACGAAAAAAACTTTTGATAAAAATTGCGTGGTATTTAACGTTAAATGAGCAAGAATTTAAACCAAACAAAAAACCGAACTTCTCATTTTTATCTGAAAAGTTCGGCTTGCTTTGTACCTCGAATCGGGGTCGAACCGATATATCCGTGAAGATACTGGTGTTTGAGACCAGCGCGTCTACCAATTCCGCCATCGAGGCATTTTGTACCAGTTTACTGGTGTGGTCCCACTTGGGCTCGAACCAAGGACCCCCTGATTATGAGTCAGGTGCTCTAACCGGCTGAGCTATAGGACCATTCTGATAGCCGATTACTCTTTTAACAGAATTAAGAGCGCAAAAATAGATATTTAACCCATATTTGCAAAATAAATATGAGTACTGTTAAAAACATTGTTTTCGATTTAGGCGGAGTAATTATCAATCTCGATATTTTAGCCACCATTAAGGCATTTCAAGAATTAGGTGCTAAAAATTTTCCAGCACTTTACACACAACTAAAACAACACCGCCTGTTCGATGATTTTGATAAAGGATTTATCTCTGAACAAACGTTTCACACAACATTAAATGAACTCACACAACTTTCCTTAAATTTTTCAGAGTTTGAATCGGCTTGGAATGCCATGTTGCTCGATTTCCCCGCACACCGTTTGCAACATTTAAAAAAATACCAACCCCACTACCGTTTATTTCTATTAAGCAACACCAACGAAACCCACATTCGGGCATTCGAAAAAATACTTTTGCAAACACATGGGTACGCTAATTTAGACTCCTTCTTCGAGCGCGTGTATTATTCGTGCCGCATGGGTATGCGTAAACCCGATTCTGAAATTTTTGAGCATGTACTTTATACGCATCAATTACAAGCCAACGAAACGCTATTTATTGATGATAGTCCCCAACACGTTTTGGGAGCCAGCCGTTGCGGCATTAAGGCCCATTTACTAGTACCAACTCAAGATGTTTTTGATGCCCTAAATTTGATTTTGCCGCTGGTCTAAACTCAGCTTTGAAAAGTATTGCTTTAGAATAAAAGTTATCATTGAAGTAGAATTTTATCGCATAAAATAAATTCAATAAGCGAAGATGTCAAGTTTAAAGAGAAAGCAATGCACTCATTTTTGGTACATTTCTTTTGTAGCGATGCGGTTTAAGATTAATTTAATAAGTATTGGCGGCAAAGCGCAAGAAATTACTGGAAAAGTTACACTATTAGAATAATTTAAAAGGTAGAATACAATTTAATAATAGACCTTAACAGCTCGTTCATCCAATTTAGTAATCCTTGTTCAATATTTTAATTATATTTGGTCAGAGTAGCTATGTCATTTACAGGTAATACGGTTCAATTTTTGCTAACAGGTTTATTTGTTTTTTGCTTTGTATTTTCGATACTTATCAATTACATTTTATTGCGTTTTTCCGAAACACTTGGCGTTCGCAGTAAACAATTTACGCAACACCGATGGAGTCCAACGGTTAAACCTTCTTTAGGAGGGATTTCATTTTACTTAGTTTTCTTATTAACTTTTATTTTTTTGGTATTATCACCAAGTAACAACAGTTTTACCAGTTTAAAATTAGTAGGTTTATTAATTGCTACAAGTTTGGCATTTATGATGGGCTTGGCCGACGATGCCTTTAACACCATTCCATTACTTAAATTTTTAGCGCAATTATTTTGTGGCATTATACTTATTTTTTCGGGTACAGGTATTAATACTTTTCAAAATGTATTTGTGAATCACGCACTAACTTTAATTTGGGTTATTGGTATTATGAACTCTTTAAACATGCTCGATAACATGGACGGCATTACCACCATTATAGCTGCGGTTATATGTTGTTTCATGGTTGCCATTAACATTTCGTTGCGAAATACTACTAGCCCGCTGTGTATTTTATCGTTAGGCGTTTTAGGGGCTTTGTGCGGATTTCTTATTTTCAATTTTCATCCCTCGCGAATGTTTATGGGCGACACAGGCTCTCAATTTTTAGGATTATTTTTAGCCGCAGCAGGTATCGAAGTGTGTTGGAATAACCCCATTCACAATGCTGGCGGAACAGTTCCTCTATATCTTATTAATAGCATTGTAGTTACTTTAGTTTTTTTAATAACACTAACCGATACCATTACTGTTGTTATCAATCGAATGCGAATTGGTAAATCGCCATTTGTCGGTGGCAAAGACCACACCACACATCATCTTTTTTTTAAAGGTATAACCGAAAAACGAATTGCCATTTTATATTGCGCTCTAGCTTCCATTGCGGCTTGTTTAGCTTATCAACTTATACTAAATTTTTCCGATATATTGCTCTACCTTTCTATTTTTTATATACTCATAGTCTTCTTATTTTTATACCTCAATACGATTTTTAAGAAACGTGGTAAAACCTCCAAATAACAGGTATTCAAAATACTTTACGCCCATTTTAAGTACCCTTGTTTTTTTGCTAATTTATGTGGGGTTATACATTTACCTCAAAATTAATATTTACCCACCAAGTGAAAATACATTAGCCTATCAAAACACTAATTTTAATGTATTAGGTTTAAGCATTCCCAAAAGTTTAGATTTTTGTGGAGAGGCTTTTCCAGCTAATAATTACGAAATTAAAAAAAACCTAGAGCGCGAATTTTTCAACAAATCGTATTGGCAGAGCGGCTCTTCCGTTTTATTTCAAAAAGCCCGCAAATGGTTTCCTTACATTGAACCAATTCTAAAGCGCGAGGGTGTACCCGATGATTTTAAATACGTTGCCGTTATCGAAAGTCATTTAAGTAATGTTGTTTCGCCCGCAGGGGCAGCAGGCTTTTGGCAGTTGGTGCCTGGCTCTGCCCGTAATTATGGTTTAGTGGTTAACGATTGTGTAGATGAACGCTATCACGTTGAAAAAGCAACCGAAGCGGCTTGTAAACATTTTAAAGATGGATATGCTGTATTTAAAAATTGGACTTTGTCGGCGGCGGCTTATAACTTAGGCATTGGTGGGATGCAGAATGCGCTGCAACGGCAAAACGCCGATAATTACTATGATTTGATCTTAAACCGAGAAACTGCGGCATTTATATATCGCATTTTGGCCTATAAAACTTTGTTAAGTAACCCCGCTCACTTTGGCATCAAAAAACGAAAGGTAAGTGCTTTATCTAAAATTCCAATGCAACGTATTAGTGTTGACTCGACCATTTCGAACCTAAAAAATTTTGCTAAACTTTATCAAACCAATGCAGCGGTTATTAAATTGTTTAATCCGTGGTTATTACAAAATCAGTTGCTAAACCCAGATAAACGGACCTTCATTATCGAAATTCCGAAAGATTTAACGCGCGATTATAGCGACTATGCCATAGATTTAATTGGCGAAAATGGGGCTTTACCACAAAACGAAACCGATCCACCGCTTTTGTTACCCGCCGATACATCGTCAGCATTGATTGAGTATCAAAGTTTAACGCATACATTAAAAGAAGGAGAAACCTTAGCCGAACTGGCTTTATTCTATGAGGTTAGCGAAAAAGAATTACGTCTTTGGAATAAACTTACAGATACTGATGTGCCAAAACCTGGAAACATACTAACTTTACATTTTAAAAAATAAATTAAGGCTTTACCTGCAAATGACGAAAAAAAATAATCTTATAGAAATTGACGATACCGATGTGATAGAAGTTATTGGTGCACGCGCACATAATTTAAAAGACATTAGCTTACAAATACCTCGTAATAAATTGGTGGTAATTACTGGCCTAAGTGGAAGCGGTAAATCCTCTTTAGCGTTCGACACCATTTATGCCGAGGGACAAAGACGCTACATCGAAAGTTTTTCGTCGTATGCGCGCCAATTTTTAGGCAACTTAGAACGCCCCGATGTAGATAAAATAACGGGGTTGAGTCCAGTTATTTCAATAGAACAAAAAACGGTTAATAAAAATCCTCGCTCAACAGTTGGTACCATTACCGAGATTTATGATTTTATGCGTTTATTGTTTGCGCGCGCTGGCGAAGCCTATTCGTATAACACAGGCGAAAAAATGGTGCGCTACAGCGATGAACAAATTGTAGATTTAATCTTGAACGATTATGCTGACAAAAAAATAAATGTATTAGCTCCCATTGTTAAAGGGCGCAAAGGGCATTACCGCGAGTTGTTTGAGGACATTAGAAAAAAAGGATTTAATAAAGTACGCATTGATGGCGAGATTAAAGACATCGTTGCCAAAATGCAAGTGGATCGTTATAAGATACACGATATTGAAATAGTGATTGATAGGATTGAAGTAACCGAAGGGATTAAAAGCCGACTAAATCAATCGTTGCAAACAGCCATGAAACATGGTAAAAACACCATTATGGTTAGCGAACACGAAGAAGAAAAACCTAAGAAAAAACCGCAAGGCTTCGGTTTTGGAAAAGTCCGTTTCTTCTCTCGTTTTTTAATGTGTCCCACCACAGGTATTAGTTACGACGAGCCAGCACCTAATTTATTTTCGTTCAACTCGCCTTATGGGGCTTGCCCACAGTGCAACGGCCTTGGTGTTATTAGCGAGATTGATATAAAAAAAATTATTCCAGATACCTCTTTATCTATTAAAAAAGGAGGCATTACACCGCTCGGAGAAAACAAAGGCGGCTGGATTTATAAGCAAATGGAAGCCATTGGTCAGGTTTATGGTTTTACTTTAGATACACCTCTAAAAGATATTGATGACCAAGCTATACAAACCATTTTATTTGGAAGCGATGAATTGTTTAAAGTAACCACCGAAGCTGGGCAATACAATTTTGCATTCGAAGGCATTGCTACGTTTATTACACGTCAAGCCGATGAAAACCCCAATCCCGGCATGACCCGATGGGTACAAGGGTTTACCAACAAAATTAATTGCCCTACTTGCCAAGGTACGCGCTTAAAAAAGGAAGCTCTTTACTTTAAAATTGCCGATAAAAATATTGCGGAGTTGAGCGATTTAGATATTAATATTTTAGGCGATTGGTTTAAAACCGTTGATAAAAAATTAAGTAAACAACAACTCATCATTGGCAAAGAAGTTTTAAAAGAAATTCGTGCGCGTATTAATTTTTTATTGGAAGTAGGTTTAGATTATGTAACCTTAAACCGTTCTTCCAAATCGTTAAGTGGCGGCGAGGCGCAGCGCATCCGTTTGGCCACACAAATAGGTTCTCAATTAGTTGGTGTTTTATATATTTTGGATGAGCCTAGTATTGGTTTACATCAACGCGATAACACCCGTTTAATTGATGCACTCAAAAATTTACGCGATGTAGGCAATTCCATTTTAGTGGTAGAACACGATAAAGACATGATTATGGAAAGTGATTATGTGATTGATATTGGTCCAGGGGCGGGTGTGCATGGCGGACGTGTGGTTGCGGGCGCTAAACCTCAGCAAATGATAAAGTTCGATACCATGACGGCCAATTACATTACAGGTAGAAAACAAATTGAAGTACCTGCAAAACGGCGTGTTGGAAACGGTAAAAAAATAAGTTTAAAAAATTGCACAGGACACAATCTCAAAAACGTAAGCATAGATTTACCACTTGGCAAATTTATTTGCGTAACGGGTGTAAGTGGAAGCGGCAAAAGTAGTTTAATTAACGAAACACTTTATCCCATCTTATCGGCTCATTTTTATAATGCCGAAAAAAAACCATTGCCTTACAAAATTATTAGTGGCATAGAGCATATAGACAAAGTGATTGATATAGACCAAAGCCCTATTGGTCGCACGCCTCGAAGTAACCCAGCTACATACACCAATGTATTTACCGACATCCGTAATTTATTTTCGGAAGTACCCGAAGCCAAAATACGAGGGTATAAACCCGGACGTTTTAGCTTTAATGTAAAAGGTGGTCGCTGCGAAACCTGCGGAGGCGCGGGTGTTAAAACCATTGAAATGAATTTTTTACCCGACGTGTATGTGGAATGCGATACTTGCTTTGGCAAACGTTATAACCGCGAAACCCTTGAGGTACGTTACAAAGGTAAATCCATTAGCGATGTGTTAAACATGACTATTGACCAAGCCTGTACCTTTTTTGAAAACGTCCCACAAATTTACCGACAAATTAAAACCCTTCAAGATGTTGGATTGGGCTATATTACCCTTGGGCAGCAAGCAACTACACTTAGCGGTGGCGAAGCACAACGTGTTAAGTTAGCCACCGAATTAAGCAAGCGCGATACGGGTAATACCTTTTATATTTTAGATGAACCCACTACTGGTTTGCATTTTGAAGACATCCGTATTTTGTTAGAAGTATTAAATCGTTTAGTCAACAATGGGAACTCCGTTTTGGTTATTGAGCACAATATGGACATTATCAAAATGGCCGATCATGTAATTGATATTGGTCCCGAAGGCGGTAAAGGTGGTGGAAAAGTTTTATTTGAAGGAACTCCCGAAGAACTTTGTAAAATAAAAAATAGTTATACCGGATTTTATTTGAAGAAAGAATTGAAAGCGAGTAAATAATTAATTACCACGAATCCGAATTTCATTACCATCAAAGCTGGTGGGGTATTGTTTTAAAGGCAGAGTAGCTGGACCATTAATAACTGTGCCATCTACAATTTGCCAAGCCGAGCCACTAATGGTATCTTTACACGTAAAGCTATCGTTTTGTACTTTGGCGCGAGCATTGGGGTTATTAGGGGCGGCGGTAGAGGTGCGCTCTAAGGTTATAATTTCTTGTTGGCTTTTACGGTAAAGAATTAAGCCATTTATCCCTCCTGGATAATACATCCAACCACCAATAACTTGAATTTTAAAATTGAGAGGCTCATTAATCAACATAGTTATGTCAACAAAAGCGGGCGGCACATTGGTTACTGGCGGGGGCTGTCTTTTTCGGCAAGCTAAAACCAAAACACCTGCTAAAAAAACATAAATAAGCAAACGGTAGCTTTTTTTTAACTCTAGAAACTGGCTTCTCATTAAAAATGACTTACATTTATATTCTCAAATTTACAATTAATTAATGGAAATAGAAACAAATCGGTCAGGTGGCAACTCTAACCCTTTTTTACCACTTTACTTTTCTCTTGTGTTGGCATTGGGTGTTTTAATAGGTTACTTTTTTACATTCGGAACTAGTGATGCGGGCACTCAACTTAAAACCACCACCAACAGTAATACGAAAGTAAATGCTTTGTTAGACTATATTGAACAACAGTATGTGGACACGATAAGTAAAGATTCGCTAACCGAGCGAACGATTACTGCCATGTTAAAAAGTTTAGATCCGCATAGCGATTATTTTCCTGCGGCTGATTTTAGTTTAGTAAACGATCCACTTAAAGGCAATTTCGATGGCATTGGTGTTGAGTTCAATATCATTGACGATACCATTCGCATCATCAATCCTATTATTGGCGGGCCCTCCGAAAAGTTGGGCATTAAAGCTGGCGATAAAATTGTCAAAATCAATGATACTTTAGCTGCGGGTATAAAAATTACAAACCCAAAAGTATTTGCTAAACTTCGTGGCGAAAGTGGTACGAAGGTAAAAGTTTCGATTAAACGCTCTGGAATTAATAAATTATTAGACTTTACCATTACGCGCGATGCTATTCCGATTTATAGCATTGATGTGAATTACATGGTAGCTCCGGGCATTGGCTACATTAAAGTATCGCGTTTTGCCGAAACAACTTACGATGAGTACCTCAAAGCCTTTAACGAATTAAGCAAACAAGGCATGCAAAAATTGATTTTAGATTTACGCGGTAATGGTGGCGGCTTCTTAAAAATTGCAGTAGAATTAAGCGATGAGTTTTTAAGTAATGGCTTACAAATTGTTTACACCGAAGGAAAAGCGCATCCTAAAAAAACATACTCGGCTACCACACGTGGAGGATTTGAAACGAAAGACTTGGTTGTTTTAATTGACGAGGGAAGTGCCAGTGCTAGTGAAATTGTTGCGGGTGCTTTACAAGACAACGATCGTGCTACCATTATCGGTCGCCGTAGTTTTGGTAAAGGTTTGGTGCAAGATCAATTAGACTTAGCCGACGGTTCGGCCGTGCGTTTAACCATTGCTCGGTATTACACGCCAACAGGCCGTTGCATTCAAAAACCTTACACCGCGGGCAACGAAGCGTATTACAACGAAGAGTTAGAGCGTTACCAAGATGGGGAACTGTATAACCAAGACAGTATGAAAATTGACAAATCGAAAAGTTATAAAACACCCAATGGTAAAATTGTTTATGGTGGAGGTGGCATTGTACCCGATGTGTTTGTTCCATTAGATACAATTAAATACAGCAGTTACGTGAATCGTTTGTTTTACAGCGGTTATATCAATTCGTTTTGTTTTGATTATACCGATAAAAACAGGAGCAGTTTAAGTACACGTTATAAAAATGCAGCCGCTTTTGTTGCAGGGTATCAAATTACAGCTACCGAAATAAAATCGTTGATGGCTTACGCTGAATCTAAAAAATTTACCTATCCCGATGCAAAGCCCGCACTTACTGAAAAAGGACTTAAACAATTAATGAAAGCCTTAATTGGTCGTAATTTATTTGATAAGGATGCTTACTATCCTATTATCAACGAAAACGATAACTGTATTAAAAAAGCTGTTGAGGTATTAAATAAATCAATACCTTCAAATTAATTTTTAACCGATAAAAACATTATGAAACCAATCTCTATTATCTTTTTTGGCATTGCTTTAATAGCGGGTTTAAGCTTTTGCAAATCCACCAAAACAAGTACAACTGCGGCAGCCCCAAGTGCACCCGTTACAGGCCCTGTATTTGTTTCTTTCGATAAAGAAATTGTAGTTGCCCAAAAGGTTTGGCCTGGCACGGCCCTCGAAGAGTTAAAATTGGGACACTCTATTTATAACAACCAATGTACGAGTTGCCACAATGCCTTCGAAATAACGCAGTTTAAAGAGAAGAAATGGTTACACGAGATTGATGACATGAGTCCTAGAGCCGAATTGACTGCTCAACAAAAGTTAGCACTAACCAAGTATATTTTATCTTACCGAGAAGCCAATACCGTTGCTAAAAAGTAAAACTCAATACCCTTGTGTTTAGTATTGTATTTTTTGTGAAGTGTTTCTTTAAATAAGTAAACATTACAATTGTTTTTTATCTTCAAGCAGCTAGAAAACAAAAAATATTTTATAAAACAAGGATTACGCAAACATAGGTTTAATACCAACATCATTTCTAAAAGATACGTTGATCCAGTTTCTTTTCTCTTATACTTCCTCAAAAATTATACCCGTAGGTCTTGCTACGTCTATAATTTTTTCGTCGCCTAAAAGAAAAATATTTCTGGTTCAACTTGTATCTTTTAGAACCGATATTGGTTTAAAGTGGATAAAGTAGAACTTTAGTTTTGACTTAGCCACAGCAAAAATGACGTTACTTTTAATTTACCAACCATAATCTGTTCTTTACAGGGTACGGTTAAATGAACTTGTATTTTTCTATTAAAATGATGAGAGGCTTCTTTGATGGCTTTACGATTAATTAAAAACTGGCGATTAGCTCTAAAAAAGGAAGTAGAAAATAATTCCTCTAATTTATCGAGTTGTTGATTAACACTGATACTTTTTTGTTGAAAGGTATAAGCAAATACAATACTGTTTTCAATGTAAAAATAAGCAACTTCGTTTCCTTCAACTGGAATTATTTTATCGCCTTGATGCACTAATACGGATGGCATTTTAGTAGGTTGTAGTTGTTGTTTGATGATATTTAAAACGTTAGAGTAATCTGGATTAGTTTCTGAAAATTTTGTTTTTAAATTTTGATATTTTTCAATAGCCCTTGCAACGGTAGCTTTGCTAAAGGGTTTCAATAAATAATCAATTCCAGCTGCATTAAAGGCGTTAAGGGCGTATTCATTATACGCCGTACAAAAAATAATGGGTGTGGTATTTTTTACAGTTTCAAAAATTTCAAAACTTAAACCATCGCCCAATTGGATATCTGAAAAAATTAAATCAATATTTTTATTACTGGATAAATAATTAATCGCTTCTTCTACTGAGTAAAGCGTTTCTAAAATTTCTGCGCCAACATCTAAATTAGAAATGGTGCGCGCTAAATCTCTAGCGGTAGGTTTTTCATCTTCAATAATTATTATTTTCATGGGTTATAGTGTGTTATGGCTAATTCGATAATAGTTGTAGTGTAACCGAAAATTCTTTTTCTAAATTTCTAATTTCTATTTCTTTATTGGTAATTAATAAATGCCGTTGGTTTAAGTTAATAAGACCAGTTCCTGAAATCTTTTCCACTTCTTTAATTGCCTCTTTGTTATTTTTGACAGTAAGTGTTTTATTTTGATAGTGAATATTCAAATGCAAAGGATTCTTTTCAGTAAAGTGATTATGTTTTAAGGCATTTTCTACTAGTACTTGCAGGGCATACACCGGTATCTTTAATGTCATGGCTTCTTTAGGAATAGTCATGTTAAAAATAAAGGCGTTTTCAAAACGTACTTTTTGTAGCTCTACATAACCTAATGCAAATTCTATTTCATCTTTTAATTCTACCGCTATTTTGGTAGGGGCTTTTACAGAATATCTCAAAAATTCGGAAAGTTTAATGGTATAGTTTTCGGCTTCATCTGGTTTTTCGTGAATTAATGATTTTAATACACTTAACGAATTAAATAAAAAGTGAGGTTGTAATTGTTGTAGTAAAATTTGTTTCTCGGCTTCGCTGTTTTGTAATTTTAATTGTTGTACTTCTTCTTCGGCTATTGACTTTTTATAGGCGTTAACAATTGAATTGCATAACATCAAAATAATGGCATTAAAAGCAATAGAGGTTAATAAAGGATGTGATAAGTAATGACTAATTATTTCCTTATCAACCTTTGGTTCAGCACGAATTAAACGTCCTAAAACAGCAAACAATGCTTGAAAGGAAAAATTACCCAAGTAACTTAGTATAAATTTTTTCCAATTTTTTAGATTGGGATAATTGAGCGTTAAATAAATATTAATGAGCCAAACAACAAAAATATTAATTGAAAGCCCAATAATACCACCAATAAATATGGATGTGGTAAACTTATCAAAAATATAAAACGGACTTACGCCATATACAGCTAATATTGGGCTTGAGATTAGGGCGTATTTGAAAAGATTTTTTTTCATAAACTTTTATTTATTGAGTTTTTGCCATCAGCGAAATAGTAAATTAAGTATCGTAAGTCAAAAATATAACTATTCTTGTGCAAACAGCACTATTTATATTTAGAATAGACAAAAGTTCGATTTACTTGGGCGTTTTAAGTTTTAAAGTGAATGTAAGTTCTTTATAAACCGAATTCATTTGCTCTAAATTATTTATTAGATTAAAATTTTGGATAACAAGATTATAGCTTCGTATTGTGGCTTCGTTTCTTTGTTTGGCATTTAAAAGACAAGTTTCCATAGCTTTTAAAATATCTTCGATTGATGTTGATTTACTTATAAATGCATTTCGAGAGTCTGGTACTAAGTCTTTAAACCCATCAATATCACTAACTATTACAGGTACTTTACAAGCCATAGCTTCTGCAATGCTTACTCCAAAGCTTTCGTATTCTGAAGTATTAATTAATGCGTTGAATGTGTTTAAATACTGTGGAATGAATTTATGTTGTATAAACCCAAGAAAATTAACACGATCGCTTATGCCTAAATCATACACACGCTTTTCAACTTTCTTCTTCGTTTTTCCATTACCAACTAGCACGAGTATTAAAGAATAATGTGTGTATTTTTTTACCAGTAAATAAAAGGCTTCCACAACTTTATCAATATTATAAATTTCTTCAAAATGTTTAATACAACCAAAAGTGAAGTGCGTTGAGGGTTTCTTTAATTTGGCGGTAGTGAAAATAGTTAAGTCAATCCCAAACGGAATGATAATACTCGGTTTTTTTGTGTAGTTCTTAACTTCTCTTTTTAGCAATGTTGAACTCACGCAAATTTTAGTTGCACGCCATAATACAAACTTAATAATGAGTTTATGAATTTTACTTTGTTTCGGGAAATTGATAACATCAGAACCCCAAACAGAAACAACATAGGGTTTAAAAAAAGTTAATGCCCCGATTAATCCATAACTGGAGGCATAATGAGCGTGTAAAATAGTAGGCTTGAATTTAATTATACAATATAATAATTGTGGTAGAAAAGTGGCGTAACTTAGTTTACCAAATAATGTGTTGCTTTGTTTACTTTTTGATTGCTTTAAATAAATAATATTTTGTTCTGATAACCACCAGTCTTCTTTTGAATTATTAAATGAGAAAATACCAACTATCGTTCCAGCTTTTGCTAAGGCTAAAACCCACTTTTGAAAATGTGGAGAATTGATATCTCCCAAAAAAAGTATTCGATTGGTACTACATTTCATTAATGATGGTTAAATAGCCCGATGTAACAATAAATAAGTTTTAGTAAAAGCAAACTCTTCTTTGAAAATTTGATACTCTTGCCGTATCAAAAAAAGAAGAAGAGTCGCTTTTACTTTTCAATGGATTAACTTAAAAACCATTGATTTGATCTTTAAACACTACAAAATTATAGTCGTTATCTTTTTTATAGAGAAATTTGTGAGCGAACAGGACAATTTAAACTTTTAAAGTATGGCTCAACGCTTTAAGTTATTTTTAAATAGTTGGCCAGCAACCTTGCTTTGAAAAAATCTAATTCTAGCAAATTTGGAAAAAGAAACAAAGTTACCAGCAATTTTATTTAGGTGTTTTTTGTTTTGATGACCGAGGAAATTTGCCAGGATTTAGTGTAAATGATAAACCTAAATTTATACCAAATGTAAATGTGCTTAGGTTAGTGTTGGTTTTATCAGTAAAATATTTAAAAGGTATTGAAACGTTTACTTTAGCTATGGGTGCTAGTCTGTATTCAAATCCAACTTCAACTTGCGGAACTAAAAAGGAAGTTTTGGTATTTGTCATACCCGAAGGAGCGGAACCAGGAGATGCACCCCCCCCCAGAATACCTTGCATGGAGCTAGGGTTTTGTGGATCTATTCCGCTTATATCTATGGTATCTTGAATACGCCCAGAAATAGCCGTAATATTGTAAGCACCTATTCCTATTGAGGTATAAGGTCGAAATAATTTTGTTTTTACAAAGTAGTATTTAAAAGAAAAATCTCCACCTATCATCACATGCCCACTTAACGTTTGATCAATGGCAATAGTACTATCGCCGTTTTTAATGGCTTCTTGCATTTTTGATTGCATAGCAGATTGAATGGAACTTTGGTCGGGTCTTTTAAAAGCACCTCCAACATTTGCTTTAAGTGTAAACTGAGTACCAATATTTTTCGCTAAACTTAAACCATAATTGGTAACTGCATTTTGTTTTATTCCTAGTTCTGCACCATTTAAAAAGAGTGGTAATAAGTAAATACCCAAATCAAAATTTCGTTTGTAATTACGCATTTTAGCCTCAGCTTCTAAATCACCGTTAATAGCTGTGTTTAAAGGTATTCGGTAAACTTGATTTTTAGTAGCGTTGTCTAACATATTTGCTATTCCTTTATTTTCTATCGAACCAGCGTAAAGTAAATTAAATCCCTCGTCATCGTTATTTGCCTTTTGTATATAGGCTTTTTGTGAATTGGAACTATTAACAATCACATAAAAAACGGACTTGTAAAGGCTATTCATACTTGCAACTGTACCTATTATCACATCCAAACAAGAAGACATTGAAACAACTCCTTTGTTTAGAATATTTATATAAAGGAAGTTATAGTTTTTAAACAACTCAGAGTTAATATAAGCGTTGCTTTGACTATAAGCTAAAATATCTTGCTCTTTTACATCAATCACAATAACTCCTTTTGGATTAATTGCTTTTTCTTCAAATATCATTTCACTGTAGCAATCGCTACCTGGTGCATTGTATTTATAAACTCGTTGCGCCACAGTGCTACTAACAACAATAAAAAAAAATACAACACTAAAAATTTTCTTCATTTTATTTCTTATTTCTATTAATTAAATCGTTAATCATAATGTGTTATTTTTACAGCTTATATAAATGAATTTACACACATTCAGTCCTTGTAAAGACTTAGTTAAATACAATGCTAAATTATTTGTTCTTGATTTTAATACTAATGAATCTTCTCCTTCAAATTTTTTAGTAAACGAATTATTAGATATTTTATGAACTAAGTTTTAGTGTAGCATCAATAAGCATTAAATTTTTTTAGCTACTATTCTTTTATAAACTTAAATCGTTTTTCATATTTATTGAACGTGTTATAAACCGATATAAAATACACGCCAGTTCTTAAAGATTGAGTACTTATTATTTCGTTGGCTTGAGTTATTCCATCTACTATTTTTTCGCCTAGAGTATTATAAATTTTATAGTTCAAATTACTAATGTTTGAGTAAATATTTAATTTATCATGACATGGATTTGGAAATACATTAGTCATCGCTTCTTCTTTACTTAAATCATTTGTACTTGAAACTATGGGAATATTGTTTCTATATTTTATAGAATTAATAGAATAAGTTTGCCCAACTAAAGTGCCGCTGATTTCAAGGACTGGAATTTTTTCGGTTTTTGATAACCACTTGTATTCTATTGTTTTTCTATTTGTGATGAGCGGAAACCCTAAAACCGTGATGGTGTCGTGAGAGTAGATAGTTGTTTTAATACGCAAAACATTTGAGTACGTTGCAAACGGAGTCGTAACAGAACCCCATCCATCTACATCGTTCACCCGTGAACCATTTTGGGCGTAATCAATATAAGTCGTATAGGCAGAGAGGTTGTAATCAAAATAATAGGTACTGCTATCATGGTCGCCATACTGTAAAGGGAATTGATAAATCTCATCATCATCTATATAACTATTAGCTAAAGGAATATTATTATAAGAATATCCTTGTCCTTCGTTTTTAAAGACAGTTGAATTTTTCGTATAAAAAGAGTAAATATTTTTTAATTGAATGGAGCTAACGCCAATACTATCGGCTGTTTTTAAGCCAGTTTTATTTATAAAATAAAAAAAGTAAGAAGTGTTTAATGAATTTTTATATTGATAAATAGCTTGTGAATTGGAAGTTAATGAACTAAAATTCCAATTGTAATTACTACCCGTTTGATTTGGATTAAATGTAATACTATTTAATGCTGCATTGCTATACCTTATGGTATCATTAGCTGATGGCATATCTGCTTGTGTAATGGTTATCTGTGGATGAACTTTACCGAAGAAGAAGGTACTTACTATCACTATTACATTTACTTTTTTCATCTCATGTATAATTTATAGGTTAATTAATTTTAATAGTTCTCTCTATTTTTTCGGCGGAGCCAATTTTTTCTGAAGCGGGATTTCCGTTTGCCATTAGTTTAATTATATATATTCCAGCTTTAGTGTACTTATGCGTTCCAGTTGTACCCGATGTTTCCTTTGAGCCATCGCCCCAATTTAACGCAACGCTTACCTGAGAAGGAAGTACATCACCACAATTTGAAACGCTGATACTGCTATTTACAGTATCGTTATATGTATTCGGTTCAATACATACATTTATATTTTGTTGTTTCTTTTTGCAAGAACTAATAATTAATAGAGCAAGAGTTATGCTAAGTAATTTTTTCATGGATTTTATTTTACGATTATTTTTTTAACCTGAACAGTATGCGCACTAAAGTAACCTAGTTTAGCTCCTGTAATGTTGGTAACAGGATTAGCGGGCGTTGCGCTTGCATCAGGGCCATTTCCATTTTGACCTAAACTAAAGAAGTAAAGATATACAGCCTTATCTAAACACATCATGGTTACGGTAACGGTATCATTCGGTTTATAATCAAAATCACTATCACTTAAAGGACGATTGCTTACAAAGCCATCTATTATTTGATCATCCGTTATAAATAATTGTTTGCTCAAAGTAGAATTCTTTTTTAAAAAAAATTTATAATTATTACCTTTTCCAATGGGGTCTCTAAACACGGGTATGGTTGCTTTTGAATTGACACCACCCGGCGGTTGCGGTCCCACGGCTTTATCTACTAACACGGTATCTAAATTTACTTTTGATGGCATTGTAGAAATAGAAGAATATGTTTTACCTTCTGCTATAATATTTAAGTAATACGTTCTACCTTGAACGCCAACTAAAGCGGAGTTTTGATAAACGCCTGGCGATGTTTCGTTTAACGTTACTGAATTTCCTGCATTATCGCTAATGGTAACGCTGGCTCCCGAAACTGTTGGAAAAACATTATCTTGACTAAAATTTACAGACTTTGTTATTTTTACAGTTTGAGGAGTGGATGGGTCGTCGGTAACCACACCTTCTATTACAACAATTGGTTCATTATTTTTCAAATCAATATTAATTACTTTTTGGCATGAGAAAAGTAGAAGCGATAAACTTAGGATTGCTATTCGTTTTATAGATTTCATTAAATTAAGTATTAAGATTAAAATTTAAAATTATACGTTACCGATGGCACCCATCTAAATAATGAGGTTTGAACAGCTTCGGTTTTACTAGGGTCGTTTTCATTTTGTCGGAAATTAATAATCCAAGCATTTTCTCTTCCGTACGCATTGTTACAACTAAAATTCCAACTGCTTTCAAATTTTTCGGTTTTCTTTTTAAACCAAGTTACACCTACATCTAAACGGTGGTAGTTCGGCATGCGGTAACCGTTGCGCTCTGTATATAAATACTGTGTTTGCCCATCAACCATATATTTACCGCTTGGAAATGTAACGGCATTGCCAGTGTTAAATACCCAACTGGCAGAAAATGACCATTTTTTATTCAAATCGTAAATGCCAACAACCGATATATCGTGTGTTCTGTCTTGCTTGGCGGCATACCAATCACCATTATTAATACCGTTGATTTGTTTTTCAGTTCGTGAAAGTGTATAACCGATCCAACCATTAAATTTGCCATATTTCTTTTTTAAGAAAAACTCTATGCCATAGGCTCTTCCTTTTCCAAACAAGAGTTCAGCTTCTATTTTATCATTAGCTCTGGTGTTTGCGCCATTTTTATAGTCAATTTGATTTTGCATGTCCTTATAATAAATCTCTGAACTAAACTCGTATTGGTTATCTTTAAAATTTTGATAATAGCCTAACGAAATCTGATCTGATATTTCGGGCTTAACGTTTTTGCTACTCAATATCCATAAATCTGTTGGGGTAGAAGCCGTTGAATTACTTATTAAATGAAGGTTTTGAACGTTGCGAGCGTAACCCGCTTTTAAAGAGTTTGTTTTTCCTAATAGGTACGATGCGGATAAACGCGGCTCGAGGTTGATATAATTTTTTACTATTTTGTTAGTGCCATAGTAAGTGGTATCGGTTGCTTTTCCTTCTTTATCATAGGTATAAAAATTTCCTTCGCCTAACGCACCAAAGCTCGTTAAGCGCACGCCATATATGATACTTAGCTTTTGTGTAGGTTTCCAATCGTGCGATAGGTATAAGGCATTTTCGAGTCCATAACGGTCTTGTAATTTTGCGAAGTTTTGTGAGGCATCGTTCGATTCAATTTGACCAGGAGTAACAGTGTGATGAATACTGTTAAAGCCAAACCTAAGACTACTTCGAGGATTAAAGACATAAGTAAAATCTTGCTTTAAATTAAAATCACGAATTTTTGATTTAATCGCAATATCTGTTTCTCCCGATTTGATAAAAATATTATAATTAAAGTTGCTGTAAATAAAAGATGTATTTGAAAATAGTTTGGGGTTAATGATTGAATTCCACCGTATTGTTCCTGTTGAGTTTCCCCAATCCAATCCAAATGTACTTAAGCCCAATTTATCTTTTCCAAAATAACCAGATACAAAAATTCTATTTTTATCATTAATGCGGTAGTTCGCTTTTAAATTCAAATCGTAAAAATAAAGAGAGGCATCTTTAAAATCTTCTGTAGCTTTCAAAAAAATATCGGCGTAAGTTCTTCTGCCCGTTATTATAAATGAGCCTCTATCTTTTACAATAGGACCTTCTACAAACAAACGCGAGGCTATTAAGCCAATTCCCCCGCCAACATGGTATTTTTGATCGTTTCCATCATTCATTTTAACATCTAATACAGACGATAAACGCCCACCATATTGCGAAGGCATGCCACCTTTGTAAACCGTTACATCTTTAATGGCATCGCTATTAAATGTAGAGAAAAAGCCGAGTAGGTGAGAGGCATTGTAAACAGGGGCTTCGTCAAGTAATATTAAATTTTGATCGGCTGCACCCCCGCGTACAAAAAAACCAGCGTTTCCATCTCCACCCGATTTAATACCTGGGGTTAGTTGCAAGGTTTTTATAATATCTTTTTCGCCAGCAAATACAGGAATTTTAGCAATTTCTTTTACATCAAGTTTTTCAACTCCAGCTTGTGCGTTGGTTACACGATCGTCTTGTTTTTCAGAGAGTACTTCAACCTCTGCTAATATGGCTGCATCTTCTTCTAAGGATAAGTTTAAGCTTATATTTTTATCTAAATCTATTTGCTTAGTTATTTTTTTGTAACCCAAACTGGCTACTACAACGGTGTATTTGCCTTGAACTAAAGTAATAGAATAAAAACCATACTCGTTGGTACTTGCACCAACACCTTTGAGTTCGGCAATTTGAACGATGCCACCAATAACGGTTTCGCCCGTTTTTTTATCTTTAAGCGTACCACTAATTGTATATTTTGTAGTTTGTGCATTGGCGGAAAGATGGACTAATGTAATTAGTAAGTACGAAAAGAAAATGCTTTTCACCCATCCTAATTCTTTTTTCGTTTTTACTGCATACATAATAAAAATAAATACTTTAATTGATTCGTTATCAAAAGTCAGATAAGTTCATCAAAGTATTTACTTAAATAAATTAAAGTGGACAAAAAGGAGAGTGAATGATACAGAGAGTCATTCTTGAAAAATTCGTTAATTGAAACTATTCGCTTTTAGCGTAAGATTTTTAGGTTCTATAAATTGTTCAAGTATAATATTGTCTTTATCCATATTTGTTGGAGCTCTTTGGTGTTCAAGTTTATCAATAATATTTCAACCGAGATTATGCAATAGAAATCTATTACGAGCCGGAATCCCTTCAAAACAGGGTACTTCGCCACTTTTTCTTCTTCACCATAGCAACACTATGCCTCAGTCGAAAAAGTGCCTGTTTTATTGGGCTTTCACCTCTCACTACGATTCCTATTGCATAATTCCATCTAACTCATTTTTTAAGCGTTTCTTAATTCCTCTTTCCCCCTCGTCCTTGTTTGAGCGTTAGCGGAAACGAGGACAAGCTAAATGGGCGTTTGTAACGCCCACAGCATCACTTTATCTGCGTTACAAACGCAGTTCTCAAACGTCCTCGTTACGCTTCGCTAAACAAGGACGAGATAAAAATATTTCTAATCACTGCGGCAGGTTTTGTTTTGTGATAGATTTCAACGGTCTATCTCCATCTAACTCATTTTCAAATTTTGATTTTAAACATTTTACAGAGTTAGCTATTTTATTCTAAAGTGTCCGATTTCTTGAAATCTCGATTCAAGTACTCCAATCCCAATTGTCCAAAAATGCGTTCCACACTATTTTTTATTTATATGAGGGAACTCTTCCTGAATTTACTTTCTTGAAAACTTGAGACGACGTGAGTTAATCTATTAAGAAGTAGTTTTGCTAAATTGGAATAAACGGTATTCTTAGGCGAAAACATTATATTAATTTTCCAGTTA
Source organism: Bacteroidota bacterium (assembly GCA_013297775.1). Classification (GTDB taxonomy): domain Bacteria; phylum Bacteroidota; class Bacteroidia; order B-17B0; family Aurantibacillaceae; genus Aurantibacillus. Next base: position 19,927 of record JAAFIL010000010.1, read on the forward strand.
CTTTATCATATCTTTTAATGTCGTTTTTTAATTTATTTTTTACCTTATCGGATTGCAACGTATTTAAATTCAATTGATCTACTTTGTTTTCTGCTTCACTATCTTTCCAATTCGCATAGTTTTGGTGCTCAGCGTCTTCTCTTGTTGCTGAACCAGTTTTTTGAATTTTATCTACCTCCTTATGTCCGTCTGAGTTATTTCTAATGTATTGTAAAATAGGTTCCCATTTTTCAGCATGTACGTGCCATTCGTGTAATAGGGTGGTGTATAACTCTTCAATAGTTTTGTTTACCGATAAATTTAAGGTTATAACTACTCGAAACGAAACATCGCTTGGAATAGTTTGTGAAGGATTATGAAGAAATAAGTCGGTAAACTGATCGTAATTGCTGCCCTTGTAACCATTCGTGCCAATATATACATTGGTTGAACCGTAGTGCGGTGCTACGGTTGAAAATGAGTTTTTAGAGATACCATGAAATACAACCTGGTTTTGTGAACCTGTTGCTAAAAAAGAAGAACCAATAACCTTCGAAATCATTGTATCACAAGCAGTATGAAATCGTTCTCCCATTTTCGTGGTTAATCCTTTTGCTTCTATTTTTTCGGTAGTTAATTGTGTTACAGGTTTTAACTGCAAGGAATGGGAGGTATTCGTTTGCGTTAGGCTTTTATCGTTTGTTTCAGTACCTTTTAATTGTGAGGCTTTGTAGCCCATTTGATCGGCTTCTGTTTCTAAGTTTTTATCGTCATTTACAAAAACGGATTTTGTATTGGCAGGCTCTGTAGTTACGAGTTTCGATTTTTGCTGCAATACCTGTTGCTTAGTGTTGGCAGCATGTTTTTCTTTTGTTTGAATTAACGTTAGTGCGTTGGGTTTTAAACTTGTCTTAAAACCTTTATCCTTTTTTTGAACAGACGCATTTGCACCAAGTTGCAATTGACTATGAGCTTGAGCAACCGGACGATTATCTTCTAGTAAAGTTTTAGAAGGCGGAACTTTAGTAGTTCTCGCTTTATCTAACGGAATATTATCTTCTTTTGTTTTAAAATATTTCATAACCAAAGAATAGTTTCTTGACGTGATGCAATTGTATTTATGAAATCACGAAAGGTACAATTTTTCCTAAACTAAAGATAGCCATTTTACCGAAAGTAAAACCATTAACACTAACGCTCAATAATCAATACTTGACTTGTATCTAATCCATTATGTTTTAGCCAAACTTGTAAGCCTTCTCTATCTTGCTTATTCCAAAAAGTATAAAAAACTGGATTGGCAAAACTCGAATATACATTTACTGTTTTAATGTTTAATTGATAGGCTGCTAACATGGCGTCCAATTGCCAATTATTAAACTCGCTATCATCACGTTGTTTCATTACTAAAGCAAATGCCTTGTGTTTCGACGAATTATAATTGGCTTTTACGCGGTTAGTAATCCATTTAGTACGCCTGTTACTTAAATAAATTTTAGTTCTACCAAAGGCCTCCCAATTATTACGTTGATCGAAAAAAGATAAAATTAAAAAAGCAGTACAAACCAATGCTAAAACAAATGGTTTGCGCTGACCGACCCATAACTGTAAACTATACACCGTAATAAATACAAAAAAGAACAATTGGATGTTAATAATGCGTGTAACCACCCTTACTGCCGATAATCCTGGTAGTTTTCTGAAAAAATAGAATAAGGAATGGTCATTGATTTTAATGAAGCAAACGCTTATTAATACCAATGTAATACTCATTAAGAGCAACAAGGTTGTGCGGCGTTTAAAAATAGTTAATGGAAGTAACAACATTCCCAAACAAATCAATCCACCCGGAAATAAAACATGTAACCAACCTGAAGGATTCGAGTTTAAACCGAAATCGTAAAATGGCCAATAGGCCGTACCATAAAAAGGACGTAAGTATGACCCCCAAGAGGGAATGGTTATCGAAATTTCGTCGTAACTGGCATAAGGCGTATTAAGCGTGCGCAGGTAATAAGGATATAACAAGGGCAACAATAGCAAAACGAAAACACAAAAAATACCTAGTATTTTTAAAAGTAATGGTTTATTCCAACGAAAGGTTTTACGGTGACACCAATAACTGACCAAACCAAAAAACAAAGCCGAATACATCAATAACACACCCATGTAAATCGTTAAATAAAATTGAAAGACCAGTGCCAGTGCAAAATACAGAGCGTATTTGCTTTGCTGCGTATCAAAAAATTTAGCCAAAAACATAAAGCATAACGGAATCATGTAACGTGCACTCATTTGAATGTGTACATATTGCCCCATTAATGCTAAGGAAAACGTAAATAGAAATGCAGCTAACAAGGCGAACCATTTATCTTTTAAGAAATACCGAAAGCCTATAAAGCCACAAATAAAATTAAGGCAACACGTAACCAGCAACCAAGCCTGAAAACTATGGTGAACCGATATCCCCAAGGCTCTAAAAAGAGCATAAAAGGGTAAATTGCCTAACACATTATCCGAGTAAGTGATGGCATTGGGTTCGGGAAACATAAATTTAGCTTGAAAAACCCCATCTGTATTGCCGCACAGCCATTGCCAGTTGTGTTCTAAAATACAATTGATAAAACGTACATCGCAAAAATCGCCAGGAATGTTGCTAAAATTATTTCCTAATAGTTGAAGAATTGAAAATTTCAATCCTAGATAAAGGGTAGCAAAAAATAGCAGAATGAAGAAAAGTGTATTAAAATAAGGTATGGATTTCATCTACCGAAGATTTTAAAACAAATCGTAATTTGTTTCTTCTAAAATACGGTTTTTAACAGCAAACATAACAACACCAGCAGTATTGTTAACGCCCAATTTAGTCATTACATTTCGGCGATGCGTGTTAACGGTGTGTGTACTTAAATGTAATTTATCGGCAATTTGTTTATTCGATAAGCCTAGGGCAATTTCGCGTATAACGTCAATTTCGCGATCGGTAACCGAAAAACCATCACAATTAAGCGATTTAATGAATGCATTGCTAGGTTTAATTTCTTCGTTAGCACTTATTAAACCAACAATTTTACCACAAACAAACCGCTGACCACTCAGTGTCGCATTAATAGCCTCTAATATTTCGGTTTTATCGCACTCTTTTAAAACATAAGCGTTAACGCCAATAGATAAAGCCGACGCTGACTCAGCTTTGCTTAAAGTATCGGTTATTAAAAGCGTTTGCATTTTTTTATAGCGAGCCACTACATTTTTTAATTGTAAATGACTCATTCCTAACGAAAGGTGGTCAACAATTAATAAATGCGGACGCGATAAGTGTAATTGTTGAACTAAATCTTTAGTATCGCCACAAACCGAAGGCACAATTTCAAAGCCTTTTAAGCCACCAATGAGGAGTTCTAAACCTATTCGGGATAGGTAATTTTTGTCGGCTATTAATACTCTTGTCACTTAATTAGATTTAATCTATCAAAGGTAATTATTTTTAGTTTCAAACTTATATTTTAAATGTTAAACCTTCTTCGGCAATTTCGGTATTTCTAAAACTGCTTCGCGCCTCGCTTAAAAAACGAACGGTGCTATCGTAGCGCGAACTAAAATGCCCAATAATAAGTTTTTGAACATTGGCACGCTTGGCAATAGACGCCGCTTGTTTGGCCGTTGAATGAAACGTTTGTTTAGCACGTTTGGTATTATCGCTTAAAAACGTGGCTTCGTGATATAATAAATTTACATTTTCAATATACGGCACCACTCCTCTGTCAGAGATCGTATCGCTGCAATAGGCATAACTTCGTGGCGTGGCTGGGTCAGTGGTAAGTTTATTATTTTTTACAATTTGACCTAAATCATTATGCGCATCTAATCCTTTTTTGAGTTTCGGAATTTCAGCCGCCGAAACCTTAAATTTTTTCAGCTTATCCATATTAATTTTTCGAGGCAATGGCTTTTCTTGAAACAAAAACCCAGTACAATAAATGCGGTGGCGCAAAGGAAACGAAGACACTTTTACTTTATCGTCTTCAAACAAAAGGTTTAAACCATTATCGTGGGTGTAATGCCAAACCAATTCGTAATTTAAGCGCGATTCAGAGGCTTCTAAAATAACTTCTATAACTGGCCTTAGTTCTTTTGGTCCAAAAATATGGAGTGGGTTTTTTCGACCTAGCAATTGCATAGTACTCAACAAACCTGGCAAACCATAAAAATGATCGCCGTGCATGTGCGTAATAAAAATATGGTTTATTTTTTGCATTTTAGCTTTGTACCTGCGCAACTGCATTTGCGTTGCTTCGCCACAATCAATCAAAAAATAACGTTCTACAATATTTAAAAGCTGGGCACTTGGGTTCCGCTTTGCTGTAGGTGAGGCTGCTCCTGAGCCTAAAATCAATAGTTCAAATGTTTGTCCGTTCATTAACGATTACCTGCTAAAATCATACGCTTCGTTTCAGAATACTGTTTATATTTAACAGTATAAAAATAAATACCACTGTTCCATTCTGTGGTATTTAATGCTATTTCATTCTCTCCTACTTTGGTAGTGAAAGAGGTGTTATAAATAATTTGCCCCAACATATTGTGAACTGTAAGTTTGGCTTGCGATTCGTCTTGAACAGAAAATTTAATGCTAGTGCTACTCACAAATGGATTGGGTAAATTGGTTAGCCCCATCGTTTTGGTTGTTACTTCTTCTTTTAAGCCAACGGTATTCGGATTTATTTTAATAATATAATACGCTAAATTTTGTGGCTGCGAAAACGTACCCGTGCCCCCATTATAGTTGGGTGTATTAGGACACGAACCAAATGCCAAAGTTAAGAAAGGAGCTACACGAAATTGAACCGTATAAGTTCCGGCGGTGGTAGGCGTACCCGATATAAATGAACACGTATTAGCATTACCAGGGTAGCGATAAGTTCCAGATGAAACACTAACCGATGGCCCAGCCGAAAAAGTTAAACCCGCTGGTAAATTAAAATTGGTAAAGCCCGCTGGCGTGGTTAGTTCAATGCGCGTAAAACAAAGCGTTTGACCCAAAGCAATAGTATCTTTTGGTACTTTTACTGTAATATTTTGAAAATACGGAAGCCCCACAGTGCCTTGCACAAAGTTGGTGGCACTATCAGGAAAAATACCACTTTTGGCAGAAGCCACAAAAACAGGGTTTAACGAACAGGTGTTTTGAGCAATACCAAAAAAACCAAAGCCTATTAAAACTAAAAATAAGGATGCGCTGTAAATACGTTTCATAACAACAATTTTGTTAGTTTATAAAATTACAAAGGATTAAATAGAAAACCAATTACTTTTTACGCTTTTTACTTATTTTTTTTGAGCTCTTTTTGTTTATTTTTTCACTTTTAATCGTTTTATCGGTAACAAATCCTGTTACTTTAAACTCCGTTCGACGATTAAACGCGTGTTGTTCCTCGCTACAAGCATCCGTTTTTTTACCTTCACAAGCGCAAGTATTAAGCAATTTACTTTCGCCATACCCTTTACCTTTTACTCGGTTAGCCGGCACGCCTTTACTTACTAAATACGCCGCACTACTTTTGGCTCGCTTATCCGAAAGGCTAAAATTCGCATTAGCATTGCCTCTGCAGTCGGTATGCGAGTTAAGTTCAATCACTATGTCGGGGTTATCTTTCATAAGGCTTACCAACTTATCCAATTCGGTTGCCGCATCTGCTCGAATATTCCATTTTCCTAAATCAAAATAAATGTTTTCGATTTTGATAGGCTTACCCACCACCAATTTTAAGGCATAAATATCTTTTTCTACATCTTGCTTTTGTCCAGGCATCTTAAACCGCTCGGTGTTGGTAAAATAATCAGGCTTTTTTTCAGTTCCAATGTATAAATCTTTTCCAAAAGGTAAATTACACACTTGATAACGCCCTGTGCTATCGGTAATGGCATCGTAATAACGATTGCCATCTTCATCATAAACGGCTACTTTTAAGCCAGCAACAGGTTTAGTATCGTCTTTATCACGAATAATTCCTTTCACACAATTTTGGGCTTTGGGCGAGAGGGTAATAATTAAAACGCTATCGGCTTTTGTTATGGTTTTTACGATAAGTTTCGTTTTGTAATTTTCGTTTTCACATAAAATACTTAGTTCTCTGTTTTCTTTTAAACGGGTAAAATAAAAACCGCTATCGAGTTTAGCTATCACATTAAAATGAAGGGCATTAAGAGTGAAGGTAGTATTGCTGATGGTTTTCGCATTTAAAGTGTCCACAAATTTAATTTTAACGGGTAAAGATTTCGGTTTGTTATTTACAAAATAATAAATATCGTCGTCTCTTAATTTATTTTTTCGGTTACTGCTCAAATAACCCGTGCGCCCTTTGTCTAAAACCTGAATACCAAAGTCATCATCCGAACTGTTTAAATTAGCACCTAAATTCTCAGCTTCAAAAAATAATTGGTCTTTATACAACCAACGCTCGGCATAAAACAAATCTAAGCCCCCCATTCCCGGGCGGTAATCGCTCGAAAAGTAAAGCACACCTTCTTCACTAATAAAAGGAAATACCTCGTTGCCTGGTGTGTTAATTTCTAAGCCGCAGTTAATAGGTTTGCCCCAACCCGAACTGTCTTTGGTACATCGGTAAATATCGTAGCCACCTGTTCCGCCTGGCATATCGCTACTAAAATAAAGGTATTGCCCATCTTTACTAAGCGATGGATGTAAGCAATTGTAAGTATAAGCGTTGTATTGGAAAGGTTTTATTTCAGGATGCGCATCTCCAAAACGATTCAACTCTGTTTTAAAGAGTTGTTGTTTTAAAATTCCCTCATTTTTTGGAGCTTGTTTTTTTTGCAATTTACCCGAAGCCGATCGCGTAAAATAAAGGGTATTTCCATCGCTGCTAAAACAAAGCGATCCATTATAAAATTTACTTTGTATATATTTATTAAATACTTGCACATTAGAAAAGCGAATGCTATCATTTTTTTGCGCACGGTTTAATCTATAAAAATTATTATTGGCCCAAGCACTACTTAATTTGATAAAAATAGAACCCTTGCGTTCGGTAACATAAACCAATTCGTTTTCATAAAGTACTGCACTAAATTCGGCTTTTGAGGTATTGATTCCATTTAGTTCATAAAGCCGCGTTAAAGCCGAGTCTTCCGTTAGTTCCGAAGGGTTCACATATAATTTTCCCCAAGCACTTAAATAAGGGTCGGCATTATCTTTTAAATTCATGAACACCAATTTTGCATCTTGCTTGCGGTTATTGGCTAATAAACTTTTACCATAACTTAATTGGTCAGATGGCGTTGCTGCCGACTGATCCACCACATCGCGCCAATAATCCACCGCATTGTTTAAATCATTTAAACGGGTATAGCATATAGCCGCTTGTCGAGAGGTGTAATAATCTTTTGGATTTGTTTTAAGGTGTTTAACATACAATTCAACCGCATCGGCATACGCCATGTTAATGAATAATTTGTCGGCCTTCAAAAGCGTGGGACTGGTTTTGCCAGTTTGACTGCTCAAAAGGAAAGGCAACGCACCAATTAAAAAAAGTAAAAAACGTTTCAACATAAATTTAAAAAAATCGGGGACTAGAGTAGTTCTTATTTTTGTATTTGAACACATAGTTTAACACCAACTCGTGCGAGCCAGTGTTATAAGTACTTAATTTAGAAAGTGAAAGGTCGTAATTGTAACCCACCCTAAATTGTGGATTAGCTTGCCAACCTACCATTGTTGCTAAGGCATCGTTTAAACGGTAACCAAGTCCTAACCAAAACCTATCTTTTAAAATAGCTTGAAGATTTAACTCGGGTTGCAGAGGTGCAGCTGATGCGGCTTTTAGCATGAGACTTGGTTTTAATTTATAATCTTCATTAAGTTCAAACACATATCCACCCGCTAAATAATAAGTTAAGCTATTGCCAACAAACGCCGTGCGCACGGCATTACCAACCGAAGTGTTTAATAACATCCGCGGAACCGAAAGCCCCACATACCATTTTTCGGTATAATAATACAAACCTCCTCCCGCATTAAGCCCCCAAAGGGTAGGGGTACTCTGTAAAAATTGACGATCGTTTGTTTCGATAGTTGTTACCTGCGATAAACGTTCGGTGTAGGCACTAGCCCCTGTTTGCAAACCAAAACATAATTTTCCTTTTGGCAGTTTTAAACGGTAAGCCGCATTTACTAAAATTAAGTTTCGGTACATTACACCAATAGACTCATTCATAATGTTTAAACCCACTCCAATTTTTTCGGCAGCTAAAGGTACATGGCCACTAAACGTAACGTTAGTAGGTGCGCCACTAAATCCCATCCATTGCTTGCGCCCAAGTGTGGTAAGGCTTAATGCCTCGTGGCTACCCGCATACGCTGGATTGATAAAACTTTCGTTGTACATGTATTGTGAAAACTGTGGATCGAATTGCGCTTTTAAAACGGGCAACCACACACACATCAATAGTAGTAAACTAATTTTTTTCATAGAGTTAATACTTAATGGTTAAAGAACCCGTTAAAGGTTTATCGCTACTATTTAATTTCAAAACATAAAAATAAGTGCCAGCAGGTACTTTGTTTCCGGGCAGTAACAAGCCGCCCGTGTTTGGCCGTGCATCCCACGCTTCGGTGTTTTGATAGGTACTTTTTTTGAAAACCAAATTACCCCAACGGTTATACACTTGCAATTCGTTATCAGGATAAGTTTCGATGCCTTGAATAACCAATAAATCGTTCACATTATCTCCATCAGGACTAAACCCAGTAGGCATTAAAAAGTCGGCAATTAAATTAATATCGGTTGTACCAAATTCGTTGGGTATGCCATCGCCGTTAGGGTCTCCTAAATCGCCTACCATAGATGAGTCGCTCACGTTACCAAATGAACCTGTCCCCACAGCGGTTACCAAATTTCTGAATGTAATTTGTGTGCCTGGTTTAACGAACACACGTAACTCAAGGCTACTGCTGTCGTTAAGGGCTAAACTATTGGCAGGTGTACTTAATAAATTAACGGTGGTGCTGCCATTAAAAGCAGCATTGGGTAAAAAATTACCACTCAACGTTGTTAAGTTAACAAGGGTATAAGTGGCTGGAGGCGGGAATACCAAAGCCAAAGGCTCATTTAACTGAATAGCCGTAATAGGTGTGGTGCCATAATTTTTTGCTTTAATAACATAAGTAACATCAAATACGCCTCCGCCCAAATGCGCCAAACGTTCTACCTTTTTGGAAACGCCCAAAGCATCGCGACACGGAATGGCTATAACCGTTAGCGTATCCGAAACCGCTTTGCACCCATTCGCATTTTCTAAACGAATAAAATATTTGCCCGGTAACGAAATACCTAAAGTACTTGTGGCAGTTATGCTTAATGCCGGAACAGCCGCCCAAGTATAGTTACTAACCGATAACCCATTTGCGGTTAAAGTAACACTCGGGCAAAGATTAACCGTTCCTGTTGGGCTAACCGTGCCAGTTGGCAAGGGATTAACCGTTACGCTGAAGGTAGTCGAATCTTTACAACCTGCATTAGCAAGCGCTATTAACTTTACGGTGTAAGTTCCCGCCACGGTATAAACGTGTTTTGGCCCTGCGGGGTTAGCAGGGCTTGGAGGCGTAAACGTTCCTGTTTGAATAACCGAGGGAGAACCATCTCCAAAATTCCAAGTGTAAGCGGTAATAAAATTAGTAATGCCTATGGTAGAACTGTTAACGGCTTGAAGGGTATCGCCTAAGCAAAGGCTATTTGTAAAGCTAGCAATCGCTTTTGGGCATTCGTTAATGGGCGCAATGGCAAACTCGCCCCACTGCGTGAACTTACTATTTTGTGAAGGCGACGAACTAACCGTGCCGCTGCTTGCTACAAAAACGGGCGTTAAATCTTTTATGTAATCCCAAGCGGGTGGGTTTACACGTTTGGCAATGCTGTGCGCCGAGGCAGGACTGTAATCGTTAGTACCATATTGCAGCGTTAGTTGAGGACTCGAAAAGTTATTAGTACCTCCATCATCAATACGCCAATACGATTGCGGTGTCCAAGTTGGTGCAATAGGTAAATTGATTGGTAAAATAGGGGCGTTAGCAGGAAAATACTCAGCCGTATAAGTTGTAAGGGCAGCATTGGTTTGGATTAAACTTAATTGGGTCGAACGGTTGCCAATATTTTCTTTGCCAATGGGTAAGTGAAGTGTAAAATTACCTGCACTTAAACGCTCGGCATGCAAAGGACCATTCACAAAGGACGTATTGATTCCTAAATCGCTAACACAAGTTTCTTTTAATAAAAGTGTGCTAAGGCTAAAGGTATTGATAAGCCCATTTAAACAATACAAACTATCTTTTAACTCGAACCCCGCATCTACATAAAGCGTATCGCCAATACCATTCATTTGCAATACATTTAAAGTTGGGCTGTTAACACCAATGTAGTGAATGCTTTTAGAAACAACGTTACGTTCGGCATAAAACCCAGGTTCTATTTGTACGTTTAAAACGGGGCTTCCAAATGTGTTATCGTGTCCCTCTTGTAGGTACGGTCGCAAACCATTATTAGGCGATTCGTTATCCACAATAAGCGTTGTATAATCGCCTTGATAACCCACGGCAGCGGGGTCGCCATTATTTTTTACCCAAGGCGAAAAATCAATAGCACCCGTTGGTGTAAATGGGTTAAACCCAATTAAATGCGGATTAATAGCTGGGAATGGAAGTGGCGCAGCACTGGTGTACTCTTGAAGTGTAGCTGCAATACTTAGCGCACTAAACGCATTAAAAAACGAGTTAGAACAATCAATGGCGTTGGCACTTTTATTAATGCTGCGTATGTTTTTAGTGCATCCGTAAAAGCCATTAAACTGCGCATTAACCGATGTGGTTGTGGCGGTGTAAACGCGGTTAGCATCAAAAAAATCAGAAATGGGAGCGGTAGTGCCTGTAAACGCTGGCAATTGTTGAAACATCACCCCAATTTCGCAATTGATAAATTTATTATTCAATAATAGATGATTAGCCCCTTCTAATACCATGCCAAACGCATCAAATAAAGTATCGGGTACTTGCGAATTATAAGGCGCAGCTGCCCAAGCCGTAACATCAGTAGGGGTAAAGGCTGCCCCTACAACAGGCGTATTTAAAATGCTGTAATTACTAATTTCATTCTCGCTCAACACAATGCCTTTAGTACTCAGTGTGCCCGAAGCCCCTGCAATGTTGGCATCGCGATTCATAACAGCAATACCACAAATATCGCGGCGGTCTAACGAAGGTATAGTTCGAGAAATGGTATTTTTGCTAATCACAAAACTACCAATACCACTTGTGTTTCCATTTCCTAGGCAAGTTTTAATTTCCATGGCGGCAAACCCACAATTGGTAAGTACATTGTTTTGAAGTTGACCACTCAAAAATCCATGCACTGCAATACCCGGTTGCGCACAGCCCGTAACAGTGCATTGGGTAATGGACACAAATTTATTGGTGCGGGTGCTAGGCGGTGTATTAAAATCAATGCCTACAAAAGGGTTGGCTGTAAACAACGATTGACGAATGAATACGCTGTCGTTTTCGGGACCTAACACTAAAATAGCCCTCGAAATAGTGGTGCCATTATTGGTAGTCATGGTGCAAGTATCCATTACAAAACGTTTAAGTCGAATGGATCCAAAATACCTTAACCCATTCGAGAAATTATCAGAGATGTTGCAATTGGCAAATCGGGTGTAAAGCGTATCTGTATTTAGTCCGCCATTGTGGCTAACCCCCAAATTGTATTGAATGATAGATAAAGCGCGCACATCGCTAACCACGTTTTTATCAATGGTAAAACCCACGCCACCCCCAGCAGTTTTATTGCCGCCATTAAAAATACTTAACGCACTACTGGCACCAAATACATAAATACTTTTGGTGAGAATAACTTGCTCGTTATACGTTCCCGCATCTACATAAATGGTATCAAAAGGAGCAGCTTGCGTAAGGGCAAAATTAACGGTTGCAAACGGAGCAGCAGGTGTTCCTGCATTGGCATTGCTCCCTGCAATTGAAGCAGGCGTATATACATCGCCAACATTGCTTGCATCATCTACATACCATTTTGTAGCCAATGCCGATGTACTTAAAAAATAAAACGCAATAAAAAAGTAAATAACTTTATACATACATTATCCATTCATAAAAACGTAAACCAGTTGAGACTTATCAATGGTTAGATGTGTTTTTAAAACCCATCGAAACCTTGCAATAAAGTACTCGCTAGTAAAAACTAATCTTGATAAAGTAAATATAACAAAAAACGGAATATATTGAACAAATACGCCATTGCATTTAGTCGAGGGCCTTCATCACCATTTGATGCGTATAACGGCTGCGTTGTTCAATTAATACCAATTTATTTTCGCTGAGTTTCGTAATAATATCTTGGTCATAATTACGAATGGTCATCAACTCAACAGGTTCGTTATAAAGCACCTTGTAATCGTATTGCAAGGTTTGAATTAGATGCGGAATTTTATGTACATCGTTATCCACACAAATGCTAAAACTAATGGCACTGTTTTGCATCATGTTTACTTGCACATCGAAGTGCGATAGATGCTTAAAAATAGCACTTAAATTTTCTTCGGCTATAAAACTAAAATCTTTGGGTTGTATGGATAAAAGTATTTGATTGACTTTAAAAATATAACTGGTAATACTGATGCGTTTCTCGGTATCTTTTACAACGCTGCCCTCATCGCTTGGGTTTAAAAACGATTTTACATAAAGAGGTATATTTTTATTTTGAAGCGGTTTAATAGTTTTAGGATGTATAACCGAAACGCCATAATAAGTAAGTTCAATGGCATCTTGATAAGTGAGTTCGTCTATCTTTCGGGTATTTTTAAAATATTTCGGGTCGGCATTTAAAACCCCGGGTACATCTTTCCAAATCGTAACTTTTGCTGCGTTAGTAAAATAAGCGAGCAAGGCGGCAGTGTAATCACTTCCCTCGCGCCCTAAAGTGGTCATGTAATTTTCGGAGGTGCCACCTATAAACCCTTGCGTTATTACAATAGGTATCGTTTTAAAATGAGGTAGTAATTGACTGCTCACGAGTGCTTGCGAAAGTTCGTAATCTACTTTGCCTTCGCGATAAGTGTTATCCGTTTGAATAAGACCGCGCGCATCGAGCCAAGTGTTGGCAATAGCTTGCGTATTCAAATAAGCACTAATAATTTTTGTGGCCAACAGTTCGCCCAAGCCAACTATTTGATCGTATTCTTGATTGTATGAAAAACTAGGTTCTTCTTCGATGGCCCAAAGCAATTCTACAAATATATTTTCAAAATCTATATATACCTGGTGTTTTGTATCGGGGATGAGCGTATTTAAAATACTCAGGTGCGCCTGTTTAATAGTTTCTAAATGCTCAGTAGGATTACCTTCTTTATAAAAAAACGCATTCACCAATTGTTCGAGTTGGTTGGTGGTTTTGCCCATAGCCGAAACCACAACAATTGTAGAACTTGTGGCATAGTTTTTTAAGATACTTGCTACATTTTTTACCGCTTCGGCATCTTTTACCGAAGCACCGCCAAATTTAAAAACCTGAATCATACGGTTACAAAATTAAAAAATGTAGGTGTACACCAACAATTATTTAAGTGCAGTTACGAACATATTTGTTCAGTAATTTAAAAGGTTATAAAGTATTCATACCAATATCGGTTCTAAAAGATACAAGTTGAACCAGAATTATTTTTCTTTTAGGCGACGAAAAAATTATAGGCGTAGCAAGCCCTACGGGTATAATTTTTGAGGAAGTATAAGAGAAAAGAAACTGGGTCAACGTATCTTTTAGAAATGATGTTGGTATCAATTGAGGACTTATACTCTATTCAAATAAAACAAGGTAAATAGCAGTTTTTATTTAGTATTTCTAATTTTTTGTAAAGTAAAGTCCAACGCATTTTCTGATTTAACATGTATGTTTGGAATTATACCGTGAAAGTCTTTATCTGTTGCGCCAATAGTATAAAATTTCTTTTGTGATATGGTAACTGATAGTTTTGTAACGGGTAAAGCTGCCGTAATCTTGTCTCCATAGGTAACTATCCAACCGCCTGTTTCTTCGCCGATAATTGTCCCCATTTTATAGTATTTAAAACATTGCGCAAAAGTTGATGCAGATGAAAATGTTTTTAGACTTATTAAAAGAAATATTTTACCATTAAATCTATTCGTATGTGGGGAGATTAAGTTTTCATAATCTAGTGATTCTGTATTTCCATTTTTTTGTTTTTTCAAATAATTGTATGTTTCACAATTTGCGCTATCATCTTCACATTTTATTTTGAAAAAATCTTTTTGTAGTTGACTATATTTTATGATTGTCTTACCAAATTGAGTAAATTTTTCTTTTGATATGTACTTTAATAGTTTATCGCCAACGGATGAATTTCCGCCTCCATTTTCTCTAATATCTATTATCAGATTTTCAATTTTTTCCTTTGTCATTATGTTAAACGCACTGTCTAGGAATATCTGAAACCTTACATTATCATTAAAGTAACGAAAATCTATAATAGCTGTTTTTAAATCTTTTTTTAAAATTAAACTGTAATCTGCTATCGGCTTTTCTACTTCTGTTGTTGGTTGTTTTTTTGATTGGATTTCTTTTCGTAAGTCAGCAAAAGTTATTGATGGAATTACTTTTGTACTCACCACATTATTGAATTTGAATTTTACTTTAAAATCAGTTTCAAGGTCAAAATAGGTTTGTAGCAAAGATCCTAAAAAAATATTTGAGGCAGTTTTAAGTCTGTATGGTTTTGCCTCACCACTTGTATTAGAAATAAATTTATCAATCATTTGTTCTGATGATATTCCATTGATATCTATGATTTCAGCACCATTTGGAATTTCTGGTGGTGAGTTATAGATGTATCCATTTACAACAATATGTGGTTTATCGAATGATAAATTGGCAATGTATGGAAATAATTTAGTTTCATCTGTCATAAATTTGTTACCAGCATATTTTATTGAAGTATGACCATCAGAAATTGAAGCAACTAAAGGTGCAATTAGTTTGTAATACTCTCTAATGGTTAAAGGCTCAATAAATTGTTTTTTAATTTCTGCAATTCGTTTATCAAAATCTTTTTTAGAAATCACCGAAAATGGATTGGGATGCGTTGCAACTATATAGCTATATAACGAATCCAAATCTTCATTAAGTTCAATTTTGCTGTATCTTTTCAACCCATTTGTCGCCTGTGAATAGGCTTCTCCTAACAAAAGAGTTGTTAGGAGAGACGCAAATACAAATATTTTTTTCATATTTCATTCGAATTTTGTTATTGACAGGGTGTATGCAGATAACACTCAAAAGTATAAATTTCTGACTAAAGAACAAAATGTACTCTTATAAAATCTATGATTTATGTTTTTGTAAAAACTTTGATTTTTTAAAATTTTTATTCATCATAATATCAATTCAGTACTAACAGTTAATGGTAATATGCCACAAATTAAGGTACTTATTTTTATTTGAATGCTTACCAATAAAATTTTCATTTTTTCACTTTAAAGTATAGTTACTTCACTCATATCCTTTATTCTCCGTCTATCTTGCCATATTTTTGAGAAAGATAAAATCGAAATGAATGGAATTAACCAAATTGTTTTACATCCAAATCTATCGGCAACCATCGAAAATGTTCCACAATCCCAAGCTGTTAATATAATAGCAAGTAAAAATAGAATGGTAACCATTTTTGTCTTTTTACTAAAGCTATTTTTGAAAATTAAAAATAGAAGAAGAAGTGCCAATAAACTCAAGGCTATTATTACCGAATATGTAGAATTTAAAAAAGTGATGCAATCGAGGCGCGATTGGCTCTGCTTCGAAGTGGTATATTTAGTTAAGTCGTGAGTAAAGTATCTTGAAATTCTTTCATACAATAGCGTGCCTTCAAGAAAACTTCCGTTACCATCGCCAACTCCAAAATGGACTAGTTGTAAAGAGGTTGCTTTACAAGATTCTTTGATGTACAAGCCAATATATTTCGGATGTGTTAACGTCGAATAAATGAGTTCATTAAATTCGCGCTTTGTTTCTTTCCAGCCGCCTAATTTGTAAAGCGGACTATTTTCTTTCCAAACGAAATCATTAAAAGTAAGTGGTAAAGAATCTTTATAAGCACATAATTTATAGTTACTTGTTGCGCAATTCTCATCGAGGTATTGTTTAATAATACCTTTTTCAACTAGTGAACCCATAAGAAAAACATGCTTAGATTTTGACAGGCTAGAACCCATTGTAACAATGGAAGCAAGCGTTATTGCGAGCAAGATAACTATTTGTTTATTTGCATTCGGATATATCTGTTTGGGAAGAAGGAATCTTTTAAAAATAAAAATTGTTGCTAAAATTAAGGAGAATAATAAAAGGTGCGATAGGTGCATGGCAACAGCAATAAAAAATAGTAAGTACAACGTAATTACGGTTCTTCGACCGAACTTCCCAAATAAAATTAAAACCATACTAATCAAACCAATAGGTGTAAATATATCGGGCATCAGTTGATTAACGGTCCACGAAGCACCTGTTAAAAGTGAAAGCAGCAAAATAATGAGTAATCCAAATAGGCGTGTCCATTTTTCTCCAATGATGAGCTGGGTAAGCAGAAGAATTAAATATGAAAGTATAAGGGCTTGAAAAAACACAACAAACCAAAGTGATAATCCGTTTAAACTAAATAATCTAAGAAATAGTCCGTATGTAATGGGTCTGTCAAATGGGGTTTCCAGTTCAAGTCCCGAAGCAATATAGGTTGAAGTATCGGAGTAAACAATGGGAAATCCATTATAAAAAGCATCTATCATTAAGAATAGTGCCCCTATAAAAATAAAAAGTAATTGTCTTAAGTTATCTTTCATCATAGCTGCTAATGCTGGCAAGCAGATGCAGGCGGGGATGTAACCTCCAAACTTTTTTGCGGTTCTATCTCAAATATACGAAAATTTGTCAATTAAGTAAATTCAACTGCGTTTGCATTAAACTGCCTATACTATTTACCAATTGGGCAATTGCCTCGAATAAACTTTTTATTAAATATTAGCCATAGCTGGAGTTGAAAAATAATGCTCTAAAAAAATACATCTATTATAAATTTTAACTTTTTTATTAAAAATGTTAATTGCACAACCTGTAATGATGATTGCTTACGTTTTATTGGGTGAGTATCTTTTTCAATTCTTCAGCTTTTACTCGTCCTGCTTTATAATTCGGATCGAGGCTAATGGCTTTATCAAGATAGAGGATAGCTTGCTTTCTAAATTTTTTGCTTTGATGTTGCTTGGCCCAAGCCCAATATGTAAAACTCATCACTTTCCAATTTGCAAAGTTTTCATTTTTCTCTTGCTTATCAATGATGGATTGAAAATCGTATTTAGCAACCTTTCTTTTCTTAAAGAAAAGGCAAGGTAAATTTTCAGCCACACTGCCTCTTAAAAATTGTGGTAAATAACTAATGTCGGCGTAAAAATTTACAGCTTCGGCAAAGGCTTTAAAGGCTTGTGTGAGTAAGTTTAGTTTTTTTGTTTCGGCTCCAACTAGCGATAGAGCCGAAGCTCTGTAAGAGGCAACAAAGGGCATGAAGGCTTTGGGCGTTATTGTGGCGTTAAACAGTTCGCTTAATAGATCAAAACTTTTTTTAGCGTAGCCTTTGTACTCGGTTTTTGAAAAGAAGGATAAGTTTAAAGCCGTTTCGTGATAGATAATACCGAGTCTAACTTTATTAATTTCAGTTGGTAATTGTTGGAATTGTTGTTCTACTTCTTTGAGTTTTATTTTCAATTTGGTGGTGTCTATAATTTCCATCACATCATCGAGTTGATTTTCAACGGCTTTAACTTCAGAAAAGTAAGATGACTGTGCTGTTAAGTGGCTTGTTGTTAGCATGGTCGAAAAGATTAAGGTAAATAATTTGTACTTCATTTTTTAAGCATTTAAGTGAGGTACAAAGATGCAATGGCTGCCAACCAATAAACGTTGATTTAAGTTAAGATTTTTCTTTTCGAGAAATTCTGTTCCTAATTCGGCTTAAACTTTCGGGACTTATACCTAAAAAATTTGCAATGTACTTTTGTGGAACTCTTTGAAACAAGTCGGGTTGCGTTTTTATCAAATTTTGAAATCGTTCTTCGGGCTTATCGGCCGATAAAGACATGGCAATTTCGGTTGCTCTTTGTGCAACATTTTCTGCCATAAGTCGGCCAAAAGTTTCGTACTTACTGCATTCGTTATAAAGTTGGGAAAGATCTTGTTTAGTGATAAGGAAAACGGTGGTGTTTTCCATAGCTTGTAAATTCATTTTGGCAATAGAGCTGTGAGTAAAACTTTGATAATCGGTTACCCAAGAATTATCGAATGAAATATCGCAAGTTTTTTCATCACCCTCTTTTACATGAAAATGTCTAATAGAGCCACCAGCAATAAAAGCAATGAATTTACAAACGGTATTATCTTGCAATAAAAACTCTTTCTTCTTCAAGGTTTTTTCTACGAAATACTGATCAATAAGGTCAAGTTCCATGTCAGATAGAGGAACAATTTGTTTACAATATTTTTTTAGTTTATCGTACATCTTAGCATTCTAGAAAATTATCATTGACAACAACCTTTCGAGAAACTAAATTACTCTTTTTTTAATTGAACACTAGCTTGGGTATAAATTCATCTTATTGGAAGGGTTTACAGGTTTCATTCAAGCACTTTACTTGCTTTTAATCTTTCAACTGATTTTGACTTCAAAACTTACCGCATTCAATAAATTAAATTACTATTCCACTCTAAATTTTAACATAAGATTTTACTTTAATAGCCATTGCTTTCGGATATACATTTATATTTGTTATTGTTAAATCTCCCATTATGAAAAAAAGCATTCTTGTTTCATTTATTATTTTACTAACCATTAGTTTTTCGTTTACTCCCGAAAAAAGTCCAGCTTTGTGGATGCGCTATCCCTCTATTTCGCCCGATGGTAAAACCATTGTGTTTTGTTACAAGGGCGATATTTACCGAGTTAATGCCGAGGGAGGAACTGCAAGCCCTGTTACCTTGAGCGATGCTTATGATTACATGCCCATTTGGTCGCACGACGGGAAACAAATTGCTTTTGCTTCTAACCGAAATGGAAATTTTGATGTATATGTTGTTTCGACCGAGGGTGGAGAAGCCAAACGCTTAACCTACCATTCGGCAAGCGATTTGCCTAGTTATTTTACTGCCGACGATAAAGCCATTGTGTTTGCTTCGGCGCGCAACGATGATGCAAATTATGTGGAGTTTCCATCGCGTAGTTTAGGAGAGTTGTACAGCGTTTCGGTAAGTGGCGGACGTGAAACCCAAATGTTATCGGTGTGTGCCGATGATGCCCGTATTAATAAAACAGGCGATAAAATGTTATTTCACGATCGGAAAAGTTACGAAAATGCTTGGCGTAAACACCACACCTCATCGGCAGCGCGCGATGTGTGGATGTATGATGTACCAACTAAAAAATTTACGCAGTTAACCGATTTTGCCGGCGAAGATAGAAACGCCGTGTACAGTGCCGACGAAAAAAGTATTTATTATTTAAGTGAAAAAAGTGGTTCGTTCAATGTCTGGAAAATGGATGTAGGCAATACAAATCAATCCACACAAGTGAGTTCGTTTAGTAAAAATCCGGTTCGGTTTTTAAGTATTTCGCAAACAGATGTGTTGTGCTATGGCTTTAATGGCGATGTTTATACGCAAGTGCCGAATGCCGCGCCTAAAAAAGTGAACATCAGTATTACCACCGATGAACGCTATGCCACCGAAAAGCTAGAGAGTTTTAGTAGCGGGGCAACAGAGATGAATGTTTCGCCCAATGGAAAAGAAATTGTTTTTATTGTGCGTGGTGAAGTATTTGTGGCTTCGGTAGAAAGTAATATTACCAAACGCATTACAAACACAGCTGGGCAAGAGCGTTCGGCAAGTTTTAGCCCCGATGGGAAGAGTATTATTTATGCCTCGGAACGCAATAATAGCTGGGGTATTTACAAAACAGATTTGGTGAGAAAAGAAGAGTCTTACTTTTTTAACTCCACTTTATTAAAAGAAGAAGCCTTGGTGGTAGGGGAAACAGAAGCATTTCAACCCAAGTATTCGCCCGATGGTAACGAAATAGCTTACCTCGAAGAGCGCACTGCTGTAAAAGTGTTTAATTTAAAAACCAAGGCTACTCGAACGGTGTTAGCAGGCGATAAAAATTATTCGTATTCAGATGGCGATCAAAATTTTGATTGGTCGCCCGATAGTAAATACCTACTCGTTAACTTTTTGCAAGATGGGCATTGGCGACAAGAAATTGGCTTAATAGATGCTGAAGGAAAAACACCTTTGGTTGATTTAACACAAAGTGGATTTGATAATAGTTCGGCTAAGTGGGCCATGAAAGGTAAAATGATGATTTGGCAATCTTCGCGACATGGTATGAAAAGTTTTGGCAGCCACGGTGCGCAATCAGATATGTATGGTTTATTTTTTACCAAGGCGGCTTACGATCAATTTAAGCTATCGAAAGAGGAAGCCGAGTTGCTAAAGGAAAAAGAAGAGAACGATAAAAAGGAGAAAGATAAAGCAGAGGGTGCTGTTAAAACAAAAGCCAAAGCAACATCAAAAGATACAGTTAAAAAAACAGCTACAGCTATCGAAATGGAGTTAGAAGGTTTGGTAAATCGCAAAGTGCGTTTAACCATTCACTCATCGAGTTTAGCCGACGCGTTAGTTACACCCAATGGCGAGCAGTTGTTTTACTTAACCCGTTTTGAGGGCGGTTTCGATTTGTGGCAAACGAAGTTTAAAGACAATGAAACAAAACTGTTTATTAAGCTAAATGCAAATGATGTGGGCGAAATGACATTTGATAAAGACGCTAAAAATATTTTCTTTATTGCCAATGGTAAGCCTACAAAAATTAATATTGATAAAGCCGAGCGCAAAGATATTGGATTTAATGCCGAGATGATGATGAACTTGAGCGAAGAGCGGGCCTATATGTTTGAACACGTTTGGCGACAAGTTGTAAAAAAGTTTTATGTAAGCGATTTGCAAAAAACTGACTGGAATTATTACAAAGAAAATTACAAACAGTTTTTGCCTTCTATTAATAATAACCACGATTTTGAAGAACTATTAAGCGAAATGCTAGGCGAGTTAAACGCTTCGCACACGGGATGTTCGTATTATGGGAATGGAAGGCTGGGCGATGAAACCGCTAACCTTGGGGCTTTGTTCGACGAAAACTATAAGGGTGCTGGTTTAAAAATTTCGGAGGTTGTAACCAAAGGACCTTTGGTATATAGTGGTTCTTTATTTAAAGCGGGCACTATCATAGAAAAGATAAATGGAGAAACCATTGCTGCTGAAACAAATTATTATAAATTATTAAACCGTGCTGCGGGTAAACCGACTTTACTATCATGTTACGATGAGGAAACCAAAGCCCGTTGGGAAGCTACTATTAAACCTATATCGAATGGGCGTTTTAATAACTTGTTGTATTTACGTTGGGTGAAGCGGATGCAAGACATGACCGATAAATTATCGAATGGCCAAATAGCTTATATGCACGTGAGAGGAATGGACGATGAAAGTTATCGCGAATTTTTTGATCAAGTAATGGGTAAGTATGTCAATAAAAAAGCATTGATTGTTGATACCCGTTTTAATGGGGGCGGTTGGTTACACGATGATTTAGCAACTTTTTTATCGGGTAAAAAGTATTTGGATTTGATACCTAGAGAACGTAAAATTGGAATAGAACCCGAAGACAAATGGACTAAGCCATCATTAGTTTTAATGAACGAAGGTAATTATTCAGATGCGCACATGTTCCCAGTTGTGTATAAAGTGTTAGGTATTGGTAAGTTAGTGGGCATGCCCGTTGCAGGCACGGGTACAGCCGTTTGGTGGGAAGGTTTGCAAGATCCTTCATTAGTGTTTGGTATTCCGCAGGTAGGTGTTGTTTCATTAGATGGAAAGTACTACGAAAACAACCAATTAGAACCCGATTATAAAGTTAAGAATGCTTACGAGGCCATGTTAAAAGGCGAAGACCAACAGCTAAAAAAGGCAGTAGAGTTGTTGTTGAACGAGAAATAGTTTTTGGTATCACTTTTTCATACTTAATCTAATTTTGGTAATGATTTTTTTGGTGTAAAGCGGAAAATCGCCTTTCATTATCCAAGTGTAGTAGCCAGGTTCTTTTTCAAATATTTCGCGCACGGTTTTATCTTTATGTTTTCCGAAGGCAAATACTTCTTGACCTTTATCGTTATATTTTATGCGACCTGCTAAATCGGCGTTTTTACTAACATTGGTTAAGGTGCTTAATGTTTGTATATCGTTTAAAACGGGTTTATAAGATTCACCTTTTTCGTTTTCTAGTTCGGTGTGTTCGTAGCGTAAAAGTTGAGCTTTAAATACTTCGTAGGTTGCCGTGGCATCGGCTAGTGCGCTGTGTGCATTAATGAGCGGTTTATCGCAATAAAATTTATAAGCTGCTACTAAGTTACGTGGCTCCATGATGTGAAAAATATTTTGCACATCTACCAAGCGGCGGGTGCTTAAATCGAAATCAATATCGGCACGAAGAAATTCTTCGGCTAACAATGGCATATCAAATTTATTGGAGTTGTAACCTGCAAAATCGGCTTGCTCAATAAAGTGCAGCAGTTGCGGCACCGCTTCTTTAAAAGTTAAACAATTGGCCACATCAGCATCGTAAATGCCATGTAGTTTTGAAATTTTTTCAGGGATA
Organism: Bacteroidota bacterium; assembly: GCA_013297775.1. Lineage (GTDB taxonomy): Bacteria > Bacteroidota > Bacteroidia > B-17B0 > Aurantibacillaceae > Aurantibacillus. Next base: position 42,751 of record JAAFIL010000010.1, read on the forward strand.
GGAATTTGGGGATTGATGCGCATGTTTTTGGTTTCAGTTCCATTATCGGGGTTTACTTTCACCATTCCAATTTCCACAATTCGGTCGCTGCCTAAATTTAAACCTGTTGCTTCTAAATCTAAAAAAATAAGGGGTTTTGTTAGGTTTAATTTCATTTTAAAACTCATTTAAAGGTTGATTATACGGTTAGCGTCGCCAAAGCTGCTTCGGTAGTTTTAATAGTTGAATAATAGCTATTGATTTTATGCACCACAGCTTCGAGTACGGAGTCGGGACAAGAGGCCCCACTGGTAATGATAATATTTACCTTTTCTTTTTGTGGTAAAAAATGGGTGCTTATGCGCATGGTTTTAGAGGGGTAATCGAAGTGATGAATTTCATGTTGACTTTTTATTTCATCGGCCGAGGCAATAAAATAAGTTGGAAATTTACGTTCGCACAACTCGACTAGGTGCGAGGTATTGCTGCTGTTATAGCCGCCAATAACCAATGCCAAATCGGCTGGGGCATCTAACAAACCCAAGGTGGCATCTTGGTTTTCGTTGGTGGCGTAGCAAAGCGTATCGCGTGTATCGGCAAAAAATTGATTAACCGCTTGTTGGGTAAATTTTTGTTGCATCACGTGTTTAATGTACTCGGCAATTTCGGTGGTTTCGGTAGCTAACATTGTGGTTTGGTTTATAACTCCCACTTTATTAAAATGTTCGTGAATTGAAAACCCTTCGCTAAATTTTCCAGCAAACTCGCTTTCAAATTCAGTTTGTGTTTTTTGTCCTAAAATGTAGGTGGCTAGTTTTTTAGCTTCTTCCAAATCCTTTATAACAACAACAGCGTTGCTGTGTACAACACTTCGCGAAAATGTGCTACGTGTTTCTTCGTGTGTGTACTTGCCGTGTATAACAATGGTATGTTGGGTTTCGCCAATTTGCTCCGATTTTTTCCAAACGCGTTCTACAAAAGGACAAGTGGTGTTGTATTTGGCAGTTGTAATGCCTTTACGCTCTAACAAATCTATCAATGGTAAGGGTGCACCAAAGGCAGGGATAACCACCACATCTTCGGGGGTTAAACCATCGAATGCAATTAATTGCTGTCCGTAGGTATCTTGTAAAAATTGAACGCCATGCGATTCTAAATCGCGGTTAACATCGGGGTTATGAATCATTTGACTTAGCAGGAAAATACGTTTACCCGGATTTTCGTCAATGGCTTTGAAGGCAATTTCGATAGCATTTTCAACGCCATAGCAAAACCCAAAATGCCGCGCTATATGCCACGTAACTGCACCAAAATCAATGGCAGTTGGTCGCCTATCTTTTTTACGCGGATCTTGTAATTTGCGATATTCTTTAACTTTACTAATTAACTGACTGCGGTAATACGCAGGAACATTAAATGTTTTCATTCATTAAAATCTACAAAGCATAACATTCGGTGTTGTTAAATGTTTTCTTTCCTTAAACGTTAAAGTTAAGGTTTTTCGGTAACTAAAACATCAGTTCGTTTTGGTTTACTTGTTATGTATTTTTTAGAACCAATATTGGTACGAGTTAAATTTTTCTGATGTCTTTATTCAAAATAAGGAATTTTCCTTATTTACAATCCCAGTTCTAAAAAGTAGGTTTACAAAAAATATAGTATGAAAAAAAATTTACTTCTTTGCCTTTTATTTTTGGTATTTAAAAGTCATTCACAAAGTGGGCTACACTTTCAATTCCATGGTATTAGCGGCGTAGAAGGGTATAGCTATAACTCAGACACGCTTATTTTCCCTTACAGAGCAGCTAACGTGAGTACTTTTAATGCCGTTGGTATTGTGAACTTAAATACGGAGCAATGGACATCCACCTCTTACAGTACTGCATTTTCATTTAGCTCCACGAATATTACTAATTTCGTTATGAAAAACTTAAATGAAGGAATTTGCGTTACCCCAGGTAATCAGTTGGCCTTATCCACATCTAACTTTTGGCAAACAAGTAGCCCTTTAACAGGTACTGTTAATGCACTAGGGGCAACAAAGTTTGGGTACTACGGCTATATGGGTACATCTGTGTGTTCGCAATGCACCTATAGTTTGGTATTTTCGAGTAATGGCAGTACGTGGACCAATTCGTTAATTGAATTAAATTCGTTCAATCCTCCTGTGTTTGCAAAGTCAAAAACAAAAGTTTATACCCTTCATAATAATTTATTGAAGGCCTCTACTAATGGCGGTGCCAGTTATTCGACGGTAAGTGGTACTTATACTTTTAATGTAGCTTTTCCTGTTATCCCAAAAATTATTACTTTAAACGACGATACTATTTTTGTAGTTGCTAACCAATTTCACCGATCGTTTGATGGTGGTGCTACTTGGAGTACTATCGCTTCACCTACTTTCTCTAATGCCATCGGACAAATAGCGGCGCGAAATGCCAGGCAGTTGATGATTATAGATAAATTTCCACCCTATAACATGTATTACTCTAACAATAGTGGCACAGCTTGGACAACTTATACAACGCTGCCCGCATTTACAAGTGGCACTACTCGGTTAATAGCCAATGAGAACTTTTTTTATTTAGCACCAAATTACAAATCAACAACAGGTCAAGTATGGCAAGATTTTTTAGCTAGTTCTCCTTCACCAAAACCTTATGCTATTGATTTTACGGGCAATATTGGCTTAGTGGGCATTGCACAGGGTTATTTTGGGTATTCGACTAATAGAGGCTATAACTATTCATTTTTAGCCAATAAGATTAGTAGCGAAGATTTGATGGCTGTAAAAGCCGTTGATATAAATAAATTTTTGGTATGCGATCGAAAAGGGCAAATTTTTGTAAGCACCGATCAAGGTGTTACGTGGTCGCAAAAAAATAGTTCTTCGTTTAATAGCATACCTCGAAAGTTTACGGTATCTAATGATAAGAATACCATTATATGTACTTACCTCAGTAATTTTATGCGCTCGATAGATGGTGGTGCTACTTTTTCTAATGTGGCTGTTTCGGGCGGCGGCAACCACAGTCAAACATTAATTAGAGGCACTGGCCAAGTTATTAATGTAGCAGGAATTTTTTTACCACCAACCTTTACAGTATCTGGTTGGGAAATCAGTTCCATTTCCAATTCAAATATAAAAACAGCTATTTCTACGATACCTATTAATTCGGGAGCCGAAGTTATTGTTGATATTGAAATGCGCGATAACCAAGTGGGCTATTTTGTTACACGCCGAATAAGTACGAATGAAACATTGATTTATAAAACAAGCAATGCTTGGGTTACAACAAGTTTAGTGGCTACGATTCCTACACCTAGTGCGGGTACTGTTGCTTACGATGGTTTATACGGGCAAGTACAAACTTTTGGGGTGGACACTGTTCTTTTGAGTGGCTCAGGAAATCCGGTTAATAACCAAACTAATTTTTATCACCGTTCTACAGATGGCGGCTTAACTTGGAATGTTATTTATACGAATTTTAATAAGCCTCTTCATCCATTAGGCAATCGAGTGTATAAAATGGCATTTTTTAATTCTAACGAATACATGGCGTTGATTTCTGACAATTTATGTGGAGGCATTTCGCCGAGTATAGGTGTTTATTTAGGCACAATGGGTAGTGGTAATTCGGGTAGTAATATTGGCTTGGAAGAAATAAAATGGAATACTGTTGGTAGAACGATTCAAGTATTTCCGAATCCAACCGCTAAAGCATTACACTTTAGTTATGATAACTTGGGGAACGGGATGAACGTTAAAGTTTTTGATGTAATGGGAAAAGTTATGCTTCAAGAATTTATTACTAAAACAAATCTGGTTATGAACGTTGAGTCGTTAAATGCTGGAATTTATTTTATTCAAGCTGAAACGGATGGATTAGTTTTAACTGGAAAATTTATTAAGCAATAATGTTTATTTGACAGAGTTCATTTTAAAGCTATTCATATTAAGTGCGGTGCGCCAAGATGCAAAGTTCGTAAAGAAAGATATGTTTGAATCGTTGGTATTATACTTAGTTGTAAATTAAATAAGCATAAAGTAAAAGCGAGTACTTACTAGTGTCTTTATGCTGTGGTTAATTTCTGATACCAATATCGGTTCTAAAAGATACAAGTTGAACCAGAATTATTTTTCTTTTAGGCAACGAAAAAATTATAGGCGTAGCAAGGCCTACGGGTATAATTTTTGAGGAAGTATAAGAGAAAAAGAAACTGGGTCAACGTATCTTTTAGAAATGATCTTGGTATGAAGTGCATCTTTAATGTATTGGTAAAACAAACTACTTAATTAACAGCTTTTATTTACGATTCAGAAAGAGAGAAAAAGCGAAACTAGCGGAGCAGCCGACATCCCTAATTTTACACGTAACACGCTGCGCTACGAAATGTAAAAATCAATTTAGCAAAAAAATAGCTTGGGTTATGTTGAATTTATTAAATCTATTTTTTAATCCCTACAAGTAGGTAAAAAGAGAAATGATTAACTAACTGTAGTTGCGATTAGCTTTCAAATTGTATCTTTTATTTATTGAAAAAGAATTGGTGTAAAGTTGTTGGCTGATTTAATTTTAGTGGATACAATAATTAAGTATTACTTCTCTAAAGGAGGTTTATCAGCTTCGTTAGCAGTCTTTATCCTTCTTGAACTTTATATTTATAATCGGGTATAGTTTAGTTTATCTAAGAAGGAACTGAAGAAACTATTTTATCCTCCACCTAGCACCAACACTTAACACGCTTCTTCCTTTGCCAACTTTGCGCCTTTGTGTGCCACAAACACTTAAATCGAACATGAAGTATTTAAGTAAACATTTCACCTGTTTATTTAGATAAAATTGTCTATATTAGCCACTATCTTAAATAAGAATTTCAACACGTATGAGCGATAAGCAACGAACTATAAAACAAGCCGTTTCTATTACCGGAAAAGGCTTGCATACTGGTGTACCAGTTACTTTAACTTTTCAACCAGCCCCCGAAAACCATTGGTATAAATTCCAACGCATGGATGTGGAGGGGCATCCGATTATTGATGCCGATGCCGATTTAGTGGTAGATACATCGCGCGGCACCACGCTCGAAAAAAATGGGGTAAGAGTGCATACCACCGAACACGTTTTAGCAGCCTTGGTGGGTTTAGGTATTGATAATTGCTTAATCCAAGTAGATGCGCCCGAAATGCCCATTATGGATGGTAGCTCGTGGAAATTTATTGAAGCCTTAGAAGCCTCCGAAATTATAGAGCAAGAGGCCATGCGCGATTATTTTGAACTAACCGAAAACCTAACCTACGAAGACCCTATTAAAAAAGTAGAAATGTTGGCGGTGCCTCAAGAAACTTACCGCTGCACGGTAATGGTAGATTATAACAGCGATGTATTAGGCACGCAACATGCAGGTATTTACGATATTAATCAATTTAAAACAGAAATTGCCAAATGCCGAACCTTCGTGTTTTTACACGAATTAGAAGTGTTATTGCAACACAATTTAATTAAAGGAGGCGATTTAGATAACGCCATCGTTTTGGTAGATAAAGAATTGCCAAAAGATAAACTCGATCATTTACGCAAAGTATTTAATAAAGAACACGTAGAGGTAAAAGGAAAAGGAGTACTAAATAATACGGCTCTTCATTTTTATAACGAACCCGCTCGGCACAAGTTACTCGACATCATTGGCGATTTAGCTTTAGTAGGAAAACCTCTAAAAATACACGTGTTGGCGGCACGTCCAGGGCATGCAGGTAACGTGGCGTTTGCAAAAAAAATAAAAGAATCCATTAAAAAACAACGCATCGAAAAAGATTACCCTAAAGTGGATTTGAATAAACCACCCCTGTTAAACATTACGGATATTATGAAAATTTTACCGCACCGACAGCCCATGTTGTTGGTAGATAAAATTATGGAGCTATCGGGCGAACATGTAATAGGTGTAAAAAATGTAACGCTAAACGAAGAGTTTTTCAAAGGCCATTTTCCCGATAACCCAGTAATGCCAGGTGTTATGTTGATTGAAGCTATGGCACAGTGTGGTGGCGTTTTGGTTTTAAAAACAGTGCCCGACCCCGAAAATTACTTAACCTATTTCATGAAAATAGATGGCGTAAAGTTTAAGCAAAAAGTAATACCCGGCGATACGGTGGTGTTTAGTTTAAATTTGATTACGCCCATTCGACGGGGTATATGCCACATGCGAGGTGTGGCTTATGTAGCCAACAAACCCGTTATGGAAGCCGAAATGATGGCGCAAATTGTGAAAGTAAAAAACATAGAAAAACCAGTATTAGCATAATATGATTTCGAATTTGGCCTATGTACATCCCAAAGCAAAAATAGGTAATAACGTAACCGTCGAACCTTTTGCCTCCATTTATGGCGATGTAGAAATTGGCGACAATTGTTGGATTGGTTCCAATGCCGTTATTATGGATAAAACCCGCATGGGTAAAAATAATCGTATTTTTCCGGGTGCAGTAATTGGTGCTATTCCTCAAGATTTAAAATACAAAGGCGAAGATAGTTTATGCGAATTGGGCGATAACAACACCATTCGCGAGTTTGTAACCATTAACCGTGGCACCCTCGACCGCATGACCACTAAAATAGGGAATAACTGTTTACTAATGGCTTATACCCATTTAGGACACGATACCATTTTAGGGAACAACGTTATCATTGCCAATAGTGGCAATTTAGCAGGGCACATAACCGTTGAAGACTTTGTGATTATAGAAGGTGTAGTAGCCGCTCAACAATTTGTAAACATTGGGGCGCACTCATTTGTGGCAGGCGCATCGCTTGTGCGTAAAAGCGTGCCGCCTTACATACGCGTGGCTCGCGAACCACTTCAATTTATTGGTGTAAACACCATTGGTTTGGCTAGGCGCGGTGTTGATAAAGAAATTATCAAACAGATAGAAGACATTTACCGCATCATTTTTGTTCGGGGTCATAACATTAGCAACGCCCTCGAAATTGTTGAAACCGAAATTCCAGATAGCTTGCAACGCCAAGAAATTATTAATTTCATTCGATCACAAAAAGACGGTATTATTAAAGGCATTTGATGCGTTACAGTTCTATACACGCGGCATTACCTGTAACCATAAGCCTCACCGATTGTGGTAAAAAATTTCATGCGGAATGGATTTTTAAAAATTTAAGTTTAGAAATTGAACCCCAATCCAAACGGGTTATACTTGGTGGAAATGGAAGTGGCAAATCCACTTTACTGCAATGTATTAGCACCGCCATTGGCCTAAATAAAGGAAGCATTACTTATCAAACCCATCAAACGCTTATTGCTAAAGAGGATGTGCAACGTTACATTAGTTTCGCATCGCCCTATTTACAACTCATCGAAGAATTTACACTTCCTGAATTGTTAGCACACGTAGCACCCTTTAAACCCTTCCTTAACAACATGCCACTGCCGCAAATACTCGATACCATTGGCTTGGCAAAAGTTCAAACCAAATACATTCGGCAATACAGTAGCGGCATGAAACAACGCGTTAAACTTGCTTTGGCCATTTTAGCCAATTGCCCCGTGTTGTTGTTAGATGAGCCTATTAGTAATTTGGATAAGGCCGCTATTGCATGGTATCAACAGCTAATGAAAACCCATGCCGAAAATAAAACGGTACTTATTTGCTCCAATTCGATTGAAGCAGAATACGACGGAATAGTTAAAACTTTAGAGATGGAAGAATATAAATGAGGGGGGCATCTCAAAAAATAAATAGTAGTAAGTTTAAAGCGTTTCATTTTTTTTATGCACATTTATTAAAATTAGTTATATGTTCACCATTGATACGCATACACACATTATCCCTAAACAGTTGCCCGATTTTGCAAAGCAATTTGGGTACGGCGATTTTATTCAACTCGATCACCACCAACCCAACAAGGCTTGGATGATGCAAGGCAATAAACGATTCCGCGAAATTGAAGCGAATTGTTGGGAGGCTCAAGTGCGCCTCGAGGATATGCAAAAACATGGCATTCATCAACAAGTGATTTGCACCATTCCGGTTCTGTTCAGCTATTGGGCGCAAGCACAGCATGGCTGGCAAGTGAGTCAATTTTTAAACGACGATATAGCCAACACCGTTAGTCAACATCCTAATCAGTTTATTGGATTAGCTACTTTACCCATGCAAGATGTTACCTTAGCCATAAAAGAATTAGAGCGTTGCATGCAGCTTGGGTTTAAAGGCATACAAATTGGAAGCAACGTTAACAATAAAAATTTAAGTGAACCCGAATTTTTTGAGTTGTGGGCGGCCTGTGAGTCCTTAAACGCAGCAGTTTTAATACATCCGTGGCAAATGATGGGACAAGAACATACTTCTAAATATTGGTTGCCTTGGTTAGTGGGCATGCCCGCCGAAATAAGTCGTGCGGCTTGTAGTTTAATATTTGGCGGCGTGATGGAAAAATTTAAAAATTTAAAAGTCTGTTTAGCACACGGAGGCGGCTCATTTATAAGTACCATTGGGCGCATTGAGCATGGTTGGGAGTGTAGGCCCGATTTGGTAGCCATAGATAATCCCATAAATCCACGCCACTACCTTCAACGCTTTTGGTACGATAGCCACGTTTGCGACCACCAATTGTTGCAATACACCATAGATGTTGTAGGCGCCAACCGTTTAATGCAAGGCAGCGATTACCCTTTTCCTTTAGGAGAAGCCATTCCCGGAGAGTTAGTGCGCACCGCACCAATTAGCGAGGCCGATAAAAAATTAATTTTGGGCGATGTGCCTAAAGCGTGGTTAGGAATTCAATAAACGCTAAATGATTGGTGGTATAATACTTTTCCTCGAATTTAGATAACGCCAACTGATGAATTTTTAATCCAACCTTCGTTGCCATTATCAATTTTGATAAGCAACCAATCGCCGTTATTTTCAATAATATTAACCTTTGTACCTTCGTGTAACACAAATTTAGAAACACCATTTAGCGTGGGTTCATTCATTATTTTTACATCCTTATTTAAAATGATGGCATAATTATTTTGACGTTTAGCACTTAATGCCGAGTAACCTAAACCATAGCTCAAAAATGTACTGATGATACCTAAAAAAACTAATACAAAGCCCATGCGTTTTATGGCCAAATGCCGACTCACAAAAAATAGAAATGCAAAACCACAACTTAAAAGTAAACACAAAATACTCAACCAGGCCCAAGCATTGGTTGAAAAAGTACTCAGTATATTTGATTTTACAACCGTAACAAAAAAGTTTTCTTTGGTATTTATTTTGTCTATTGTTTTTCCATTGGCAATCCCTAAATTGATGCGTACATCTTCATCATCTGGGTTTAGTTTTCGCGCTAGTTCATAATTATAAATCGCTTTTCCCAATTCGTTATTTCGGTAGTACGCATTGGCCAAATTAAAATACAGTTGATAGGATTTGTATCCTTCTTTTATTAAACCTTCGTAAGTTGCAATGGCTTCTTTATATAATTTTTTATCGTAAGCCTTTTCGGCTTTTTCGAGGGGCGTAAGGTCAGTTGGTGAAGCAACGCCTACTAACGAAAATAAAAATACCACAATAAAAAACAACGATCTTTTAAAAGCGAAAAAATTTGTAAACGGTATGTGCGTTTGGCGTTTCATATTAGGCTTTACGTTGTAATTGCGCTTCTAAGTGGGTAATTAATTCTACGGTATCTTGATATACCTTATTCAAATTGCCGCTTACCGCTCCAGGTGCATATTTGGCGTACTCGCAAGTATCAAGGGTCGAAAAAATAGTTTGTTGCAGAGGCACTTCTACATTTTTGGTTAGCAATTGGGCTTTAATAGTTTCTTTCGATAAATCGGAAATAGGAATAGTTAGTTTACGGCTGAGGTAATGATTAAGTGCCGTTAAAATTTCGGTGTAAAAAATATCTTTATGGCCAGCTTTCATTTGCTTTTCGGCTTGGCTTAATTGTTGGCGGGCTAATTTACCAGCCTTGCGTTCGTTTACCAACGCCATGTTGCTATTGGCAATAAGATATTTACGTCTGAGCAAAATAACAGCTACCAAACCCAAAGGACTTAATAGCAATAACGCTAAATGTAAAAACGAATTGAAAAATTCATTGGCTTGTTTATTCAATTCAAAGTTTCCTTTTTTAATATAACGAATGTCGTTTTCCGTTTCTTTAACTTCGGTTTTAGAAGGGGTAGAAATGGTAGCCACGGCATTAGGGTCGCCTGGTAAAACTTGGATATTAATACTAGAAGCGGGTAGGGTAACGTATTGCGCCGTTTCGGGATTAAAGTAAGAGAAGGTTAAATCATCTAATTGAAAACTACCTTCTTCGCGCGGAATGATAAGGTAATCAAAACTTTTAGAGCCGCTAACGCCACCCGCCGTGCTAATGTTTTCATTTATTTTGGGATCATACACTTCAAAACTTTCGGGTAAATTTAACCGAGGGGCATCAATTAATTTTAAATTACCTTTCCCGTTTATGGCTATTTTAAGGTTGAGGGCATCGTTGGCTTTAATGCTTTGTTTGTTAGATTCTACCTTATAAGAAAAATTACCAACGGCACCATTAAAATTGGCAGGTTTACCAAGTTCGGGCAGTTCCATTACCGTAATTTTAACGGGCTTACTTTTTATTTTTGCAATCACATCTTCGTAGCCACCATTGCCAAAAAACTGTTCAAAAATATTGCGAGGTTTGCGGTTAGAGGCTTTTCTAACCACCAATTCTAAATCGGTGGACTCAACGGTTAACTCGCCACTTTTGGTAGGAAACGCAAAGGTTTTGCTGTATTCAAAACTCACGTAAGTTACACCTTCTACATTTTCTTGTTTGGCTTGTATCTGCGCATTTTTATCTTGTTGTTGCGTCCAAAAACCCGAGTAAGATGGAATTTTGGCATCTTTTATACCCACCACATCGTAACGCGAATAAATTTTTTGAGTAATGGTAATTTGTTCGCCTTGGTAACATTTCGTTTTGCTAACAAACGTTCTAAAAAAAACTTCATCGCCACCAATTTTACTTTTATAAGCGGCTTTATTTTCTTCTTCGCTATTGCCAGAGGTGTTAACGTTTCCTTTTACAGCTTCGATGCTAATGGGGTTAGATGCTATTTTTTGATTACCCGAAACAATGGTTGCTGGTCCAATATTAAACTTACCTTCTTTTTTAGGCACTAAGCCATACGAAATAATTAATTGCTGCGACACGGCGCCGTTAACAACCTGTATGCTCGAACTTTGGTTAGGTCCCGAAACAACATCAAAATCACTTAAATTAGGCGGCGTAAAATTAGCGGCTTGAACCGAAATGGTAAACATCAATTCAAAAGGTGTACCAACTTGAACTTTTTTGCTACTTACTTGCGCACTAAAACCTTGGCTAAACGCGGTTAACGCCGAGGTAACACCCATCCACAGCACCAAAAACTTTAACAAAAATGGTAAGTTGAATGTAAAAAAACGACTTAGAAAAAAAGCGTGCGGGTGTTGCTTACTAAACGCAACAGCTCTAAAAGAATGGATGCTATGAGAAGTTGTTCGCACAGATTTTAAAGTTATCACTTCCAATTCGCTCTTAAAATAGGTTTAACATTATTTACCAACACTACCAATCTTTTTCAGGGGTTGATTTCATGGGATCGCCTTTTATTTTTTTGCCATCCCTAATTTTCTTTTCTGCATTTTTTAATGCGGCTAACATGCGCTCTGCATCTTCTTTTTTCATTTGCGGCTGTTGCTGCTTTTGTTGTTGCTGTTGTTGATCGTTGCCGCCACCGCCGCCTTTTTTATCTTCGGGGGGCAAATGTTTTAAAGCATAAGCTAAGTTGTAACGGGTTTCTTCGTCCTTACTGTTTAACTTCAATGCTTTCTTATAATACTCAATGGCTTTTTTATAATCCTTTTTTAAAAGCTGACAGTTGCCCGCATTGTGCAAGGCTTTTTGCATGGTATCTTTATCGTTTATACTTTGCGCAACAATATCAAACTGTGCCGTGGCTTCATCAAACATAGTGGCCGCCAGCGTATCGCGCTTGTCTTCCATATTAGGCGGTAAAGACACTTGTTTATCTTTCATTAATTTTGCCGTGCGGTAAATAGTATTGCCTAGGTTATAATTTGCTTTTTTAAAATCACTTTTTTCTTTAAGGGCTTGGTTATACGACATGGCTGCTTCTGCCCATTTACCATCGCGGTACTTGTTATTGCCATCGTAGGTGTTTCTAGCTTCCTCTTGCGCTAAGGCGCAAAGCGGTAAACACCCCATTAAACTGCCCCAAATGGGTAACATAAAATTAAGACGCATTTCCAAACAGATTTAATTTTTTATACCAATTACTAATACGCTCGCTAATGATAAATTCGATTACCAAAAGCAATAATGCCAAGGCTACAAACCATTGAAATTGATCTTCGTAATCGGTGTACATTTTGCTTTCAAATTGTTTTTTATCGAGTTCGTTAATTTTATCGAGCACTGCATTTAAGCCAATGTCGGTATTGCTGGCTTGCACAAATGCGCCGTTGCCTTTGGCTGCAATTTCTTTTAATAAATCTACATTTAGTTTCGAGATAATGGTAGCTCCTTGTTTATCTAATTTATAACCAGCCAAACGCCCGTTTACAAAATTCGGAATCGGATTACCTTTCACCGAGCCAATGCCAATGGTGTTAATCATAATGCCCGCTTTGGCCGCTTCATCGGCTGCTTCTAAGGCTTCTTCTTCGTGGTTTTCGCCATCGGTTATTAAAACAATAGCTCGGTTTTTTCCTTTATCGTCGGCAAAACTTTCGGTGCCTTTGCGTAAAGCAGCAGCCAAATTAGTACCCTGTACAGGAACAATTTCGGTAGAGATGCTACTCATAAATAATTTAGCAGCGGTATAATCGGTGGTAATAGGAACTTGCACATAAGCCTCTCCAGCAAAAATAACTAAACCCAAACGGTCGCCCTCTAAACGGTCTATCATTTTTTCGAGGGCAATTTTAGCACGTTCTAAACGATTGGGTGTTAAATCTTGCGTTAGCATACTGCGGCTTACATCTAAACACACAATAATATCGGCACCTTCGCGCTTTACTTCTTTCATTTTACTGCCCGTTTGTAAATTACACAAGGCCAACACTACCGATATAAAGGCTAAAGAAAATAAACAAAACTTAAGAATACGTTTCGTTTTAGACGAGTTGGGTACTAATTGATTAACCAATTGAAAATCGCCCACTTTTTTTAAACGCCGTTTACGACTTACCAGTTGCCAAATAAAAAGCACCAAAAACAACGGAATGGCCAGCAAACCGTAAAAGTAAAGGATATGTTCAAATTTAAACATTAAGGAATGCTTCTAAAAATAGTTTTGCGTAATATAAATTCTAACAACAAGAGCAAGGCCGCCGCCAATACCAAGGGTAAAAAACGTTCGGCTTTGTTACTAAAACTTTGTTCGCTAATAATGGTTTTTTCCATGCGGTCAATTTCTCGGTAAATATTAACCAAGGCATCTTTGTTCGTCGCTCTAAAATATTTTCCGCCAGTTAATTCCGATATTCGGCTCATCACCGATTCATCAATTTCTACATCTATATAATCGTATTCCATTTCGCCTCCAGGCAATTGCGCCACAGGCATTAAGGCTTTTCCTTTAGTACCAACGCCAATGGTGTAAACCCTTACGTTATACGTTTTCGCAATATCGCCAGCGGTTAAAGGCGCCACCTCTCCCATGTTGTTAACCCCATCACTAATTAAAATCACAACTTTGCTTTTGGCTTTGCTATCTTTAATACGCGCTACGGCTGTGGCCAAGCCCGAGCCAATGGCAGTCCCTTGGTCAACCATACCTGCTTTAATAGGTGACACCAAATTTTTAAGTACTTTATGATCGGTTGTTAATGGGCATTGGGTAAACGCTTCGCCACCAAACACCACTAAACCCAAGCGGTCGTTAGGGCGTGCTTCAATAAAATCAAGAAGCACCTCTTTAGCCACTTCCATGCGATTGGGTTTAAAATCTTTCGCTAACATCGAAAACGAACAATCCATGCTAATAACAATATCTATGCCCTCTGTTTTACTGTCTTTCCAACTGCTGCGCGATTGTGGTCGAGCTAAAGCCGTTATCAATAAAGCTAAAGCCCCAAAACGAAATAGGGGTAAGCTATGCCGCCACTTGGCGCGAGCACTTCCTTTTATCCCTTTCAAATTAGAGAACGACGAAAAATGAAACTCACCCTCGTAACGTTTGGCGCGCCATATATACCAAGCCGCTAAAATGGGAATACAAAGCATTAACCAAAACCAATGTTTCTCGGCAAACTGTATGTCAGAAAAATAGTTAAGCATACCTTACGATTGAACAGGGTTAGGAGGGTTAATAGGCGGTGCATCGGGGCTTAGCGTTATTTCTTCTTCACGCTTTGTGCCATTCACAAAGTCGAACGCATTTTGAAGTGTAAATTCATGTTCGGCTTCAATCGGATTCATTTTTGCAAACTTCACCAAATCGGAGAGTTGAAGTAATTGTTGTAGTTTTTCTTTGCTAACGCCATCTACTACTTGGCTACGAAATGCCAACATAATTTCGTCGGTTGTGCTTTCTAAGGCAAATACGCCATAACGTTCCTCAATGTATAAGCGCACCGCATCCGAAATTTGCGAGTAGTATTCTTTGATTTTACCTTCTTTCCAAATTTTTTCAGCTTTAATGGTTTCGAGTGTTGCTAAAGCCGTAATGTGCGCTGGCACTTTAGGTTTAACAGGTTCGGTTATTATTTTATTAGAACGGCGCGTGAAATAAATCGTTAGAATAATAATGATGGCGATAATTAATAAACCAGCTGCGCTATAATAAACGTAATGGATGTACCATTTCCAATTAAAAGGTTCTTCAAAAATAGGTTTAATATCTTTTAGCTTGGCTTCGCTGCTATCGGTGGCCACGGTGTGTACTTCTAACAAAAGGGCTTCCGTTAATAAAGGATGTGCGGAGTCTCCATTTAAAATAAACTTAAACGGCGGCAAGGCAAAATAGCCGCTATCGTAAGCACTAATGGTAAACTTTTGATGTTGTTGAATAATGGAAGGTTGATTTTTATCCGGAATCATGGTATCAACGGGCCAGCTTTCAATCACCTCTACCTTACTAATAATGGTATCTACAATTTCGGGCCATTGGAGTTTAAAATTTTTAACTGCGTTGGCATCGTAAGTAACGTATAAATCCAATCGCACGGGTTCGCCAATTCTAATTTTAGAAGAGTCTATCACGGCGGCTACCCTCACATCTTGCGCGAAAGATGCTGACAAACACAGCAGGCACAGCCAGATCAAACCAATCCATTTTAGAGCCTTTACTACCATACTAGCGGTTTTTAAATAAGTTCATAAGTGGTTTAATATAGCTTTCGTGTGTGTAAATAGAAGTGGTGTCAATGCCGCTTCTACTAAATACTTCTTTTAAGTTGGCATCTGTTTTTAACTGATTGGCTTTAAATTGGGTTCTAAATTTTTTACTCGATGTGTCCACCCACAAGATGTTGCCACTTTCGTTGTCTTTTAATTTTACTAAACCAATATTTGGGATTTCGTTTTCCGTTTTATCAATAATACGCAAAGCCACCACATCGTGTTTTTTATTGGCAATTTTAAGCGCATCGGCAAAAGGCAATTCGGTTTGAAAATCGCTAATTAAAAAAACAACGCTCCGTTTTTTAATTACGTTGGTCATGTATTTTAAAGCCACTTCAAGGTTGGTGTTTACATTGTCGGGTTTAAATTCTATCAACTCTCGAATGATGCGTAAAATATGCGATTTCCCTTTTTTAGGTGGAATAAATTTCTCGATTTTATCGCTAAAAAAAATAACACCGATTTTATCATTATTTTGCGAAGCACTAAACGCTACAACCGCACAAAGTTCGGTAATTAAATCTTGCTTAAATTGTTTTTGTGTGCCAAATAATCCACTTGCGCTAACGTCCACTAACAACACCACACTTAACTCGCGTTCTTCTTCAAACACTTTTACATAAGGCGCGTTAAAGCGTGCGGTTACATTCCAATCTATGGTGCGCACATCATCGCCAGGCATATACTCGCGCACTTCCGAAAAAGCCATGCCTCGTCCTTTAAACGCCGAGTGGTATTCACCAGAAAAAATCTGTGAACTTAGACCGCGGGTCTTAATTTCGATTTTACGAACTTTTTTTAATAATGCCGATGTTTCCAATTTTAATTTAAAATGTTTTCGTGGGTTTAAAACACAAGACCTAAAATTTATTTTTTAGAACGAAGCTGGTTTAAGCACTTATTGAAAATTTCTTATCCCTCTAAAAAGGTTAAGGCACTTCAACGGTGTTTAAAATTTCGGTTACAATGTTTTCCGAAGTTATATTTTCGGCTTCGGCTTCGTAGGTTAAACCAACTCTATGGCGCATCACATCTAAACAAACCGCACGCACATCTTCGGGTATAACGTAACCTCTGCGCTTAATAAACGCATACGCTTTAGCTGCCAAAGCCAGATTAATGGATGCACGCGGCGAGCCACCGTACGAAATTAATCCTTCAAACTTTTGTAATTTATAATCTTTAGGATAGCGCGATGCAAATACGATGTCAACAATATACCGTTCAATTTTCTCATCCATGTAAACGTCTTTCACAACGGCACGGGCGTTAATAATATCTTCGGGTTTTAAAACGCTATTAGGCACAGGCATGCCCGTTGGCGAAATGTTAGAGGCAATAATTTTACGTTCTTCGTCTTTGGTAGGATAACCAATTACAATCTTTAACATAAAACGATCCATTTGCGCTTCGGGTAGGGGATAAGTACCCTCTTGCTCAACCGGATTTTGTGTGGCTAATACTAAAAATGGATTGGGCAATTTAAACGTTTGGTCGCCAATGGTTACTTGCTTTTCTTGCATGGCTTCGAGCAATGCCGATTGCACTTTGGCTGGCGCGCGGTTAATTTCGTCGGCCAACACAAAATTGGCAAAAATAGGCCCTTTGCGAATACTAAATTGCTCTTGTTTTTGATTATAAATCATGGTGCCAATAACATCGGCTGGTAATAAATCGGGGGTAAACTGAATACGCGAAAATTGAGCATCTACGCACTTGGCCAGCGTATTAATGGCTAGGGTTTTAGCCAAGCCGGGTACGCCTTCTAGTAAAATGTGTCCGTTACTTAATAAACCAATCATGAGGCGTTCCACCATGTGTTTTTGCCCAACAATAACCTTGTCCATTTCAAACGTTAGCATTTCGACAAAGGCACTTTCTCGTTGAATGCGTTCATTAATTTGAGCTATATCAATCATACTTTTTTAATTATTATCAAAATAGGTTGTAAATATAGTAATGGTGCGGGTTTGAGGTATTTGATGGGGTGTTAAAGAATGTTAACCTCAAAGGCATTGGGTTCACAAAAAAAGCTAAGTAAATAGCGTTTAGTAAACCTTAGATGAAGCTAACGAAGCTTATTTTTAGGCCGTGCCCCCTGTAAAGTTTATGGGTAAATAGGGAATCATTTAAACTATTCATTTTAGCTAACGTAGAGTTCTATGAAGGGGTCGGGCTTTACGCTTTAGCTGCTTGGTCTTTTGCTACACCTGCTGCGGCGTGCGGGGTCTTCGTGCCTCAGCCTCCACAGCTCGCGCAGGTGTTCGCAAAAGCCCTTCGCAGGCTGCCGCTTCAATCCCTCACGGATAGGAAAGATTGTGGTGGTTTGGAGATGTATTTTATGTAATGCCGTTTGTACATACAAAATAGCCCAATCTTTAAGGGTTTTTTATGGGGCTTTTTTATAAATTTATATGGCATGTGATACTAATATCGGTTCTAAAAGATACAAGTCGAACCAGAATTATTTTTCTTTTAGGCGACGAAAAAATTATAGGCGTAGCAAGGTCTCTGGGTATAATTTTTGAGGAAGTATAAGAGAAAAAGAAACTGGGTCAACTTATCTTTTAGAAATGATGTTGGTATGAGTGCCATTCATAAAAAATAATTAGCGTGTTTGAAGTACTAATAACTTTTTATTATTATATTTAATTAACTAGTTGTACTCATGTAATGGCAGAAGCAAAGTTTAACCAAAAGTGTAAAAAAATAACTCGGAGAAATGATGAAACCGAAAACATCTAAATGGCTACAAGTTGAAGTACGTGTGTTGTGTTGTTGCTTTAAAAGGTGTTTATATAATGGTTATCTGTAAGCCTTAAAAAAACGACAATCAAATGACAGAAGAACCTACAGAATATGATTATTTCATAAACAAGCGGACAGATAGAGTATATCTTAGTCGTGCTTTGGACGAAAAGTTTCTAACTAAAAATGAAAAGGGAGAACTTGAAGAAATAATTAGACCTTTTCGTATTGTTTCAAAAATTATTGAAAGCTCCGAAGACCATAAATTCATAAAAGACGGTAAGCAAATTGCACTACGCATAACATCTGGTGGTAGACAAGAAATCAAAGCTAAATTCTACGAAGACACAAGGGGAATAACCACTCTTACAATTCAAAAATTTTCAACAGATACAGGAAGTCCACACAATACATATTTTACTTTTCAAGGTGACGAAATCCTAACTTTATTCAATTTCATACGGAATATTGGACTTCTTCCAATAACCAACAAGTCAAGTGAAAAATTTGATGATAATATCTTGAAAGAAATCATTTTGACAAAAGAACAAACTGTTGACTTGATTTTAAAAAACCCTGAATTGATTAGAGAAATAATTAAAAACAACATTACGACAGATGAAATTCAAAATTTAGCATACAGAAAAGAACAATTAGAAAAATTTAAAAACTTGTTAGAAGATAAAGACTTCTTTAATACGACAAAGAAAAATTTCAATAAACAAATAGGTGACGAGTATGTGTGGCAAGACTTTTTTGAAAACAACACTTGGATTTTCGGCTATGGTTTAAATTATGTTTTCAATTCACCTCTTCAGGACAAAAAATTAGAACAAGTTGTAACAGGTTTTGACTTTAATAATTCTGGAAAAAGAATTGATGCGTTGATGAAGACAAGAGGTTTAATAAACTCATTTTGCTTTGGAGAAATAAAAACACACAAGACAGACTTGTTAAAACAAGTTACCGACCCCTATCGTGGTGAATGTTGGGCTATATCGGATGAACTTGCAGGGGCAATTGCTCAAACGCAAAAATCCGTTCAAAAATCAATAAAAGAATTAAGCACAAAAGTTGAAATAAAGGACAAGGTTGGTAATTTGACAGGAGAACAAGTATTCATTTATCAACCAAAATCTTTTGTTGTAATTGGACACTTAAAGGAATTTGCAAACGAACAAGGTGTGAATGAAGATAAATTTAGTTCTTTTGAATTGTTTAGACAGAATCAAACTAATCCTGAAATTTTGACTTTTGACGAACTTTATGAACGAGCAAAATTCATTGTTAAAAATGACGAGGAAAGAACCACAAACGCCTAACAAGGGTTTTGCGTCAGGCGGGGAGACGCAAAATCTTAGAGTTTGTCCGTCTATTTAAGTTCAACACTTGTTGATAGTTTTGTTCTAAAAAAGACAGCCCGAATACCAATCCCAAAACTATCAAATTGTAAAAAACTAAACTAAAATCGCTAAGAATTGCTTAAACGAAAAAATGCGTTGGTAGGTATCCGAATAAAAAAACGATTATCTCAGTTTTTCTCGGGCTGCCGTTATAGGGCATTTTTGGGCAACAGTGCAAAACATAAACTGACGAGTAAAAACAGATATTTTTCATTACATTTGATAAGGTATAATTAAGAAATGAAATTACCACATCCAATTCCATATCAAGGCAGCAAACGTAACTTAGCAGACCAAATCATGCGGTTCTATCCTGATGATTTTAATAGACTTATTGAACCATTTGCAGGTTCAGCCGCAATAACAATTGCTTCAGCTTTCTATTTCAAGGCAAACCATTTTATCATTAACGACATCAATGAGCCATTGACACAACTTTGGGACGGCATTATAAATAACCCAAAATCAATAATTAAGCACTATCATGACATTTGGCACGGACAACACGGTAACGAAGAAGAATATTATTATCAAATCCGTGATAAATTCAACGAAACAAGAAAACCGGAATATCTTTTATTCCTTTTGGCCAAATGTGTAAAAGCAGCTGTGCGTTACAATTCACAAGGCGGCTTCAATCAAAGTCCCGACAAAAGGCGACTCGGAAGAAACCCACAAATGATGAGAGATGATATTTTAAGAGTTTCTCATTTATTAAAAGGCAAAATAGAAATTTTCTCAACTGACTATTCTAATATTCTTGATTTAGCAAATTCAGACGATTTAATTTATATGGATCCACCTTATCAAGGGACAGGATTAAATGGTGGCTTCAACTATTCTGGCAATATTGAGTTTAACAACTTTGTTGTTTCGCTATTTGAACTTAATAATAAAGACATTCCATACATTTTAAGCTATGACGGTAGAACTGGTAACAAAACTTTTGGCAATCCATTACCAGACAATCTCAACCTTACAAAAATTGAAATAAATGCAGGACGTTCTTCTCAAGCTACTTTACTTAACAGAAATGAAATAACTTATGAAGCAGTCTTTCTTTCACCAGCACTTGTAGCAAAAATTGACTTGCAAAAAGTAACAGGAAATCAAATTTATCAAACAGACCTTTTTGCAACTCATGGTTAAAAAAAATACAAAATACCCAAAGGAATTTTTAGAACACGTAAAATCTATAACCAACAAAAGAGCAAAAGTTTTCATTGACCAATTCTTGAACATTGTTTCATCACAACAGACGATATACAAATCAAGTATGGTTATACTCATGGTTCAAGAGCAGCAATGGACGTAAAAGATAAAGGTATTCCGCTAGAAACGTTCAAAGTAAAATCTGACATTTCTGGACGACAAATTGCTGCTTACAGGTTTGGCGACATTACGCAAATTCAAACCAAGCGTGTTGCGGGGAGAATTGCTTTCTCGAAAAAATTCAAAAAAGAACTTTATGAATTAAGCAATGGAAAGTGTTTGATTTGTAACGGAGAGTTTGAAGAACGCTATTTACAAATTGACCATAGAGTTCCATACGAAGTTGGTGGTGACATTGATTTAGAGAGAAACATTGAAGATTTTATGCTTTTATGTGGTTCATGTAACAGAGCTAAATCTTGGAGTTGCGAGCATTGCGACAATTGGCAAAAAGAAAAGAAGCCATCTCTCTGTATGCAATGCTATTGGGGCAGTCCGACAAATTACAACCACATTGCACTCAAAGAAATGAGACGACTTGACTCGCAGTGGATTGGTGAAGAAGTGAAATACTATTACGCTATTAGTGTAATCGCTGAACAAAACAAAATAGAACTGCCTAACTTTATTAAAACCGTAATTGCAGACAAAACAAAGAAGCGGTGAAAAGAAAAACGCACTATAACATGGATTTGGCATAACTACACCTCACTAAAATTACTTGACATTTTTTTCAGTAACTACTAAACGTGTTTACTGTTTAATTTTTTATTACTGGGTTAAAATTACTTTGAGATAA
This sequence comes from Bacteroidota bacterium, assembly GCA_013297775.1. Classification (GTDB taxonomy): domain Bacteria; phylum Bacteroidota; class Bacteroidia; order B-17B0; family Aurantibacillaceae; genus Aurantibacillus. The sequence continues at coordinate 64,311 of JAAFIL010000010.1, forward strand.
ATTCGTAAAGCATGAGAAGCGTTCAAGAGATTATCCTTATCTTTAGAAACTTAAAGGATTAATAATGGTAGAAACAATGACAAAGTCGGCCTACTTAATAGAGTTAGAAGATAATTTTGGAGCGCATAATTATCATCCCATCCCAGTTGTGTTAGAACGTGGCGAAGGGGTTTACGTTTGGGATGTAGAGGGTAAACGCTACTACGATTTTTTATCGGCCTATAGTGCGGTTAACCAAGGGCATTGTCATCCACGCATCATTAATGCCTTAACTCAACAAGCGCAACGCCTTACTTTAACCTCACGAGCATTTTATAATTCTCTTTTAGGCGAGTACGAAAAATTTATTACGCAATATTTTGGTTACGACCGTGTGTTGCCCATGAATACAGGTGTTGAAGGTGGCGAAACAGCCATTAAGTTAGCGCGCCGTTGGGCTTACGATATAAAAGGAGTACCCGAAAATAAAGCCAAACTGGTTTTTGCAGAGGGCAACTTTTGGGGACGCACCTTAGCCGCCATCTCTAGTAGCAGCGACCCAAGCAGCTACAAAGGCTTTGGACCCTATATGCCCGGTTACGAATTAGTACCTTACAATAACTTAGCAGCATTAGAAAAAGCACTTGCTGACCCCAACACCGCCGCCTTTATGGTAGAGCCTATTCAAGGCGAAGCAGGGGTAAACGTACCCGATGACGGGTATTTAAAAGGCGTTCGCGAATTGTGTACACGTTATAACGTTTTACTTATTGCCGATGAAGTACAAACAGGTTTATGCCGCACTGGGCAACTCTTAGCTTGTGACCACGAACAAGTAAAACCCGATATTTTAGTATTAGGTAAAGCCCTTAGCGGGGGCGTATTGCCCGTTAGTGCTGTATTAGCCAGCAACGAAGTGATGTTAACGATACACCCCGGCGAACACGGTAGCACTTATGGTGGCAATCCCTTGGCCTGCGCCGTTGCCATGGAAGCCCTCAAGGTATTAAAAGACGAAGACTTAGCCAGTAACGCCGAGCGCATGGGTATTTTATTGCGCAACGGATTAACCGCACTTGCCAACGAAACCGATTGCATTACCAAAGTAAGAGGTAAAGGGTTGTTAAACGCCGTCATCATAAAAGAAAAAAATGGGAAAACCGCTTGGGATGTTTGCATAGCTCTAGCCGAACACGGCCTATTAGCCAAACCCACGCACGGCGATATTATTCGCTTTGCGCCACCTTTAACCATTAACGAAACGCAATTAAACGAGTGTTTATCTATTATTAGAGAAGTTATTTTAAAATTTTAAGAAGGGTATTGACTTTTAGCTGAAACAGTTGATTACCTTAAATGAAAAAGGAAAAAAATACGAATCATTCAGTTTCAATAAATGATGCGATTTGGGCGCAGTTTGGGGCAAGCCTTGAAATGCTTGAAAATGCAATAAATATATGCCCTGACGAACATTGGAACACAGACTTAAATTTTTGGTACACTTCTTACCATTGCATTTTTTGGACGGATTATTTTTTGACAACTGAACCAAAAAATTTTGAACCACCAGTACCATTTACTTTTTCGGAGTTTGATCCATTAGGAAAAAAGCCAGACAGAGTTTACACAAAGATCGAGCTGCTCACCTACATAGCACATTGTCGTCAAAAGGCCAATAAACTTATTACAGGACTAACAACAGAAACACTTAACGACCGTTGGATTAACGCATATAAAAACTATTCATTACTTGAAATTTTGTTATATAACCTACGACATATACAACATCATTCCGCTCAACTCAATTTATTATTAAGACAAACGATTAACAACGCCCCAACTTGGGTAAGTCAAGCGAAAAAGTTAAACGAATAATGACTGTAAGAATAACAAATGGATAAAATGTGATAACAGTTAACGCGGGTTTTGTGTTAGTTAGGGCGATGCGTAAACTGAAGTTACATTCTGTGTGAAAGTTTTTTACTCCGAAACCTTTCTGAGAACAAGTTCGTTAAACAAATAGCAATTGTATCTTTAATTTTATTACCATTCTTGCACTTCAAGTAACTTTCAGGTGAATCGCTTAAGGCTTCCCTAACGCAAAACCTGAAACCGAACTATAAACTCTATTCCATATAACTTATTGAAAATTTAAAGCAATTAAATGCTTAGAGGAAAGTTATAAACTTTGTTCTTAAACTCTGGTTTCTCGAAATAGCTGTTAAGTTACTACTGTTTCAAAAGATTGAGTTATACTATACTTACTCCTTATATAATTTTATTTATCTAAAAAATAGATGGATTTATTTACTTCTTGTTCATCTTTGCGTCCTTTGCGCCTTTGCGTGCCATCATTCTTAGTTAAACTTAGCATTAACAATTTATAAATTTCTTCCTCTGCGAACTTTGCGCCCTTGCACGCTACTGCTACTATTTAAACTTAGCATTAACAATTTTTAAATTCTTCCTCTGCTCCTTTGCGTCCTTTGCGCCTTTGCGCCTTTGCGTGCCATCATTCCTAGTTAAACTTAGCATTAACAATTTATAAATTCCTCCTCTGCGAACTTTGAGAACTCTGCGTGCAGAATCTAAACTAAAATATAAATCCACTTAGTATTAATAATAAACATAAGTATAACTATGCTCCGAAAAAATTTCACCATTGGGGCGGTAAACCGTTCGTGTGAGTTCTTCACCAAGTTCAGTATAAGAAATAATTTCTATTAATTTATGAACCAATAGATGCGTGCTTTTAATAACCGGTTTCACTTTACCGTAGTTATCCGTTTCATAATCCCTAAACTCTTTTCGTTCCTTTACTAGGAGGCGTGCTCGGGTTTTAACAGCACCATTGCTAAAAAAGGTGTAGGTATAGTTATAAGAGGTTAAAGTATCGAGTTTCACTTTCGATTTCGGCGTTGAACCCGTTACAATGTAATAATCGGTTTTACTACTAAGTAAATGATTAGCATCGTAAGTATAAGTGTAATAATCGTAAGGTAAATTTAACTCATCGTTATGCGTTTCTTCGATTAAATTATCATTTCGATTGTATTTAAAATAGGTATTGTAGTTTTTAGCTTCTTTGATTCGTTTCAATAGATTAGTTCCCTTTTTATAAAAACGAATATTCGTTGTTTTGTAAAGAACCGTTCGATTTGACCAAACCTTTTCTAGGTAGGTGCTATCGTTAATTAGCGTGTAGGTAAGGTATTGCGATGTGTCTCCATTTAAGTGAAATTCAACTACTGTTTTGGGTTTTCCATCCTCGTAAAAATCATAAATACCATCCAGTACCTTTTGATTGTTTTTTAATAAAGCGTAACGTAATATTGTTTTTACATGTTTTGGCGGCAAGTGCTGCTGGATAGAAATAAAACTACACATCGCAAACCAACTCAAAGCAATACTAAAAAATTTCAAGCGATTGCTTTTGTTGCTAACAACTAATTGGCCAGTGCTTCTGTTATTGAGATAGTTCATAACCTATTAATCAAATGTAACTATTTTAAGGAACGCTTCTTGTAAGACACACCATTTTTTAAATTTTAAAAGCGTTTTAAAACTGCATTCAACGCTTGGTGTTCAACCCAAAACCGATAAGGTAACAACGCATCTTCTTCCGCATAATCAATGCCAATGCGTTGGCCAGTTTGTATCAGTTCCATCGGTACATTAAAAGTGGAAGAACGTTCTAGCCATATCGTTTCTCCATACAAGTTCAACGCGTTATGCTGCAAGCCAATGCCCAAGCATTTACTCACGTTACCCGGACCTATTCCAATTTTTAGAGGATGAATGTGTTTGCCTTTACGTTTATAAATAAAATCTAATCCTCCCAAAGGTAAGATGGAACGTATCAACACCGCATGAGGCGTATCTTGCGCATTGCTAACTACATTAAATAAGGCGTGAATACCATAACATAAATAAACATAACTAATGCCACCGTTTGCATACATGGTTTCGGTGCGTTTAGTTCGTCGCCCGTTGTAGGCATGCGAAGCCTTGTCTGTAACTCCTTCGTAGGCTTCAGTTTCAGTAATAAGTCCCCACGTTAAACTGCCCTCTAAGTTTGTAACTAAACATTTGCCAATTAAATCTTTCGCTAATTGGACAACCTCTTTTTGTTGGTAATACGTGGGTTTTAATTTAGTACCTCTCATTCTTGTGCAACTAACGAATATCTATATATTTGTATAAATTTTAAACAATGAAGGTAAGATTTTTTACTACTTTTTTAATGGGATTTGCTTGGTGCGTTTTACAAGCACAAGTAATAATGACTGCCAATATTCCAGCGGAGTTAGCACCAGGGTCCAATCAAACCATCGAAGTAAAAATTAATAAAGGTGCCATCTCTAATTTTAGTAAATACCAAATAGATGTGCCAGCCAATGTAACTTTAAGCGAAGGCGATAGCAAAACTGGAAATTTTAGTTTTGAAAATAACCGTGCCAAAATTGTTTGGGTTAGTATCCCCGTTGAGTCAGAGTTTACGGTAAGTTTTAAAATGGAAGTAGGCAATGCGGCAAGCGGCAGCGGTAGCTTTGTTCAAAAGTTTTATTTTTTAGACAATGGTACTAAAAAGGAAGTAGAAGGAACCCCTTACAACGTAGCGTTTAATGCTAATGCGGTATCTGCACCCGTTGCCAATGCACCCGAACCCACTAAAACAACACCTTCTGTTCCCGAGCCAAGCACACCTGCAACCACTAAAGCACCCGAACCAGTTAAAACTGTTCCCGAGCCAAGTGCACCCGCAACACCTGTAATAGCTAAAGCACCCGAACCTGTTAAATCAACTCCCGAACCTGTTGCGCCAGCACCTGCAACGCCTCAACCTATAAAAGAAAAACCCGAACCCGTTGCTAAAACAACAGTTGCTGTTTCGGGTCAAGTATTTAAAGTACAAATTGGAGCCTATAACAGTTCGCCACCCAAAAGTAAATATGCTGCAGCTGGCAAAGCCTTGGTTAGTAACGAAGACGGTTTATATAAAGTATTGATCGGTAATTTTTCTACCCGCGAAGAAGCCCTTCAAAAACGAAACGCCCTCAAAGCATCGGGTATTGATGGTTTTGTGGTGGCTTATCAAAATGGACAACGGGTAAAATAAACCCAATTGTGTTAATAGTTTTTTCTGAAATTAATCTTTAGCTAACTTCTCTTTTTAGGCTTTTTCGTAACTTTAAGCAAATGAAAAGTCTTACTATTATTCGTCATGCCAAAAGCGATTGGGGGCACGATGGCTTAACCGATATTGATCGTCCACTCAATCAGCGTGGTTATACCGATGCATATATTTTAGCGAAATGGTTAACCACTCAAAAACGAGTTCCAAATGTATTACTAAGTAGCCCAGCCGTTAGAGCCATTAGCACTGCTTTTATTTTTGCACGGGCCTTGCAAATAGATGCGGCCAATGTTGTTATAAACCCTTCTATTTATGAAAGTACCGACCTCAATTTGCATCAACTTTTAACTCAGTTACCCAATTCGGTTTCCGATGTGGCTTTATTTGGGCATAACCCCAGCATCACCAATTTATGTAACCGTTACAGCACTACCGAATTTTTCGATAATGTACCTACTTGTGGCATTGTTCAATTTCAATGGGAAGCCGTTAATTGGACGACCCTCGAAACGGCTCAATTAAACTTTTTTAAATACCCTAAACTATTCAATGCGTAAACTCATCATGAAAAAAACGGTTCCTTTTATTAATCGCGAAATATCTTGGCTATCGTTTAACGAACGGGTGTTACAGGAGGCGCAAGACCCCACCACGCCGCTTATTGAACGGTTAAAGTTTTTAGGAATTTTTAGTAATAACCGCGATGAGTTTTACCGTGTGCGTGTAGCTACCATTAAACGCCTCAGTAAACTCGGGCGCAAAGCCATTGCCATTTATGGCGAAGACCCCAAAGAACTGCTCTCTAAATTGCAACGTAAAGTAATTGAACAACAAAATCAGTTTGAAACGACTTACCAACTTTTATTAAAAGAACTTGCCAAAAATCAAGTTTACATCATTAACGAAACGCAGTTAAGCATCACGCAGCAACAATACGTGCGCGATTATTTTGAAAGTGAGGTGATGCCTTCTTTGTTTCCGATAATGGTAGATGACTCTAAACCCTTTCCATACATGAAAGACAAGGTGAGTTACCTGTATGTGAAACTTAACCCGAAACAAGAAAAGCAAAAAATGCGGTATGCCTTAATTGAAATACCAGCGAGGGCAACAACGCGTTTTGTGGTTTTACCCAAACAAGGTAACAAACACCACATTATTTTACTAGATGATGTGATTCGTTTTAATGTAAAAGATATTTTTTGGATTTTTGGTTACGATGCCGCCGAGGCTTACAATATTAAGTTAACCCGCGATGCCGAGTTAGACATAGACAACGATGTAAGCAAAAGCATGCTCGAAAAAATAAGTAAAAGCGTTAAAGCACGTAAACAAGGCTTGCCCGTTCGGTTTGTTTACGATGCTGCTATGCCCAACGATATGTTAACCTATATCATGAAAAAATTAGGTATGGCTAAAAAAGACAATGCCATTCCGGGCGGACGTTACCACAACTTTAAGGACTTCATTAACTTTCCTAATTTGGGAGAGAAAGCACTCGTGTATAACCACCCACCTGTGTTGCAACACCCCGATTTGAAAGAGATTACCACTACTACCTTAAAAATGATTAAACAAAAAGATGTGCTATTGCATTATCCGTATCACACGTTTAATCATATCATTAATTTATTACAAGAAGCCTCTATGGATCCAATTGTAGAGAGCATTAAAATAACCTTGTACAGAGTTGCCGACTCTTCTAAAATTGCGAATGCCCTTATTAATGCTGTAAAAAATGGTAAACGCGTAACGGTTTTAGTAGAGTTGCAAGCCCGCTTCGATGAGGAGAATAATATTTACTGGGCCAATAAATTACAAGAAGAAGGCGCACACGTTATTTACGGTGTACCCGGTTTAAAAGTACACTCTAAACTCTTTTTAATTTCTACTCGCGATAGAGGTAAAGAAATACACTACGCACACATTGGTACAGGCAACTTTAATGAAAAAACTGCTCGTATTTATACCGATTTCACGCTATTAACGGCCAACAAAGCCATTACTGAAGATGTGATTAAAGTATTTGATTTTTATGAAAATAATTTTAAAGTGTCGCAATACAAGCAATTAGCAGTAGCTCCTTTCTACATGCGTCAAACGTTTGTGCAGTTAATGGATCAAGAAATAAAAAACGCACGTCAAAAAAAGAAAGCCGCCATTACTTTAAAGATGAATAGTTTGGTGGATAAGGAAATGCTTCGTAAACTTTACGAAGCCAACAATGCAGGGGTAAAGGTTACACTCATTGTGAGGGGTGCTTGCTCACTCGTAACCGAATTAGTTGGCTACAGCGAAAATATTACTGCTTATAGCTTGGTAGATAAATACCTCGAACACGCCAGGGTTTTTATTTTTCATAATTTAGGAAACGAAAAAATATATTTAAGTAGTGCCGATTGGATGAGCCGAAACCTCGATAGTCGCAGCGAAGTGGCCGTTCCGTTGTTAGATAAAGACATTCGTAAACAAATAAAAGATATTATTGCCATTCAGTTAAGTGGCACTACCAAGTTGCGTATTTTAGATAAACTTCAAACCAATCAATATAAAAAAGTAAAGCCTGGCGAAAAGAAAGTTAGGGTGCAAGATGAAGTTTATAACTATTTGTCGAAAGAAAAAGGAAAAAATACTTTACCAAAACCTGGAAAAATTATTTATAATTAAACTATGATATTTGCCGCTATTGATATAGGAAGTAACGCCATGCGTTTATTGTTTTGTAGAGTTTATGAGTTAGATGGTAAACCACAGTTTAGTAAAGAAGAGTTGATACGCATGCCCATACGTTTGGGCGACGATGTATTTCTTCATGGTCGCATTTCGGAGGCTAAAGCCGATCGTCTTATTACAGCCATTAAAGGATTCAATCATTTAATAATAGCTTACGAAGCAATAGGTTTTAGAGCCGTTGCTACCAGTGCCATGCGCGATGCGGCTAATGGCATCGAAATTATAGAACGCATTAAGCAAGAAACAGGTATGAGCATCGAAATTATTGAAGGCAAAGCCGAAGCCGCTTTGGTATTTAGTAATCATGTTGAAGAATTATTAAATCCAAAACATTCGTATTTGTACATTGATGTAGGTGGCGGTAGCACCGAACTTACTTTGTATGCCAACAATAAAGTAAAAGCAGCCAAATCGTTTAATATAGGAACGGTGCGTATGTTATTAGATAAAGTCGAAAAACAAGAGTGGGAAGAATTAAAAGATTGGCTTAAAACGCACACCCTCGGCGAACACCCTTTAAATGCTATAGGTTCGGGCGGAAACATCAATAAAATTTTTAAGATGAGCGGCAAAAAAGAAACCAAACATTTGAGTTACGAGCGCCTAAAAGGACTTTACGAAATGTTATGTTCTTACACCTATCAAGAGCGAATTGAACGTTTAGATTTAAAACCCGATAGAGCCGATGTGATTGTGCCAGCAGCAAAAATATTTTTAACCGTTATGAAAACCGCTGCTATTGAAAAAGTATTTGTGCCACAAATTGGGTTAAGCGATGGCTTAGTACACGAATTATACGATAATTACGTGAAGAGTAGGGTAGTGAGCTATTAACAATTTAAGCGTTGCAAATATTCATCGCGTTAACGCTTTGATTACTTCTACGTGTTGCGGATACAGTGCAATTAACTCATTCCCATTGGCTAATTCAAAATCTTTAAACTCGAAACCCGGTGCCACCGTGCAACCTACCAAGCTATAGTGTCCACCTGCTTTAACCCTGCTGCCAAACCAACGCCCTGCTTTTACTAGGTATTGAAATACTTCGCCTGCTTGCAAATTACTGCCTATACTTGTGTAAATAAGATTTCCATTTTCGTCTAACTCAATAACCTCTAAAGCATCGCCAGCATAAAAGTGCCACACCTCATCGCTTTTAATTTTATGAAACGCCGAGAAATTATTTTTTTCAATTAAAAAATAAATGGCAGTAGCCACCGAACGCCAATCGTTAACTAAAGGATGGGTTACATGCAAGGTGGAACGGTAGGTTTCTTTGTAATAGCCACCTTCGGGGTGTGGAAGCATGTTTAAGTGCGATACAATTTCTGATACTGTCATGCACAAAAGTACTGAAATAAATAAGTAAACCCCTTCAGCTTAAATTTTATAACAAATGTGGTTGTTATTAGTTTACGTCTATTAATACCACTCTGTTAACAACCCGTTTAAGATTTCACGTTTCATAAGCCTTCACCACTTTACTTTGTAGCGTTGAATGTAATTACAAAAATACGTGATAAGCATAATTTAATTTTTAAACTAGCCGTAGTTGCATTTTTGGCGGCATTAATAGCCTGGCTGTTGCCCTATTACCACGTTAATGCTAACCGTGTGAATGCTTTTAGTGCCGTTTGGAATGCCGATGATTTGGTGTTGGAACACGATTTTTTTATTCGTAAAACCACAGCCGAATTAAACCGCGAAAAGATGCAATTACAGGCCACCAACGCCAGCGTTTTTGAAGAAAATGAGCCAGAAATAAGACGTATGGATAGCCTTAGTAATTCCCTTAAAAGTAAAGGGCTTAATCAAAAACGTTTGGCTGCATTTTTAGATACCATTCGTTTAAAAGGTATTATTGAACAGCTCGATAAACCACCAGTTAACTTATTGGTTTTTAAAAATGGTATTTACGAAAAACAACTCTACGGTAATTTTTTTACCATTCAATCGGCCATTCAATACATCGAAAAGGGATTAAAAACCTTAACACCTATTTCAAAACGTGAGTGGATCGGTTACTTAGGCGTTCAATTTATTTACAGTCCACAACGCACGCAATTACTTGCCGAAGAACGGTTGAGCGCCATTTCGGTTTACCGTTGTTTTTATCCTAAGGGCAATGTGTTGGTAAAGCAAGGAGAACCGCTTAATAATGAAAAACGATTTTTAATCAACAATTATATTTATCAATTGCAATCCATTAGTGGGCTTTCCTTTTGGCAATTTTTATGCAAGTGGGCCTTTGTGAGTTTATTACTATTGGTGTTAGTATTATACCTTTATTTTTTTAGGAAGCCTTTCTTTGGTAATAATTTACAATTTATTTTTTTATTCATTTGCCTATTAGTAATGGTATGGTGTTGCCATTTGGTATCGGCGTACAACCTCTACCTAAACGCCTTACCGTATGTGATGTTACCCGTTTTAATCCGAATTTTTTACGACAGCCGAACGGCTTTATTTACTTATTTGATAGCTATTTTATTAGCGGCGTTCTTTCAAGCCGATAAGTTGCAGTTTATAATGGTGCAATTAGTGGTTGGCATTATTACCCTGTTTTCTATTGCCGAAATAAAACGCCGTACACAATTAATTAACGCATTCTTGATAAGTTTATTTTTATACGTGTTTACTTTTTTTACTTATCAAATTGCATTCGAAGCGGCCAGTGTAGCGTTCAAGTTATGGTCATACTTACCATTTATCATTAGTTCGGTTTTGTTATTGCTTTCTTTTCCGATTATATACAGCATCGAAAAAGTATTTCGATTTAACTCCGATTTTACGTTATTAGAACTCTCCGATCTTAATCATCCGCTTTTACGCGAGTTATCAGATAAAACGCCAGGTACGTTTCAACACAGTTTGCAAGTGGCTAATTTAGCCGAGGAAGCTATTTATTACATGGGTGGAAATACATTGTTAGTGAGAACAGGAGCCTTGTTTCACGATATAGGAAAACTTAAAAACGCTAAGTATTTTACCGAAAATCAAGGGTCTAACCGAAACTTACACGATGATTTAGAACCCGAAGAAAGTGCCAAAATTATTATCGGTCACATCATCACAGGTATCGAAATAGCCCGACAATACAAGTTACCCGAACAAATTATAGATTTTATTAGAACGCATCATGGCACCACTTCGGTTGGTTATTTTTTGAACTTATATAAAAAAGCGCACGGTAATCAAACCCTCGATGAACAAAAGTTTAAGTACCCAGGGCCCATTCCATTTAGTAAAGAAACGGCTGTTTTGATGTTGGCCGACGGCGTAGAGGCAGCTTCCCGAAGTTTAAAAGTTCACGACGCATTAAGCATTAACGATTTGGTAGATCAAATTGTGGATTATAAAATTCAGCAAAATCAGTTTATTAATTCAGACATCACGTTTAAAGACATTACTCTAATTCGTAAAATTTTTAAACGCCGTTTAATGAATATTTATCACGTACGAATTGAATACCCACGTTAAATAGAATGCCCCGAATACCACTGAACTAAATTTTGAAACGCTTGTAAGTAATTGATAATGAAATGCTATACAAGTCTTGTTTAACCTAAAAAAAAGAATATCTTTGTATCAATCTATGTTAAAGCATTACTTTTTTTGTTTAGTAATAAGTGTAACTTTTACTTCCTGCAAGCTCTTTCGTTCTAACCTGATGCTCGAAACCCCCAAAGATTTTCAATATGCTAAATTATTGGATTCGATTAGTCAGCAAGATTATAAAATAGCGCCTAACGATGCGTTACTGTGTCGTGTGTACACTAACGACGGTTTTAAGTTAATAGATTTAGCCAACTCTTCTAATATAATTTTTAATAATAATCTTGAATTTTTAGTTGAAAGCGACGGCACCATCAAATTACCTTTGGTAGGTTTGCAAAAAATTACGGGTTTAACCATTCGCGAGGCCGAAAAATATTTGGAAGATAAGTACAGCGAGTTTTATGTAAAACCTTACGTTAATTTAAAAGTAGTTAATAAACGGGTTATTATTTTCCCAGGTAATTCGGGTACAGCGCGGGTACTGCCTTTACCTAATAACAACACTACTGTTCTTGAAGCCATTGCGCAAGCGGGCGGCATAACCGAAGATGGAAAAGCCTACAAAGTAAAGTTGATACGTGGTAATGTTAATAAACCTCAACCCGATGTGTATTTAATGGATTTATCGAAAGTAGAAGGCCTAGTGGCTGGTAATAGTAAAGTGCAAGCCAACGATATTATTTATGTAGAACCACGTTACCGCTTTGCCCGAACCTTAGCTAATGAAATTACACCCATTGTTACCGTCATAACCTCCTTAATCATTATTTATCTCTTTCTAAGGACGAATTAACCATGCTTAATCCTTCGATTGAAAATACCAATAATCAATTAAAATCGGTGGCCGATAAATTAAACACCAATTTTGATATTGGAGTCATCGTTTTTTTGTTGGTAAAAAGCCGTTGGTTAATTGTGTGTAGTTTTATTTTGGCATTTACCGTGGGTTTTTTGTTTTTGCGCTACAGCCAAACAGTTTACGAGTCGAAAGCAGTTATTCAAATCTACAACCAAAATGAAGCCAACGAAATTTTGCAATTAAACCAAATGAACAATACCGATAACGTTTTAGCTGAAGCCATTGAGCAAATTCGCTCTAAGGTTTTTTTGAAACGTATTGTCGAAAAACTAGACATTGTTACATCGTATTATAACCAAGGTATTTTTAAAAATAACGAGTTATACAGCAGTTCTTCTTTTTTGGTAAAAGTGAACGTTAAAAACCAATCGCTTTTTGGTAAGAAAATTTATATACGTTTTAATACTGATTTTAAATCGGGTACACTTGAGGTTGAACAATTAGGAATTACCTATAAATTTAATACAAGCACTTGGCTTAAAAATAAAGACTTTGACATCAACGTATTTATTAACCCGAAACAAAGTGGTGCAGCTATTAGAGCTAATTTACTGGGCAATAAAGATGTTTTTTTTGTGGTCAATAGCGTAGATGCGGTAACTGCCGAACTTCAAAGTAAAATAGAAGTACGTTTATTAAATGAATATGCCCGAACCATTTTAATAAAGGTAAGAGATATTAATCCAGTAAAAACAACCGATTTGGTAAATGCCATTACCGAAGAGTTTTTAGTATATGATGTTGAACGTAAAAGCGAAAGTTCGAGTAACATCCTCAACTTCATTGAAGGTCAATTGCAAAATGTGTTTAACGATTTAAAAAGTAGCGAGAGTGAGTTACAACGTTTCAAAAAAGAGAAAAAAATGACTGGAAAAGAAGATGCGCTTTTAACGGCCAACATGATGCGCTACTCGACCCTCGAAGACCAAATGCTAAAAGTTGAAATGGAGGAAAAAATTATTGGCGAAATACAAGCCAGCATTGCTAAAAATAAAAACATAGATATTTACCAACTCATTTCTTTAATGAACGGTACCGAATATGAAAATTTAATTAAAGACATTACGGGCACCATTCAAAAACTTTTAATCGAAAAAGAAAATTTACTTTACGCCGTTACCCCCAATTCGGAAAACATTAAACAACTTAATTTTCAAATTGAAAACCAACGTAAATTATTAATAGAAAGTTTAGATGCCGTTCGCTTAAAATACAAAACGCAGTACCGAAACTTACTCGAAAAAGCGGGGACTTATAAACTTAATAACGGCCAAACACCCGAAGATGAAGTAGAATTTTCGCGGTTAAATCGCCTCTACACCATCAGCGAAAAATATTATACCATGCTGCTCGAAAAGAAAACCGAATTTTCAATTTCTAAAGCGGGGTTTGTTTCGCAAAATATAATACTTGAACGGGCATTAGGTATAGGTGCTATTTTATCGCCAAGCAAAAAGAAAGCATTGCTCATTGCCTTTTTAACCGCCCTTTTATTTTCGTTGGGCTTAGTATTTTTCCGTTATATTTTTCACGATAAAATTTATTCGTTAACCGACATTACTAAATACTCTAGTGGCAATGTTGCCTTGTTAGGGTTGGTACCACGTTTCGACCGCGACATTCCTGTATCGCAATTAATTGTTGATAAAAATCCGATGTCTTTAATTAGCGAAAGTTTTAGAACCATACGCTCCAATTTACAATTCATAAATAATAGTGTAGGTCCAAAAGTTGTTTCGGTTACCTCTACCATTAGCGGCGAAGGCAAAACTTTTGTGGCCATTAACATTGCTGGTATTTTAGCATTCACCGAAAAAAAAGTTATCATCATTGACTTAGATATGCGTAAACCCAAAATCCATAAAGGCTTTGGCGTTACCAATACCAAAGGGATGAGTACCATTTTAACAGGCACAACCGAAATAGACGAGTGCATTAACGACAGTTCTATGCAAAATCTTAAATTCATTACGGCTGGGCCTATACCTCCTAATCCAAGCGAATTAATCTTAAATAAACGATTAAACGAGGTTATTGATTATTTAAAAAGTAAATTCGATTATGTGATTATTGATAATGCCCCAATTGGTTTAGTAACCGATGGCATTGCCACTATTCAAAGTGCCGATTACCCTATTTATGTGTTCCGTTCGGGTTACTCCAAACGTATGTTTACCCAAATTATTGACCGTTTGCGCAACGAAAATAATTTAAAAAATCTTTCGATTATTTTAAACGATATTGATATTAGCAAAAAAGTATATAGCTACAACTATGGGTATGGCTACGGCTATGGATATGGTTATGGTGGCGGAAGCGGCTATTACGCCGATGATATGCCTAAAGCAAGAAAGTTTTTAAAACGAAAAAATAAGAATGGAAATAACAGAAACAAAACTTAAAGGATGCTACATCATTCAACCCAAAGTGTTTGAAGATGCGAGAGGACATTTTTTTGAAAGTTACAATGCCAGTTTATTCAACGCAGCAGGATTGAATATGAATTTTGTGCAAGATAATCAATCGCTTTCTAATGCGGGTGTGTTACGTGGGCTCCATTTTCAAAACCCACCTTATGCACAAGGAAAATTAGTGCGTGTTATTACAGGAGCTGTTTATGATGTAGCCGTTGATATACGAAAACAATCGCCAACCTACGGGCAGTTTGTAGGCATTGAATTAAGTGCCGAAAATAAAACTATGTTTTATATACCCGAAGGATTTGCTCATGGTTTTTTGACACTCAAAGACCAAACTATTTTTAGTTATAAATGCACCAACGTTTATAATAAGTTAAGCGAGGGCTGCATCATGTGGAACGATTCAGATGTTGGTATCGAATGGAATGTAAACACCCCTTTATTATCGGCTAAAGACTTAGAAGGTACTGCATTTAAAGAGTTTCAAAGTCAGTTTTAATGAATTTATTTCAAAAGCAAACGGTCCCATTACCAACAAGCGGCTTATTAAACCCTTTGGTAAAAGCATATTTAGAAGGAGCAAGTATAACAGAGCCGTTGTATCAGTTTCCGCCCACACACGCTGGGTTAATGGCCTGTCAAAAGAACTACGCCTCATCTTTTACAACGCAACAGCGTCAACTCTTAGCACAGCAATTAACGCAACAAGCCAATACAGTTTCTAATACTTCCGACGTTAGCTTATTAAATATCGAACGTTTAAAAGAGCCCACCGCATTTACCATTACAACGGGACATCAATTGTGTTTGTTTACAGGGCCTTTATATTTTATTTACAAAATTTTAAGTGTGATTAATGTGTGCGAGCAATTGCAACACCAAAATCCACAACATCATTATGTTCCTGTTTATTGGATGGCTAGTGAAGATCACGATTTAGAAGAAATCCAATCTGCAAACGTATTTGGTAAAACTTTAAAATGGGAAACCGATCAAACGGGTGCCGTTGGTGCCATGCAAACGTTGGGTATAGAACAAACATTGCAAACACTAAAAACTATACTAGGTAATGCACCTCATACCGAAGCCCTGCTGCAAATTTTAGAACAAGCTTATTTAGAACACACGAATCTATCAACGGCGACTCACTATTTAGTAAACGCCTTGTTCGGAAAATATGGATTGGTAGTAATAGATGGAAACGATGCCGTTTTTAAGCAACAATTTATACCTGAGCTAGAACGTGATTTATTTTTAAAAGAGGCGCAACAACACGTTAACACCACCATTGAAGCACTCGAAGCTAGCCATTTTCCTATACAAGTAAAGCCCCGTGCCATTAATGTATTTTACATGCGCCCCGGACTCCGCGCCCGTATTGAGGAACACGAAGATGGGTTTCAAGTGGTTAACACCACTATAAAATTTACGAAACACGAATTAAAAGCATTACTGCATCAATCGCCCGAACAGTTTAGTCCCAATGTGGTATTGCGACCGCTTTACCAACAAAAGTTATTGCCCAATATAGCTTATGTAGGTGGACCTGGCGAGCTAAGTTATTGGTTAGAGTATAAAACGTTGTTTGAGGCTTACCAAGGCATTATGCCCGTGCTTTTACCTCGTCATTTTATAAGTTTAGTAGAGGCAAGTACGTTAAGCAAAATTGAAAAATTAAATCTTTCCGTTACCCATTTTTTCGACAACGAACAAGAAATCATTCAACAGTTTTTACAAACCCACGAAAGTGTATTTGATTTAAAACACGACGCTTTACAATTAACCAATCTTTTCGACAGCATTGCTACTAAAGTAGAAACCATTGATAAAAGTTTAGGCGGAACCGTAGGAGCAGAGCGGCAAAAAGCTTTAAATGCTTTAGACCTCATTAGTGCCAAGGTTAATAAATCGTTAAAACAAAAATCGGAGCAAGAGATTAAACAAATTCAAGCGGTAAAAAATAAGATGTTTCCCAATGGCATTCCACAAGAGCGTTTCGATAATTTTTTGCAATACGCATCCCAAGCAGGTTTAGCGTGGGTGGATGAGATTAAATGCACTTTAGAAACGACCATTTCTGTAAACAGCGTTTTGATTTTAACTTAAAAGTGGATGAGGGGTAATGCTTAACTCTTAACCAAGAATGCGTTACATTTTTTGTTAGAGTAAAAAAGAGTAACTAAATTTAGAGAACTAAAAACTCAATTAACCTTAAAAACAAAAGCAATGGATAGTCAAAACAAGCGTATCGTATTAGTAACCGGCGCCACCGGAGGTTTAGGAACAGCCATGTGCAAAAAATTATACCAAGATGGTTACCACGTTGTAGGTAATTATCACACCAAAGAAAAGGCCGATAAATGGATGGAAACGATGAAAGCCGAAGGGTTCGACATTCAATTATTTTTTGGTGATGTGAGCGATTTCGACAGTGCTGGCGAAATGATTCGCAGCATCGAAACACAAATTGGACCTATTGATACCTTGGTTAATAATGCAGGAATAACACGTGATGGGCGGCTTATTAATATGAAAAAAGAAGATTGGTATGCGGTAATAAATACAAACTTAAACAGTGTATTTAATTGCTCGCGCCAAGTATTAGATGGCATGGTGGCTCGTAAATTTGGGCGCATCATTAATATATCTTCTGTTAACGGGCAACGCGGACAGTTTGGGCAAACCAATTACAGTGCCGCTAAAGCAGGGATGCACGGATTTACAAAATCACTAGCAATGGAAGTGGCTAAATATGGTATTACCGTAAACACCATCTCTCCAGGTTACATTGGTACCGACATGGTAATGGCCGTTCCTGAAAAGGTGTTGGCTCAAATTGTGGCACAAGTACCCATGGGGCGTTTAGGCGGCACACACGAAGTAGCGCATTTAGTAAGTTTTTTAGCCAGCGAAGAAACCAGTTTTATTACAGGAGCTAATTATAGCATTAATGGCGGGCAACACGTGTATTAATTTACTGCTAACTTCTATTTCATTTAAAGACCATTGAATGAGGGCTATTCCCGATTTTTAAATGGTCTTTTTTTATTACCTTTAGTTTCGATATATGTTATTTAGTAAACCTTTTTTTTCGGCACAAGACGAAGCAATCGTTATCAACGCTATACAAACAGCGGAGAAAAATACTTCGGGCGAAGTGCGTGTACACATCGAAAAAACATGCAAAGGCTTGGTATTTGAACGCGGCTTGGAAGTGTTTCATAAATTAGAAATGCAAAATACGCGCGAAAAAAATGCCGTATTAATTTATATAGCTCATCAAAGTAATAAGTTAGCCATTGTTGCAGGCGAAGGTATAAATGCAGTTGTACCTCCAAATTTTTGGGATGAGATACGCGATGGTATGATAACAGCATTTCGAGAAAAAAATTATGCCATTGGTTTGGCTGAAGCCATTACCCGGTGCGGTCTTCAACTGCAACAGTTTTTTCCATGGCAAAATAACGATACTAACGAATTACCCAATACCATTTCTTACAAAGCATGATACTTTTTTTCAAACGTTTTTTATTTTTTTTAGTTTCCATTCAAATAGCTTGGGCACAAATTCCTGAAAAGCCTAACCCACCGCGTTTGGTTAATGTACTACTTCAAAACCCGGAGCAGTTTTTAACCAGTACCGAAACAGCGCAATTAGAAGAGCGTTTACAAACGTTTAGCAAAGAAACCTCTAACCAAATTTGTGTGGTGGTGTTAGATGATTTTAAAGGTTACGAAGCCATGGATTTAGCCACACAATTAGGAACAGCTTGGGGCGTGGGGCAAAATGATTTTAAAAATGGAATCATTGTTTTAATCAATACGGGAGGTAAAGAAGGTCGGCGTCAATTAGCAATTGCGGTTGGTTATGGCTTAGAAGGGGCCATCCCCGATTTAGCCACTAAACATATCCGCGAAAAATTAATGACACCTTATTTTAAACAAGGCAATTATTTTTTAGGATTAAGTAAAGGCATTGATGAATTAAGCGGTTTAGCTAAAGGCGAATTTTCGGCCAAGCGTTATAAAAAGAAAAATAATTCGGGTACATTGTTCTTAATCATTTTTATAGTGGTGGTGTTGCTTGTTATTATTACCAGAGGAAAATCGGGCAATGGTTATACTTACAATCGTGGTGGACGAAACATTTGGTGGGGAAGCCTCGGTGGCTTTGGAGGCTTTGGCGGCGGTGGTTTTGGCGGTGGTGGTTCTTCTTCGGGTGGTAGCGGCTTTGGTGGGTTTGGTGGTGGTAGTTTTGGTGGCGGTGGCAGTAGTGGCGATTGGTAGAAAACGCATAAATAAATTATCTCATTTTATAAATTTTAAGAATGACTCCTTTATTTAAAAAACTAAATTTCAAGCAAGAAGAAAACTTGATTTGTTTGAATGCACCCATGTCGTTTGCAGGTGAACTTAAAAGTATGGAAGCGTTTACAAAAGTGAGTGATGGTAAAACCTCGCTTAAAACAATTGCTTTTGCCATAGCTTTTGTTACCACATTAGCCGAAATTGAAAAGTATAGTCATTTCATTCATAAACGATTAAAAGACGATGGCTTGTTTTGGATGTGCTATCCCAAAAGTAGTTCTAAAAATTATACCTGTGCGTTTAACCGCGATACAGGCTGGGAGTCGTTAGCGCAATTAGGTTACGAACCTGTTCGTCAAGTAGCTATTGATGAAGATTGGTCGGCTTTGCGATTTCGTCATCCCCAACATATTAAAACCATGACTCGAAGTTTTGCAATGACAAAAGCTGGAAAAGAAAAAGTAAGTAAAACGAAAACGCTATCGAAAACGAAATAAGTAAACATGTCTGTTTTATTGAACGAACTACTCGAAGCCGAGCGTAAGGCGCAGTGCTTATTTGACACCGCCCAAGAGCGGGGCTACATTCAGCCTGGCATTACCGAAAAAATGCTAAACGATAAGTTATATATGTTAGCCTTTGAATTATTTGGGATAAAAAAATATTGGCATAAACGCATTGTGAGAAGTGGCGCTAATACCTTGGCACCTTATCGCGAAAATCCACCTGATTTAATGCTTCAAGCAGATGATATTTTATTTTTCGATTTTGGACCTGTATTTGATACGTTTGAAGCCGATTTTGGTAGAACCTATGTACTAGGAAATAACCCGTTGAAATTAAAATTAAAAGCGGATGTGGAAGCGGCTTGGGAAGAAAGTTGCCGTTGGTATTTTGAACAATCGTCAATTACTGGAGCCGATTATTTCTATTACAATCAACAATTAGCTTCTAAATATGGATGGGAGTGGGGTGGCCCTATTGCTGGGCATTTGGTTGGTAAATTTCCGCATGAGCGTTTAGAGGGCGAAGACAAGCGTAATTATATACATCCCGATTGTGAGTTAGACATGAGAGCCTTGGGCCTTAAAGGCCATGAACGGTATTGGATTTTAGAAATACATTTTATAAATCGCCAGCATCAAATAGGAGGCTTTTACGAACAATTATTGTGGAGTTGAAATGGGTTTATGCCATTTCACCTAAAGCAAAACTAATGGCTTCGGCTTCTGAATTAAAAAAACGGGTATCAATTTTGGCTTTGGCTTTATCTTGTTCAAATATTTTTTTGTGGCTTAATTCCGAAAAAATACTTTCGGGAGTAATAAAGGCCATGCGTTTTACACCACAAGTGGCATAGCGCGGAATGATAACTTCATCGTGCCAAGTTTGAGTAGCACTTAATATCGTATGCTTGTGCTGACGGGCATCTACATAAATACCTTGAGGTTGGTATTTTTTTACGACTTCACTAAACAGGTTCAATAACTCACGGAAGCGCGCATCCGACATCATTTCGGGTTTCCAGATTACGGTATATAACTTTGTATCTGCATTGATATACATATCGCATTCTTTTGTAGATTGAGGTAATTTATCGTTCATTTGGTGTAAAGTTAAGTATTGAATAAAATAACATATAAAAAATGCGGTCTTTTTTAAGTACCGCATTTTAGGTTTTAATTGCTAATGCTAATTTTCTTTTCAAGTTCTTCGATATAAGCTTTAAAGCGTTTATCTGTATCCATTAAATTGTTTACAGTTCGGCAAGCGTGTAAAACGGTGGCGTGGTCTTTACCGCCACAGTGCATGCCTATGGTAGCTAAACTCGACTTCGTCATGTTTTTTGCAAAATACATGGCTATTTGGCGTGCTTGAACAACTTCGCGTTTGCGTGTTTTCGATTTCATGGTGTCTATTTGTAAATCGAAATAATCGCATACTACTTTTTGAATGTAATCAATAGATACTTCGCGAGCCGTACTTTTCACAAATTTATCAATCATGTTTTTAGCCAACTCTAACGTGATTAATTTTTTATTTAAGCTCGATTGGGCTAACAACGAAATTAAAGCGCCTTCTAATTCACGAACGTTAGACGTAATGCTATAAGCTAAGTATTCAATTACTTCTTTTGGTAATTGAATGCCTTCGTTATATACTTTTTTTTCTAAGATGGCAATTCGTGTTTCTAAACCTGGAGCTTGTACATCGGCACTTAAGCCCCATTTGAAACGAGAAAGTAAACGTTGTTCAATGCCTTGTATATCAACAGGTGCACGGTCGGCTGTTAAAATAATTTGTTTACCTAATTGGTGAAGGTGATTAAAGATGTGAAAAAATACATCTTGTGTTTTATCTTTTCCGGCAAAGTATTGCACATCATCAATAATAAGTACATCTATCATTTGGTAGAAATGTACAAAATCGTTTTGATTATTATTTTTGATAGACTCTATAAATTGCGTAATGAATTTTTCGGATTGAACGTAGAGTACAGTTTTGTTAGGATAATTCTTTTTTACTTCGATGCCAATAGCTTGAGCCAAATGTGTTTTACCTAAACCTACACCACCATAAATTAAAAGTGGGTTAAACGCATTTCCGCCTGGCTTTTGTGCAACGGCAAAACCTGCACTACGGGCTAAACGATTGCAGTCGCCTTCAACAAAATTATCGAAACTATAATTAGGGTTTAATTGCGATTCTACCTGAACTTTTTTTAAACCTGGAATAACAAATGGATTTTTTATTGAGCTGCCTACTTCGATAGGCATAGATACCGATGGGTTTTTTAAATTGGTATTAATATTAGGTAACTTAAATGTGATTGGTGTTTCGGTTTTGCCCGAAGCGTTATCCATAACGATATTATATTCTAAGCGACCTTCGGTACCTAATTCTTTACGGATAACTTTTTTTATTAGTGTAATATAATGTTCTTCAATCCATTCATAAAAAAACTGCGATGGAACTTGTATTGTTAAAACATTGTCATTTACTTTCACGGGTTTGATGGGGTCAAACCAAGTTTTAAAGTTCTGGGGGCTAACATTGTCCTTAATTACTTCGAGGCAACCGTTCCAAATTTGTTCTGCAGTCTTTTCTTTCGTCATAATTCTTTTAAAGTTTTTAAAAAGTAGATGTTTAATCTTATTAACCGTTTCGTGTTTGTAAATATAAGGGGATTATTTAATTATGCAATAGGTTTTTATCGGAAAAATTTTTAGAAAATTTCATTTTAATATTTGGTAGATTAAAATTTTTTTCTTCGACTACTAAATTGTTCGTGAATCGTTTTTTTGAATGATTTTTTTATTATACTGCGTAAACATTACATCTATTTTTCCTAACCAAATACCTGCCCAACCTACCTGTGTTACTTGTACAGCGAGGCCTTCCGCATTTTTTAAAACAGTAGGCTCGTTTAAAAACGTATGCGTGTGTCCACCAATAATTAAGTCAATGTGCTTCGATTGTTGTGCAAATACAGTATCGCTTACTTTATTAGTAGAGTAAACATAACCCAAATGCGATAAACAAATTACATAATCGCACTTTTCGTCTTGTTTTAAAATTTGAGCTATGGCATTTGCTTTTTCAATAGGGTCCAAATACCGAATTCCTTCTTGACGTTTTTTATCAACCAACTCGCTTAAATCAATTCCAACGCCCAACACACCAATTTTTAATCGTCCTTTTTTATAAATTTTATACGCACTAATTTTTTTGTGTTTATTTAAAACCGAATTCGAAAAATCGTAATTGCAATTAATAAAATCGAATTGTGCATGTTTAAATTGTTCTACTAAATTTTCGGGTCCCAAATCAAAATCGTGGTTTCCAAACGTGGTGGCATCGTAGCGCATCATGCTCATGAGTTTGTATTCTACTTCACCGTGGTAAAAATTAAAATAAGGTGTTCCCTGAAAAATGTCGCCCGCATCTAACAACAAAACGTGTTTATGTTCTCGACGCAATTGCTCAATTAAAGCGGCGCGTTTGGCAAAGCCTGCTTCGCCAGCATGTTTGGGATCATTATCTGGAAAGGGTTCTATACGGCTATGCTGATCGTTGGTATATAAAATACATAATTCTTCAAAGCCTTTATCAAGCAAAGTTTCACGCGCATTCAAATCAAGTCCATAAGCAAGGGCCGCACTTCCTAAAGTAAATTTTAAAAAATGTCGTCTAGTTAGAAATGCTGAAGTGCCCATTGGTATAAGGTTCTAAAAGTTTATTTTGTCTGGCTATATTTTTACAATACAATAAAATGGCATCGCGGAGTTTTACATTATAGTTGAGTCGTTGGTTGGCATTGGCTAAAGTTGAAAAACCGTCGCCGCCATTGGCTAAGTAATCGCTGGTTAAAACGGTGTAACGGTTTTGAGCAACTATGGCAGCACCATTCAATTGAATTAATGTATCGCCAGCATTTACTTTTACATACGCATTTTTAAAGGCGTGTTGCTTTTCAATAATGCGTTTAAAAACACTTTTAAGTTCTTCGCCACTAAGCGATAAAATAACTAATTCATTATCAAAAGGCATGAGTTCAAAAATATGTCCAACGGTTACTGTTCCTTCGGGTAAATTGGCGCGCATGCCACCGCGGTTCATCAAAACAAGCGGCAATTCGGTTTGTTGGCGAAGGCTATCGAATAAAAAAAACATGGCATCGGTTACAAAATTTCCAAGTGTAGATTCAGATTTATCTTTCGTTAAAGCGGCAGTAGTAATAACCACCGTTTGGTTCATTTGTGCACTCAGTTTTAAACGGTAAGGTTCAATCGCGTTATCGAAAGGTTTGGCCGCCGATGAAGTTTTTACCGACGGATGCGAATGACTTGCCGTATAGACGTGATAACTATTTTTACACGCTATAAACAATAGTAATGCTACGCTTATGTTCAATACTTTTATCATTAAATTAATGTGTTGCTGATAATTAATTGAGTTTAATCAAGTTAATTTAACCAATTTAAAATTACATTTGCAAAGTTATTGTTTTATTAAGAGTGCATGATAAAATCGGAAACAAAAATAAGAGTACGCTACGGCGAAACAGATCAAATGGGGTACGCGTATTATGGCATCTATGCTCAGTATTACGAGGTAGGGCGTGTTGAAGCCATGCGGAAGTTAGGGTTTAGTTACAAAGATGTAGAAGACAGCGGTGTATTAATGCCTGTAATAGATTACAGCATTCAGTATAAAAAACCTGCTTTTTACGACGATGAAATTACAGTTGTAACAACAATAAAAGAACTCCCTAAAGGCCTACGCATTCCGTTTGAATACGAGTGTTACAACAATAAAGGGCAATTATTAAATACAGGTAAAGTAACTTTAGTTTGCATTGATAAACAAAGTGGTAAAATGATAACCTTACCCGATTGGTTTCGGCAAGCACTTGAGAAACATTTTTAATAACTTATTTTACTTCTTTAATGAAATCTCTCTATTTATTAATACTCAGTCTTTTGCTAACAACTTTCACGAAGTCGCAGGTTGTTACGGTTAATTTTTCTATACCTACCAGTCAGGTGCCTCCCATGTTTTATTCATTAAATATTTGGGATGGTACTAACCCTGCTGTTGCTAACGATATAGTTTATCAACAACAGATAGATAGCCTTAAATTAAAATTAGTACGTTTTCACGCTAGCGAAACTTATGTGAATGGAAATGCTAAAAATTGGATTAATTTCTCGACTCAAACTTGGAATGCTACGGCCATAAATGCAGCTCTATCAGCCTTGCAAGGCAAAGTACAAAACCGACTCATTAGTATTTTTAATTTTCCAGTTTGGTTTAACAATAACAATAAATACATACCCGCCAGCATGGCGCCTCAGTTTGGTAAATGGTGTGCCGATTTGGTGAGATTGGTCAATAAGCAATCGCCTCATTACACAAAATATTGGGAAGTGTTTAATGAACTTGAAATGAATTATGTGGGGCAAGGTGCGGCTTTAGCAACCATTTATAATACTGCCGTAGATAGTATGAAAGCGGTAGATAGCACTATTCGTGTTGGGGGACTTTCTTTATCGCAACCCTATTGGAGTGTTAACGATCAAAAAACATTTTATCAAAATGCAGCCACACGCTTAGATTTTGTTACCTATCACCACTATGGTGGAGCCAATTCGATGGCGGCTAATACAAGCATTTATAATACGGCAAAAAGTATTGCTGTTACGGGTGCTAATGCTATTCGCTCAACCATGACGCAAGCTGGCTTACCCGCAAACAAGCCGCTGTGGTTAGGTGAGGCCAATATAGTTTGGACGTGGACGGGCGATACTTTATTAAAAAAGCAACGTTCGCGAGTAGGGGCGGTTTACGATGCGCTCCTTTTTTCGCACGCTTTACAAAATGGTAAACTAAGTAGTGTGCAATTATTTAACGAGCGAGATGGGGTTTATGGGAAGTTATCATCTACTAACGTGCGGCGTCCGGCCTATCACGTATTAAGGTATTTTTCTGAAAACCTTTACGGAAGCACGCATACGTTTAGTTGTAGTTTGGCAGATACGCTTGTTTATGGATCTGCTATCTCTAATGCAACAGGTCAATATTTGGTTTTAATTAACCGTTCACTAACAGCACGAACGCTTAGTTTGGTTTGCGCTGGATTAAGTGCACCAGTTTTCCAAGTAGAACGCACCGCCGTAAATGATAGTTTGAAGCAAAGTAATTTTATTAGTAATACCTCGGCGTTTACACAAACTATTTCGCCCGAAACAGTTGTATTTTTAAAGTTGACTCCCGCAAATGTTAATGAATTGACTAAACTAAGCAAGTTTGAAGCGCATTGTTTATTTTATCCAAATCCCAATAAAGGTTTAGTTCGTATCGAAAGCGCAGAACCCGTTGAAGTAATTGAACTTTTTGGAACAGATGGACGCTTTATAAAGCGATTTAAAATTTCGGGAACTAACAGTGAATTAAATTTATTCGGTTACCCTAAAGGGATTTATAATACTTTGATTATTTTTAAGACCGGAAAACAAATGATGAAATCCTTAATCATTGAATAGACGTATGCAGCATTGGCGGCTTTGTTTTATCTTAATTTGTTGTGGGCTATTTGCACCAGCTCAACCCGATACCTTATGGTCTTGCAAGATTAAAAAACCCATTACGTTTAAACCCTTGTTAGAAATTAGCCGTTACTACATTGCTAACGAAGAAGGAACGGTGTATTGTTTAGATACAGAAAGCGGTCGCGTGTTGTGGGAAACGCGCGCGCCTCAAGAAACTGGGAAAAAAGTGAAGAAGCAACCTGCTCCTAAAAAAGTAAAGGGTAAGAGTTTGCCTAGTGTTAAAGCCCCTATCAAATATGGATTTCTAAGTACTTTTGTAGCCAATCCCAATTATTTGTTTGGATGCAATGTAGATGATAACGTATATGCGTTTAATAAAGACAATGGGGTACGAATTTGGAATTATAAAGCCAATTTTGATGAAGATAAATTTGCTCCTTTATGGATGTATGATAACTTACTAATTTTTAAAACGGAAGACAGTTTGGTGGTAGCACTCAGCCAAGAGTCGGGTACGGAGGTTTGGAAATACAAGTGCAGTGCCAAAGTTGGCGAACTAAGTTTACGCAGTAATCAACTGCATTTTCCTACTGCCGATAAACAAATTATTGCTTTAAATGCCGGAACGGGTAAAGAAATTGCCAAAATAAATTTAGGGAATACTGAAATTAACGAAGAAAAAGGCGTTTGTGTTATAGATAATAATTATTGCTTGTTAAACGATAGCGGCGATGTGGCTTGGTTTTCAACTAAAAAGAAAAAAGAGGTGTGGCATCAACCTTATCGTATCACAATGCTTTTAGAAACCGAAGAACGTTTAGTGGCATACAACGATTCGTTACTCATTGGACTTAAAAATAAAAATGGAAATCAAAATTGGAAATTAGAAGGCGTGTTTAGTGATAAAACGTTGCCTATTGTGCGAGAAGGGAAACTTTATTTTCATGCAAGTAGTAAAAATAAAGTGATGATAATTAATACCAAAACAGGTGAGTATATACGTTCTTATTTAGTGAAAGGAACTTCTGTTATTGCGCCATCGGTTAATGATAAGCAAATTGTTTTGGTTATTGAAGATCGTATTTTTGCTATTCGTAACGATTAACCGTTTCACACGTGAATATTTATTTATCTTTTTCAAAAATTATTTTTTTCAGACGTTGACAACTAAAGGCTATCATTTTTTTATAAAACTTAGTGCTAACCATTTAACTACTTGTTCCTTTGCGAATGTAATGAGCGTTGCGCGCTAGTAATCGAATTAAAAATACTCATTCAAGTTTATCTCCCAATTGGATGCGTTTTATGGATTCATCCATTTATCGCCAATAATAGCGTTTATGGCTTGAGGCATAATTTTATAAGAAACAACTTCGCCTTCTAAAGCGGGTTCGCCATCAAAGTGAATGCTATCGGAGCCATTGCGTGTAATTTTTACTTCGCTGGCTGTAAACGTTTCAACCAAAGCCGAGGTGTGTGCTTTTTTGCGTAAAGTTTTAGCAAGTAAACCCACCGCCGAAATAAAACCAACGGGCTGCAACACCACCACATGAAATAAACCATCTTGCATACTGGCTTGAGGCGCAATGTAAACATCGTTGCCATATTGCCCGGCATTAGCCACCGTAATTAAGAAGGCTTTCCGTTGCAAGGTTTGCCCATTGATATGAATTGTATAATGCTTAGGCTTATAACTGCGGTATTCGGCTAAACTAATACGGATGTAATTTTTTAACCCACGATTACTACTGGTTGCAAAGAGATGACCAATATGCGCATCGAAACCTAAGCCACTCGTGCAAAAAAAAGGTCTGTCGTTTACAATCCCATAATCAATAGTTATGCTGCGGCCGTGCGCAATTTCTTTAATGGCTTTTTCGATATTCATAGATAAACCTAAAGAGCGGGCTAAGCCATTTCCAGAACCAATGGGCACAATGCCAAGGCGAATGGGCGTACCGATAATGCTTTTAGCAATCTGATTCACCGTGCCATCGCCACCAACGGCCACTACATCGGTGTAACCATCGTTTTGAATAGCTCTTAATATTTCGGTAAAGTGATTGCGATCTTGCCAAATAATAATTAAATAATTAATCGAGGTTGGAAAATGCGTTTTAATGTGTTGAATAATTTTATCAGATATTTTTTTTCCGGCATTCGGATTAACGATAAACAGAACATGACGTTTCATAAGCAACTAAAGTAATTATTTTATTGGCTTGGGTTTAATTTTTATAAGAAATTAATCTTGGGTTAACTATTTACTGACGTTAATACTAACTTCAGTAAAGAACTTTGTGGTGTTGATTTAGTTTATGAAAAACGTTGTTGTAATTGGTTTAGGGCTCAGCATTATTTTGAGTTTTATTTTATCGAATTGTCAGCCAGCTGGCAAAGGACCCGATACCCGAAAAATAACCATCAAAGGTTCGGATACAGAATTCGAATTGGTAAAAGATTTGTGCGAAGCCTCGGCTATTCAAGGGCAAAGTGGAGCTAAAGTTAAATTTGAGGTAACGGGTGGGGGAACCGTTTTAGGGTTTAAAGCCTTGGTCAATAATCAAACAGACGTTGCCAATGCCTCGCGTTTAGCAACCGATAAGGAAATTAAATTATTAGAAAAAAGTAATATTAAGTATGTGCCTGTTATGTTTGCTACAGATGCCATTGCTATTATTACACATCCTAAATTAGGTGTAGATAGTTTATCGTTACAAGAAATCTCAGATATATTTACAGGTAAAATCACAAATTGGAAACAAGTTGGTGGACTTAATTTACCAATCAATATCCATAGTAGAAATTATCTATCGGGTACTTATTTTTATTTTAAAGAAAAGTTTATACAAGGTGATTTTAAAACCGATGTGTTTTTTTATGAAAGTAACGCCGATATTGTAAATGCCGTTGCCCGCGATATTGGCGGTGTTGGTTATGTTAGTTCTGGTTTTTTAATGGATAGAGATGGAAAGCCTAGTAATGCCATTTGGGCCATGCCCATTCACTTAGATGAAAATCATAGTTCGGTTTCGCCGTATCAAATAGCACTTATAACACAAGGTGAATATCCGTTAACTCGACCACTCTATCAGTATTTAAAACAGCCCATTAGTAACGCCGTTCAATCTTTAATAGTATTCGAGTTAAGTAACAACGGGCAATCTATTATTCGTCAACATGGTTATTTCCCTATAAATGATAAACAGCGGGAGATAAATAAGATGAAGGGGTTTGAGTACACTTCTCTATAAAGCCTGTAAATTCTTCAAGCCATTAGTTACGGTAAAACTGTATCTTTGCTACTTATGGCAGGTAATTCGTTTGGTACATTGTTTCGTCTAAGTACATTTGGCGAAAGTCATGGTTCGGCTATTGGAGGTATTATTGAAGGATGTCCTCCGGGTATAGAACTCGATATGGATTTTATTGCTACCGAAATGGCGCGGCGCAAACCAGGCCAATCGGCTATAACAACAGCTCGAAATGAAAGTGATACTGTTGAGTTTTTATCGGGGATTTTTAAGTCGAAAACATTAGGAACACCCATTGGCTTTATTATTCGGAATAAAGATGTGAAGCCCGACGACTACTCAGAAATTGAACACACGTTTAGACCTGGCCATGCAGATTTTACTTACGAGAAAAAATATGGGCTTCGCGATTACCGTGGCGGTGGGCGCAGTAGTGCGCGCGAAACGGCTTGTCGAGTTGTTGCTGGTGCCATAGCCAAGCTAATTTTAAAAGCGTATGACATTCACATAAATGCTTTTGTTACACAAGTTGGTCCCATTAAATTAGAAGTGCCTTTTGAAAAGTTAGATTTGAATAGTGCCGAAGCATCCATTATTCGTTGTCCACACGCTGAAACAGCTCAACAAATGATTGATTACATTGAAATAATAAAAGCAGAGGGTGATACTGTTGGAGGTATTATTCAAGCTGTTATTAAAAATGTACCTGCGGGTTTGGGTGAACCCGTTTTTGATAAGTTACAAGCACAACTGGGCAAAGCCATGTTAAGTATTAATGCTGTAAAAGGTTTTGAAATTGGAAGCGGTTTCGATTCGGTTAATTATAAAGGCTCGGCGTTAAACGATGTGTTTGAGATGCGTGATGGGAAAATGGTTACGACCACCAATCACAGTGGCGGCATACAAGGTGGCATTAGCAATGGCATGCCTATTGTTTTTAAAGTAGCTTTTAAACCCGTATCTACTATCATGAAAACACAAAAGAGTGTAACTAAAACGGGCAAAGAAACGAGTTTAACCGCAAAAGGACGACACGACCCATGTGTGTTGCCGCGCGCTGTTCCTATTGTAGAAAGCATGGCAGCTTTAGTGTTGGTTGATTTTTTATTGCTACAAAAAACAATAGAAACGAGTACCAGTTAGCTTTTCAAAATTTTATCGTTAAGAGAACGGATGTGCATCCATTAAAATTTACCGTTTACTGCATTAATTAGTTTTTCAACTGACAAAGGTTTTTCGAGGTAACCTACAACTACATTAAAACGACTCGATTTTTCAACATCCACTTTCAAGTTAGAGGAGGTTAACATCACCACGTATAAATGATCTAAAATTTTCAAATCATCTTCCTCCATAGACTCTAACAATTCTAAGCCATCCATGCCTGGCATTTTAATATCGAGCAACATTAACACTTTAAAATCTTCGTTAATGAGTTCGATAGATTTTAAATGTTCGATGGCTTCTTCGCCATTATTAAAAACTTTTGCTGGAGCCGACCATTTTAAATCGTTGATAACATCTTCGTTATAAAAGTTAGTGGTATCGTTATCATCCACTAGTATAATTTGATCAAACTTTAAAATAGAATCCATATTATTGTAAGTGGGCAAATTTACACAAAAAAATGCAATGCAAATTTATCTTGCTATTGTTTATAGATAATAGGATTATAATTTTATGTATTATTTGCTTTGCGCCGTGCTTTTATTTTCTTTAGCAATTAAGATGTAAACAGGGAAGTGATCGCTGTAACCCGCAGTATAAGACCCGCCACTGTATGTGCGAAAGGGATATCCTTTAAAATTCCCGAAATCGCTTTTTAAAAACGCCTTGTTGAAAATACGCACATTATAATATTGCCAAGTGCTAAAATCTTTTGGAATGCAGGTTTTGCTAAGTAGAATTTGGTCAAATAAATTCCAACTATCTTGCCAAGCTAAAGTTCCTATGCCATCTTTGTAGGGTGTCTCCATGGGGTTAAAATACATATCGTCTTTGGCTTTTTTTAAATCGCCATAAGTTCGTATTACTTCTTTTACACAAACGTTAACGGGGTCGTCGTTTAAGTCGCCCATAATCATTACTTTGGCAGCAGAATTGGCGTTGGTAATGCTATCGGCAATTTGACGCGCTACACGAGCCGCTTCGTTTCGGTTAGGTCGGCTGGCTAACTCACCACCCCTGCGGCTTGGCCAATGGTTAACTAAAATACTCAAAGGCTCGCCATTAAATAAACCGCTCACTACTAATATATCGCGGGTTTTGTGGCCAGTGTCGGTTTTTAACGTAACGTGGTAGCTACTTGCTTTGGTTACTTTAAAATAACGTGGGTTATAAATAAAACTGGGATCTACCCCACGCGCATCAGGTCCTTCGATGTGAATGATTTGGTAATTCCGTTTTTTTAAGCGTGGCGAGTTTACCAAATCTTGCACCACGCTTTTGTTTTCGATTTCGCATAAGCCCAAAATGGCCAATCCATCGGGGGTTACGTCGGTCCCCATTTGTTCAATAACTTCCGACAGGTGATCTATTTTAGTCCAGTACCGCGATCCGTTCCAGGCATTGGCACCACCTGGGGTAAACTCTTCGTCGTTTTTTAACTGATCGTTTAAGGTATCGTAGAGGTTTTCTACATTCCAAAAGCCAATGGCACTGATGTAAAAGCTTTTGTTTTTATCTAATTTCTGGGTGTTTTGTGCCTCCATTAAACCCATGCACCAGAGTGCTATCCAAACAAAATAATATTTTTTCATTGTTGCGAATATACTACAAAGCATTATACAAATACCTGACCGAATTTTACCGAATTGTTAACCAAGCCGCACTTGTTTTAATTTTTCACTATCTTTTAACATATTTTACGGAAATAATCTTAAATTCAGTATTTTAGCATTCCTTTTTTAAAGTATGATAAAACGTTATTTTTTAAGTGTATGCCTTTTAGCAGGAACTTATCTCCTAGAAGCACAAGTTGATTCGACACAGGCTACAGACAACCAAAGTGATACCACGAAAACCAGTTCTGAATTGCCTTTATTTAGCACCAGTGGTGGCGAGGCCGAAGCGGATTTAGAACAACAAGATGTTTCTTCTTTATTGCAATCGAGTCGCGATGTTTATACCCAATTTAGTAGCTTTCACTTTGGAGTGGGGCGTTTTCGGATGCGTGGTTTGCTGGCCGAAAACCAATTGGTAATGATTAATGGCAATAATGTTAACAACCTCGAAACAGGTTTTAGCGTGTGGAGCAGTTGGGGGGGCTTAAACGATGTAACACGTTTTGTTGAAAACCGTTTTGGGTTAGCGGCTTGCCGTGTTGGGTTTAGTGGTGCAGGAGGTTACACCAATATAGAGTCGAAGGCGTCTTCGTTTCGCAAGGGCACACGCATTTCGTATGCGTTCTCGAATCGTATTTTCCGCCATCGAGTTATGGTTACGCATTCGACGGGGATGATGCAAAATGGTTGGGCATTAACTGTTTCTGCTTCTACACGCCAAGGCGATAACGTTTATATACCTGGTACTTATTTTAATGGAAACGCCTTTTATTTGTCGTTAGATAAACGGTTGAACGATAAACATTTATTATCACTTACCTCGTTTGTGGCTCCTATCGAACAAGGCCGAGGTAGCCAAGAAATTCAAGAGGCTTACGATTTAGCGGGTACCAATTACTATAACAGCAATTGGGGGTTTCAAAATGGAAAAGCTCGCAATGCTTCGGTAAGTCGCACGCAACGCCCAATGACGATGTTATCGCACCATTTTAATATAAACGCTTCTAGTAAATTAACCACGTCTGTATTTTTTAACTTTGGTAAAAATAGTTTAACAGGTTTAAACTGGAACAATTCGCCCAATCCACGACCCAATTATTACCGCTATTTCCCGAGTTATTTTTATAGCATTAATGAAAACGCATTGGGTGATGCGCAAAAACAATTATGGCTTAATACTGTAAACACCCGTCAAATAGACTGGGATCGTTTAATTGCGATGAACCAAGCTAACTTATTTTCTTTACCTGGAAGTGGCATTAACACCAATGAAAAACGTAGCCGTTATATTTTGGAACGCCGTGTACAAAACGTTCAAAACTTAGGCTTTAACGTGATTTATAACACCCGTTTAGACAATTTATTTATTAGTGCTGGCTTAAATGGTAATCTTTACAAAAATAATTATTACAAAGAAGTAGAAGATTTATTAGGAGGAACATTTTGGTTAGATGTAGATCAGTTTGCACAAGACCAAGGCGTAACCGCTAATTTTGCTTCTAACAATTTGGCCGATCCTAATCGCCCCATTCGTAAAGATGAGAAATTTGGGTACGATTATTTTATTAATATTAACCGCGTTGAAGCCTGGGGACAAGCCGAATACACCTTTAAAAATATAGATGTGTATGTTGCTTTAAGCCTTTCTAACAATACCATTCAGCGCGATAGTAAAGTGGCTAATGGTAAGTTTCCAGAAACGAGTAAAGGCAAAGGCGAAAAAAAATCGTTCTTTAATTACGGGGTAAAAGGTGGGGCTACTTATAAGTTTAATGGGCGTATGTTTGCAACGGCCAATGTGGCTTATTTAACTCGCACACCCGAAGCCAATAACATTTTCTTATCGCCACAAACCCGCGCCGATATTATTAAAGGAGTTACCAACGAGGAGGTATTAAGTTACGATGTTAATTTTCATGTAAAATACCCAACTTTAAAAGTAAGAGCAACGTATTACAACAACCTTATCAGTAACCAAATTTACTCTCGGGGTTATTTTTACGACATAGCCAATACCAACGTATCTTACATTATGACGGGTGTTAATCAAAAATTTGAAGGGATTGAATTGGGTATTGAAAAAACATTATTTACCTCTCACGTTATTCAAGCGGCTTTGGGTTTATCTGATAATATTTACACCAGTCGCCCTATTGCTAGTGCGATTTTATATAACAGTACCCAAAATTTATTTGATAACCGTACCGTTTATTTACAAAACTATAAAGTAGGAGGGAGTCCTCAAAACGTTGCCGGTATTGGGTATCGTTATGTATCGCGTAAATTTTGGTCGGCAGGTTTTGCCGTTAATTATTTTGATGGTATATATTTAGAACCCAATCCTGACCGCCGCACCGCCGAAGCCTTAGAAAAATATACCAGCACCGATCCGCAATACACCGAAATTGTGAGTCAAGAGGAGTTACCCAGTAATATTACTGTAGATTTGAATGCTAGTAAATCGTGGCGCATTTATAGAAAATACTTTTTATCTATTAATGCAGGGATTAATAACCTCTTAGATAACCAAGAATTTAGAACAGGTGGGTTTGAGCAATTGCGTTGGGATAACAGTTTACCTAATCGTTTTCCTAACCGTTACAATTACGCTTTAGGACGAACCTATATGCTGTCTATGAACATAAGATTTTAATGTGTAACTTTAATGGAACAAATGTTTATGAAAAAAATTAGTATCGCACTTTTAAGTTTGGCTTTAGTAAGTATTTGCCTAGTAGCCTGCAATAAAAAAGAAGATGTTACCCCCACGCGTAATTTAGCTCAGGGAAAAAACTATACCATTGCTGATTTGAATGCTTTAGCTACTTGCACTAATGGCTGTGTAAGACGTTTTAACGAAGAAGCGTATTTAACCGTTGTTGTAGCTGCCGACGAAAGCAGTGGTAATTTATACGAAGAATTATATGTGCAAGACAACACTGGTTCGTTACATTTGTCGTTAACCGATAACTCTTATTTTTTGGTGGGCGATCAAATTCGTGTTAACTTAAAAGGATTAGACGTTACCAAAAACAGTCAATCCAATATGATTGAAATTGACTCCATCAATTATGAAAAACAAATTGTAAAAACTGGTTCCAATCAAAGCGTTACCATTACCGATTTGAATATAAGCGAAATAAGCAATGCTAATTTCTCGCAACTGGTACGTTTCAAAAGCGTCAATTTTATTCCTAACGATACGGCAAAACTTTGGGCCGATCCAATAAACAAAAACTCGTTAAACCGTACCATTAGAGATTGTGGTGGCTCTACGCTAATTGTGCGTACGAGTGGCTATGCCGATTTTGCTGGTAGATTAACCCCTAAAGGCAGTGTGGATATGGTAGGAATTGTAACCAATTTTTTGTCAACCAAACAATTCGTAGTCCGCAGCATAAACGAAGTTACCCCAAATCTACTAGGTTGTGTTATTTATCAGAGCAAAAACTTTAACGATAATTCTTTAACCAGTGGAAATTGGGCCAATGTAAATGTAGTTAATTCAAATGCACTTTCATTTTGGAGCATTGGTAGTTTTTCAAACTCTTCTAATCCAACACCTTATGCAAAAGTGTCGGGCTTTATAGGGTCAGCTACCAATTCAGAAAACTGGCTCATTTCTCCGAGTATAGATTTGAGCAACTCAGTTAACCCTACTTTATTTTTTCAAACCGCTGCCAGATTTGCTGGGCCTCCATTAGAAGTAAAAGTTTCAACTGACTATTCAAGTGGTGCGCCTTCGAGTGGCACTTGGTCTAGTCTCAATGCTGCTTTATCCTCTACTGCTACCAGTTATGTTTGGACACCTTCTGGAGCCATATCTTTAGCTGCTTATAAAACGAATAATGTGCGTATTGCTTTCAGATACACCAGCACAACAGCTTCGGCAAGCACCTATCAAGTAGATGACATTTTAATTCGCGAAAACTAATTTAGAAATGAACTTAACTATGAAAAATTCTAAACGTTATACCCTTTTGGCTTTTGCCGCTTTACTGAGCCTTAGTTCTTGTAAGAAAAAATTTGAAGAACCATCTGCTCCTGCGCCTTTGCCGTCGAGCAGTGTTATCACTATTGACTCTATCAAAAAACAATACGCCGCCTATTATAGCCCAACGGCAACGCCAACAAGCGCATTTAAGTTTAAAGATGATGCGACGTTATATTGCACAGTTACAGCCGATGAAGCTAGTGGCAATCTTTACAAATCGGTTTTTGTGCGCGATAACACAGGAGCTATTCAGTTAAAACTAGTTAACCCCGGTGGATTAGCTGTTGGCGATAGCTTGATGATTAATTTGAATGGCGTTATTTTAAACGATTATGGTAAACTTATTCAATTAGATTCGATTAACATAGAGAAAAAAATTCGTAAAATTTCGAGTGGCAGAACCGTTATTCCTACTAAAGTAACGATGGGGATGTTGTTAGCTAATTTACCATTTTGGGAGTCGAAACTGATTCGGTTAGATTCGGTTGAGTTTGATAATGGTAGTAAAAATGTACCGTATGCCGATGCCGTTAACAAACAAAGCGTTGATCAACTTCTTAAAAATGCAAACGGACAAACGATGGTTGTGCGTTCATCGGGTTACTCTAACTTTGCGGCGGCACCTATTCCATGTGGAAAAGGAAGTTTGGTAGCTATCGTTGGGCAATTTGAAGGAGATATTCAATTAACCTTGCGTAGTGCGACGGAAGTAAATTTTACGGGTGGGAATTGCCCTATTTTAATGAAAAATTTTAACGATAATATTGCGAGCGGCGGTTGGTCGGTGATGTACCCTACAACTACTGCAACCACAAATCCAAGTGGCTCTATCAATTGGGGGATAGGGTCATTTAGTAACCGTTTTTATGCTATCATTAGTAATTATCAAAATTTTAGCAACAAAGCCTGCGAGTCGTGGTTAATTTCGCCGCCTATTAATTTATCCAACACTAACAATCCTGTTTTAAGTTTTAGTAACGCTTATAAATTTACAGGTCCGCCGCTGCAAGCTATGATTTCGACAAATTATACAGCTGGCACAGACCCTAATTTGGCTACGTGGACTAATTTCACTTTTACATTATCGAACGGTAATTATGCTTGGGCTAATTCGGGTAACCTTTCGTTAGCGGCCTATAAACAAAATAACGTTTACATTGCTTTTAAATATACTGGAACCGCTACGAATGGCAGTACTTGGCAGGTTGACGATGTTGCAATTTTAGAAAATTAAAATAGAGCTTAGTGGCTTAAACCTAAAAAATAGCTCTCAATTTGAGTAAATTTTTTTGTTCTTT
The DNA here is from genome assembly GCA_013297775.1 of Bacteroidota bacterium. Taxonomy (GTDB): domain Bacteria; phylum Bacteroidota; class Bacteroidia; order B-17B0; family Aurantibacillaceae; genus Aurantibacillus. The sequence continues at coordinate 101,686 of JAAFIL010000010.1, forward strand.
TTCGCATTAGGTTTTCTGTTTTCTTGGAACTCTGAAATTCTTTTTTAATGCTAGTGCAACCTTATTTTAGTAGGTTATGCAAAGCACCAATAGATTAAAAAAGAAGACTTTATTTTAGGGTAAATATTGATGAGATAATAAGAATAAAAAAACAAGTTACTCAACACTTGCAAAGAGAGAAATATATAAACTGGTCTTACTAAATTACAAATCAAGCTTGTATTATTGCTAAGACTTGTTTCGTAGTTAATCATCACCCTCGTACCGTTTATCCTCAAAAAGTATTGGTTAGTAATAAAACCTTTGCTTTTTAATTTTGAAACTCTATCTTCAACCTTATTATTTTTAAGACCCATGAGAAAAATTATTACCTCCATTGCATTTTTATTTTTTAGTAGTGTAGTTACTCAAGCTCAAAATGCACAAACCGTATTAGACCGAGCCACTTCAACCGTTTACGACAACGATCAAGGTTTGAGTTTAATTACCTTTAATGCTAACTATAGTTTTAAAACCTCCGAAACGCCTACTGTTTTAGCCAATCTATTAGGATCTTTGGGAACAGGCTTTCAAAAATTAAACGAAACGACAGATCCTTTCGGGTATGCACACACTAAGTTTAGTATTCAATACAATGGCAAACCCGTTAATGATGCCGTTGTTATGGTACACAGTAAAAATGGAATCATTACTTCTATAAACGGGCAATTAAGTCCTATCTCTGAACCCATTAATACCTTAGCCATTAAAGCCGACAACGCTTTACAAACCGCACTTACTCATCTAAAAGCTAAAACCTTAAAAGCCGATAATTTAGCCGAAGAACGGCATATTAAAAAAGTATTACAGCAACCCGACTTTAGTTATAAACCTCAACTTGAAACGGTAATTTATAAGTACAACGAAACGTATCGCTTTGCTTATAAAGTAAAAGTGTATGTTGAAGAACCTTTATTTAATGGCTATGTATTTGTAGATGCGCAAAGTTCGGAAGTGTTAGGACAACAGTCGCTTATTTGCACAATTGATGTACCGGCTACCGCCAATACTAAATATAGCGGTACACAAAACTTTGTAAACGATCAATTTATAGGCGGGTATCGTTTGCGAGAAAGCGGTCGAGGTTCAGGAATTGAAACCTATAACCTTAGTAACACCAGTAATTACGGCACTTCTACCGATTTTGTAAATACCTCTACCACTTGGACCGCAACTGGTGTTGACCAAGCCGCTACGGATGCTCATTGGGGAGCCGAAAAAACTTACGACTATTTTAATTTGGTTCACAGCCGCAACAGTATTGATAATAATGGCTTTAAATTACTAAGTTATGTGCATTATAATAACAATTACAACAATGCTTTTTGGGATGGACAACGCATGACTTATGGCGATGGAAATGGCAGTACCTTTACTATTTTAACGGCATTAGATGTTTGTGGTCACGAAATAACACATGGACTCGTTCAAAAAACGGCAGGTTTAAATGGCGGCGGAACGGGCGAAGCCGATGCCCTTAACGAAGCCTTTGCCGA
>JAAFIL010000100.1 GCA_013297775.1 Bacteroidota bacterium
AAATTCAGAATAACTTTTTGGCGAAACTTAGACTGTGTAAACCCAATTTAGGATTAATTTAAAAGTGTAAATTTGTATTAGGATTATTAACCAAAATGTGTCAACTAAATTCAGGACGAGACACAATTTAACTTTAACATTTGACGAAAATAAAAATGGACTGACAAAAGAATTAAAAAAACTAAACCTAAAAATAAAGTATTGATAAAGAAAAACAACCGCTAACATTGGTTTGCTAAAGGCAGATCGGACGGAAGTAGTTAAACATTTGTACTTTTACCAACACTTGTGATATATTTGAGTTGACAGTTTTTCAAAAGCCCTTATAAATAAACCGTTGGACAGATAAACTTCTGATAAATACAGAAACTCACTTTTTCTGGACACCTTTCACTTTAATTCTTTTTGCTTCCTTCAAACTATTGTTGAGTATCCATTCAATTTGACCATTGACACTACGAAATTCATCAGCGGCCCATTTTTCAACGGCTTTCATTGTTTCTGAGTCTATTCTTAATGCAAATGATTTTTTCTCGGACATTCCTTATTGATTTAAAGTCCCTGTATTTATCACAGGCTTCGTTTCACTATCACCACAAAGTACAACCATTAAATTACTAACCATAACGGCTTTCTTGTCTTCATCAAACTCAATAATAGCCTTATCAGCTAATAATTTCAAAGCACTTTCTACCATGCCAACAGCACCTTCAACAATTTTATGACGAGCGGCAACAACAGCAGATGCCTGTTGTCGTCTTAACATCGAATGCGCAATTTCGGGAGCATAAGCTAAGTAACCAATTCTAGACTCCACCACTTCTATTCCAGCAATTTCTAAACGTTCGGTAACTTCACTTTCAAGTGCTTTGTTCACATCATCGAAATTCGTACTCAACGTTACTGTTGCTTTTTCGTCTTCAAAATGATCGTACGGGAAAGAACCCGCAAGTTTTCTGACTGCTGAATCGGTTTGTATTTTTACAAAGTTCTCGTAATTATCAATCTCGAAAGTGGACTTAAAAGTATCTTTAACTTTCCAAACTAAAATTACACTTATTAAAATTGGGTTTCCCATTTTATCGTTAACCTTAATCTTCTCGCTTTCAAAATTTCTTGCACGTAAAGATAAACTCGTTCTAACATAGAGTGGGTTAATCCAAAAAAATCCACTTTGTTTAACGCTTCCCTTATAATCTCCAAATAATAATAAAACTTTTGAACTATTCGGACTTATAATAATAAAACCCTTTGTTAAAAGTACAAATATTAGAAACGATGCAACTCCTAATACCTTATTATCTGTGATAAATCCATAAAGCCCTAAAGCTATTAAGACTATAAGTACAACAACCATAAAGTAGCCATTGAAAGGTGTTAAAATTTTTTCTGTTTTCATAATGAGTAATATTTTAATGATATCATATTAATATCACAAATTTAAGCATTAGTTTAACACATAAGCAAAAAATTTAACTGATTTATTTAGGGACTCTATTTCTGAATAAAAACTTACATAGTAGTAACTACGGATTTTTTTTGAAGAAGGATAAATAAAAAAGAACAAGTAGATTAGATTGGATCAAAATATTTTTGCTTTTGCTATAACCACTTAATTATTAACAAGTCTATTTTTAATTGGTACAATCTATCGCAATTATACTGAATCCTTTTTTCATACCCATTGTAGTAACTGTACGCCAAATTAATTTAGTATCTTCGCTCTCCTTAATTGTATGGAAAATTCTTTAGTTATTTATAACACGCTGACTCGAAAAAAGGAAGCATTCAAAGCTATTAATCCTCCTTTTGTTGGCATGTACGTTTGCGGGCCCACGGTTTACAGCGATGCACACTTGGGTAATGCACGAACATTTATTTCGTTTGATATAATTTTTAGATACCTAACGCATTTGGGTTATAAAGTGCGTTACGTTCGCAACATTACCGATGCTGGGCATTTAGAAAGCGATGCAGATGTAGGCGAAGATAAAATCTCGAAGAAGGCTAAGTTAGCGCAATTAGAACCCATGGAAATTGTTCAAAAATACACCGTTGGTTTTCACGAAATGATGCAACAACTCAATGCCTTGCCACCAAGTATAGAACCTACGGCTACTGGGCACATCATTGAGCAACAATACATTGCCGAAGAAATTATTAAAAAAGGATATGCTTACGAAGTAAACGGAACGGTTTATTTTGATGTGGAAAAATTTGCTAAAACCCACGATTACACGGCTTTAACAGGGCGTAAGTTAGAGGATTTACTAGAAAATACACGCGACTTAGAAGGACAAGATGAAAAAAAGGGACGCTTAGATTTTGCACTTTGGATAAAAGCAAAACCCGAACATTTGATGCAATGGCGCAGTCAATGGGGGCAAGGTTTTCCGGGTTGGCACATTGAGTGTAGTGCCATGAGTACAAAATATTTAGGCGAACAGTTTGACATACATGGTGGAGGTATGGATTTAGCCCCCACGCATCACACCAACGAAATAGCGCAAAACGTTGCCTACTGTGGCAAGCAGCCCGCTAATTATTGGATGCACACCAACATGCTAACGGTGAATGGGCAAAAGATGAGCAAGAGTTTAGATAATAGTTTTTTGCCACACGAATTGTTTAATGGTGAGCATCGCTTACTGAGCAAGGGGTATAGCCCTATGTGTGTTCGCTTTTTTATGATGCAAACGCATTACCGCAGCACACTCGACTTTAGTGATGAAGCGTTACAAGCGAGTGAAAAGGGCTTTGAGCGTTTAATGGAAAGTTACCAAACTTTGTTGGGTTTAACGGCAGGTAAAGGAAGTGCAGATGATGTTAACGCCTTGCGCGAAAAATGTTACGAAGCCATGAACGATGATTTTAATACGCCTGTTTTAATCAGTCATTTATTTGAGGCCGTACGAATCATTAATACAGCTAACGATAAAAAAATAGAGTTGTCGGCCGAGCAATTGGAAACCTTGAAAACTATGTACCAGCATTTTATAATAGATGTAATGGGGCTTAAATGGGAAGCGGATAATTCGAGAACAGCAAAGGTATTAGATAAAGTAATTGGTTTGGTGTTGGATATGCGCAATGCCGCCAAAGCCAATAAAGATTTTGTTAGCAGCGATGCCATACGTCAAAAATTAACCGATGCAGGCGTGCAAGTAAAAGATAGTAAAGAAGGGAGTTCTTGGAAAGTATAAATGGTAAAATTACATCGGCCCTTGGTGCAGGGCATAGTTAGTGCCCTAGAGAAAATTTTTAAAGAACAACAGTACACCGATAAAGTACTCGAACGCTTGTTTAAGCAACACGGGCAATGGGGTAGTCGCGACCGACGTTTTGTTGCCGAAATGGTTTACGATAGTGTACGACACTTTAGGTTGCTATCCACTTTAGCCCAGTCGGATAGAAATTTTTGGTTTATATGTGGGGTATTACTGTGCATCAAAAAAATACCATTGCCCACTTGGCCCGATTTTAAGCATTTGAATCCAGAGTGGATTGACGCACAAGTTGCGCTTTTAAAATCGGAATTTAATATTACCGAGTCGTATCCCGATTGGCTTAGTCAATGTTGTGCAAACGAACTGGGTGTTGAGGCGTGGCAAGTTGAAGCACGCGCTATGAACACCAGTGCCGAGGTGGTGCTGCGTGTAAATACGTTGAAAACAACTAAAACGCAGTTAATAGCCAACCTTGCAAAAGACGGCATTGACACGCTTACTGTTACTAATTATGAAGATGCTTTATTATTAAAAAAACGGCAAAATATCTTTACGCAAACTTTATTTAAAGAGGGTCATTTTGAAATACAAGATGCCGGTTCGCAACAGATTAGTACATTTCTGAATCCGAAGCCCGGGCAACTGGTGATAGATGCCTGTGCGGGCGGTGGTGGTAAAACACTTCACCTAGCGGCCCTAATGCATAACAAGGGTAAAATTATTAGCATGGATGTGGAAGAATGGAAGTTAGAAAACCTCAAGAAACGTGCGCGAAGAGCTGGCGTATCAAATGTGGAAACGCATCTAATTAACGATTCAACTTTAAAACAATGGGCGCAAAAAGCCGATGCGCTTTTGTTAGACGTGCCTTGCAGTGGATTGGGCGTTATTAAACGTAACCCAGATACCAAGTGGAAACTAACACAAGAGGGCATTGAACGCACGAAAGCCTTACAACAAGATATACTTAATCGCTACCCCATTTTATTAAAAACGGGTGGCACTTTAGTTTACAGTACTTGCAGTTTGTTACCTTCCGAAAATGAAACACAGGTAGAGGAGTTTTTAGCCAAGCATACTAATTTTGAGTTAGAAACATCTTTACACATCTTACCAAGCGAAGGCTTTGATGGGTTTTACATGGCGCGCTTAAAGAAAAATAAATGATACTAAACAGAATGATCTCTTACACATACAAGGTATAAGTTTAAAAAAAGACTTCGTTAAAATTGAGGAGGTAAACTTTTTCGGTGGATCGGGTAATAGCAGTGTAGAGCCAACGTATAAAATTAACATCCATCATTTCTTGCGTTAAATAACCTTGGTCAATAAATACAACTGGCCATTGCCCACCTTGCGATTTATGACAGGTAACGGCATAACTAAATTTAACTTGCAACGCGTTGAAATAAGGATTTTGCTTTAAATAAGCTATGCGCCGCGCTTTAATGGGTTCATCGGCCACATCTTCCATAACGGCATTAAACAGTTGCTGCTGCTGTTGCACACTTAAACTTGGGCTATCGGTAAATAAACTATCGCGTATAATGGTGGCTTCTAAATCTGGTAAATGTTCGTAATCGCTAAATCGTAAACAGCAATTGCTAAAATTAAACCCATAAATTGTTTCCGATTTACCAATGCGTGTAACCTCGGCCATATCACCATTTGCAATAAAATGCGATTTTTTTTGACCGTCTTCGTTTAACCAAAAATAATTATTTTTTACTACCATTAAACGATCGCCCGTGCATAACTCTTCTTCCATGTATTTTATACGGTTGCGTACGTTTTGATTAAACAGATTGGCACGTTTATTACTGCGTGTTACAATGAGTACATTTTCTTCGCCATAATTAGAATAGGCCATGTTTAAAGCATCCTCTAGTTCATCGCCCATTAAGCGTACCACATCGTGTTGCGGAAATAATTTGGGTAATTCAAATACTGGATTTACTAAGGTTTGTCGCAAGTGTGTGGCATTGTATAAAATACCACTTTCTTGTTTTTGACGCGCCACTTGTTTTAATTCGTAAAAATGAATGGTAAACCGATAGGCACTTTTAAGATAGTTAGGACTTAACGCTGGACTTTCATCGCTTCCAACAGGCGGTAACTGGGCGGTGTCACCTACCAACAAAAGTTTACAATTGTCGCCACTAAAAATATATTCTAATAAACTTTCTAGTAAATTGGTGTAAAGACCGCCATTGTCTTGCCCCGGACCAATCATACTAGCTTCATCCACAATAAATACTGTGTTTTTATGTAAATTTTCGGCTAAAGAAAAATAGAATTGCCCTTCGGTATCTAAACTTTTTGTAAATATTTTTTTATGAATCGTTTGTGCTAATTGTTGTGCGTTGTTACCCAATACACGCGCAGCACGCCCAGTAGGCGCCAACAAAACACTTTTCCATTTGGCAGAAGGCAAAGCTTTGGCTAAGGCCGACACTAAATTGGTTTTTCCTGTTCCGGCGTACCCTCTTAGTATAAACACATCGTGTTCGCTAGGTGTAAAAATAAATGTGCTTAACTGTTGCAAAGCCTGTTCTTGGTCGTTTGTAGGGGTAAAGGGTAAATAACTTCTGAAGAGATTGGCAAACGACGAGGTATGTAAAGGAGTGGTCAAAAAACGCTTATATTTTAATAAAATGAAATCATAACTTTGTGTAAATTTAAAGTAAAATTTAAACCCCTTGTTGAAATAGTTGTCAAGTTAAACTGTTTCAATTAAAATGGATGAGTGCTATGAAAGTATATTTAGATAATGCGGCAACAACGCAATTAGACCCAGAAGTGTTTAAAGCCATGACTCCTTATATGTTAGAAGACTTTGGGAATCCATCTTCTATTCATGGCTATGGTCGTAAAACCCGCTCGGCTATTGAGTTAGCACGTAAAACAGTAGCTAAGTTATTAAATGTACATCCAGGCGAAATATTTTTTACCAGCGGTGGCACCGAAGCCGATAACATGGCCATTTGTCAAACCGTTGAAACCCACGGCATCCGCCATATCATTAGTTCAAAAATTGAGCACCATGCTGTAGAACAAACCGTTCAAGTACTCGAAAAAACAAAGGGAATTAAAGTAAGTTGGGTAAACATAGACCGAAAAGGGAATGTTGATATAGACCATTTAGAAGAATTATTAAAAACAAACGAGCGGTCGTTAGTTTCTTTAATGCACGCCAACAACGAAATTGCCACCTTGTTACCTATGGAAAAAGTAGGGGAACTGTGCGAAAAGTACAATGCCATTTTTCACAGCGATACCGTTCAAACTATGGGGCACTATGCTATGGATTTGCAAGCTATGAAAGTACATTTCATTACCTGTGCAGCACACAAATTTCATGGCCCTAAAGGTGTTGGTTTTTTATACATTAATAATAAAATGCGTGTAGCACCCTTCATTACTGGTGGGGCGCAAGAGCGCAATATGCGTGGCGGTACCGAAAATGTATATGGCATTATTGGTTTAGCTAAGGCCTTAGAAATTTGTTACAACGAAATGGAAGCACATCAGCAGCACATTATGACCTTAAAAGAGTACATGAAAGCCAAGTTGATTGCTAATTTTGAAGGGATAAGTTTTAATGGTGAAACGGATCACGATAAATCGCTTTACACGGTTTTAAACTGTTGTTTTCCGCAGCATCCCGATGCCGAAATGTTATTGTTTAATTTAGACATCATGGGCGTAGCAGCCAGTGGTGGCAGTGCTTGTAGCAGTGGCAGTAATCAAGGTAGCCACGTGTTGCGCGGTATTGGTGCCGATATGGACAGACCCTCGGTACGGTTTAGTTTTTGTAAAAACAACACCATAAAAGAAATTGATTTTGTGGTAGAGAAACTCAAAGAAATGTATGAAGTGAAAGCGGTAAATGAATCGTAAGTTTTCTAATTATATTTCTACACGCTAAACAGTTCCTCAACTATTTTTGAATTCTATTTCGTTACAACTTCTCCGCTTAAATCTTGCGATGCCACCATTCTCTGGTCTTCTAGCTCAAAATTCTCATGCACTTTACCAAACATCAAATAATTAAAAAATTTCTTGCAGATATTTTGAACTAATTTATAAATCATTCCATATAACTTAACTCATAGTAGTTCTTAACACTAATGCTTTATTCTAAATTCTTTTTTAAAACTTAGTATTAACCCTTCATTTTTTTCCTTTGCGAACTCTACGCCTTTGCTTGCTATTGTGCGCATAATCCACTCATTTAATGGAGTTATCCCTTTTATTCTAAAGCCCCCTCTTTCCTGAAATTTGGTATCAAATAATTTTATTAGAAACTTTTGGGCGTGTCTCCTATAACGTTTTACTGATGTTAGTGTAATTATTACACTAAGAGCTTCAGGGTAACGCCAGTTCTACATGGGGGTCGGGTCATCCGCTTTAGCCCCTTGTGCGTTTTGCTATTTTGCTACGGCCTACGCTGAGCCTGCCGAAGTTGCTGCGGGGTCTTCGTGCCTCAGCCGCCTCGCGCGTGCAAAATTAGCAAACGCCCTTCGGGGGCTGCCGCTACTTTTATATTGAGCGAAGTCGAAATACCCCTCACGCAGAGGTTTCTCAATAAATTTCAGTTGCATAATATGGATTAAACCGAGATTTTAAGAAAGAGGGTCTTTAGAATAAAATAGCTAACTCTGTAAAAATACTTGAACCCTTATCTCGTCCTTGTTTAGCGAAGCGTAACGAGGACGTTTGAGAGCTGCGTTTGTAAC
>JAAFIL010000102.1 GCA_013297775.1 Bacteroidota bacterium
CTGCGTCTTTGAGTGCTTTTAAAACTTCGGTGTGCGTACTTTTTTCGAGTTTTGTAATGTGGGCTATTTCGGGTGGCCCAAGTGCGTGCAATTTTAAATTGGGATAAAGTTGTTTTAATTCGCGAAATAAATTAACGTAGTAGGAAAGCCCTAAATCTGGATGATGTCCGCCTTGCAATAAAAGTTGCTCGCCGCCCCATTTAAACGTTTCTTCAATTTTACGCTTGTAAGTATCTATTGAGGTGATGTAGCTTTCGGCATGACCCGGAATGCGGTAAAAATTACAGAACTTGCAATTTGCAATGCAAACGTTGGTGGTGTTTACGTTACGATCAATAATCCATGTTACATGCTCTGAATTATTTTTTTGAATTTTACGCAGCGCATTGGCTACCATCATCAAGTCGGCAGTTGGAGCCTGCTCAAATAAAAATACACCTTCTTCAATACTTAAAAACTCGAACTCTAACGCTTTTTGTAAAAGATTGGCTACTTGCATTTTATTTTTTTAAGTAACAAAGGTAAGAAAGCATTGTTGTAATAAAATGAAAACTTACAAAAAATAGATTAGTTCCAGTTTCTAGCGAGTGGGTGGTAGTGTTATGTGTGATTAGATGGATCGTTGAAGTTGTGGTAGCTCTCTTTTCTAGTTCATCTCACTATTGAGCTGCCGCATTGTTTAGTAAGGCGGTTCCAAGAAAAGTAGATAAATAGATGCGTTCTCTCTTTTTTTGAGATAGAGAACTCCTCAGTTTTTACGAGGGTTGCAGCATCGTTTTAGAATTAAATTATGAAAGGGTTTTGGTGAAAGACAAAAGCGGTAAGGACATTAGGAAACGCAGGTTGGCTTTACTGAGGTTTTTTTCTAAAAATATTAGAATGATAATTGATGTTGTTAAAGGCGTACATATCGTCTAAAAAATCAATAGACTCGCTGTTGCCAATCATTAAAAAACCATTGCCAAACAAGGTTTCTCTAAACAATTTAAGGCAATTATTTTGGAGGTCTTTATTAAAATAGATGAGTACATTTCGACAAAGAATTAAGTCGAATTTATTAAACGGTTCTAAGCCTATTAAATTCATTTTTTTAAACTGAATGTTTTGACTTAATTCAGGTTTCAAAATAAAGTTATAATTCTGTAACGTATAATACGAACTTAAATCTACCTCGTTAAAAGCGGCCTCGTAATTATTATACAAATCATTTAAAAACCGTTTATGGTAAACGCCTCTTTGCGCCGTATTTAGAACCACTTCGTTAATGTCTGAAGCAATAATTTTACACCGCGAAATTAAATCCATTTCGGTTAGTAAAATAGCCATTGAGTAAACCTCTTCGCCGCTGCTGCAACCGGCGTGCCATATTTTGATTTCGTTTTGATGGGATAAGTAATTGGTAAATAACGACTTTAAATCATTCCAAACGGCGGGGTCGCGAAAAAATTCGGTTGTATTAACGGTAATTTCATTTAGTACATCTATTACGCTTAACTCTTTGGCCTGAATTTTTAAGCGCATGTGTGCAATGCTTTTTAAGTTAAACTTAAAAAATACGTGCGTAATTCTTCGCTCTAAAGAACTTAAGGCATAGTTCGATAAATCAACACCCGCATCCAATTTAATGGCATCAATAAAATCTTTTGTGAGCGAGGTTAACATTACGTTTGTTTGCAGTTAGGCGATTATAAAATCATCACAAATATATAAGTTAGCGCACAATAAATACGCTATTGTTTATAATTGAGTAACATCTGTGAAAATGTAAAAAAAGCGGCTGTAGTTGCGTTCAACAAAAGATAAAATGTTTAAACAAGAAGTGATTATTGAGGTTGAACTCTAATAATAACTTGGCGTGTAGCAATGGTATCATTAACACGTCTTAAAATAAACTGCAATGTATCTACGCCAACCGTTTTGGCTTCAAAATTAAAATCAATTCCTTTTTCGTTGCCATGCCAAACCGCGTTTATCAGATTAACACCTTGGGGTGTAGCACCCGTTAGTAGCCAGTTTTCGCTTTTAGTATGGTTTTCGGGTAAATTAACACGTAGTTTTTCTCCAACCTTAAAATCATTTGTTTCTGGAAACGGCTTTGAGGCGGGCTGATAGCGGCAAGCTACTAAACAGCAAAGGCTTAAACTAAAAAGAAGATTTTTTGTCATATATCATTTTTAAATGTGGAATATTATCTTCTAAATACACGTCGCCAACGGGATTAAAACCTAAGTTTTCGTAAAAGCGTTGAAGGTAAAGTTGTGCCGAAATGGTAATCGAATCTGTATTAAATAAATCAATACATTTTTTTATAGCGGTGTGCATGAGGGCTTGCCCCAGTTTTTGTTTTCGCCACGAAGGATGAATAACCACACGCCCAATGCTGCACGTTGTGTAGGTAATGCCAGCAGGAATAAGCCGCGCATACGCCATTACTTTCTGGTTTTCTAAAGCAAATAAATGATAGGCTAACTCGTCGGTTTCATCTACATCGCAATACGCACAATTTTGTTCAACTACAAACACTTCGGCACGCAGTTGATAAATAAAACGTAACTGCTGTACACTCAAATTTTCAAACAATTCGCACTTAAAATTTATTTCCATTCTGTTGTTTTTATCAACTGGATAACATCTTGACGTAAATAATCTATTACTACTTTTAAAGAATCAATATTGGGGACGGCATTAAAATACAAAGCTCCTCTTAAAAAATGGTGGGTGCTATCTGTTAAATAAAATTGCACCGAAGAGGCGGTGTTTCCCGAAATATCATATAACAAGCCATAAACCCGCGATGTATCGCGAATGATGACGCTTTCGGTAAGCCCCGTTGCTTTAATTTGATGGCGAATAGCAAAGTCGCGCGAGTCTTCGATGTATTGCGAAAGATTATTTTTCAACGGTTTATAACTTAAATGAATGCTGGCTTTATAAGTAGGATAAATAATATCAAACCAACAGGAATCGCCTTTTTGTTTAAAAGTACTTTGGTCGGATACTTCAAAACGGTATTGGCAAGGGCTTACAAACGTGTGGAATTTTTTTTCGGGAAAGTATAAGCGCGGGTAGCCCCGTGGTTTGGGCGATACAAACCCTTCGTCTTCATCGCAAGCCAATAACAATAAACACACAATTAGTAAACTAATGCCACGCAAAATAAATTTCATATACTTACAAAAATAAAAAAACCATACGTTGCCGTATGGTTAAAATAAATAAACTTTACTGTGAGGATTGTTAATAGGTATTTCCTAAATCTTCAAAATTCACTTCGCTACCATTTTCGGAAGCAACAGAATTGTTGTAATTATTAGTGTCTCGGCGTTGCAACACCACAAATGTTTCGCCAATTATCTCTGTAATGTTACGTTTATTACCTTCTTTATCAACCCACTGGCGAGTTTGCAATTTACCTTCTAAATAAATTTGTGTGCCTTTTTTTAGTAATTTTTCGGCACTCTCAGCCAAACTTCTCCAAAACACAATGTTGTGCCATTCGGTTTGGTCTATACGGTTTCCTGTTTTGTCTTTATAAGTTTCGGATGTAGCCAAACTAAAATTGACGCGGGCAATGCTACCTTCTAAATATTTCAATTCTGGGTCGCGGCCTAAATTTCCAACTAAAATTACTTTATTAACTCCTGCCATTTTATTACGTGTTAAGGTTTCTAATATACTATAAAACAACAAAAAATAAAAATTGTTTAACGGTGTTTAAATTATTTAAAGGTTGTGGGTTAAAATGTTAAAAGCCCATGTTTCTTGTTAATTATCTATTCAATTGAAAGTAATAACTAAACTTTCGACGAAAACTAATGTTACCCCAAAACTAACAGAATACACTATGAAAAAGAAAATTTTAATAATCAGTTGCTTTTGGATAAGTTTTTTAAAGGCTCAAATTCCAAGCATTTGTTTTCAAGGTAATGGTCCCAATACAGCGCAATCGTTAGGCTCTAGTCCAACTGCAATTGCCAAAGCCGATTTTAATGGAGACGGGAATGTTGATTTGGCAGTAGCAAGAGGTAATGTCAATAACATAGCCATATTACTTGGTAATGGTATTGGCTCTTTTAGTATTTTCTCTCAAACGATTAGTGCAGTAAATGTGCAAGCCCTTGCTGTAAGCGATTTTAACGGCGATGGTAAAGCTGATTTAGTAGCAGGTATTAACAATACAACAGGGAGTGTGGCACTTTTTTTAGGGAATGGTATTGGGGGTTTTAGTTTAGCTGCAACAAATAGTGTCGGCATCAATCCAGGCGAAATCCAAATTGGAGATTTTAATAGCGATGGTAGAAAAGACTTAGCGGTTTCCAATGCAGGCTCAAATAGCCTTTCGATATTACTTGGTAATAGTAGTGGAGGCTTTGCAAACGCCGTAAACTATTTTACAGGCTCGTCGCCAAAGGGCATTGCTATTGGTGATTTTAACAACGACTCAAAAAGTGATGTTGCAGTAGCTAATCAAGGTTCTGGAAACATCACCGTTTTAATAGGTTTAGGTAACGGTACTTTCTTCTCAGGAATTAATTATCCAGCTAGTGGATCTGGTTCTAATCAGTTGAAAACTTTGGATTTAACGAACGACGGTAAATTAGATTTAATTGTAACTAATTCTAATTCTAACAATACAGTAATCCTAGCGGGTAATGGTTTAGGTGCCTTTACGTTTAACAGCACACTTTCAAATCCGAGTAATGGAATTGCTGGGTTAATAGTTGCCGACTTTAATTCAGATAGCAGAAACGATATAGTTGTAAGTAGTCCTGGTAGTAATATTATTTCTTTTTTTATAGGTCAAAATCCTTCCGGGTTTTCATTTTCTTCAAATTTTTCAACGGGAAGTGTTCCGAATCTCGCTTTGGAGGCGGACTTCAATAATGATGGAAAACTGGATATTGTAACAGCAAATTCTTTTTCAAATAATTTAACTTTACTTTTAGGAAACGGATTAGGTAATTTTTCTTCTGCATTTAATTTATCTCTATTAGGTAACGCAACAGCCATAGCTGCCAAAGATCTTAATGGAGATGGTAAATCAGAACTTATTTATTTAAACAACGCAAATAATACATTAAATGTATTAATCAATAACGGCATTGGAAGTTTTTCCTTAGGAGCTACTTATACCACGGGTATTTCGCCAAGTGCCATTTTAATTAATGATTTTAATAACGATCTCATTCAAGATATCGTTGTAACAAATGAAGTATCTGATGATATTTCCGTTTTATTGGGAGTAGGATCGGCAAGTTTTAATTCTGTGGTAAGTTATTCTGTTGGGTTTTCTCCCGTAAATTTAGCGTTTGCTGATTTTAATAACGATGGTTCAAAAGATATAGTAACTACTAATTTTATTTCTGGTGATTATTCCATTTTGCTTGGTAGCCCCTCTGGTACATTTTCACCTGCAATTAATTACGCAGTAGGTAGCTCGCCATCAGGAATAGTTTCTAATGACTTTAATGCCGATGGAAATTCTGATTTAGCAATTGTAAATGGGCAATTAAATACTGTTAGTATTATTTTTGGTAATGGTGCAGGAGCGTTTTTAAATGCAGTTACTTATCTCGTTGGCTCATCACCTAATTCTATTGTTTCTAGCGATTTTAACGCTGACGGTAATTTAGACTTAGCAGTAACAAATGGTTTGTCTGGTTCAGTTTCTATTTTGTTAGGAAATGTAGGTGGTGTCTTTTCAAATGCTGTAAACTTTACAGTAGGGATTTTTCCAATTGATTTGGCTGTAGCTGATTTTAATGCCGATTCAAAACCTGATTTAGTTGTATCTAACGCTCAATCTAACGCTGTTGCTATACTAACTGGAAATGGTTTAGGTGGTTTTTTGAGTCCTATCAATTATAGTGTTGGCATTTTTCCAACAGAAATAGCAATAGGCGATTATAACGGAGATAATAGACCAGATATAGCGAATATTAATAATAATTTCTCAAACATTACTATTTTAAATAACGCACCAACGCCAACCATTTCAATTGTTTCTACAGCTCAAATTTGTAGTGGAAATTCAGCAACCTTAATAGCTAACGGAGCCAATGCTTATGTTTGGAGTACAGGCACTACGGCAGCGTCTATCACAGTTACGCCAAGCTTAACAACTAGTTATTCGGTAACGGGGTCTTCTATTCAAGGTTGTACCAACACTGCGGTGGGCAGCATTACGGTTAACCAAACACCAACTGTAACCATTAACAGCGGTAGCATTTGTGATGGACAATCATTTACACTTACGCCATCTGGTGCAACTTCTTACACGTTTGTTGGTGGTGGACCAATAGTTTCCCCAATTACAACCACAACTTATGCAGTTATTGGAGCAACTAGTTTAGGATGTTTATCCTCTAATATAGCCATATCTGGCGTTAGTGTCAATCCAAATCCAACCATTACAGTTAACTCTGGTGCTATTTGTTCGGGCCAATCATTCACGCTGGTGCCAAATGGTGCCATTAGTTATACGTTTTCAAGCGGTACGCCTATTGTTTCGCCAACTATCACAACTAATTATTTTGTGCAAGGTATTTCTTCAAACGGCTGCCTGAGTCAATTTCCCGCAACGTCAACAGTTACAGTAAATAATTCGCCAATACTTAGTGTTTTTTCTTCTACTAATAATCTTTGCATTGGGCAGTCTGCAACACTCACTGCTTCTGGTGCTTCCACTTACAGTTGGAGTGCCGGAGCTGCCTCTGCGTTTCAAGTTATAAGTCCTACTCTCACAACGGTTTATAGTGTAACTGGGTTTAATGCCAATGGTTGTAGTAGTATTTCATCTTTTGTGCAACAAGTTAGTAATTGCAATACAGTTGGATTAGAAACGTTGGATAAAGCAGCCGTTAATTATTTTATTTACCCCAATCCTGCCTCAGATGTACTTAATCTAATAAGCAAAAATGAAGCATTTGAATCTGTTGAGATCGAAATCATAAACGCATTAGGGCAACCCATAATGACAGAAATAATAACCAATCCACTAACATCTATTCCTATTTCAAATTTGAAAAATGGGTTTTATACAGTCAAAATCAAAGAAAAAAATCGGGTAGAAGTGTTGAAATGGCTTAAGAATTAATTTAATCAAATTGATAATCATGCAGTTATGTTTTATTTTTATTTTTAATTGCAAATTAGACAAAAAAGGTTGTACATTTGCGCCCCGTTAATTGAGGTACTGGAGTTACAAAAAAATAGAGTAGGTAAAAAAAATATTTCGAGAAATATTTGGTGAGGAGGAAAAAAGTTTGTAATTTTGCAGCCCCGAAACGGGAAAAGAATAGAGGACAAGAATTAAAACGTTCATTGAAAATATTGATAATTAATAAAAAGATAGCAGGTTAGCTAGACGCGAGTTTAGTTTGATATTTACGGAGTTGTGAAACTGTTGTAGATACGCTCGGTGTTTTAAATAATACATTGA
>JAAFIL010000101.1 GCA_013297775.1 Bacteroidota bacterium
TAATGAGGTTCGTAACTCGTTTATATGTTGTTCTATATCCGATGTTAGATAAGCCACCAACTCTTTCTCACTATTCTGATTCTCTCTAGCGATAACTACCGCCTCTTTTATGAATTCATTCTTTAATAGCGTATGTTCAATCTCGCCCAACTCAATGCGGTAACCGCGTATCTTCACTTGGTTGTCTTTTCTACCAATAAACTCAATATTACCGTCGGGTAGCCATCTCCCTAAATCCCCCGTCTTATATAAACGTTCGCCTTCCTTGAATGGATGTTTTATAAACTTCTCTGCTGTTAACTCAGGTTTATTTAAGTAGCCTCGCGCTAAACCAGAACCACCTATGCACAACTCGCCTATTGCTCCCTTGGGCACAAGTTGATTTTCTTCGTTTAAAAAATATACTTGCGTATTGGAGATAGGTTTACCTATCAAATCTCTCTCATCTTTATCTATTCTAAAAACCGTGCTGTAAGTGGTATCTTCCGATGGACCATATAGGTTTCTTATCTCCTTAACTTTACCCTTCAATCCATTCCTACATGCTAACGGAATAGGCTCGCCTGCCATGTTTAATACCGATACACATTCAAAACTCATACCTTGTTTCAGTAACTCACTTACTACACTTGGAACAGTATTAATCAGTATTTTCTTTGTCTTCTCAAGATGCTCTGGTATCGCCAATCCATCTTTCAATACCTTTACAGCTTTACCTTTAGTAAGTGCATAAAAAATTTCAAATACTGATAAATCAAAGTTTAACGAGGTTGTGAATAACGCTATATCAAATTCCGATTTCTCAAATTCATCATGCGCCCATTTGATAAAACAATAAGTGCTTCTATGTTCTACCATCACACCCTTTGGTTGACCAGTTGAACCTGATGTATAAATGACATGTGAAAGATTTGATGGTTTGGCTTTTGAAACTATATTTTCTATTGAATACCCCTTTTGACTATTTCTAAACCTAATTAATTCTTCCGCAGTTAAATACACTTTACAGTTTGTATCTGCTTCAATATAATCTATTCGCTCTTGCGGGTAACTCGGGTCTATGGGTACATACGCGGCTCCCGATTTTAATACACCCAATATCGCCACTAGCATCCACTCACTTCGCTCTAGTTTTATCCCAATTAAATCGTCAGGTTGAATATGATACTTCGTTTGTAAATAATGCGCTAACTGATTCGATTGTTCGTTGAGTTGTTTGTAAGTGAGTTCTTTATCTTCAAATACAATAGCAATGTTTGTTGGTGTTTCTTTTACCTGCTCCTCAAACAAATCTACAATCGTTTTATCTCTAGGATAAGCGACTTGGGTGTCGTTGAACGTAACAAGTAGTTGCTCCTTCTCTTCTACTGATAAGTAATCTATTAGCGAGATATTTTCTTCTGGATTTTCTAACAGGGTTTCTAATACTTGCTTGTAATGAGATAGTAAGTTTATTACCATCTCCTTCTCATAGACATCACTATTATAAACGACCTGTAAAGACAAGTAATCCCCTAACTCTTGAAACGTTACCTCTATATCAAATTTGGAGGCACTATAACCATTATCTTGTATCTGATCTAATTCTGCGTCTTCTATTCTAATCCCTTCTACTTTTTCGCCAACATTTTGAAGAACTAACATCACATCAAATAGTGCACTTCGGCTCGTATCTCTTTGAAGATTTAACTCATCAACCAATCTATCAAAAGGATACATCTGATGATTGTAACTTGTTAAGGTTGCCGTTTTTAAACGTTGGTAAAATAAATTAAAATTATCCTCAAGGTTTATTTCATTTCGCAGCGCAAGTGTATTCACATAAAACCCAATTTGATTTTCTAAATCAATATGTTCGCGTCCTGCAACTGGTGTTCCAGTTATTATATCCGTTTGACCCGTGTAACGGTACATCAACACATTCCACGCAGCTAGTAAGCCCATGAATAAGCTGCCGCCATTGGCCTCGGTATATTTTCTTAATTTGATGCTTGTTGCTGCATTAATATAAGTGCTTAAACCATGACCATTATAGCTTTTTAACCTAGGCCGTTGTTTGGAAATTGGAAGTTCTAGGATGGGCAGCTCGCCTTTAAGTTTATCGAGCCAATACGCTTTATGTCCTTTAAACGTTTCTTCGTTTAATTGGTTTAACTGCCACGCCGAATAATCTTTATACTGAATACGCAAGGGTTCTAATTTTACTTCCCGACTTTCTTTATAAGCCTCGTAATACGCCAACACATCTTTACTCAACACCTCCATTGACCAGCCATCGCTAATGATGTGGTGCATGTTAAAGTAAAAAACATATTTTAATTCGTCGGTTTGTAATAATGCCGCTCTTAACAAAGGACCTTGCTCTAAATCAAAAACTTTGTAAGAATCATCGGTTATATATTTTATGATTTTCTCTTCTTTGTTTTTAGATTTTCTAAAGTCTTTATAATCTATTTTAAAGTTTAATACCTCTGGTTCTAAAATCCATTGTTTGATTTCGCCTTGCTCATCCGCTTTAAATACCGTGCGCAATACCTCGTGCCGTTCTATTAACCTATCAAATGACTTTTGAAATAAATTGAATTCATACTCTCCCTCTAGTTCTAAACTACTTGGCATATTATATGCTGATGAACCGCCCTCAAATTGACTCAATACCCAAAGTCTTCGCTGGGCATCAGACATCGCATAACTCGGCTGATGCGCAATAGCCTCTATTTGTAGAAATGTTTCCTTTTTCGCACCAGCTAATAATACAGCATGACCTTCTATTGTACTTTGATTGAAGATCGCCTGTATGCTTAACTTTACATCGAAAGTTTGGTGGTACTCACTAATTAAGCGAATCGCTCTTAAACTATGGCCTCCCAAAATAAAAAAGTCATCTGTAACGCCTATCCTTTCTCGTTGTAGTAACGTTTGCCATATCTCCACTAGCTTTTGTTCTCGTTCATTTCTTGGGGCTACATATTCTAATCCACTTGCAAGCCCCATACCCTCTGGATTAGGTAATGCCTTACGGTCTATCTTGCCATTGCTGTTTAAAGGCAACGCCTCTAACTGAACAAAGTACGAAGGAACCATGTAATCGGGTAATTGTCTTTTTAATGAGGTTCGTAACTCGTTTATATGTTGTTCTATATCCGATGTTAGATAAGCCACCAACTCTTTCTCACTATTCTGATTCTCTCTAGCGATAACTATCGCCTCTTTTATCGCTTCGTTCTTTAATAGTGCATGTTCTATCTCACCCAACTCAATTCTATATCCACGTATCTTCACTTGGTTGTCCTTTCTGCCAATAAACTCAATATGGCCATCGGGTAGCCACCTACCCAAGTCCCCAGTCTTATACAAAAGCTCGCCTTCCTTGAATGGATGTTTTATAAATTTCTCCGCCGTTAAATCAGGTTTGTTTAAGTAGCCTCTTGCTAAACCATCACCTCCTATGCATAACTCGCCTGTTACACCTATAGGTTGCAAGGCGTTTTCTGTGTTTAATATGTAAATGTGTTCATTTAACAAAGGTGTGCCTATGCTCAACTTACTACTATTTCTTATAGCTAGTCCCGAACTCCATATAGTAGTTTCGGTTGGGCCATAAACGTTGATAGAAATGAAAGGTTCATTCCGTAGTCGCTCGTAGTGTAGTTCGCCTAACTCTTCTCCACCTACTAATACTAAGGCTAGACTCTCAGGAAAATCAATTCCAGAAGTATATAGTTGAGATAAACGAGAGGGCGTTAACTGGAGCATCTCAGCTCCTGTACTTTCTATATGTGCTATAAATTTATCAGGATTAGTTATTTGTTCACTTGATAAAAAAACTAATGTCTTGCCATTACATAACGCTCCAAAGATTTCTAAGGACGAAACATCAAATGTAATGTTTGTAGAACCTACTATTTTTTGAATGTTTTGTAAACCAAATTGAACGTTTAACTTCAACATAAACGAAGCTAAACTTGCATGTTCTACCATAACCCCTTTGGGATTACCCGTTGAACCTGAGGTATAAATGACGTTAGCAAGGTTACTCGATGTTATCGCTGATACGACTTTATCTTTTGAATACGTTGACTGATTATTTTTAAACTTGTTTAACTCATTTTCATCTATACACACTTTACAATTAGTATCTTGTGTTATATACGCAATACGCTCTTGTGGGTAGCTTGGGTCTATGGGAACATACGCTGCACCAGATTTTAATACCCCTAGTATCGCCACTAGCATCCACTCACTTCGCTCTAATTTTATACCAATTAAATCATCAGGTTCGATGTGGTAATTCGTTTGTAAATAATGCGCTAGTTGATTCGATTGTTCGTTGAGTTCACTATACGTGAGTGTTTGGTGCTCGAAGCTTACAGCAACGTTTGTTGGGGTTTCTTTTACCTGCTCCTCAAACAAATCTACAATCGTTTTATCTCTAGGATAAGCGACTTGGGTGTCGTTAAAAACACGAAGTAACTCGTGTTGTTCTTCTGCTGATAAGTAATTGAGTTTATATAAGGGTTGCCCCGATTGTTCAATAAATGAGGCTACTAAATTAGTGAAGTGAATAGCTAAACGTTTTAACGATGGTGTGTCGTAACGATTACTGTTATAACTAAACTCTACATGTAATGAATCTTTAGCTGGACTAACACTTATATTAAAATCATAATTAGTCTGCTCAAAAATAGAAACCGACTCCACCAACAGGGCTTGGGCTTGCTCTGTATTTAAAACCCCTTCGCCTTCCATTTCTTTAACCGCATAATTCTCAAATATCATAATGTGGTTAATCAAATCATTCCCTAATTGGCTTTGAGATTGAACCTCTGATAAACTAACATAATGATGGGTAGTACTTTGTATGGATGCCTGTTGTAAGGATTTTAATAAGTCAACGACAGTAGTATTTGCATCATAGTTAACACGTACTGGAATGGTATTGATAAACAAACCTATCATGTCTTCTACGCCCATAAGTTCGGCAGGACGACCTGATACAACCGCTCCAAATACCACATCGTTTGTGCTATTATAACTCGATAGCAAATACCCCCACACCCCTTGCATGAATGTATTAGGCGTAATACCTAACCGCTTACACAAGGATTCCATGGCTGTGTATAACGTGCCATCAACTTGAACCTGTTCTTTTTGTAAGTTGTAACTTAATGGAGATAAGGTGGTATCTGCGTTTACTTGGAAAGGAATTTGTGCAACAGAGGAATAGTCTAACAAATAATTCTTCCAATAAGCCAGCGATGTATCTTTATCTATACCCTGTAACCAATTGATGTAATCCGAATAAGGTCTTACTGGGGATAGTACTACATTACTTCCCAACACCGCTGAACTTAATAATTGATTAAAATCATTAATCAATACACTCATGCACCAACCATCCATCAAAATATGGTGATGACTCCATATAAATTCATAATCCCCTTGTCCAAGAACGATAACATGCAAACGCATTTGAGAAGCCGTTTCTAAATCAAAACCTTTCTCGCGATCCTTTTGCTTAACCTGTTCAATATACGTTTGCTGTTCGTCTTTATTAGCCCGTTCTTGTATGCGTTCATAACTAAAGTTAGCCCGCACTTCTTTTCTTACAATCTGCAAACTCCTCCCTGCATAATTGGTACTAAAACTACTTCGTAACACCCCATGACGAGCAATTAAACTATCATAAGCTTGCTTCAAATTTTTCAAATCCAAATCTTTAGACCTTATGCTATACGAGGTTTGTTCAAAATAAAGTGATGTTGATGCCGCCGATAACCAATGGTAATAAATCCCTTCTTGTAAAGGTGATAATTCATAAATATCTTCTACGTTATTATCTGCATTGAGTTCATCAAGTTCTTGTACGCTAAGTCCTTTAAACGTTAAATCAGAGGGCGTTAGGTGCGTTTCTTTACTATTTGATAGTGTTTCAATTAATCGGATTAAATTTTGCTCGTAACTCTTTACTAAATTATCTATGGTTACTCTATTATAACGTTGATGAGAATAACTTACCGTCATACTCAACTCGCCATTCAACAATATACCTGATATATCTAATACAGTTGAATCGGTATTAGATTTGGATGAAGGGCTACCAATAGACTCGTTAGAATAATCAAATAGTGCTGGTGAGGCTTCTCCGGCAACCGACACATGGCTACCAAAATCACCTAAGTAGTTAAACACAATCTCCGTTTCTAGTTGGCTATTAAGAGGCGTATCTGTTAAATAGTTAAGTATCCCGTAGCCAATACCTTTAGTCGGAATTTTTCGCAAGTCTTCTTTCACTTTTATTAAACTCCTATCCTGATGTGTTGTGTTGGATATATCCAATACAAAGGGATACATACTGGTAAACCAACCTACCGTTCGGCTAATGTCAACTCCATCTATAATCTCTTCTCTGCCATGACCCTCTAGCTTTATCACACTCTTATCTCTTGAAAAAACTTCCCTTATTGCCAAGCCTAATCCAGTTAATAAAATATCATTAACCTCTGTGGTATATACCTGATGGATGCGGGTTTGTAATAACTCGGTCGTGGCTTTGCTTAACGTAAAACTCTCACTCGAATCTATACTTACTAGTGTTCCTTTTGTTACTACTTTATCTTGTGGTAAGGCTTCTACTCTTTGCCCGCATACCTGTTCCCAATAGCTTCTTTGTCTAATCAGTTTATTGCTACTTGCATAAGCCTTTTGTAATAAAGCCCAGCGTTGGAACGAGTCGGTTTTTAATGGTAAAGTAACGAGGCGGTCTTCTTGGTATTGGCTATATAGTAAAGCTAAGTCTTCTAATAGAATACGCCACGATACACCGTCCACTACCAAGTGGTGCAAGATTAAACCTAAGCGATCACCACCGCTTAAACGGAAGTGAACAACTCTAAACAAAGGGCCTTTCTCCAAATCTATACTGGATTGAAGTGCTTCGCCTATCTGCTCCATTTGCTCGTGAGCATTTGTGGCTTCACTCAAATCATAATAATCGAAGGTATAAGATTTTGCTGTTACTCCTTTAGTGTATTGCTCCCAATGGCCTTCTTCGCTCTTAGTATAAACCATCCGCAACCCATCGTGATGCTTGGTTAACGCAGCGATGCTTTGTTCAAGAATTTGACTATCTAAGTTTTCTTTACTTTGCAATAAAATAGATTGGTTGTAATGTTGGTGTATTTTTATACTTGGGCTTTTAAAAAACCAACGTTGTATCGGCGTTAGTTCTACATGACCCGTTACTTCACTTTGATCAGTAACTTTTGTACCCAGATGCATCAACGGTACTAACTCTTCTAATACAGGTGTGCGTAATAGTTGTTCTACCTTCAAAGTGTAACCGCTTTGTTTTAACCGTGCCACTACTTGGATAGATTTTATGGAGTCTCCACCCAAATTATAAAAACTATCGCTTACACTTATCGGCTCACGTTTTAATACATCGGCCCATACTCCTACCAATACTTTTTCTTGTTCTGTGCGTGGAG
>JAAFIL010000103.1 GCA_013297775.1 Bacteroidota bacterium
AGTTTATGGTGTTTGCCTTTTATTTCATCTAAAGAATAATTCATGGTCTTTAAGAAATTCGCATTGGCAGTGATGATAGTACCATTGGGTTCAAACTCAATGGTGGCCATGGTAGCGTTGATGCCATCCATAACGCCTTTCATTTCGGCGGAGATGCTTTTGAGTTCGTGATTTCTTCTATTCATCTCTTCTTGTGTGGCGCGCATCTCTTCCATATTTTGACGCAATTCTTCTTCTTGCGATTTGGTTTCTTCGAGCATTTGCATGATTTCTGCTTCTTTCTCTTTCTCGGTAGTCATATCCGTCGCAAATTTTACCACTTTAATAACTTCTCCATTAGCATTTAAAATGGGATTATAAATGGCATTTAACCAAACGGTATTGCCCGAAGAAGAAACCCGTTGAAATACGCCCGTAAAGGATTCGCCCGCAGCAAGCCGTTTCCAGAAGGTTTTGTAATCGTCCGATTCAAGAATTTCTTTAGGCGCAAAGAGTTTATGGTGTTTGCCTTTTATTTCATCTAAAGAATAATTCATGGTCTTTAAGAAATTCGCATTGGCAGTGATGATAGTACCATTGGGTTCAAACTCAATGGTGGCCATGGTAGCGTTGATGCCACTTAAAACACCTTTATTTTCGGCTAGCATTTCTTGTTGCTTAGTAATGTCAGTCGCAAATTTTACCACTTTTACCACCTCTCCATTAGCGTTTAAGATGGGATTATAAATGGCATTCAGCCAAATGGTATGCCCCGAGGAAGAAAGGCGTTGGAATACGCCCGTAAAAGATTCGCCCGCAGCAAGCCGTTTCCAAAAGGTTTGGTAGTCGTTAGATTCAAGAATTGCTTGTGGTACAAAGAGTTTATGGTGTTTGCCTTTAATTTGATCCAAGGCATAATTCATGGTTTTTAAAAAATTCTCATTGGCGGCAATGATAGTGCCGTCGGGTTCAAACTCAATGGTGGCCATGGTGGCGTTGATGCCATCCATGATTCCTTTCATTTCTGCCGAAGTACTTTTGAGTTCTTCGCTTCTCCTTTTCATTTCCTCTTGCGTTGCTTGCATCTCTTCCATGTTTTGACGCAGCTCTTCCTCGGTTGTTTTTAACTCCTCGGCTTGCTGTTGGCTCTCGTTGAGTAAAAAAAGTGTTCTTTCGCTATCTTTAACGCTTTTAATACTAACCGCTACATTTTCCGATAGCTTGTCAATAAATTCAAGGTGTTGAGGTTTAAATCTTGATAGTGATGCCAATTCGATGACACCGAAAACGCTATCGTTAATGAGTAACGGTGAAATGTAAATAGATTTTGGAGTGGCTTCTCCCAAACCAGAGGTTATGGTAACATAGTCGCTAGGAATTTCTTCCAAATAATTGGATTGTTTTTCTAATACACATTGCCCAGCCAAACCTTCGCCAATTTCGACACGTTTATCTAAATGTTTATTTCTATTATAAGCATAACACGAAATTGATTTTAAGGATTGTTTCCCATTTTCATCTTCTTCTAATACAAATATTACGCCTTGGTTAGCAGAAACATATTTTACCAAATTGAACAAGATAGCATCGGATAGCTCTTTTAGATTTAACGAATTTTTATTTCTTAGAATATCTGAAAAGGTACTAAGTCCGGTATTAAGCCAGCCCCTGATTTGTTCCTCATTTGCAATTTTGTCTAAATGCGTTTTCATAGCAACCAACGAACGGCCCAATTCGCTTGTTGATAGGCTATCAGAAATTTCTTCCTTAAAATTTCCTTTTTCGATTTCATTTACAAAACGAGAGGCTTCTTTTACTTGCTCTTCTCTATTTTTCAGATTTTCAGAAAGTGTTTCAACTTCTGACTTTAGTTTTGAACGAAATAAATTGAGTTTCATAATCAAGGTTTTTAATTAAGGATAATTTGATACTAAAAATAATTTTGTTTGATACGCATGTCTTTTTTAAACGTTTGTATTTCTCGAAGGGATTAACTTGAGAAATATTTTGTTAAGTAAGTTATTTACCAAACGAAAATTAGGCTTAAAGACAATTATTTATTCACAATAGCAACTTCAAAACCTAGTTAATTAATTTTTATTTTCGACTCAATGTCGAATAAACTATTAATAAAATTTAGATTTTTGGATTCATATCCGAATTAAAGCCATTCCAATCCACGTTTTATTTTTCTAGTTGAATAAACGGGTTCAATTTTACTTAAGCTATTGACCTTACGGCTCTCAAAACTAATTTCGTTAGCTTTATGAAAAAGGTTTTATAACCTCGTTAAAAGTAGCATTAGCTTTTTTTATTAAGTTTAGACAGAAAATCTATTATTGGTAGGTAATGCGGTGCAAAGCGTTGTGGTGCATAATCAAATGGTTATTAATATAGCTTATTTAATAAATAAATGACTTTCAGGTATTTACAAAATTTTAAAATTCCATAAATTTTGCTATTTTTGCACTCCTTAAAAAAGAACAGAATATGAGTATAGTTTATTTAGTACCCGCTTTGGGTATTTTAGGTTTGTTAGTAATGGCTATTAAATCGGCATGGGTAACCAAGCAAGATGCGGGCGATAAAAACATGCAAGAGTTGGCAGGGTATATAGCCGATGGGGCTATGGCCTTTTTAAAAGCCGAATGGAAAGTGTTAAGCATATTTGTGGTGTTTGCCGCCGCTTTATTGGCTTATTCGGGAACTATTCACGAAGTTAACGGTAAAGAAATTCATTCGAGTTGGATTATTTCCATTGCCTTTATTATTGGGGCTGTATTTTCTGCAACCGCCGGTTATATTGGGATGAAAGTGGCAACAAAAGCCAATGTACGCACCACGCAAGCAGCACGTAAAAGTTTAGCACAAGCCTTAAAAGTTTCGTTTACAGGCGGAACGGTTATGGGCCTGGGCGTAGCGGGTTTAGCGGTGTTAGGATTAGGAGGCTTGTTTATTGCCTTTTTAGCAATTTTTGCCGATTTAGGTGCCAACACCGTATCTACATCAATTGAAGTATTAACGGGTTTCTCGTTAGGTGCCGAGTCTATTGCCTTATTTGCCCGTGTGGGTGGCGGTATTTATACCAAGGCAGCCGATGTGGGTGCAGATTTAGTGGGGAAAGTAGAAGCTGGTATTCCGGAAGATGATGTGCGCAACCCAGCCACTATTGCTGATAATGTAGGCGATAATGTGGGCGATGTGGCAGGTATGGGTGCTGATTTGTTTGGCTCTTATGTAGCAACTATTTTAGCTACCATGGTACTAGGGCAAGAGATTAAATTAGAAGATAATTTTGACGGCATGTCGCCCATTTTATTACCAATGATTATCTGTGGTTTAGGTATTGTATTTTCGATAGTAGGTACTTGGTTTGTGCGCATTAAAGATGAAAAATCAAATGTCCAAAACGCTTTAAATTTGGGTAACTGGAGCAGTATGATTTTAACGGTTATTGCTTCGTATTTTGTTGTGAATTGGATGTTGCCCGATGGCGAAATTACATTAAGAGGTATTGCATTTACTAAAAATGGCGTATTTGGAGCTATCTTAGTTGGATCAGTAGTAGGTGCTATTATGAGCATTGTAACCGAATATTACACGGCCATGGGTAAAAAACCTGTATTGTCAATTATTAGACAATCAGCAACGGGCCATGCCACAAACATTATTGGCGGTTTATCGGTTGGGATGAAATCTACCGTGATACCTATTCTTGTTTTAGCAGGGGGTATTATGGGTTCTTATTATTGTGCAGGTTTATACGGTGTTGCTATTGCCGCAGCGGGTATGATGGCTACCACCGCCATGCAATTGGCTATTGATGCGTTTGGTCCTATTGCAGATAATGCAGGAGGTATTGCCGAAATGAGTCAATTGCCGCCAGAAGTGCGTGAACGTACCGATAACTTAGATGCAGTTGGTAACACCACGGCTGCTACAGGTAAAGGATTTGCCATTGCCTCGGCCGCTTTAACTTCATTAGCTTTATTTGCAGCCTTTGTAGGCATTGCAGGCATTAATGCCATTGATATTTACAAAGCACCCGTTTTAGCGGGTTTATTTGTAGGAGGAATGATTCCTTTTATTTTCTCCGCCTTATGTATTCAAGCGGTTGGTAAAGCAGCTATGGATATGGTGCAAGAAGTACGCCGTCAGTTCCGCGAAATTCCTGGAATTATGGAGTATAAAGCAAAACCAGAGTACGAAAAATGTGTGGCCATTTCTACCAAAGCATCTATCCGCGAAATGATGTTGCCAGGTGCTATTGCATTGATAACCCCAGTTATTGTTGGGTTTATTTTTGGTCCCGAAGT
Source organism: Bacteroidota bacterium (assembly GCA_013297775.1). Taxonomy (GTDB): domain Bacteria; phylum Bacteroidota; class Bacteroidia; order B-17B0; family Aurantibacillaceae; genus Aurantibacillus. The sequence goes on from JAAFIL010000103.1 coordinate 4,296, forward strand.
GTTAGGCGGGTTGTTAGCAGGTGTAACCGTTAGTGGCGTGTTAATGGGTATTTTTCAATCGAATGCCGGTGGTGCTTGGGATAATGCTAAAAAATCTTTTGAAAAAGGAGTGGTTATTAATGGCGAAACGTTTTATAAAAAATCGGAGCCACACAAAGCTTCGGTAACTGGCGATACGGTTGGCGATCCATTCAAAGATACATCTGGTCCTTCGATGAATATTTTAATCAAGTTAATGAGCATTGTATCGTTAGTAATTGCACCTTACATTGCCGTTAATAGCGGTGTTGCCGAATTGGTAAAGCAAGAGGTGATTAAATTAAACCTCAACGGTAAAGAGATGATTTTTAATTCTAAAGCTCAAGCAGATAGTGCATTAGCGGCTAACGTTAAAGATATTGCCGAAGTAAAAGGTATGTATGTAGTAGATGGTGCGCATAGTTCAGTTAACTTTAATATTAAGCATATTATTTCAGGAACTAAAGGTACCATTAACGTTGATAGCGGTTTTGTAAATTTAGAAGCTACATCGGGTGCTAAAATATTTATTCAGTTAGATATGACCAGTCTTAATACGCAAAACAGTTACCGCGATGATCATTTGCGTAATCAAGCCGAATTTTTTGACGTTCCTAAGTTTAAAAAGGCTTCGTTTTCAGCAAGCGAAATTATTAAAAATCCAGAGGGCTCACTTTACGCTTATACCGCTAAAGGACAATTAACCTTAAAAGGTGTAACCAAAGCTGTTGATTTAGTGTTTAACTACCAAGGAAATAGCAATCAAGAGTGGGAAGGACAAAAAGTAAACGTTGTAGGTTTTGAAGGTGTAACAACAATTAACCGCAACGATTATAAAGTAGGCGAAAGCGGTGGTTTAGGCGACGATGTTAAAATCGAAGTTACGCTAGAAGCCAGTCAAGAAAGAAAGTAAAAAGTAATTTTAAATAATAAACATAAGGTTTATTAAACTCAAATTAAATCCTCAATTAGTAATAGTTGAGGATTTTTTTTATGTAGTATATTTGAAACTCAAATAGACAGTTGAAAATAAATGGAGGGAATGCGTTTAGCTAAAATAGGATGGTCCTTGGGATTAGTTATTTTTTTTAATGGACTGGCTTGCACCCCAAACAAGGCAACAGATATGGCCAATAACAAAATACCCTTTTCGGTAGATTCTATTTTTGGGTATTGGATGGTAACAGCAATAGGCGTGCAACAAACCAATACCACTTTATTGCTAATTGATAAAGAGAAACTTTCGCAAGCACTTTCTGAATTAAAATATGTACCACTTTATTTTTCAAATACAGGTTCGCTAACCCAAACCAACAACATAGACTTTAAATTGAAGTTCTTAAATTGGTCGTTTACTGAACCCGATACTTTACTTATTCACAGCGATAGCACTCAACAGTTTTTTTTGGTGAAACGTTATGCAAATGGATTTTTAGAAACAGAGTACTTGCCTAATCCCAGACTCACGACAAAGCCTAAAGCCCGTTTGTTTTGTACATTTTGCCGCATACGTCCCGAAAAAGAAGGTATTACTAACTTGTTTAGCGAACCGCTTTCGATGTGGCGAAAGCCAATTGAAAACACGATCAGTAAGCCCGACATAAAAGCCCGTTTAAAAAGTTTATTGCTTTACAATGCAGCTTACATTAGAGGTATTTTTTATTCTTCCTATCAAGCCCTAAACACCAAACATTTAAACTTACCATTCGATTATTACCGTGGAGGTATGGTTTTAAAACCACTTAAAGATTGTGTGAATTTTCAAATGTTATTTGGGGTAACTCAAACAAATACTTATGCTTATTCGCTAATAGAAGAGTCAAGCAAACGCATTACATACCCGAGAATTCCCAAAAATAAAAACTATATTTTAGAGTACGCTACCTACATGGAGTTACTCGCTAAAAATTTATGAATAATCCGAGGTTTCAAAAAAGAAATTCTTTAGAATAAAACAGCTAACTCTGTAAAGCACTTAAAATCAAAACCTAAAAATGAGTTAGATGAAATTATGCAATAGAAATCTATTATGAGCCGAAATCCCTTTAAAACAGTCACTTTTTCTTATTCACCAATGCAGTATTAGGTCTCAGTCGAAAAAGTACTGTAACCACCCCAAAAATCGGACAGGTTGTAAATATACATAATTGCTTATAATTTAGTGGTGCTATCATTAAACGGAAGCGAGCTCTGCTGGAGAGCAACTTGCCAGGGATATTGATAAGCCAC
>JAAFIL010000104.1 GCA_013297775.1 Bacteroidota bacterium
ACAAAAAATAGCGTGCAAACACAAACTGTTTAAACACGCTACAGAGGCTGGCTCAAAACCGCCTTGAGGTAAAGATAAAAAATTAATATTTTATTTGGAAATCAACACAGAATCTTTGCGTGCTATTTTCTCGATACTCCATCCTTTGCGCCCTCTGCGTGCTACTTTTAATGTAGTCTATTAGTTAATCGAGTTATAAACTTTATTTTAAAGATTCTCTTTCTTGAAATCTCGATTTAATTAACGTTCCATTTCAGGGTCGGGCTTTACGCTTTAGCCGCTCGATCTTTTACTACATCTGCTACTGCGTGCGGGGTCTTCGCGCCTCCAACGCTCGCGCATTTGATTCATTAAACCCAAATTCACTCTTTAACTCCCGAAAAAATATAAGTAATTGGCTTAACCTGACCAGCATCATCTTTTTAACTGATGCTAGTCATTAAATAACGCTGTTACTTACTCTAATTTTGTTCCATCAGTAAAACGTAATGGAAATTTTAAATCAATATAACGAACAAGTTGCTGCCTTTGCGGCAAGAGTCTTTTTAGGTTTGCTCCTTTTCTTTCAGGGGCGAGATGCTATTTTTAAAATCGGCATTAAACATGTTATTGAGACTTATCAATATGACTTTGCTAACAAAGGCATTCCTAAATTTATTACAAGTTTTGCTTTAGTGTTTAATGCTTACGTGCAACTTATAGGAGGTTTACTTTTAATAGTTGGGCTTTTTCAGTACCCCGCCTTGTATCTATTGGCACTTCATTTACTAATAACCATATTCGGATTTAGCTTTAATGAAGCCATGTGGGATGTTAAACACGTTTGGCCTCGTTTCGTTCTCATTCTTTTTCTTTTATCTATACCCGCCAGTTGGCAAAAATTTTCATTGGATTACTTAATTATAAACCCTTAAAAAATAAAAACATGAATTCATCTATTAAAATTACAGGAAACAAATCTTACGCTACTAAATCAAATACTAATCAAGTAAGTGCATTTTGGGATAAACTAGAGTTTAGCCGGTATGGAATTATTTCTATGCAGTTGGCCATATTAGGTTGCTTAGGTGGACTAACGGCTGCATTTGGTGCTCATGGCGAAATTATTAAGTTAGCATTTGTGGCTTTTCCAACAATTATTTCGTTAGCCTTAACTTTAGCAGTTGCACCAATGCGTTTAATTATTTGGAGTAGTGTGATTGCTCTTGCATTTGATTTAACGGTGTTTATACTCTAAAAAAATTACCAATAGAAATAAGGAAACTGTTTTTTACCAGCATTCGATACGAATAAAATGAAAATAATAATTAATCCAGATTGTAAATTTAGTGCGATTCAAAATGAGTTTAACACGACGTTTCCATTCCTTAAGATTGATTTTTTTGTACAGCATCCTTCCATTCATTCAAAAACCACAAAGGTTTTTATTAAAAATAGCGACGAGTGCATTGGTCATTATGGTCAACGTTTACAAAACGAATACATTGAAATTTGGCCACATACAACGGTAAAAGAATTAGTATTACTATTCAATAAAGTGTATAGTTTATCTGTTCAAATACTAAGGTGTTCGGGAACAGTTTGGCTCGAAACCACTGTTACCGATATGTGGAGTTTGGAAAAGCAAAATAAGGAGGGAGAAGCATTGTCGAAGAAAATAAACTAATGTTTTGAACCGTGGCAAGCCATAATAAGTGCGATTAACACGCTCTAAGGTTCATTAATTTAAAAACTAAAAAAATAAAAACTAGAACTATGAAAATGATTATTGCCTCTACCGATTTTTCGGCTGCATCTGTAAATGCTTGTGAATACGCTGCACATTTAGCCTTAAAATTAAAATGTAAATTAACGCTGTTTAATATTTTTGACGCGCCCATCGTACACTCTAATGCGGGTTTGTATGGTTACTCGTATTCATCTATCAAAAAAATAAGCCAAACAAAAATTGATAGCTTTATGATGCTTTTAAATAAAAAGTTTCCACTATTGAAGATTAATACTTTTGTTTCGGGTTATGATTTTAAAAGCGAACTTCAAAATTTTATTACGCAGCACCAGGTAATGGCAGTGGTAATGGGGCTTGATACAAAAAATAAAATATCAAAATATATTTTTGGAAGCCATGGTGTAAATATTGCTGGTAAAATAGAAGCTCCTGTTATAATTGTACCGCAAAAATTTACAAAACATACACTTCAAAATGCGGTGTTAGCCGTTGACAATAGCGAGAAATTACTTAAATCGTCGTTAAAAGAAATCGAGAAAGTTATCAAAATGGCTAATCTTACCGTGCAATTATTATATGTAAGAACGCCCGACGAACTTATAGAAGAAAAATTTACCTCCTTGAAATTAAATGGAAAAAACTATACCGTAAATACCATTCGTGCCAAAGACATTCAATCGGGATTAAAACGATTTGTTAAAGAACACGACATAGATATTACGTTTATTGTAAGCAAAAACCATTCGGTACTTTATAATTTCTTTGTGGAAAGTAATACTAAAAAAATTGCATTTGCTACCGATGTTCCAGTCATGGCGGTACACGAAGGGTAATGCAAGCCAAAAGTATAAAATAATTTTATCCAGCGAAAGGTAAAATTCTTAGTTTTTCATTTTGAGTAATTGATCGTGCTTTAAAATGGTGATGGTGCTTGCTTTTATTTCTATTAAACCTTCTTCTTTAAAATCGCTTAAAGTTCGAATGGTGGTTTCGGTGGCTGTTCCTGCTAAATTAGCTAAGTCTTCGCGGCTAATGCGCATACTAAAAAGGGGTTCATCTTCTTTTTTATAGCGTTTACACAAGGTAATCAAGGCCTCCGACACGCGCTTCCTTACTGAGTTATAAGCTAATTTCACTAACTGCTCTTCCTTTTCAATTAAATTATCAGAAATTAATTTAATAAAGGCTTTTGAAACTTCTGCATTTTTATAAATGAGTGCGTAAAATTCGTCCTTGGGTATCATACACACTTCAACGTCTTCTAAGGCCGAGGCCGAGTCGTTGTAAACGTCTTCATCGAGCAAAGCTAGGTAACCAAAAAAATCACCTTCTTTATAAAGTCCTGTAATAAATTCTTTTCCGAGTTCATTTACTCTAAAACTTTTTACCTTTCCATTTACAATAAAATAAACGCCCTTAGGGTAATATCCCTCTTCGTAAATGGTTGTTTTCTTTTTAAACGTTTGCGTTTTATGTTGAGTAGATATTTTTTTTAAGTCTTCAAAGTTTTTTGCATTTGAAATGAACGCATTTAGTCCACTCAAATTTTTACTAAATTCTTGTTTCACCAAAAGCGAACGTTTTAAACGGCTCTCGATGGCATTCAGTAGTTCCGAACTATCGAATGGTTTGGTTAAATAATCATCGGCACCTAAATCCATTCCTTTTCTTAAATCGCTGCGTTCGGCTTTAGCACTTAAAAAAATAAAAGGAATCGTTGCTGTTGTTTCTTGTTTAGAAAGTAAGTGAAGCACGCCATAGCCATCTAAAATAGGCATCATTATATCGCAAATAATTAAATCGGGCAATTCAGTTTGAGCCAGTTCAACGCCTTCCTTCCCATTTTTTGCGGTTAGTACTTTGTAATTTGCCAACTCTAAAATTTCAGCCGTATTTTCTCTTACATCGGTGTTATCTTCTATAAGTAATAGTTTTTTCATTGTGGAATTTTTAATAAAAATAAGGTTCCTTTATTTTCTTCGCTGTTAACAGTAATCGAACCACGCATTAACTCAACATAGCGCGCTACAATGTTGAGGCCAAGACCTGTCCCTTGTATGTGTGTGGCATTGTCGCCTCTAAAAAAGCGTTCAAATAAATGTTTTTGATCACTAACCGATATGCCAATTCCTTCGTCTTTTACTTGAATGCTTAACCATTTAGCCTCGGTGTTTACCGCAATATTTATTTCACCGCCATCCGGAGAAAATTTGATGGCATTAGAGATAAGATTAAACAAAATATTTTTCACTAATTTTTTATCTAAATTCACTTCTTCTAAGCCTTCATAGCTCGAAACAATGTTTTGTTGACGCGATGCTACTAAACTCATATCGGTTACAATTTCGTGCAGTAACGTTTTAAAATTAAATACCTCGGGTTTATTCTCTACTTTCCCTTCTTCTATTTTACTAAGCGATAGAAAATCATTTAAAATATCTGTTAAGTTGGTAATTGCATTTTTTATTTTGTTAACATGCTTGTTATGATTGGCTACATCTCCTTTTTGATTGTAAATATCTACTAACGAAAGTGAAGATAACATGGTGGTTAATGGGGTTCTAAACTCGTGAGAAGCCATGGAAACAAATCGTGATTTTAATTCATTTAAGTCGCGTTCCTTATCTAATGCTTGGTGCAAATCTTTTTTTGTTTTTTCAAGTTCTTCAATTGCTTCTTCTAAAATTAGCGTTCGGTTTCTTACTTGTTGTTCCAACTCCGAGGAGTATATTTTTAATTTTTCTTCGGCTTGTTTTCTACGTGTTATATCTATAACAAAAGCAACTACATACTTTTTTTCTTTAAAGGTATAAGGACTCAAACTTATTTCTAAAGGAAATGTAATGCCATCTTTTTTAAGACCGAATAATTCTTTCCCTTCGCCCATTGAGCGGGCATGTGGGTGTTTTGAATAATTATGTCGGTACATTTCGTGAGCCGAAGTTAAATGCTTAGGAATTAAAACTTCGATGGTTTGCCCCAATAATTCATCTTTTAAATACCCAAATAATTTTTCGGCACTTGGATTAATCTGAATGATTTGACCTGTATCATTTACCACTAAAATACCTTCTGTGGCGTAAAGAAAAACAGCATTTAATCCTTCTAAAGTATCCATGTTTAAAAAAAGTAAATGTAAGGATTTTATATTTTTTAGTGTAACTAAGATTATTACTTCTTAAGAATGGCTTATGTTCTAAATAATTATATTTTTGAGGATATTTATTTAAGTGTTTTGTAAATGGTATTTATGAGATGTACTTTCTTTTTTTGGTTTATAGTATTGGAGCTATCTAATAACATTTTGGCTCAAAATTTTTTAACTGGTATTGTGCAAGATGCAGTTACAAAAAAGGGTATAGCGTATTGCAACATCAGTAATAAAAGTAAAACATTCTCACACATCACTAACGAGGATGGGGCTTTTCAGTTAAGCCTCGATAAATCTCAAGATGTACTGGTGATTAATAGTATGGGTTATATTTTGCAAGAAATAACCGTTCAAAATGGGCAAAGCAATGTGAAAATTGAGTTGCAGCCTTATCCAATTAAAGCAAAAATTTCTAATAAAACTAATCCAAACGAAGGGATAGATATTTTACTAAAGTGTCGCGAAACAATTCTTAATACCGAAACTCAAAAAGCTAAAGTATATTACATACAACAATCCGAAATTAATAATCAACCTGTTGAGTTAGATGAAAGCTTTTGCAATGTGGATTATACAGATGCAGAAATTAAAAGTATAAGTTATAAAAATGGTCGTTTGGCTTGTGCATCTTACAAAAATAATCTAATCTCTAATCGTCGGTTTTTACTGCTGTTGATGAATTTAAACCTAACCACAAATGTAGAGTCTATGCCAAGGTGTCCCTTTCATCTTAAAAAATCAGAGTTAGAAAAAATATATGAATTAGAACTCGTTAATTACAACGGCTCTGTACCGTTTTACCACATTCGATTTAAAGCCATTAAGGATTCTAAATTTTATTTTTCGGGCGAGGTTTACATCAATAAAAAAACGTATCTGTTAGAGCACATCGAATTAATTGCCGAAGAAACCAGGAAACATCCGCTTAAACCAGGTATTTATGAACCTACAAAACCTTTGAGTTTTAAAATTGTGAAAAATTATTCGGCTTATACAAGTCAATTAAATTATGTGAGTGTACATGCCGAAAAACGAAATGTTACCGACTCTTCCGATTTAGCTTTTAATTCAAAAGCTTTATTTTATTTTTATGAGTACGATGCTAACTTTATTGAGCCAGATTTTTATTTTTTAGAACATAAAAACGATTACCATTATATATTATCACAATCGTTTAATGGTGCATTTTGGAAAACACATTCACGTTTACCTTATTCGTTGCACATCACGAAAAATTTTAATTACTTACATCAACATGGCGCGCTTGTTGGCTTTTCCGACTCGCTGTATGCTAAAGATAAAATCTTAAAAAATATATTTAGCAACTTCTTTATACCATGGGATTCTATAAAAA
>JAAFIL010000105.1 GCA_013297775.1 Bacteroidota bacterium
GTATTCGATTTAAAAATGCGAAATGGAAACAACGAAAAATACGAGTTTTTGGGGCAGGTTGGGTTTAACGGATTTGAGTTAGGTGCCGAGGGTCCTTTGTCTAAAAAACAAAACAGTTCCTTCTTAATTAATTACCGCTACTCTACCCTATCTGTTTTTAAAGCGTTGAATATAGATTTTGGAACAGGAGCGGCAGTTCCGCAATACCAAGATTTAACCTTTAAGGCTGATGTTGCCACTAACCGAACTGGCAAGTGGAGCGTTTGGGGTATTGGCGGATTAAGCTATGTGGCCTTGTTAGAAAGCGATAAAAAAGAAGGGCAAGATTTGTATGGCTACAACTCGCGCGATACTTATTTTAGAAGCAATGTTGGGGCTGCGGGCATTAACCACACCATACTGTTTAAAAACAATGCGTATTTAAAAACGAACTTAGGGCTTAGCGGTCAATACAATAAAATTACATCCGATCGAATTGATACAGCCTTTAAAACCGAAAAAAATATTAAGCCCGAGTACCGAAATACCACTCAAACCTTACGGTATGTATTTAATACAACGTATCATAAAAAATTTAATGTGCGTGATTTTATAAGTACTGGCGTTTATGCCGATGCCTTTAATACCTTGTTTGTAGATAGTGTAGATAATTTATTTGGCATCAATACATTTGAAGTTTTGCGTAATTACAAAGGTAACACTGCGTTAGGACGTATATTTTTTCAGTGGCAACATAAATTTACCGATGACTTATCTTTAAACAGCGGCTTATCTTATCAATACTTTATATTGAATAATGCCCAAGCCTTAGAGCCGCGCTTGGGCTTAAAATGGAGTTTAACCAACAAACAAAGTTTAAGTTTTGGAGGCGGTATGCACAGCCAATTACAGCCACTTTATATTTACTTTGCCAGCGATAAGTTACCCAATGGCACACGCTTAGAAACCAATAAACAATTAGATTATACCCGCGCCATTCATGCAGTAATAGCTTACGACCTATCGTTTAGTACTAACTTCAGATTAAAAAGCGAAGTTTATTACCAATACATTTACAATGCTCCTATAAAAACAATACCCAATACATTTTCGGCTTTAAACCTTGGTGCCGATTTTAACAGTCCTAATATTGATTACTTAACTAGCAAAGGATTGGGCGAAAACTATGGGTTGGAATTAACCCTCGAAAAATTTTATAGCCGAGGGTATTACTTTTTATTTACCACAAGTTTATTTGAAAGTAAATACAAAGCGAGCGATAATGTCGTTCGCAACACGGCCTTCAATGGCAATTATGTTATCAATTTTTTAGGTGGAAAAGAGTTTAAGATAAAAGAAAAACACACCCTATCACTCGATTTTAAATGTACCTACGCGGGTGGTAAACGCTATACACCCATAGACCTAGATGCGAGTAAACAAGCAGGCGACGAAGTCCGCGATTTTTCTAGAGCATTTTCATTGCAATACACGCCTTATTTTAGGTTAGATATTAAACCCACTTACCGTTTAAACACTAAACGTTTAACGCACGAGTGGAACATAGATGTTCAAAATATTACTAGCCATAACAATGTATTTCAACAAACCTATGATATAAAAAATCAAAATATTAGAACCGATTATCAACTCAAATTATTTATTATTCCGCAGTACCGTATTTTATTTTAAATCCTGTTTATGCCCGAAGATTATTTAAAATGACTAAACAAGGTTTTATCTTTTATGGATGAAAATTTAGACGGCGATTTATCTTTAGAAAAAATAGCGCGGTTGGCGTATTATTCGCCCTATCATTTACATCGCCTTTTTAAAGCCGTAACCAACGAAACCTTAAATGTTTACGTTACTCGAAAACGTATTGAGCGAGCTGCCCTGCTATTAATCCATCACCAAGAAATGAGTCTTTCAGAAATTGCAGATAAATTTGGTTTCAAAAGTGATTCTGTATTTTCGAGAACCTTCAAAAAAATATATGGACAAAGTCCGCTTGCGTTTCGTAAAGCGAATGCCTCTAATTTTAGCAAGATTAGTAAAGTGAATAGCAATAATGGTCAAATCCATTTTATTACCGAAGCCTACCTTTACAACATTACTCATCTTAAAAATTGGTTAAACATGAATGCTACAATTGAAATTAAAGAACTGCCAACGTTTCATTTGGCCTATCTTACGCACATTGGCACAAACGGCTTAGATTTGGCGTTTCAGCGCATTATTAACTGGGCTGCACCTAAAGGTATTCTTACCCGAGCCGAAACAAATGTATGCCGCGTTTTTCACGATAGTTTTAAAGTAACCGATGCGCAACGCGTTAGGATGAGTATTGGCATCCTCTCGCCTAATAATTTTGCTGCCGATAAAAGCATTGACTTTCGCATACTCGAAAAAAGTAAAACCATTGTTGGTCGTTTTTTAATAGAACCCCTTGCCTTTGAAAAAGCCTGGGATAGTTTATTTATTTGGATGAACGCCAATGGTCATCAAAGAGCCGATGTTAATCCATTTGAAATTTACCATAACAATTACATGGAACACCCCGATAAAAAGTGTATGGTTGATTTGTGCATCCCAATTCGGTAATTGTTGGCTTACTCACTAAATAACACCAACTTGATTTATGTAAAAAGGAAATGCACTAACCGTTTGTTAGCTATTCTATCCACTTGATATATAATTTTGTATCTTTAACAAGGGTAAAATCAAAACAGGTTTACCCTTCTACTAATGGCAGATGATAAGCATCCCTCGCATCTTTTAAAAGCCCTGCAAGAACGGGAAAAAAAAGGATCGTTACGGCAATTAAAATCGAGTTTCCCGCCGATTGATTTTTGTAGTAACGATTATTTAGGCTTTTCGAAGCAAGCCATTTTAAACACTCATTTAGAACCCTTTCAAGGTCATAGGTCCTCTGCGGGTTCGGGTGGCTCGCGCTTAATTAGTGGCAATATTCCATTTACCGAAGAAACCGAACAACACATTGCACTTTTTCATCATGCCGAAGCGGCTCTCATTTTTAATTCGGGCTACGATGCCAATTTAGGTTTACTAGCCTGCTTGCCACAGAAAAACGATTTGGTACTTTACGACGAACTTATTCATGCCTCACTTTACGATGGCATTCGTTTATCGTATGCAACGGCTTATAAATTTAAACACAACGCCATTGAACACCTCACCGAATTATTGAACCGACATAGTAATGCCTTTCAAACTATTTATGTGGTGGTAGAAAGCATTTACTCGATGGATGGAGATGATGCACCGTTACTAGCCATTACTGATTTACTAAAGCATTATAAAAATGTATTTTTGATTGTAGATGAAGCACATGCCATTGGTTTGTTTGGCGAGCAAGGCCGAGGGCTTTGCCAACAATTGGGTATTGAACAAAACTGTTTAGCACGTATTTACACCTACGGCAAAGCATTAGGTACACACGGTGCTGCCATTGTTGGAAGCAAAATATTACGCCACTACCTCATTAATTTTTCGCGAGCGTTTATTTATACAACCGCCTTGCCATTGCACAGCATACAAAGCATTCGCGCAGGTTACTCTGCATTGGTTAACAGTACCGAGCAGCGTCAACAATTAAAAGAAAATATTGCCTTGTTTCAAAAAGGTGTAAAAGATTTGAAAGGCTTTATAAAAAGTTACAGTGCCATTCAATGTTTGGTGTTGGGTAGCAATGCGAGTGCAGATTCGGTTGAACAAAAATTAGCCCATCACTCTATCTATGCCAAAGCCATTAAAAGTCCTACTGTAAAGGAAGGGAGCGAACGTATTCGATTTTGTTTACATGCTTTTAATACAGCGCAGGAAATAGAACATTTACTAACCCTACTTCATGAATAAACGTTATTTTATAACTGGCATTGGCACCAATGTTGGCAAAACAGTTGTGTCGGCTATTTTAACTGAAGCCCTCGAAGCCGATTATTGGAAACCCATACAAAGTGGAAATATAGAAGGCACCGACCGACAAACAGTATCACATCTTATCTCAAATACAAAAACAGTTTGCTTTACGGAATGCTATAATTTTAAAGCCCCTCTATCGCCCAACATGGCTGCGGCTTTAGAAGCCAAAGAAATTAGCTTAGATAAAATTCAAGTACCAATAAGCAACAACACTACTTTAATTATTGAAGGGGCTGGTGGTATTTTGGTTCCTTTAAACCAAGACGCCTTTGTGATTGATTTAGCGCATCCACTCAAAGCCGAAATTATTTTAGTAGTTAGCAGTTACTTGGGCTGCATCAATCACACGTTACTTAGTTTAAATTATTTATTGTCGCAATCGCTTCCCATCAAAGGCATCATTTTAAATGGCCATTTTAGTGAAGATTTAAAAGCCACATTACTTCATTTTATAAAAGTACCAGTATTGGCGCATATTCCAGAATTGAGCGAATTAAATAAGGAGTCTATTCAGCTTGCCAGTCAGCAAATTCACAAAACAACTTTTTTATAACTTTTAAGTAGTGAAAACGATTCAAGAAAAAGACAATGCGTTTGTGTGGCATCCGTTTACGCATCAATTACAGGCCGATGCACCTATTCAGTTGGTAAAAGGCGAAGGCATTTATTTTACAGATGACAAAGGTCAAACCTACATGGATGCGATTAGCAGTTGGTGGGTTAATTTACATGGCCACTGTCATCCTTATATTTCTGAAAAAGTAAGCGAGCAATTACATCAATTAGAACACAGTATTTTTAGTGATTATACCCATCAACCTGCCGTTGATTTGGCCGAACGTTTACTGAAACATTTACCTGTTAACCAATCGAAAATTTTTTATAGCGATAATGGAAGCACGGCTGTAGAAGTAGCACTTAAAATGGCTATACAATACGCTTCAAATCGTGGGCAAGAGCGGCATACATTTATTGCGTTCGAGAATGCGTACCATGGCGATACCTTTGGTGGGATGAGTGTTGGTGCACGAAATGTATTTAATCAGGCCTTTCAACATTTCTTATTTGAGGTGTGTTATTTACCATTGCCAAGCACCGAAAATATAGAAGAAATAAAAACCACACTCTTGTTGTATTTAAAAACTAAGTCGGTGGCAGGTTTTATTTTTGAGCCTCTGGTGCAGGGTGCAGCGGGTATGCTCATGTATGAAGCCGAACATTTAGATGCGTTACTTCGTATATGTAAGCAACACCAAATTATTTGCATTGCCGATGAGGTGATGACGGGCTTTGGTAGAACTGGTCAATTTTTTGCGAGTGATTATTTATCGGAAACACCCGATATTATTTGTTTAAGTAAAGGTTTAACAGGTGGATACATGCCTTTGGGCGTTACCTCGTGTGCTTCTTTTATTTATGAGGCGTATTTAAGTAACGATAAAACCAAAACGTTTTTTCATGGACACAGTTATACGGCTAATGCTACGGCCTGCTCGGCGGCTTTGGCTAGTTTAGACTTAATGGAAACTGAACTCACGTGGCAACATATTAAACGCATCGAAGCACAACACCAGCAATTTGTAGTTGAGTTGCAAACTAAAACCAATTACGAAAACGTGCGTTGTAGAGGAACTATTTTAGCTATGGATATTCCATCGCACGAAGAGCGGCATTACCTAAATACATCTGGTAATACTGTAGCCAAATGGTTTCAACAGCATGGGATTTTGTTGCGTCCACTAGGCAATGTTATCTATGTTATACCGCCTTATTGCATCACCGAAATAGAGTTGAATAGAGTTTACGAGTGCTTGCTTGCATTTGATAAAACTTTAACTAATTAGAAACTTTCTTTGTGAAAAATAGGTGTGGCACGCAAAGGGGCAAAGTTCGCAAAGGAGGGAAGCATTGATTTTAAATTTTAAGGAAGAGAACCTTTAGTATAAAACTTTAACTAATTAGAAACTTTCTTTGTGAAAAATAGGTGTGGCACGCAAAGGCGCAAAGTTCGCAAAGGAGGGAAGCGTTGATTTTAAATTTTAAGGAAGAGAACCTTTAGTATAAAACTTTAACTAATTAGAAACTTTCTTTGTGAAAAATAAGTGTGGCACGCA
>JAAFIL010000106.1 GCA_013297775.1 Bacteroidota bacterium
TACTTCAATCCTAATGCACGGTAGGTAATCTTTGTAGTTAATTTTTCGGCAATAATACTCTCTTTTAAGTTTTCTGTTATCATTTTAGTTGACTTTTATGGGTCAACCTATTTTAGGACGAGACATTGTCGTCAAGTAAGACTGCAAAATATGATTGAGCATCACGATAAGATACTCTTGTTGCATTGATTTTTTGGCGAAGAATTGTCTTTACAATCATAAAACCTTCAAGTTCTTCGTCTGTAGTTACGACTTTATTTTCGTCTACTTTTGCTTGCTCTGCTTGAATAGCTTCTTGCTCTTTTGTTTTCTCGTCTTCTTTTGTTAATGCAGTTTTTAAGCGTTCGGTTATTAGGTCGCTAATATGTTGTTGTATAGATTTTTTTGTTAGGTTAGTGAACTGCTCTAAAACCTTTGCTGAAATGTTGCTTGGATAAACTTATTTTGCAAAATGTTTTACAAAGTCGGGACTTGGATTTGCAAGCTCTTCTTGAAGTAAATGTTTAAGTTCGTTTGTGTATTTTAATTCACTTGCAGTATTTGTTATGCTTTCAGCATCAAAAATAGTCTTGTGGAACTTTTTTAGTTCTTCAATTTGATTGTCTTTTATTTCATTTATGTTGAAATATAAAAATGGTTTTTCGTCCATCTTGTTGGCTTCTACTAAGTCCGAATAGAAACGGTAAGTAATCCCATTTGTCAATAGTCCAAATTTAGCCTTAGAAACGTGAAAATAACGTAAGAGTTGACCGTCGTGAATATTTAAATTTTGTGCCCAATGTTTACACTCTATTAAAATGGAGGTTTGACCGTCTTTGAATATTGCATAGTCTATTTTTTCGCCTTTTTTTGTTCCAATGTCAGTAATATACTCTGGCACAACTTCAATTGGATTGAAAACGTCATAACCCAATGTTTGTAAAAATGGCATTATGAAAGCGTTTTTTGTTGCTTCTTCTGTCTGAATTTGGTCTTTCAGTTTGGTAACTCTGTCACCCAGTTGTTTGATTTGGTCTTTAAAGTCCATATTTATTTTTGGTTTTAATTGATTTTAGGTTCAAAATTAATATTTCTGTTGAGTGTCCTTCTAAAATTACCCCCACCATTCCATCCCCCCAACCCAATACACACTCCATATTGTACCCATTTCGATGTTTCTAATTTCATCATTATTCCTAGTTATTTTTTACATTTTTGGTTAAACGTTTCTACCTCAGTTAGGTGACAACAACTTATGAATCAAATGTAATAAAAATTTATAGTAAAGCAAATGGACTAATTATTTTTGTTGAATGCTAGGTGCTTATAGGGGTATAAACTCTAACGACTGGGGTTAAAAAATCGTGAGCATTGAACTATTCCACCTGTATAAATGGCATTATACATACTTCTCGCCTTTTTGAACTTTTACATCATTTACAAAATTGCGAATTTGTTGCTCATCTTGCTTTTTGCAAATCATTAACACCCCTTCGCTTTCTACTACAATGTAATCTTCTAAACCTTGTATAACCACCAATTTATCTTTAGGCACATGCACAATACAATTTTTACTGTCGTATTTCATTACATTTTTTCCAATAATAGCATTGTGTTGTTTGTCTTGCTTAATGTGTGTGTATAAACTGCCCCAAGTCCCTAAATCGCTCCAACCCATTATACTGGCGCGCACGTAGGTGTTCTTTGCTTTTTCCATAACGCTATAATCAATCGAATCGTTGGTGCAACTGCTATAAGCTCGGTTAATAAATTCCTTTTCATTAGAAGTGTTATATAAGCCAATGCCTTCTTTAAAAATGCTGGCTAACTCGTTATCGTGGGTTTCGAGGGCACTAATAATACTTTTGGTACTCCAAATAAAAATACCACTATTCCATAAAAACTCGCCCGTTTCAATAAAAAACTTAGCCGTTTCTATATCGGGTTTTTCAGTAAAAGTTTTTACTTTATAAATGCGTTTATCGGTTTCAATTTTATCACTTTCAATTATTTGAATGTAGCCATATCCTGTATCGGGTCGAGTAGGTTTAATGCCTAAAGTAATTAAGCTGTCTTCTTTGGCAGCCTTTACAAAACAAGCTTTCACGGCTTTTACAAAGGTATCTTCCTTTTTGATGAGGTGATCGCTAGGGGCTACAATCGTAATCGCATTCGGATTTAATTGATGTATTTTATACGACGCATAAGCCACACAAGGTGCTGTGTTTTTGCGAGCAGGTTCGGTTAAAATATTGCTTGCTGGAATGTTGGGCAATTGTTGCGCTACCAATTGCTCGTAAGCGTTAGACGTAACCACAAAAATATTTTCGTTGGGGCAAACGTTTAACAAACGATCGTAGGTTTGTTGCAACAACGTGCGACCATTGCCTAATATATCGAGGAACTGTTTGGGATGTTGCGTGGTACTCATTGGCCAAAAGCGGGTTCCAACTCCGCCAGCCATTATCACGGCATAATAGT
The DNA here is from genome assembly GCA_013297775.1 of Bacteroidota bacterium. Taxonomy (GTDB): domain Bacteria; phylum Bacteroidota; class Bacteroidia; order B-17B0; family Aurantibacillaceae; genus Aurantibacillus. The sequence continues at coordinate 2,461 of JAAFIL010000106.1, forward strand.
TATTCATAAATCACTTTACAAAAGTATGAATATACGGCTAAATAAAAGATTAAATTTTACACATAAAAAAAGGTTTGTTTAGTCTAAAAAACTTTAAATTACAACTATATTAAAAAAATGTTTACCTTTGCAAAGTTTTCTAAGAAATAAGCTGCGCATTTTTGACGGCCATAGCGCATTAACTGCAGAATATTTTTTACCGAAAGCAGTTAACATTTAAAATAAATTATATGACATTTGAAGAATTGGGTCTGAAAAAAGACCTTATGCAAGGCATTGCTGATTTGGGTTTTGTAACCCCTACGCCTATTCAACAGCAAACCATTCCGCTTTTAAGTTACACCAAAACCGACTTGGTAGCATTAGCGCAAACGGGTACCGGAAAAACCGCTGCCTTTGGCTTACCTATTTTAAGTACCATTGATATTGAAAATAAAACCGTTCAGGCACTTATCTTAGCCCCAACACGCGAGTTATGCGTGCAAATTACAAACGATATGAAAAATTACGCCAAACACATGCGTGGTGTTGGCATTACGAGTGTTTATGGAGGTGCTAGTATCGAAAATCAAATTCGCGATATTAAACGTGGGGTGCAAATAATTGCGGCCACACCTGGACGCTTGGTAGATTTAATTGAACGCCGTGCGGTAAATCTTAAAACCGTTCGCATTGTGGTGTTAGATGAAGCCGATGAAATGCTTAACATGGGCTTTAAAGATAGCCTCGATGAAATTTTAGAGCAAACACCCGATACCAAAAATACTTGGTTATTTAGTGCTACCATGCCTCGCGAGGTAGAACGTATTGCAAAAAATTACATGACCGATCCGGCCGAAATTAGCACAGGCAAAAAGAACGAAGGTGCCGACAATATTGAACATATTTATTTTGCTGTAAATCCACGTGAACGTTATTTGGCTTTAAAACGTATTGTAGATTACTATCCCGAAATTTTCGGAATGGTATTTTGCCGCACCAAAGCCGAAACACAAGAAGTAGCCGAAGCTTTAATTAAAGATGGTTATAGTGCCGATGCTTTACACGGCGATTTATCGCAAGCACAACGCGATTTTGTAATGAAACGTTTCCGTAACCGCACCTTACAAATGCTGGTGGCTACCGATGTGGCTGCTCGGGGTATTGATGTGGATAATATTACTCACGTAATCAATTACAATTTACCCGAAGATGTAGAAAATTATACTCACCGAAGCGGACGCACAGCACGTGCAGGGAAATCGGGTATTGCCATTGCTATTGTTAGTGTGCGCGAAGTTGGAAAAATTAAAGACATTGAGCGCATCATTAAAAAGAAATTTGAAAAGCAACCTATTCCTAACGGTGTAGATGTATGCGAAAAACAATTGTTTCACTTGGTTAATCAATTACACGATGTTGAAGTAAAAGATACCGAAATTGAAAAATATTTACCAAAAATTTACGAGTCGTTACAAGATTTAAGTAAAGAAGAATTAATTAAGCGTTTAGTAAGCGAAGAGTTTAATCGTTTTTACACTTATTACCAAGATGCACCCGATTTAAACCCAGGTAAAGATGGGAAAAATGGAGTAGATGGCGCATTTGGTAACGGACGCAGCACGCGTTTCTTCGTAAACATGGGTATGATGGATGGCTTTAACCGCAACAGTTTAAAAGACTTTATTGCCGATATTGCCAGCATTCAACAACGCATGGTGTTTAATGTAGATGTAAAAAATTCGTTCAGCTTTTTTGAAACCGAAAGCCGTTTTGTAGATAATTGCATGGCCATTAACTCGAAAGATGTAGAGTTCAACAACCGTAAAGTTTCTTTAGAAGTAAGTAACCGCAAAATGCACGGTGGTGGCAGCAGTAGCGAAGGAAGTGGCGGTTTCCGAAAAGGTGGAAGCAGCAGCGGTTTTCGTAAAGAAGGCAGCGGCTTTAAGAAATCGTATGGCAGCGGAAGTCGCGATGGCAACCGAAGTAGCAGCGGTCGTGGCGAACGCAAAAGCTACGGAAAGAGCGAGTTTGGCAAAGGTCGTCGTTCGTAAAGCATTCCAATTATAAACTTGTAAAAAAAGCCATTCGTAAGGAATGGCTTTTTTATTTTCTAAAAAAAAATCTTCTTGTTTTTTGAACAAGAAGATTTTTAAAAATTGAACTAGCTACATTAATTTACTTTGATCCTTTTTTTTCTTTTTTACTTTCTCCGGCTTCGTCTTCGGCCATGGTTCCCATATCGCGATCAAAGAAATAAAGACCACTTTTATCATCGCCAATTAGTTTCAATTTATCTACAATTTGACGTGCCAATGCTTCTTCTTCAATTTGTTCGCTAACATACCATTGTAAAAAATTATGTGTGGTATAATCTTTCTCCTTTAAAGTAATGTCAACTAAATTATTGATTTCGAGGGTTACTTTAATTTCGTGTTTTAAAATTTCTTCAAAAATGGCTTTCACCGATTTAAAAGTGGTTGGCGGTTGCTTTAGGGCTGGCACTACTCCATGCCCACCACGTTCGTTAACGAACTTAATGAGTTTTAGCATGTGCATGCGCTCTTCATCGGCATGTGTGTATAAAAATGAAGATACGCCATTTAAACCTTGTGTTTCGGCCCAGCTGGCCATGGCTAAATAATATTGCGAGGAGGAGGCCTCCAAGATGATTTGCGTATTTAGTGCTTCGCTTACTTTTGTGGATAACATATAAATTTTCTATTAATTTTGCAGTGTAAAATTACGAAATTAATACTGTTAAGCCTAATTTTTCGCTTATTTCGAACTATTCCAAATATTTTATAGCGGTTGTTTTGCCTTCGCCTTTTTTAGAGATGGCCGAAGCAGTTAAGTTAGAACTTTTTGAAAAATATAATTTAAAAGGGGCTCTGCGCTCGCCTGCCCACATTACCCTTCATCGTCCGTTTGAGTTTAGAACAACCAACGAAATACATTTAATTGAAACGTTAAAACAATTTCAATACCAATCGTTTACAATTGAATTAAGTGGCATAGATGCGTTTGTGCCGCGGGTTATTTTTATAGATGTTAAGCCCAATCCCGAGTTAATTGTTTTGCACCAAGCACTCTGTCGCCATGCTAAAAGGCAATTGCAATTGTTTAACGAAGCCGATGATTTAAGGGGATTTCATCCGCATGTTACTCTAGCTTTTCGCGATTTAAAAAAAAATAAGTTTGATAGCGTTTACGATTTTGTTAAAACGAAACCGTTTGAAATGCGTTTTCCGCTCGAAAAAATAGCCCTTTTAAAACTTGGTAAAACATGGGAAGTTTTAGAACTATTTTAAGCAGTTGTGGCACGCCAAGGCGCAAAGGACGCAAAGGAAGAAAGCAATAAATCATACTTTTTTATTAGCTAATGTATAGATAAACTAAGCGACAAGTTGTAATTGAAAGCAGTTGTGGCACGTCAAGGCGCAAAGATTCTGTGTTGATTTCCAAATAAAATATTAATTTTTTATCTTTACCTCAAGGCGGTTTTGAGCCAGCCTCTGTAGCGTGTTTAAACAGTTTGTGTTTGCACGCTATTTTTTGTTGTATA
>JAAFIL010000107.1 GCA_013297775.1 Bacteroidota bacterium
AAACTTATTGACTTACCGCGATCGCAGTATTACTATATATCCACAAAGGATGATAGCCTAGTCATTGCAAAATTGGAAGAATTAGCCATTAAAAAGCCCATGGAAGGACAAAATAAAATGTACTATTTGGGAAATTGAAATGGTCCTCCATTGCAAGGAGGCGCAAGAGCTGCCCCTGGACTTAATGTTCCAATTGCAGTTCCATTGGCGGCATAAATAGTGTAATCAATAATGTAAAACAATAAATTACCGCTTAAATCATAAGCCCCGTTAGCAACGGAGTAGGGATTATTGCTTGGAGCATTTGGTATTGTACTAATAAACGGGGAACTAGTTGTTGTATTAACACGTTTTGGTGGCATTGTAAAATGAATCATTTGACTGAATAACTCGCAACTAATTGTAACCATTAAAGTACCTACAAATAGAAATCGTCTCCAGAAATTAAGATTAGTTTTTTTCATAATATGATATTTTGTATTTTACATACTCTATTAGCTTTTCGGCTTTCGCGTATACTTAAAATAAAACAAGGGGAAGAGATATGAATTAACCGTCGACTCGTTAACTAAATTTGCTTAATACCTCAGTACGCCTCAAAATTAAATCTTCCGATAAACTATTACACTACCGTAAAATAAGTTTTAATACCACTAGTTTGGGTCAATCATTATTTCCCGAAACGATTTATATTAGTTTTCTTTCATAATTCAATGGCATAATTCCATCTAACTCATTTTTTTAATGTTGATTTTAAATATTTTACAGAGTTATCTATTTTATTCTAAAGAACTTCTCTCTTGAAATTTCAGTTAATATTATGCTAATTAAAAGGGCCATCACAAAACCTAGTAACTCGAAAAGTAAAATAAATTCGATTTTTACATTAAGAAAATACAAGACTAAAGCTGAAAAGGATAAGAGTGTCGTTAGAACCTCTAGTAAATTTGCAAAATACTTATTTGAGAACTGCTAAGCAGCAACAGTTTTCATGGAAGTATTAGTGCGATACCCATTCAATGAATTGATGTGCTAAGGGGAAATAATTTAACCCACATTGTGCAATAGGAATCTATTACGAGCCGAAATCCTTTCAAAACAGTACACTTCGCCACTTATTCTTCTTAACCATGTTATCACTATGCCTCAATCGAAAAAGTACCTGTTTTATTGGGCTTTGGCTTCTCACTACGATCTATTTTTTATTCCCACTCCATTTCCATTGAAATTACTGAAATTTCAAACAAACACTTCTAATAAAACTCCTATATTTGTTGCATTGTATGAGCCATTTAATTACTGTTAAAGACAAGCAATTTAAACCTTACATCGAAAGTGCCATTTTACTAAAAGAAGTAAAACGCCTTGCCGAAGAAATAAGTCGAGATTTATCGAACGAATTTCCCTTATTTATAGTGGTGTTAAACGGCTCGTTTATGTTTGCCGCCGATTTATTAAAAGAGATTAATTTTCCTTGCGAACTATCGTTTATTAAGGTAGCCAGCTACCACGGCACTAGCAGTACCGGAAGCGTTACCGAATTGATAGGCTTAACCGAAGATGTTAGCAACCGAACCGTTGTTATTATTGAAGACATTGTAGATACAGGCGTTACACTCGAAAAATTAATGACGGCTTTGCAAAAGAAAAATGTAAAACAAATAAAAATAGCAACGGCACTTTTAAAACCCGATGCGTATCAAAAAAATATTCCGCTTCATTATATTGGATTAAAAATTCCGAATGATTTTGTAGTGGGCTATGGTCTCGATTACGACGGACAAGGCCGCAATTTAAAAGATATATACGTTTTAGCTTAAAAAAATAGATAACCATGGTGAAACAATTAAACATCGTACTTTTTGGCCCTCCGGGTGCAGGCAAGGGCACACAAAGTGAAAATTTAGTTAACAAATATGGCTTGGTACACCTTAGCACAGGCGATATTTTACGCAGTGAAATTGCACAAGCTACCGATTTGGGCTTAAAAGCCAAAGCCGTTATGGATAGAGGCGACTTGGTAAGCGATGCCATAGTGATTGATATGATCGAATCTAAATTGGATGCGAACCCTTATGCCAAAGGTTTTATTTTTGATGGTTTTCCGCGCACGCAAGCACAGGCTATTGCTTTAGACGATTTATTGCAAAAAAAAGGAACAGGCATTGGTGGCATGTTAGCTTTAGAAGTAGATAACGAAGAGTTAGTAAAACGTTTGCTTATCAGAGGTCAAGATAGCGGACGCGAAGACGATAAAAACGAAGGCGTTATTCGGAATCGGATTACAGAATACGCTAATAAAACCTTGCCCTTGAAAAATTATTACAACGAACAAGGTAAGTTTCACAGCATAACTGGTATGGGCAGTAAAGACGAAATTTTTAATGCCTTGGTTGAAACCATCACGTTTTTACAAGCCGAAATGGAATTAACCGCTTTAGAAACAGATATTGAACATTTGGATTTAACTATTAACGATTTTGAGGTAGCTAACGATATTGCCCCCGAATTGTTATTAGAAATAGATGCCATTAAACGTGCCGAAGCCGAAGAGGAAGAAGAAGAACGCGAACGCCTAAAAGCGGCCAAAAAGCACGCTCCTGCTGTATCTAAAGCTATTAAAAAAAGTACTCCTAAAAAAGTAGAAAAAAAAGAAGCTCGTGTAACAGCAAAACCAACAGCCAAAGCTAAACCCGCAGCAAAACCAAGTCAAACGGTTAAAGCCAAACCTGTTAAAGTCGCTAAAGCTAAACCCGCAGCTAAAACAAGCCAAGCGGTTAAAGTTAAAGCCAAACCTGCTAAAGCCTCTAAAGCTAAACCCTTAGCTAAAACAAAAGTGAAAAGCACAAAACGAGTACCAGCTAAAAAAACAGCGGTTAAAAAGCCAGTTAAAAAAACGCTTAGTAAAAAAGTAATGCCTAAAAAAGTACTTGTAAAAAAGGCAACTAAAAAAATAGCCCAAGTCTTTAAAAAAGCAAAGGTTTTGGTTAAGAAAACAGGGCTTGTAAAAAAGAAACCTTTGGTAAAAAAGGTCATGAAAAAGACAGCCAAGCCAATACCTAAAAAGCTTATTAAAAAAGTAGTGGCGAAAAAGAAAAAACGATAACACCTATTTATACCTAATGAAGTCAGAGGGCAAATGGGTCTTTCTGACTTCTTCATTTAAAACTAATAAGAACGTGGATAGTAATTTTGTTGATTACGTTAAAATTTGTTGCCGAAGTGGCAAAGGAGGAGCTGGCTCTATCCATTTTCACCGCGATAAATTTACGGCCATGGGCGGCCCCGATGGCGGCGATGGAGGGCGTGGCGGACATATTATTGTACGTGGCAATAAACAATTGTGGACGTTGATTCACCTCAAATACCGAAAACACGTTATTGCCGAAGAAGGTCAAAACGGCAGCAGCGGCAATAGCAGTGGCAAACAAGGCAAAGACGAAATATTGGAAGTGCCTCTAGGAACCATTGCCAAAGACTCTGAAACGGGAGAGGTTCACTTCGAAATTACCGAAGAAGGTCAAGAAATTGTTTTAGTGCATGGCGGACGAGGCGGATTGGGCAATGCGCATTTTAAAAATTCGGTGCAACAAAACCCGCAGTATGCTCAATCGGGCGGTGCAGGTAGCAATATTTGGAAAGTATTAGAATTAAAAGTATTAGCCGATGTAGGTTTAGTAGGGTTTCCAAACGCTGGTAAATCTACTTTATTATCGGTGGTGAGTGCCGCCAAACCCGAAATAGCCAACTACCCGTTTACAACTTTAGTTCCTAACTTGGGCATTGTTAAACACCGCGATTATAAAAGTTTTGTAATGGCCGATATACCTGGTATTATTGAGGGAGCCAGCGAAGGCAAGGGATTAGGCTTACGCTTTTTACGGCACATCGAACGCAATAGCTCTTTACTGTTTTTAGTGAGTTGCGATGCCAACGATATTGTCGAAGAATACAAAGTTCTCTTAAAAGAATTGAAACTTTATAACCCCGAGTTGTTATTTAAACAGCGTATTTTAGGCATCAGTAAATGCGATATGATAGACGACGAGTTAGAAGCTGAAATGAAAGCCGATTTAAACAAACGTTTAAAAGGTAAACATAAAATTCCATTTGTTTTCTTTTCGAGTGCCAGTGGTAAAAACATGATGCAATTAAAAGATATGATTTGGGAACAGTTAAATTCATAGGGTTTCTTTAAAAATGAAACATTGGTTTTGGAATTTAAAATACATCCATCAAACGATTAAATACATTAGATTAAAATAGATATGTCAAAAATAAAATTTGGAACCGACGGATGGCGTGCCATCATTGCGAAAGATTTTACAGTAGAAAATGTGGCCCGTGTTACTGAGGCTACTGCCAATTGGTTGTTAAAACAACATCAACACCCAAGTGTTGTGTTGGGCCACGATTGCCGCTTTGCTGGCGAACTTTTTGCCGAAACAGCAGCTAAAGTTTTTGTAGCCAAAGGGATTAAAGTATTTATGGCCAAAGGGTTTATTAGCACGCCCATGATTTCGTTGGGGGCAGTTCATTATAAAACGCATTTAGGTATTATTATTACGGCTTCTCACAACCCGCCAGCGTATAACGGGTATAAAATTAAAGCCCATTATGGCGGGCCTTTGGGTCCCGAGTTGGTGCAAGAAATTGAAGACATCATTCCCGAAAAAAGTAGCATAGATTTAGATACGATAGTTTTGAACGATGCTGAAAAAAAAGGAAACCTCGAAATAGCCCCGCTCGAAGATTTATATGTAAAGCGTGTTGAAGAAAGTTTTGATTTGGAAGCTATTAAAAATGCAGGCTTAACTTTTGCTTACGATAGCATGTATGGAGCTGGCCAACGGGTTATGCAGCGGTTGTTTCCGAGTATCTATCATTTACACAACGATAATAATCCAGGCTTTCATGGGCAAGCCCCCGAGCCTATCCATAAAAATTTATTACCCTTTAGTGAATTTATTAAAAGTAAAGGAAACATTTCTTGTGGTTTAGCTACCGATGGAGATGCCGACCGTATTGGTCTTTACGACGGGCAAGGGCAATTTGTTGACTCGCACCATATTATTTTATTACTCATTCATTACCTCGTTAAGTACAAAAAACAAACGGGTAAAGTAGCCACTGCATTTAGCACTACGGTTAAGATAAAAAATATGTGTGCGCATTATAATCTCCCTTTAGAAGTCGTTAAAATAGGCTTTAAATACATTTGTGGCATTATGGTTAATGAAGATGTGTTGGTTGGCGGCGAAGAAAGTGGTGGCATTGCCATTAAAGGTCATATTCCGGAACGCGACGGGATATGGATGGGATTAACCATTTGGGAGTTTATGGCAAAAACAGGTAAAAGTTTACCCGAACTCATTCAAGAAGTTTACGATATAACTGGCACGTTTTGTTTTGAACGTAGCGACTTATACATTGATGAAACCATTAAGCAAAACGTATTGGATAACTGCAAAAGTGGCAATTACAAAGCCTTTGGAAAATATACGGTAACGCGCGTAGATGATTTAGACGGTTGGAAATTTTTCTTTGATGAAAACACCTGGTTAATGATTAGAGCCAGCGGTACCGAACCTGTGTTGCGTACCTATGCCGAGGCACCTACCCAAGCCCTTACGCTCGATATTTTAGCGGATGCCAAAAAAGTATTATTAGGGTAGCTTACTCCACTTTAATAAGTTCGAGGGTTAAATTGTACAAATTACAAATGTATGTACTTTGTATGGTTAGAAAATTATTCACTTTTTTATTGTCAGTTTCATATTTGCCCGTAAATTTGTCCGTGTCCGTAAAAATGTCCGCTATATGTCTCGTCCTGAATTTAGTTGACACATTTTGGTTAATAATCCTAATACAAATTTACACTTTTAAATTAATCCTAAATTGGGTTTACACAGTCTAAGTTTCGCCAAAAAGTTATTCTGAATTTTT
>JAAFIL010000108.1 GCA_013297775.1 Bacteroidota bacterium
TCAGTTATACGTTCAATGCTTTTACTTTCGACCGATTTTATAAGCGTAAAAGGCGTATTCATTAATACATCGGCATGTTGCGTAAGGCCATATTTACCAGCATCTACGGGGCTAATGGGTACACGCCCCAGCCCACCCCGCACCCCCAACACACACCAGCCAACGCACACCACAAATAACAAACCATACAAAACCGAATTTTTTAAACCATAAGTGTAGGTAGCACCATTCAACGGTGGTTTAGCCGTTTTATAAAACTTTACCAAAAGCCAAATTAAAGCTATAAAAAGTAAAAACACATACCAAAAATCTTTTAAAAAACTTGGCAGCAAAGCCAATACATCGGTTTGCCCACCGAGTTGATTAAACAAATCAACCGTAGAACGTTTCTTCGTAAAAGGATAATACGCAACATCTATACAATTTAATAAAACAGCTAAAGTGTTCGCAGTAATAAATGTGATTTTAAGAAAACGCTGGTAATTATTTTTGTAGAAAAAAGAGAAGGGCAATAAACTTAAAAAAATAAATAAGCTGTTAAACACAATACAACTAAACGTATCGAATACCAAACCAAAAAAAGAATATTGAAAAAAAGTAAGCAGGCCAATACCTTGAAAGGCGTTTTGATTCAATAAAAAGAATACCCAACGGCAAATAAAAAATAGTAAATAACTAATGCTCAGTCGAATTAATATAAAACGTATTTGAAGCCAATAATTTTGCACAGGAGGATGTCTTAAAAAACCTTATTTTTATACAAGGTGAGTGCAAATATAAAGCAAGATATTTACTTTCTTCTTAAAAAGTATTGGGGATTTACAGAATTTCGTGCCTTGCAAGAAGAGATTATTCTTTCGGTTCTTAACGGAAACGATACCTTAGCACTTTTACCAACAGGCGGTGGCAAATCCTTGTGTTTTCAACTCCCTGGCCTTGCTTTAGGAGGCACTACTTTAGTTGTATCGCCCTTAATTGCGCTAATGAACGATCAAGTTGAAAACCTGAAAAAGAAAGGGCTTTCGGCGGTTGCCATTACCTCGGCTATGAATTTTAAACAAATTGACACCGCCATGAACAGCGCGGCACTCGGGCATGTACAGTTTTTGTATGTATCGCCCGAGCGTTTACAAAATGAAGATTTTAGGCAGCAACTGAGTTATTTGCCCATTAGTTTAATAGCCGTTGATGAAGCACATTGCATAAGCCAATGGGGTTACGATTTTAGACCCAGTTACCTTAAAATTGCCGAAATACGCGAGTACTTTAGCCAAGTGCCAGTAGTAGCCCTTACCGCAAGTGCCACCAAAAAAGTAAGCGAAGACATCCGCGAAAAATTACACTTTAAACACCAAGCCGTTTTCCGACAATCGTTTAACCGAAACAATTTACGGTACGTGGTACAAAACGAAGAAGATAAAATAGGTCGTTTATTGCGCCTCATCAAAAACCTCGGCGGCTCGGGTATTGTGTATATGCGCAACCGCCGCCGCACCGAGGAGTTAACTAAATTTTTATTGAGCCAATCTATTTCCTGTGGCACTTACCATGCGGGCCTAAAACCCGAAGACCGCCAAGCCACGCAACAAAACTGGTTAACGAATAAAGTGCAGGTTATTTGCGCCACCAATGCGTTTGGCATGGGCATTGATAAACCCGATGTTCGTTTTGTAGTTCACCTCGATTTACCCGATAGCCCCGAAGCCTATTTTCAAGAAGCCGGGCGTGCAGGACGCGATGGTAAAGCCGCCTATGCCACCTTATTGTTTCACCAATCCGATTTAGATCGCGTAGAAGAAAATTTTAGATTAGCGTTTCCAGATATGGAATACATTCGCCAAACCTACACCGCGGTTTGTAATTATTACCAAATTGCCATTGGCTCGGGTTTGGGTCTAAGCGTTGATTTTGACATAGAAGCATTTTGTAAAAGTTATAACCTACACCCAGTACTAGTATTCAACAGCCTTAAATTCTTAGAAAAAGAAAACTATGTAGCCTTTGTGGATACCAGCTTTGAACCTTCCAAATGTATGATCGTTTCGGGTAAAGACGATTTGTATAACTATCAAATTAAACATGGTAAATACGAAAGTTTAATAAAAGCCATGTTGCGCAGTTATGGCGGCTTATTTGAAAATTATGTATTTATTAGCGAACGCGATTTGGCGTACCGTTCTAAAATGTCGGTCATACAAGTAAAAGAACTGCTGCATGTACTCGATCAAGCTCAAATTATTTCGTATGCCCCACAAACCATTTATCCGAAATTAATTTTTACAGACAACCGCATTAACACCAAATTTATTGAGTTAAACAAAGCACACTACGATTTTTTAAAACAACAAGCCCGCCAACGTTTAGATGCCATGATAAGTTATGCCACCCAAACAAACACTTGTAGGCAAATGAGTTTATTGCAGTATTTTAATGAATACAAAGAAATACCTTGTGGGTATTGCGATGTGTGTCTTGACGCTAAACCCAAAGACTATCAATCTATTAAAGCGACTTTGTTGCACCAAATAAAATTAGCACCTCAAAATTTAGAACAGTTAAAAGTTAACCTATCTAAATACCAAGTGCAAACGTGGATGCCTATTTTAAATGAATTAGTAGATAAAAATCAAATCAAAACACACGAAGATATTTTTTATGTTACCTCTTAACCGAAAGAAAAATATTACTATTGTACTTGTGCTGTTCGCTTTGGTGCTCAATCAGGTACCAACGTTAAAAAAATCGAAATTTTTAACAGCCATGGAACGTTAATACATCAACAAACTAAAAACGTAATGTTGGAAACGCCTATTGATATTAGTGGGTAGGCAACTGGTCTATACGAAGTGCGAGCCTATAGCGAAACTGGTATTTTTAAACAGAAATTACTGATAGAGTAAAATTTACGGAAACGTTGTATCTTTGGTCATCATTTGGATTATGGTTGGCATGAAACGTAAGTGTTATATTTTCTTTTTTTTAGTTGTATTTGGTCTTTCATTTTCGCAAAGCCCTAAAAATGGGTATGTTAAAAAGACCGATGATAAAACCAATAAACTTATTTACGAAGGCGAATTTAAAAATGATAAGCCCATTGGAAAGTTCAAATACTATTACCCCAACGATAGTTTAAGGGCCATAATGAATTTTAAGGAAGGTGGCAAAATTGCTTATGCTAAATTGTTTCACGCCACAACTGGCAAGTGCATGGGCGAGGGCAAATACATTAACGAAATTAAAGATAGTATTTGGATGTATTACGATGAAACGGGTTTACTCATTAGCAAAGATGTTTATGTGATGGGTAAGCGCAATGGTAAATGCATCATTTATTTAACCAACGGTAAAGTTGCCGAAGAGCGTTACTATAAAATGGATGTGGAAGATGGACCTTTTAAAGAGTATTTTGATGGTAAAACAGTAAAAGCTGAGGGTAATTTTGTAAATGGAAAAAAAGAAGGTAAGGTCAGTTATTTTTTTCCGAATGGCATAGCCGCCGCTACTGGTTTTTTTAGAAATGGAGTCAAAAATGGACCTTGGATTTACCGTGAAAAGGATGGAAAAATAAAAGACAAGGAATTGTATAAAGAGGGGAATCTAGCCTCTAAGAAAGAAACTGAAGAATTTTTTGCGAAAAATAAAGTCAACGAATCAACGGTTGCACCTAATGGTAACGCAACCAGTGTAAAAGGGAAAACGAACCCCGTAAAAAAAACAGGTAAATAAAACAAAACATGAGCAAGCACGGTAAAGTTTTAGTAGCCATGAGTGGCGGTATAGATAGTAGTGTAACGGCAATGATGTTGCACGAGGAGGGGTATGAGGTAATAGGAATTACCATGAAAACCTGGGATTATGAAAGCTCGGGTTCGAGCGACCGCGAAACGGGCTGTTGCAGTTTAGATAGCATTAACGATGCGCGCAACATGGCCGTTACGTTTGGTTTTCCGCATTTGATATTGGATATACGCGCCGAGTTTGGCGAAAGCATCATCAATAATTTTGTAGAAGAGTATTTGGCGGGCCGCACGCCTAACCCTTGCGTGTTGTGCAACACACACATTAAATGGGATGCCTTGTTAAAACGTGCTAATATGCTCGATTGTGAATTTATAGCTACTGGACATTACGCCCGCTTGCGCGAAGAAAATAACCGAACTATCATTTATAAAGGATTAGATCATACTAAAGACCAAACGTATGTGCTGTGGGGCTTATCGCAAGAGAATTTAAAACGTACCATGTTTCCGTTGGGGGGCTATCGCAAAACCGAAATTAAAAAAATGGCCAAAGAGGCAGGGTTTATTGACTTGGCAAACAAAAGCGAAAGCTACGATATTTGTTTTGTACCCGATAACGATTACCGTTCGTTTTTAAAACACCGTCAGCCCGAACTTGAGGCAAAAGTAGATGGTGGAGATATTATCTTTCAAGGTAAAAAAATTGGTACCCACCGCGGTTATCCCTTTTACACCATTGGGCAACGCAAAGGCTTAGAAGTGGCTTTAGGCGAACCTGTATTTGTGAAAGAAATTATTCCAGAAACCAACACGGTGGTAATGGGAAGCAAAGAAGATTTAATGGCGGTTAATTTACAGGTACGCGATTTTAATTTAATTAAATACGAAAAAGTACCCGAAGATTTTAATGCCCTTACCAAAATACGTTACAAAGATTTTGGAACCATGGCCACCATTAATCAATTTGGTAATAAACTCGATGTTATTTTTCATAAACCCGTGTTAAGTATTGCACCGGGTCAAAGTTGTGTGTTTTATGAGGGCGATGATTTAGTGGGCGGTGGCTTTATAGATCGCACTAAAAAATTACCTTTTGAAGTAGAACAGATGCTAAAAGGTGCAGAAGAGTAAAGCTTTGTCCATCTATTTTTAGGATATTGTTATCAACCTGAAAATAAAAATATTTTGTAGTTTTATTTGGATGAAAATGTAGAACGATACATGGTATTATTTTCATTAGACAAAAAACAGGTGAACAAAAAGTATGCAGAAACTCATAAAATTGATATTACTTAGTTTCTCCTCCACCATTCTTTTGGGGCAAGAAGCTGAAATAGATCGACTTATTTCTAACGAATTTAAAATGACTTTTCCGAGTATTTATTTTAAACATAATTCCACCGACTGCGCTACAATGCCCTATACTGCGGACTCGTGTTTTAAGCACATTGCGCTTCATTATGACCAAAATATTAATAGTCTAATTATTTGGCGCGACAGCCTTGAAACGGAGGAACTAACAAACAAACGAATAAAAAAAATTAAATCAAGTTTGCGTAAATACACTCAAAATACTACTATTGAAATCCAATCAATGGAAAATAATCAAAAAATATCCAGACATACAATTAACTTGACCACGGATCAAACTAAAATAAATTACCTCTTAACTCTAAACAGCGTGTTCGACCTCTCAAAAACTCGCCTCTTAATTACCAAGTCCTCGACAAGTACAGCTCATGTCTATCACCCAAAAATTTGGTGTTGGAGATGTTGGAAAAGTGGTTTTCATATAGACAAAAAATCACGAGACCTTCGTAAAGTGGCAAGGCGCAGTAAAAAAATAAAGGCTAAACAGTAATCCGAGATGATGCAATAGGAAGCTATTACGAGCCGAAATCCCTTTAACGCAATAAACTTCGTCACTTTTTCTTCTTCACCATAGTAATACTATGCCTCAGTCGAAAAAGTGCCTGTTTTATTGGGCTTTCGCCTCTCACTACGATTCCTATTGCATAATTCCATCTAACTCATTTTTTAAGCGTTTCTTAATTCCTCTTTCCCCCCCGTCCTTGTTTAAACGTTAGCGGAAACGAGGATGTGCTAAACGAGCGTTTGTAACGCCCACACCATCACTTTATCTGCGTTACAAACGCAGCTCTCA
>JAAFIL010000109.1 GCA_013297775.1 Bacteroidota bacterium
TTCGTTCAATCAAAATATTTAGAATTATAGCTGAAAAATACAGAAACAGAAGAAAACGATTTACTCTTAGATTGAATTTAATAGCAGGAATTTATAATTATCAATTATGAAAGAGGTCTAGTATAATTTTTCATTTAAAGTAAGGTGTTCTTGAACGATAATTTTTTTAGGTAGCCTTTTAGTTTGAATGGGCGTGTTAGTAGCGTATTTAAAATAGAAGCTATAATTTGATTGGACAACTTGTGGTGGGTGGCAAGCTGGGGCGAAAATAAATTTAGTGTTGGTGTTAGATTTAAAAATGGCACGCAAAGGCGCAGAGGACGCAAAGAGAGAGAGAATAAATTTAGTATTGGTGTTAGATTTAAAAATGGCACGCAAAGGCGCAGAGGGCGCAAAGAGAGAGAATAAATTTAGTGTTGGTGTTAGATTTAAAAATGGCACGCAAAGGCGCAGAGGACGCAAAGAGAGAGAATTTTTAAAAAAGTCGAACTTTCGGAATTAAATTCTATTTGATCAACTTGTTTTTGGAAGGGTTTAACCGTGTAAGTGGCATTTTTAAAACACGTTGTACTTTTTCCGTGAGGGATATTTCGGCTTCGCTCAATATAAATTCGACGGCAGCCCAATGCAGGCTTTGGCGTGGTTTTGCACGAGCGGCGGAGGCTAAGGCACGAAGACCCCCGCACGCCGTTGCAAAAGCCGCCAAAGACCAATTGGCTAAAGTGGACAGCCCGACCCCCAAGAAGAACTCAATTTATCAATCAACTACTTTTAATAGATAAGCATTTTGCTTTTAGATACATTATTGGGGGACACGGCATGAACTTATTTATTAATTTATACCACATGATTTCTAAGAGAAACATTAATGCTTTTATAGTTCCTTAAAAATTAACGAGTGCCGCGCCAATGTTTTTTTGGTGCTTTGCGCATCAAATAGGTTTGGCATCCCTCCTACTTGGTGTGCATTACATTGCGCATTTCATGGAAGTGTTTTATTCAAATACTATTTTTAGCCATTGAACTTTTATAAAAGTTAAGAAGAAAGGAATTATTTGTAAAATTAAAAGCAAATAAAATATTTAAACAACTTACTAAATTGGTATGATTATTGCCCCAGTTATTTTTATACGTTATATTATGAGTAAACCTGTTGAGCGTTTTGGCTTAAACCAACTTTATTTTATGTCATTTATTGAAGGCGGTGTAGTTATGGTAACAGAACTTGCTGGTGCTAAACTTTTAACGCCTTATTTTGGAACCTCTTTATACAGTTGGGCATCAACCTTATCTATCACGCTGCTGGCTTTAATGGCGGGTTACTATTTTGGAGGTTACGCTACAACGAAATCAAAGTTTACTTCGGTTGACAAAATAATATGGGTTTTCTTTTTGAGCGGAGTTTTAGTATTATTGATTCCGTCGTTAAGCTATTTTGTTTTGCAAAAAACGATCTCGCTTTCTTTTTTTACTGGCTTAATTGTATCTGAACTTTCTTTCCTGTTTTTCCCAATTTTTTTGATGGGGATGATTAGCCCAATGATTATTTTTCAGATAACAAAGAAAGCCGAACAGTCCGGAAGATCTGCGGGAAACATCTACGCTATCTCGACCTTTGGTGGCATTCTCTTTACGTTGTTTTTTGGTTTTTACATCATTCCTAATTTTGGAATTACTTTACCATTAAGGGTTCTTGGTGTGTTGGTTTCGGCAATAGCATTGGGGCTTTTAATTAGGCATAAGCTCACAACTAAAAAAACGCCCTTGGTAGCGGGTTTGTTGTTGCTAACCATTCTCTCGTTTAATCAAAATGAATTTAAAAAATTACCTTCTAAATTAAACATGAAGATGGTTGAATATTCGGAAGGACTTTTGGGCGAACTAAAAGTTATTGATGAACTTACCAAAGCACCTGATGGAAGTCCGCTCCAAATAAGGAAATTAAAAATCAATAATGTTCAACAGAATTATGTGGTGGCCAACGACCTTACGCAAAGCCTCTTGTATTATGTTAATTTTACGAGACAACTGGTAAAGATTTTGCCGAAAAAGGAATCTGCTTTGTTAATAGGTTTGGGTGCTGGAAGCCTTTATAGTATTTTAAAAAATCAAACTATTAATGTTGAAACGGTTGAGTTAGATAAGCGAATTTACGACATAGGTGTTAAGCATTTTGGTATGAGCGAACATGCCAATCATACGATTACCGATGGAAGGTATTTTATTAATGTAACCCATAAGAAATACGATTTAATTATACTGGATGTTATTATTGGCGAGAGTGTTCCTGCACAGCTTGTTACTTTAGAAAGTTTTCAACGGTTAAACCAACTTTTAAATACGAATGGCACCTTACTAATTGAGCATGGAGGTGTAAATAGCTTTTCGGATAATTCGTTTGCGCCTTCCATTTTAAAAACGCTATCGGCTGCGGGGTTTCAGGTTAAGGTCTTCAATCCAATGGCTTCAATTGTGCGTGGCGATTTATTATTCATCGCCACAAAAAATAAGTTGGACATAGATTCGCTTAAAATTTCTGATGATGTATTAGTGAAAGGAGGCTTACTTTCGGCTTATCAAATACCAATTACCGCATTTGATACAACGGCGGCTAAAGTTCTTACGGACGATAAGAACAATAGTGATTTGTTGTTAAAGTCTCATTATCTTTCTGTGAGAAACGGAATTAGAAAAGAACTCGCTAAAATTAAATCGTTGAGAGAAAGTTAAACTTTGGTGCTATCCAGTTAATGTAGTTCTAATTATATGGAATAGATCTCTTTCATTATTCAGTTCAATAAATCCTCGTAACAATTGTCTATTCCATCTAACTCATTTTTAAGTTTTGATTTTAAGTGTTTTGCAGAGTTATCTATTTTATTCTAAAGATCTTCTTTCTTGAAATATCGGTTCAATAAAAATTATTGGATTATCCGAGATTATGAAAAAGTTTAATATTTTTTCTGAGTATTGCACAAATACGGTTGTTAAGTGCAAGCGTAGTAAGGCTCAAAAACAATCAGTATCAGGACATAATCTATTCACCTCGACAAACTATAAAAGGATAAAATAAGTATATTTAACACAGAATAAATATAGAAAATGAGTAAAATAAAAGTATATAATTTCGGACCTATAAAGCAAGGTTACCAAGACAATGACGGCTGGATAGATGTGAAAAAAGTAACCTTATTTATCGGTAATCAAGGTTCAGGTAAAAGTACTATTGCTAAATTAATAACGACCTTCCTCTGGATAGAAAAGGCACTGACAAGAGGGGATTATAATAAAAAATGGTTTACTAGAAAAAACAAGCTAAAAAATCAATTCTTAACCTATTTTAGACTCGAAAATTATTTTCCAAATGCTGACGATGTTAACCAACCATATATAGAATATATAGGTGACTCATTTCATATAATTTTTGAAAATGGAGTTCTAAATATTGAGGAAGTAAAAGGGAAAAAGTATCCTTTACCTCAGATTATGTACGTTCCTGCCGAGAGAAATTTCATCTCTTATGTAAAAAACACAAAGGAACTTAAAATTGCATCTGACTCTTTAAGAGAGTTTTTGACGGAGTTTGAAAAAGCTAAAGATGAAATCAAAAGCACAATTAAATTGCCAATAAATAATGTGGATTTAGAATATGATAAATTAAATGATGTTCTTAATATAAAAGGCAAAGTAAAAGACACGGATTATAAGGTCAGATTAATTGATGCATCAAGCGGTTTTCAATCAATTGTTCCCTTATATTTAGTATCTTCCTATTTATCAAATTCTGTTAAAAAGCAATCGCTAAAACAATCGGAACCTATGAGTGCGGATGAGTTGGATAGGTTCAAAAAGAATGCAGAAGAAATATTATCAAATAATAATTTAACATACGAACAACAACGGGTCGCCCTATCAATTCTTTCTTCTAAATTCAATAAAACAGCATTTATTAATATTGTCGAAGAACCAGAACAAAATTTATTTCCTAGTTCTCAAAGAGAAATATTAAATGCTTTATTAGATTTTAATAATATGAATGAAGGGAATAAATTAATTATGACTACTCATAGTCCTTATTTAATTAATTATTTAACCCATTCGGTGAAAGCGTCTATCGTGTATGAAAAAATTAATAAATCAGCTAACAAGACTGAACTAGCTGAAAAATTAAATAAAGTAGTCCCAATAAAATCTTTAATTAAAGCTACAGATTGGGCGGTTTATGAACTCAATGAAAATGACGGTTCTATAATTAAGCTTGACAATTATAAAGAACTCCCTTCAGACGAAAATTATCTAAATGAAAGTTTGGGAAAATCTAATGACATTTTTATTAACCTTTTAGAAATTGAAGATTTATGCCAATAAACTTTTTTGACGGGGCTTGTAAAACAGTATCAACTAAAAGTCAATTTGGATTATGTGACGACACCCCTCCACCTGAAAAACCTGCATATATTGACGAAAATGACCAATCAAAGTGGATTGGAAAAGTAATAAATCCTTCAAATAAAAATGTGGATTTTTATGCTATTGACAATTGTGTAAAAATATTAAAAGCAGACGGAGTTAGCAAAGAAAGTAGATGTGACGGTATGCTTCATTTTGACAATAGTATAGTATTTGTGGAATTAAAAATGAGAGGTAGCAGTGGTTGGTTGGTTAAAGCAAGGACACAATTAACAATTACTCTAGGTAAATTTCAACTCGATAATAATTTAACTGACTTTGATAAAATTGAAGCATATGCTTGTAATGGATTAAAACCATTTGCTAACCAAGGAAACAATACAGAACTTCAAAAATTCAAAGACGACACAGGGTTAATTGTGTATGCTCAACAAGACATTGCATTGTAAATTAATCCTGACTATGAAATACTGGAATAAAAAAACGCCAGCACCTCCCCAAAAAGCGGGGTTTCGTGTTCCAAAGATAGTTTTTAGTTAATCAAACATTAGTTTTTCAAATCAAGTTTTGTAGTAAGATTCCCGCCTCTTCGGTTAGCTGCCTAACGTTCCCTGTAAGTTGATTTGTTTACTGAACTAAATGGGTCATTTCCATATCGTGGGGATTTAGCATAAATTAGGCGAATAATTTTTCCAGTCTAAAAAGGAAAAATTTGACATCTCTAACTCCTTTTTGGTTAGCTCTGAAGAGTTTTATTTTAGAGTTAAA
>JAAFIL010000011.1 GCA_013297775.1 Bacteroidota bacterium
TACAAACGCAGCTCTCAAACGTCCTCGTTACGCTTCGCTAAACAAGGACGAGATAAGGGTTCAAGTATTTTTACAGAGTTAGCTATTTTATTCTAAAGACCCTCTTTCTTAAAATCTCGGTTAAACAGATTTGTATTTCTAATCAGTATTAAAACGTAATTGTAAAATGACTATCTCCATTTAACAAGAACTTTACGTTTTTATACTTTGGCGGAAGACCAAACCATCTCTTTTTATTTTTAAAAAAGGTATAGGGTTCTTTGGGTATTCCAAATAAGCCACCGTCTAATTTTTTATTGGCATTCACATCGTGAAAACAAGCAATACCATACTCTCCCTTTTTAACGGCATACGCTTCAGAGTATAGCATAGTCGAATCTACCGTAATCATATTCGATACAACACCTCTTCTATTATTAAAATTTTGCTCGCCCTCCGCAACGGTGTAGTATAAATTGCCGCAGTTTTTTTTAAGTATGAATTTAATTTTTAAAGTACAATAGGTATTTATGTAAGTTGTGTCAAGCGATATTTTTGAAGGACTGAATGAATGATTAGCTGCCAATGCTGCATTCATACTTATGTTCATGGCCTTTAATGAAGAAGTGAGTTCTTGTTGATTGAGCTCGTAGGTATAGACTTGTAGTGCAAGTTGATTAGTGTTTAAATTAGAACCGATGATTGGCGAGTTCGCACTAAAATCAACCTCTTTTATTTTTAATGATTTAACAGTAGTGTGCGTATATGTTTTGAAATGAATTTCTAAGTTGCTTAAATCATAAACGATAGACCAAAACGTTTTATAATCCTTTTGATTTTCGGCACTCAACGAAAGAATTTTAAACGCATTTTGATAATTTTCGGGTTCATATTTTTTAATATTTTCGGATACTTGACAAAATCTATCTTCAGAAAGCCGCGATGCAGTATCGAGTTTGGATAAATTCATTTGGTAATAACTACACGACGCCAAATAATTGGTATTGGTTAAAACTTGACTAACTCCATTTTTTTGATTGATAAAAATTTTACCACCTATAAAATCAATTACCGCCGAGTTCCCCGTTTTATCAGCAATAAAATAATGCACTGTAGCCTTGATGGGTTTTATTGTTAAGGTATTACTATTTTTTATGACCTCGTTCACGTTTTCAAAATTATCGAGTTGGAATTGTATCCATTCTAGTTCAGAAATAGTGGCGTTGTTATTATCTTGATAAGTTGTTGCGTGAAGCCAAAGTTGTTCAACAACCAATCCACGTTCATTTATTCCTCCATAAGGAAATTCTTTTCCAATTTGATTAAATGTAAATGAACCAAATTTTGAAGTCCACGATGCCGGCTTTGTCAAACTAATCGAATAGGCGTATTTTGTTATCCCCTTATTATTTTTAATGATGTATCCTTCGCCATTATACCAATCCAAATTTCGGCCAAACAGCATTGTTCGACCCGTCCAAAAAAAAGCCGAGCAAGCTAAAGCGGAATAAGACCACAAACCGATAGCCACCAATAAAATAACTATTTTCGTTTTCATCATTTAATTTTAGAATTTATAGAATGCTTACCAAGAAGAGTAAATCTAAATTAATAATTTTTATAACATCTCAAACTGATTGTTGTGAACCAGAAGCACCATAAACCAATGCTTTCATCTTTTTTAAATTTTTTATTAGTAATACAGCAAAGATATCTACCTTTTATACACAATAGTAATTACTATACTCTTATATACTACTATACTTTGGTATGGCAAAAATTAAAAAAATGAAACCTTCAAAAGTATGCGTCGAATATGTACGTCCTGTAAGAGATGTCTTGGATATTATTAATGGTAAATGGAAGTTACCCATTTTAATTGCATCGTCGTTTGGCAATAAACGGTTCAAAGAATTGGAAAGAGATGTTGAAGGCATCACACCACGAATGCTCTCGAAAGATCTTAGAGATTTAGAAATGAATCCATTGGTTATTAGAACCGTTTATGATACGATACCCGCTAGTATTGAATATAGCTTATCAGATTACGGTAAGTCGTTAGATAATGTTATTGTAGCCCTGAGAGAATGGGGTAAAAAACACAGAGCTAAATTATTTACCAAATCTTGAAAAGTCCCAATTACTTTTTCATAAATCAAAATACTTGGCTCTAGTAAATGCCATCATTTCATTTTAGAATATTTTGATAAGTTGATACACGTTTTACAACGTTAAGCCGCATCACGTGCAAGTGCATTATTTCTATTCTAACTATTTCTTTTTACATTTGTTAGGTGCTGAAAGAAAGTAATACGTTAATTCCCCATTTATTTCGTACAGAATTTTCTAAAATCGTTTCTGTACTAACGAAAACTTTTGGCTTAAATCATATCGAAGTTGCTGAAGATATTGTAAGCGATACTTTTCTATTAGCGGCCGAAACATGGGGGAAGAAGGGTTTACCCGATAATCCAACGGCATGGCTATATACCGTTGCCAAAAATAAAACGAAAGATTATTTAAAACGTAACACATTATTTACTCAAAAAATTAGTGTAGATATAAAACATCAAACGAGTGCATCCACCGAAGTAGATATTGATTTATCGGACGAAAATATTTCGGATAGTCAATTGAAAATGATGTTTGCCATTTGTCATCCCACTATAGCTGCCGAAGCACAAGTTGGTTTATCGTTACGCATTTTATGTGGCTTTGGTATTGATGAAATTGCTTCGGCTTTTTTATCGAATAAAGAAACCGTTAACAAACGTTTGTTTAGAGCTAAAGAAAAACTTCGCGAAGCAAAAGTAAATTTTGAATTACCAGAAATACAGAACTTGAATGATAGATTACAAAATGTATTAACTACTTTGTATTTATTATTTAATGAAGGGTATTACTCTAACTCCACCAACACAGCCTTGCGCAAAGATTTGTGTTTAGAAGCCATGCGTTTAACTTTAATGCTTGTCAATAATGCCATTACCAATAAACCTCATGTTAACGCACTTTTAAGTTTAATGTGTTTTCACGCATCGCGTTTTGATGCACGATTAACAACCGATGGTGAAATTGTTTTGTACGAAGAACAAGACGTCAATTTATGGGATTTAGAGTTAATACTTAGAGGCGAATACTATTTGAATAAAGCTGCTATTGGCACTAACCTATCCAAATACCATTTAGAAGCGGCCATTGCTTATTGGCATACACAAAAACAAGATACCGCCGAAAAGTGGGAGAAAATTTTACAATTGTATAACAAGCTGTTACAAATAGACTATTCGCCCATTGCCGCCTTAAACAGAACGTATGCCCTTTACAAAACAACCAATGCCTTAACTGCCATAAAAGAATTAGAGAAAATTAATTTAAAAGACAGCCACTTGTACCATGGGTTATTGGGTAATTTATACCTAGAAGTAGATGTAAAAAAAGCACACCTCCATTTACAAACGGCATTCACTAAAGCTAAATCGGAAGCGGAACGGCGTGTGTTAAAAGATAGGCTAGAAGAAATAGACCGTATGGATAAGGGAAAATGATGCCAACAAGTAACAAGTAGAATGGGCTACAACTTTCCTTTATCATTCTCACATCAAGTAGTTCTTAATGTCATCTAAACTCAAAACGCGGCTACGCATAAATAAATCATAGAAATTTATATCGGGTGATATTGCTGGAGTTTTACGCTATCATGTTGCATTTATAACAAATGGTAGATCAAAGTCAAAAGTTGGGAATTAACATCAAAAAATAATCGGGTTTTAAAATTAGTATTATTTGATGTCCTGTTTCTATCAATAAAAGTGATTTACCTTTGCTATTAAATGAAAGTATTATAACTGATATAAACTATTTATAAATTAGTATTAATTTTTTTTAGTAAAGAATTGCTTCATGCGCAAACGCTCAGTATTACTCAACTCGATTCGTCTATTCGCAAAACAAATCTATACACGCAAAACTATTTAAGTATGCGTTCGTATTTATTTCCGTTTTAACCAATTGCGCCAATCGCTTGCTACTTTATCCCAATTGAAGATGTTGTAGTTTGGTTTTTCATCTTCTGTTAAAGGGAAAAAATTATGGTCTGTACCAATGTATGCTTTAAAGGTAAAATTATTTTTATTTTGTCGAATAAGGTTTATGCGCAAAAGGTCGTTGTAAGGAGAACTCCAATCTTTTGTTCCATAAGTAACTAAAACAGGGATTTTCAATTTCTCTAAATAGGTAATCATTGGCTCTGAAAATTCATAAGTTGTTTTGTAAGCATCGCCTTGCGAAGTTGTCATATCTGTTTTATTGGCAACAATGTCTGTCCAATAATTTATAGTGTCTTCGCCATATTTTGTGCTATCCGTATCCATTTCGTGAGCTCTGTTTTGTTGAATGATAGATAATATTCTACCCACTGGGTTTCCACCCGAATAAATTAAGTGAGTGATAGTTTTAAGTTCACTGGCCATTTTCGTTGCAATAGTGCTGCCCTCTGAATGCCCAGCAACAACAAGTTGTTTCGTAGAAACCCAATTTTGTTTTTGCAAGTATTTTACAATAGCTATGTTTCGTGGAACATAATAGCTTAACAAATTCCTTTCTATATATCCTTTGGGTGGATTTCCTGCATTATCAACATAAGTAAAATTTGATTTTAAGATTTTAACGTCTGCCATAAGAGGAACGTTTGGTTTGCCTACAATGACTAAATGGTATTGAATAGATAAACTATCGGGATTGAATGGAAAAGTACCATAAAGATTTTTACCTTGATGAATTATTAAAGGGATTGGTAAACTGCCTTGACAAAAAAAGAAAAGTGGTTTCGGAATATTCTCTTCGCCTTTTTTTGATTTAATGAGGAAGTCAACGCTATCCATTTTATACTTAAAAACAAAATGTTTAAATCCATAATCTTGTGCAGATTTCGTTTGTCCAAAGGCTGAGTAAAATACCAACAAGGTAAGTATGTAGCTTAGTGTTTTCATTACCGATTTGGAGTGTTGTACTTTGATGCGTAACCTACAAATTGCCGAATAAAACATTTAGCCATCAATTTAAAAAGTTGGCGTTGACTCACCTTTATGTTGTTTCTAAGCGGCGATGCTTTGTACTGTTGGTAAGCATAAAGTCCCAAAGAGGTATAGCCGCAACTGTCCATCCAAAATTTATGCAGCGTATTTTGAAATGCTTCGGCATTAAAGCGTTGCAATAAGGTATTTTGATGCGCCAATTGAATCAACCAGTGTTCAATAGCTTTTAAATGTTTAGCTGAAGTAATAAATTCGTTATTACCAATGCTGTTATGTAGCTCCAATTCATTAAGCGTAACCGTAAACCCTAATTGGTTTAAAAAGTGTTGCCTAAGTTGATTACTATTTTCGATTTGCGCGCGGTGGTGAAGCACGCTTACTTGTTGCGTGTGCGATCGGTACTTTAACAAGGGTTCGTTCACATTATAAAATGCACCACGAAACGATAAATCCATCCACAGTTTATAATCTTCTACATGTTTAGCTGTTTCCGAATACAAACCATTCTCGTGCTGAAATACATTCTTCATCATCACCGTTGGATGACAAAAACAAGTAGCAAATAAAAGCGTTGATTTTAATACATCCGATTCTGTTTGGTTATACACACGGGTAAGGGTCTGTTTTCCATTCCACGCATAATGGTCGCTCGATACAACAAGCGCATCGCTGTGCGTTTCAAACACCTTAACTTGTTTTGCAAAACGTTCAGGTAACGATACATCGTCGGCATCCATGCGCGCAATGTAAGTGCCTTTAGCTAGTTTAAGGCCTTTGTTTAAAGTGGCAATTAATCCTAAATTTTTTTCATTTTTAATATAAACCAAGCGAGCATCGTTAAATGTTAAGCAAATGGCTTCAGAGTTATCGGTGCTGCCATCGTTAATTAATAAAAGTTCAAAATGTGGATACGTTTGTTGCAGAATGCTTTGTATGGCCTGCTCTACATAGCTTTCGGCATTGTAAACGGGTAAAATAACCGAGATATGTATTTTGTTTTGCAAAGGGTTTTAAAAGTAAAAAGGGGTCTTTATAGCGACCCCTTTTTTGTATTATAAACCAAGTAATACCTCTTCGGGTAATTTTCCACCAAACAATAAACGGTGTGGGTTTTCGAGCATGTCTTTAACGCGTACCAAAAAGCCAACGCTTTCTTTTCCATCAATAATGCGGTGGTCGTAGCTTAAAGCAACGTACATAATGGGTCTTATTTCTACCTTGCCATGCACCGCCACTGGGCGTTCTACAACATTGTGCATACCCAAAATAGCACTTTGTGGTGGGTTAATAATAGGGGTTGATAACATAGAGCCAAACACGCCGCCATTGGTAATGGTAAACGTGCCGCCTTCCATATCCGGAATGGTTAATTTTCCATCGCGCGCTTTAATGGCTAAGTCTTTAATGCCTTTTTCAATTTCGGCTAGGCTTAGTAATTCGGCATTGCGCAACACTGGCACCATTAAACCTTTAGGGGCACTAACGGCAATACCAATATCGCAATATTTATTATAAACAATTTCTTCGCCGCTAATCATAGCGTTTACCGTTGGTACGTGAAACAGAGCTTCGCAAACGGCTTTGGTAAAGAAACTCATAAAGCCAATGTTGGTGCCATATACCTCTTTAAATTTATCTTTGTAACGGGCGCGTATATCGTAAATGGCACTCATATCTACTTCGTTAAAAGTAGTAAGCATGGCGGTTTCGTTTTTCACACTTACCAAACGTTTAGCAACTGTTTTGCGCAACGAGGTCATTTTTACTTTTTCTTTATCGCGACCACCTTGCCACGAGTTGCTCACCACTTGCGCTGCCGTCGGGAAACCGTTCGATAAAGCACTTAGTACATCTTGTTTGGTAATGCGCCCATCTTTACCAGTTCCATTGAGTTGCGTTGCTTTTATATTATTTTCGGCCATTAACTTAGCAGCAGCTATACTGGGCGTGCCAGTGGCATAGGTTGCTGTTGTAGCAGGGCTTTCTTTTTTAGGTTCTTCTTTCTTAGCTTCAACTTTCACTTCCGCTTTTGGCGTTTCCACAATTGCTTTGGCTTGGGGTTGAAAGGACGTGTCAATTTTCACAACCACATCGCCAACCTTTACGGTATCGCCCTCGGCGGCTAATAGTTCAATTTTCCCACTATCTTCAGCGTTTAAGGTGAGTGTGGCTTTATCAGAGTCTATTTCGGCTAATACTTCATCTTTTTCAACCACATCGCCGCTTTGTTTCACCCATCGGGCAATTACAACTTCGGTAATAGATTCGCCTGGACTCGGAACTTTTAATTCTACAATTGCCATAATTTTAAGTCTAATTTTTTTATTGCTTTATTTATTTAAAGGACTAAGTTTTATTTCACCAATATTTTTTGAAACACCGTATTCATAATTTCTTCGCTTTCGGCATTATGGCGTTTGCTAAAGCCCGTTGCAGGGCTGGCGGCTTCGTTGCGACCAATGTAGCGTAAATTTAATGGACGTAATTGATAATCTACAAAACGCCAAGCACCCATGTTTTCACTTTCTTCTTGCACCCACACATGCGTTGTGGCCGAAGGGTAATTTTTTAGTACTGCATCGAGTTGTTTGTGCGGGAAAGGATATAATTGTTCGAGGCGAATAAAGGCAATATCGTTAACGCCTTCTTTTTCGCGTTGTTCAATAAGTTCGTAGTAAATTTTACCACTGCACAGGGCAATGCGTGTAACGGCTTTCGGATGGGTTATTGAATCGTCCAATACTTCTTTAAAGCCACCTGTCGTAAAGTCGCTTAATTTGCTAACACAACTTGGGTAGCGCAATAATTTTTTGGGCGTAAAACAAATCAATGGTTTTCTAAACTCGCGTTTTAATTGGCGGCGCAATACATGAAATTGTTGTGCAGGTGTAGAAGCGTTTACAATTTGCATATTGTTTTCGGCACACATTTGTAAAAAACGTTCGAGGCGTGCGCTCGAGTGTTCGGGGCCTTGCCCTTCGTAGCCGTGTGGTAGCAACATCACTAGGCCATTCATGCGTCGCCATTTGTATTCCGAAGAGCTTAGGTATTGATCAATAATAATTTGTGCGCCATTAAAGAAATCTCCAAACTGCGCTTCCCAAATGGTTAAAGCATTGGGCGAGGCATAAGCATAGCCATATTCAAAACCCAACACGCCATATTCGCTTAATAACGAATTGTAAATGTCTAATTTTTCGGGGGCGTTGATGTTGTTAAGTGGAACGTATTCTTCTTCACTGTCTTCTACTTTTAAAACGGCATGTCGGTGCGAAAAAGTACCACGCTCTACATCTTGCCCACTAAATCTTACTTGATGCCCTTCGGTCATTAACGAGGCGTAAGCCAATAGTTCGCCCATGGCCCAATCAAAATTATCGTTGCTAATCATGGCTTGGCGATCTTTAAATAATTTTTCAATTTTATTAAAGAACTTTTTGTCGCTGGGTAATTGAGTTGTTTTTTGAGCGAGGTCTAAAAACAATTCTTTACTGATGGCCGTATTTATTTCTAAATCAAACGCATCTTTAGTTGCCATTTTAACCCCTTGCCAAGGGCCTTGCAAAAACGAATTTACTTTTGCTTTCTCTACTTTTTTGGCTTCGTTTAAGTTTTGTTCTAAATTATCTTTATATGCTTTCTCAATGGTTTTTACTTCGGCATCGGTAAATGTATTTTCGGTAATTAATTTTTTAGCGTAAATATCTTTCGAGTTAGGATGTACCGCAATTTGTTTGTAGAGTAAAGGCTGGGTAAAACGTGGTTCGTCGCCTTCGTTATGGCCGTATTTACGGTAGCATAAAATATCTATAAATACATCTTTACGAAATTTTTGGCGGTATTCCATGGCCATTTTAGCCACTAATACCAGGGCTTCCACGTCATCGCCATTAACGTGAAACACGGGGGCTTTAATCACTTTAGCTACATCGGTACAATAAGTACTTGTGCGGGCATCGCGGTAATTGGTGGTAAAACCTACTTGGTTGTTAATTACTAAATGAATCGATCCTCCAACTTTATAACCATCTAAATGACCCATTTGTACTACTTCGTAAACAATGCCTTGCCCGGCAATTGCGGCATCGCCATGCACAATAATAGGGCAGGCTTTGGTGTTATCTCCTTTGTGGCGATGATCTATTTTGGCGCGGGTAATGCCTTGCACAACAGGGGCTACAGTTTCGAGGTGCGAAGGATTAGGGGTTAACGAAATATGTACTTGTTTGCCCGAGTCGCTGGTAACGTCGGAGCTGTAGCCCATGTGGTATTTTACATCGCCATCAAATAAACTGTCTTCGCTAGGGCGACCTTCAAACTCAGCAAAAATATCTTTGGTGGGTTTGTTCATAATGTTGGCCAATACATTTAAGCGGCCTCGGTGCGCCATTCCTATCACATAATCTTCTATCCCTAATTTTACACCTTGTTCCATTAGTGCATTTAGGGCGGGTAAAAACGATTCGCCGCCTTCGAGCGAGAAACGTTTTTGCCCAACAAACTTGGTTGCTAAAAAATTCTCAAACGTATAGGCTTCAATTAATTTATTTAAGATGGCTTTTTTTTCTTCTTTTGAAAAGGCAGGTGTATTTTGCGTTTTCTCCATGCGCTCTTGCAGCCAGGTTACAACGTCGGGGTTACGAATAAACATATACTCGGCACCAATGCTTTGGCAATAGGTTTTTTCGAGGTGCGTTATAATGTCGCGCAATTTAGCGGGACCCATTTCAATTTCGGTTCCTGCCTGAAAAACGGTATCTAAATCTTTATCAGAGAGGCCAAATACATCTAACGACAAGTTGGGTTTATATTGGCGGCGGGTTCTAACGGGATTGGTTTTGGTAAACAAATGCCCACGCATACGGTAACCCGTAATGAGGTTTATCACTTTAAACTCTTTACTAACGTTTTCAGGAATCTCGCCTTTAGTAGCGTTGTAATCGGTTCGAGCAAACTCAAATCCTTTAAAAAAATCTTGCCAAGTTTTATCTACGCTAGCAGCATCGTTTTGATATTGTAAGAAAAGCTCTTCAATGGCGTTTACATCGCTATTGCCGAGGTAGGAAAATTTATCCATATTACCTGTTTGAAATGACCCGCAAATTTAAGAAAAATATCGCAAAACTGGGTTTTTCAACTTAGAATGCCAACTTGATTACTCTTTTAGTTTAATATTGAATGGAAAGGTCATATTCTATTTTGCAGAAGGTAAGGGGAGTGATGTGTTTGCGAAATAGGGTTGGCACGCTAAGACGCAAAGTGCGCAAAGGAGGAGGTGAAGGAATTTTTAGTATTATATTTTAAGTGGATGGGTTTGGAGTAAACTATTTTTCGTTAGTAGGGTTGGCACGCTAAGACGCAAAGTAAGCAAAGGCGGAGATAAATTTTGAAAAGGGATTTTTAGAATAAATCATGGCTGTTATTTATTACCAGGAGTTAATACCAACATCATTTCTAAAAGATACGTTGACCCAGTTTCTTTTTCTCTTATACTTCCTCAAAATTTATACCCGTAGGCCTTGCTACGCCTATCATTTTTTCGTCGTCTAAAAGAAAAATAATTCTGGTTCAACTTGTATCTTTTAGAACCGATAGTGGTATAAGTTATATGGAAGCAAGATTTTTCAAAATTTTAAATTGAACTTTTTTTACGTGGGGGATATTTCGACTTCGCTCAATGTAAATTCGGCGGCAGCCCAAGGCGAGCGTTGGCGTGCTTTTGTGCGAGCGAGGCGGCTGAGGCACGAAGACCCCGCAGCGACTTCGGCAGGCTCAGCGCAGACCGCTACAAAAGCCGCCAACGCCGCATTGGCTAAAGCCGATAGCCCGACCCCGACCTTAACCGTATGTACAATCATTCATTAGGCAACAGCTTTATGACTAAGCTAAACAGTAGAAATTGACAAGGGGACACGCCCAAAAAAAGAGTTAGTAATACTATTTGTATGTGTAAAATTATTCAATTGCCAACGAAAATTTTTAATTATTCGTTTTATGCTGAAGTGATTTCTGTTTGTTAGTTGATTTATTCTTTAAACCACGAGCTGTACATTAAATAGTTAGTTGCAATGCGATTAATTTCGCCGTGTATAAGTTCTTCGTTAATGTCTTTTATTTTTTTAGCTGGAACACCTGCAAAGATGCAGCCAGCGGGTACTTTGGTGCCTTCGGTTACTACTGCGCCTGCTGCAATAATAGTATTACTTCCAATTTCTACGTTGTCCATCACAATGGCACCCATGCCTATTAATACATTATCGTGTACCTTGCAACCATGCACAATGGCGTTGTGCCCAACGCTTACATTGTTACCTAAATGCACTTGTGTTTTTTGATACGTGCAATGCAACACGGCCCCATCTTGTATGTTTACTTTATTGCCAATGCGTATGCTGTTTACATCGCCTCGCACAACGGCATTAAACCAAACGCTGCAATCGTTACCCATTGTAACATCGCCTACAAGCGTGGCATTGGGTGCTATAAAACAGTTCTCGCCCATTTGTGGCAGAATGCCTTTAACTGGTAAAATAATAGCCATGTTTATTTTTTTAATAAAGCTTCTCGTTCTTTTTTGGGGAGGCTTTTTACAATTAATTGATAGGAGTCATCTATCCACGATAGGATTATTTTTTTAGGCACGCTTCCATCTACTAATACCGAATTCCAATGCACTTTACTCATGTGGTACCCAGGCGTTACGCAACTGTATTGACTGCGCAAGGCAATGGCGTTTTCTGGATCGCATTTTACATTAAACTGCAAGGGCTGCCGCTCTATGCCACACAACAAAAATAGTTTACCACTAACTTTAAATACTAAGGTTTCTGCATCAAATGGAAACGATTCGCTAACGCCATTTTTTGATAAACAATATTCTCTTATTTCTTCGATGTTCATGGTTTAAAACTATGTTTGGCGTTTTCGTTAGCGGCACTAAAAATAGATTTCATAAAATCGCTGGCAAAAACAAAATTGAAAAGTTCTTCGTTAGAGCGTTGTAAAATATTTTTCTTATTACCCGTCCACCAATTTTCGCCTTTGTAAATAAACATAATGTTTTCACCAATCTCTACTACGCTATTCATATCGTGGGTAATAATAATGGTGGTCATGTTAAACTCTTCGGTTAAATCTTTAATGAGTGTATCAATAATAATAGAGGTTTTAGGATCTAGCCCCGAGTTAGGTTCATCGCAAAATAAGTACTTGGGATTATTGGCAATGGCGCGCGCTAAGGCGGCTCGTTTTTTCATCCCTCCGCTTAACTCGGCTGGGTATAAGTGATTGCGACCTTCGAGTTTTACTTTAGCTAAACAAAAATTAACCCGATCGTCTTTTTCGGCTCGGCTTAAATTTGTAAACATATCTAAAGGAAATCTTACATTTTCTTCGACCGTTTGCGAATCGAATAAGGCGCCTGCCTGAAATAACATGCCAATTTGTTGCCGGATTTCTTGTTTGCCGGCTGGTGGCAATACCGGAAAATCGCGTCCATCGTATAAAATCTGTCCACCATCTAACTGGTGTAATCCTACCATTAACTTTAAAATGGTTGTTTTACCACAACCGCTCTCGCCAATAATTAAATTGGTTTTACCTGGATGAAAATTAAACGACACATCTTTTACGACATGCCTGTCGCCAAACGTTTTATTAAGATTTTTAATTTCTATCATTGGTTAAGGAAGAGGTTAGTTAAAATTAAGCCAAACAAGAGAATTAAAATACTGCTATAAACCACAGCGTTGGTACTGCTTTTACCTACTTCGAGTGCACCGCCGTTGGTGTAGTAACCAAAGTAAGAAGAAACAGAAGTGATGATGTAAGCAAATACTAAAACTTTTGTAAACGAATAATATAGTTTCCACGGATCGAAAAATGCTTGAATACCAAAGATATATTCGTACGACGAACAAGCTCCCGCAGCTACGCCCATGAAGTAGCCACCCCAAATACCTAAAAACATGCTAATGGCAATTAGAAAGGGGAAGATAAGCACCGCCGCTGCAATTTTCGGAAAAATTAAATAGCCTGCTGAATTAACGCCCATAATTTCGAGGGCATCTATTTGCTCAGTAATTCGCATGGAGCCAATTTCGGAAGCAATGTTACTTCCTACTTTTCCAGCTAAAATTAAACACACAATAGTAGGGCTAAACTCCAGCAAGATAGACTCGCGGGTGGTAAACCCAATGGCATAAAGTGGCACTAACGGACTTGTGAACCCGAAGGCTGCTTGTATAGTAATAATCCCCCCCATAAATACCGAAATAATGGCTACAATGGGTAAAGAGGTAATACCGATGGTGTTAATTTCGTGGATAATTTGCCGCCAATAAACAGATGCTTTTTGTGGCTTGCTTAACACGCGCCCCATCAACATAAAATAACGCCCTAAATGAAAAAAAGGTTTCATAGATTAAAAGTTTTGTGCCTTTAAAAAATAAAAGACCTAAAACATTCATTAAAAGTACTAATATTTCGCTTATCTTTGAAGGGTTATGTCATTGAAAAAAGCCGTATCGGCCATTCTACTTTTTTCTTTTCTACTGGCTGGATTAGAAAGTTGCGTTTTGTTTCGTGGAAAAAATAAATGCGCCTCGTGCCCAGGCATATCTAAGCCTAAACGCACGCGCAAACAAAGTAAAGGTTCTATTTAATTTGTATTTCAAGAAATTGGATGCGCCTAGACGCAATTGTTAGGCCCCAAAAGTGTTAGATATTAGGTCAATATGAGGAGACCCAAACCCAATTTAAAATCCATTCAAAAAGCACTGCAAAAGCTTGAACAAAATAACTTTCTTAACGAGAGACGTCGGAGACTTTACAATCGTAAATACAGGAAAAGTTTATTTTTTATTTCTGTGTGGGTTGGTCGAATACTGTACTTCAGTTTGTTTATTATAGTTTGTTCGACGCATGAAATAATTAAGACCACAAGACCAGAGGTTTTAACTAAATGTGAAATAGAAGAATACTTGGGGCACTCAAGAAAAGGCTCTTATCGAGTAACAGAAGTTGCGCTTGAAACCCAATATGGCCATTACTTTGCCGAATTAATTGATGTGGATTTGCCAAAGTTGGTAAGCGGCGATACCGTAACCATAGCACGCAACTACTATGGAAAATCAATTTTTTTTACCCAACCGTCGTGGTCTGTTAGGTATGGCTTAACCAACCATCTGATTATTTATTCATTTATTTTGTTTCCAACGTTTATTTCTTTTTTCTTCAACGATGGTTTTGACCGCTTTACTGACAAACTCTTACTCTTAATTTGGGCTGCAAACATTATAGCAATTGGTCTTTACTTCCTAACCGATTTTTAAATTGCTGTTCATTTACCAAAAATAATTTCGAATGATGCCATAGGATTAATAGTGAAAAAGTGAGCTATGCCAAGGGTTACGTGCCATTCTGGGGACAGTGCTACCATCGAAAGTTTGTGAATAAAATACAGAGCCACTTGCTAAAAGCCGACTTTTTTTTTGACTACATTTGAATTGACTTTTATTTAAACTTGAAAATGGAAATATTAGGTAACAACCAACATAAAATTATTCACGGAGATGCCTTGGAGGTATTGAAAACACTACCCGATAATTCTGTGGACTTAATATTTGCTGACCCCCCTTACAACATTGGCAAAAACTTTAACGGACACATTGAAAAATGGAAAACCGAAGAAGCCTATTTGGAATGGTGCTAT
Organism: Bacteroidota bacterium; assembly: GCA_013297775.1. Taxonomy (GTDB): domain Bacteria; phylum Bacteroidota; class Bacteroidia; order B-17B0; family Aurantibacillaceae; genus Aurantibacillus. Next base: position 14,728 of record JAAFIL010000011.1, read on the forward strand.
GAATGGCTTGACTTGTGTGTTCAAAAACTGAAACCAAGCGGTAGTTTCTATGTAATGACCGCCACACAGTTTATGCCGTTTTTCGACATTTATCTTCGTAAAAAATTGGACATTCTTTCTCGACTTGTTTGGTATTATGACAGTTCAGGCGTTCAAGCAAAAAAATACTATGGCTCAATGTATGAACCCATTTTATTTTGCGTAAAAGATAAAAACAACTATACATTTAACACAAACGAAATTTTAGTAGAAGCAAAAACAGGAGCAAAACGTAAACTCATTGACTATCGTAAAGCTGTTCCGACAGTTTATAATTCCGAGAAAGTACCAGGTAATGTTTGGGAATATGCAAGGGTTCGTTATCGTATGGACGAATACGAAAATCACCCAACACAAAAACCAATTGCTTTACTTGAACGAATTGTCAAAGCAAGTTCTAACGAAGGAGATTTAGTTTTAGACCCATTTTCGGGAACATTTACAACTTGCTTTGTTGCAAAAGAACTTGGTAGAAATTCCATTGGCATAGAACTACAAGACGAATATGTAAAAATCGGTTTGCGGAGATTACAATTAGCGGAAGAGTTTAAAGGTGTAAAACTTGAAAAGGAAATTCGAACATTCGAAGTAGAAAAGTTGGCTACCGCTAACACCTTAAAATTATTTGAAGAGCCAAATGGAAAATATATTCACAGCAAACATTAAAGCGGTTTTAGAAAAACACTTTGGTAAAAATGCTGAAGATATTTTCTATAAAAGCCAACTAATCCAATACTTGAACGAAAAAACACGTTCAGCGAATAGAGGTTCAAAATCTCGTTCAAGTTTTGGGACTTTATATGCAATTTATACTATAATCGAAGATTATGTTAAGAATGGATTTGATAAAAAAGGAGACTATTCTAAATATGGTGGTGCTGCTTTTTCGACACTTCTTTCAAGCGCAAAATCACTTCCTTTTGGTGATAAAATGCAAAATCATTATTTCAACAATCGAACGAATTCTGAATTCAAAAAATTTTTTCCATTGTCAGAATTTAAACCAATTGAACACGAGCAAGTAAAAAAAAGATATTGGATTAATGAAAATTTATTAAAAATAAAAGTTGGCAAAGCCCACTTCAATATTGCAAAAGCTACTTTAGAAATTATTGAAGAATATACGAAGACAAAGCAAGATGCGTTTCAACGATTTATAAAAGCCTGTAAAAAATTGCAAAAAATCGGGAAGAAATCACCAAAAAAAATTGAAGAGTTTGTAATTGGTTTGCTTGCACCTAATGTGGATGCAAGGCTTTTTGAAACGGTGAGTTACTCTATCCTCAAATATTACTATCACGACCAACAAATTATATGGGGTTTTGAAATGAATAAACTCAAAACAGAAAATTTGAAGCTTTATAAGACAGGAAGAACTAATGCCAATGATGGAGGTATTGACTTTGTAATGAAACCACTTGGGCGATTTTTTCAAGTAACGGAAACAATAGATTTTAAAAAGTATTTCCTCGATATTGATAAAATTCAAAAATATCCAATCACTTTCGTAATAAAATCAACCGAGCCGACCGAAGACCTATTAAAGAAAATTCGAGATAAAGCAGGTAAAATTTATTCTATCAAAGCCACTGTTGACAGGTATATGGACTGCATTGAAGAAGTTATAAATATTCCCACCCTCAACAACAGATTTAACGATGCAGTAAAAGCATGGTTATCTAAATGAGATTCTTGACGAAGTAGTAATTCAAAGTAAAGTTGAGTTTAATTATGAGGATACAGACGATGTTGATGACTAGAAGACCGACACATAACGGCACATTAGCAATAGATGAGGTTTTGTACTCCACAGGCAGTTTTATGGTAGCCGAAAGTTCAGTTCTCCGCATCAGCAGTTGTGCTGAAAAGCGTACCCACCGAAAATCTACCCACCATTAAACGCCACACGATTATCATCCTATTATCGTTTCCAAAAGATAGACAGCAAAACGTATTACAATCTAATAAATAGCCTCAACCAAACAATAAAAAGCCTAATTTTGCGTTTTGTCAGTTGTATTGATTAAAAAACTAATAGTCATTTTTTTACTCATCACCCATTGCGTAAGTTTTGCGCAAACACGTAAACGTAATTTTCGTCAGCACGAACTTGGCGTTTTACTGGGTACATCGTATTATATTGGCGATTTGAATCCGCGCTTTCACTTTTTAATGCCGCAGCCCGCTGGGGGTTTATTTTACCGTTTTACCTGGAGTTACCGCTATGCTTTGCGTGCAGGGTTTAATTATGGGCGTATTATGGGCGATGATAGCCGTAGTTCGAATGCTGATTTAAAATTCAGAAACCTCAACTTTCGGTCGAATATTTATGAATTTAATGTGGTAGGCGAGTTTAATTTTTTAGAGTACCGATTAGGGCATCAACGGCATTATTTTACGATGTTTTTATTTGGCGGCATGGCGGGCTTTCATTTTGACCCTAAAGGCAATTTAGGAGATGGCAAATGGCGCAGTTTAGCTCCTTTACAAACCGAAGGAACTCGATATAGCCGATTTCAAATTTCGATACCTTTTGGCATTGGGTTTAAATGGAATGTAACCGATAACATTGGTTTAAGTGTAGAATGGGGTCCTCGAAAAACTTATACCGATTATTTAGATGATGTAAGCGGTCTGTATTACGATTTCTCTAAAAATGCACCTAACAGTAGCGATACAAGAACTTTTGCTTACCGCAGCGGCGATACTTACAATTATGTTGGAACGGCGCGCGGAAATCCACGAACAAAAGATTGGTACTTTTTTACAGGTTTTAGTATAAACTTTAAATTACCAAAAGCCAATCAGCCTTGTTACGCAAAAGGGCTTTAACTCAACTTGGTTAGTCGCGTTCGTCAATAATTTGATCGGCTTTCAATCCTTTGGTATCAAATGTAAACGTTGTTTCGACAATTTCGGTATTCGGTTTTAAACTTTTTACTTCGTACGTGGTAGTGCCGCCATCCTTCATCATCATTTTTACCAAAGCCACTTGTTTTTTAGTTCTATCCACGTATAATTTAATGGTATGAAACTTTTTCTTTTCGGGCTTGATGGTAGGGTACAAATCAACAATAGCGCAAGTACTAGTCCCTACTTTTTCGTCTTTATCGTATTTATAATTAAAACCTGTTTCGTAAATGGTAAAAATTTTGCTAGGATTTAATTGATCGTCGCTGGCCACTTCAAAATTTTTAATGGTTACTTCTTTGGCATCTTTATTATAGTTCCATAATGTTTTACCATCGCAAACAATGGTATTACCTGGAATTTCCATACGAAATTTTTGACCCTTGATTTGCGCTTTGCCTACCCATTTTTCGAGTTGTTTTTTATCTTTATTAGCCATTACAAAAACAAAGTCGGCCGTAATGGTTTTATACCCTTTGGTAGTTTTGCTTAAATCGTCTAATATAACTTTGGCTTTAGGATCTTGGGCAGATTGTGCCAATACGTTTAAACTAAAACTAATTAAAAGGAGGGATATTATTTTTTTCATAGTGTATGCTAAAACAAAAGTGATGCCAATTTAGACGCACGAATTTACTAAAAGTTTAAAATACTCCTAGAAAATCTTAATAAATGCAAAAGTTATGATTATTTCAAGCTAAAATAGACTTATACCAAATTTTAAGAAAGAGGGGCTTTAGAATAAAATCTATAATTCGATTAAATAATAGAAGACACTAAAAATAGCACGCCAAGTTTGCAAAGGAAAAATAAATAAATCGTTGATCTTAAATTTTTAAGAAAGAGGAATTTTGAGCAACTCAATTTCATTGGTAATGGCACGCAAAGGCGCAAAGAACGCAAAGGGAGCAATGAATTTATAGTTGGTGTGAGTTTGTTAAGCGAGATGAGCTAAATGATTTGGAATGGGAATGGCACGCAAAGACGCAGAGGTCGCAAAGGGAGCAATGGTGGAAGCGTTAGATTTTAAGAGAATGGGATTTAGAATAAAATGTGATACTTGACAACTAACCTCTAAATGAATTAAGCTGTATGGAATTGATTTATAAGTTATCGTTTTATACTTATACGAACTTGATTTATAATTTAATCCAATCGTTAACTAAGTTATAAATCAAATTAGCATAAAGTAAACTGTTCTTAAATTTAGAATGAACTCTTTTTACGTGAGCGATATTTTATAAATCAAGTTAATATGAAAGACCAAAAATAAAAAAGCCGCTTCTAATACGAAGCGGCTTTTTATTAGTTTGTATAAATCGAATGGGTAATTATAGCTATTATGCAATCCACTCTGCTTGTTCTTTTTAATTTATACTTCTTCAAAAAATCTTTCGTAATTACTACTATGCAAGATTTTTTTTCTTCGCCTAAATAAAATTTATGCTCAGCACAGCCGAAGTGAATAACTTCGCATATTTAGACTACCTGATAGTTACAATTGGTATTAGAGTTTAGCTTTTATTTCTACCATGTCGTATCCTTCAATAATGTCGCCAACTTTAATATCGTTGAAGCCATCAATGTTTAACCCGCATTCGTAACCTGTGGCCACTTCTTTTACATCGTCTTTAAAGCGTTTTAAAGAGCCTAAAGCCCCCGAATGAACCACAATGCCATCGCGTATGATACGCACTTTTGTATGGCGGGTTACTTTTCCATCTAACACATAACAACCTGCAATGGTTCCTACTTTGGTGATGTTAAAGACTTCGCGAATTTCGATGTTACAAACAATTTTCTCTTCAAATTCGGGAGCTAACATCCCTTCCATTGCGGCCTTAATTTCGTTGATGGCATCGTAAATGATAGAGTATAAACGAATGTCAATCTCTTCGGTTTCGGCTAACTTACGTGCATTGGTGGTTGGTCGAACTTGGAAACCAATAATGATAGCATTAGAAGCTGATGCTAATAATACATCAGTTTCACTAATAGCCCCTACTGATTTATGAATGATATTAATTGCAATTTTTTCGGTACTTAGTTTCAATAAAGAGTCGCTCAAGGCTTCAATAGATCCATCCACATCACCTTTCACAATAACGTTTAATTCTTTAAAATCGCCAATGGCTAAACGGCGACCAATTTCATCGAGTGTAATGTGTTTATGTGTGCGAATACCTTGCTCGCGTTGTAATTGTAGGCGTTTGTTGGCTATCTCACGTGCTTCGCGTTCGTCGCTCATCACATTAAATTTATCGCCAGCTTGTGGCGCACCACTTAAACCTAATACTTTAACAGGCATAGATGGCCCCACTTCGGTTACTTTTTGACCGCGTTCGTTAAACATGGCTCTTACACGGCCACTAAAGCTCCCCGCCAACATAATATCTCCAATTTTTAGCGTCCCCGATTGTACTAAAATAGTGGCAACGTAGCCACGTCCTTCTTCGAGTGAGGCTTCGATAACGCTACCCGTGGCATTACGACTTGGATTGGCTTTTAAGTCCATTATTTCCGCCTCTAGCACTACTTTTTCGAGTAATAAATCTATGTTTTTACCCAATTTAGCACTTACTTCTTGGCATTGGTATTTACCACCCCATTCTTCAACTAAAATATTCATTTGCGAAAGTGCTTCGCGAATTTTATCGGGATTAGCCCCTGGTTTATCCATTTTGTTAATGGCAAAAATCATGGGTACACCAGCCGCTTGGGCGTGGTTAATAGCTTCTTTGGTTTGCGGCATTACACTATCGTCGGCCGCTACTACAATGATAGCTAAGTCGGTTACCTTAGCACCCCGCGCACGCATGGCGGTAAACGCTTCGTGACCCGGTGTATCGAGAAATGTAACGGAACGGCCATCGCCTAATTTTACATTGTAGGCTCCAATGTGTTGGGTAATTCCACCCGCTTCGCCCGAAACAACATTGGCTTTACGAATAAAATCGAGTAAAGAGGTTTTCCCATGATCAACGTGTCCCATTACTGTAACAATAGGCGGACGCGAAACTAAATCTTCGGGTTTATCTTTATCTTCTTCTTTAATGGTTTCAATGTCTTCGGCACTTGCAAACACTACCGAGTATCCGAACTCTTCGGCCACAATGGTAATGGTTTCGGCATCTAACCGTTGATTGATACTTACAAATAACCCCAAAGACATACAGGTTGAAATAATTTTTGTTACCTGCACATCCATCATTTGAGCCATTTGATTGGCACTTACAAACTCGGCTACTTTTAATACTTTTTTGTCGGCTTCGAGTTGTTCTTGTTGTTTATCAAGGCGTTCGCGTACCTCTCCGCGTTTGTCGCGGCGGTATTTAGAGGCTTTTGATTTATTTCCTTTTTCGCTAAGGCGCGCAAGGGTTTCTTTAATTTGCTTTTGAATTTCCTCTTCGGTTAATTCGTGGCGTGGTTTATTTTGATTAGGATTAGTGCCTGGTTGTCCGGGCTTTTTATGACGCGGGTCGCCATACTTTTCTTTTGCTTTTTCTTTGGCAATGGCGGCTTGTTCTTTCCCAACTTTCTTAATTTCTTCTTGGCTCATGCCACCTTTAACAATGCGCTTACGTTTCTTTCTATCGTGCGAGTTGTTATCTGTTTTTTTCGCAGGTTCTTTGGTAACAGGGAGTTCTACACGGCCTAATATTTTTGGTCCATCTAACTTTTGGAAAACTGTTTCAATGTGTTCGGGGGTAGTATTTACTTCTGCTATGGGCGTAGGAATGACAACAGGTTTTTCCTCTACCTTTTTCTCGGGTACTACCACTTTAGGAGGTTCTACTTTTTTGACCTCACTTACTGGTTTCGGTTTTTCTTCCGCTTCTCGTTTGACTTTTTTGTCGGGCTTTGTTTTTAGGTTCATGCTGTCCAAATCCAGCCTACCTAAAACTTTTGGCCCTGTATCTTTAGCATCGGTAGTAGTAACAACGGGTTCCAATATCAATTTCACCTCAGGAGTATAGGTTTCGTTGATTTTTTTCTCTTCGTCTTTTTTCTCTTCTACCTTTTTAGAAGGGATGGTTAAATCTTTAATGCGAATTTCTTCTTGCTCGTGATCTTGATCTTCGCGTACTTTTTTGATTTTTACTTCATCCAATACAATTGTTTCGCGCTTCACTTTTGTGATGCTAAGCGAAACGTGTTCAGCTTCTTCACGAGCCGACCTATCGCCGCTAAACTCCTTTAGCAGCAAGGCATACTCATCTTCTCCAATTTTTGCATTTGGATTGGAGTCAACGGGTTTTCCTTTTGAGCCAAGGAACTCCACTATCTTTCCGAGCGAAAGATTAAATTCTCTGGCGACTTTACTTAGACGAAGTTGTTTTGGTCCTTCTGACATATTTTATTTTACTCCTTTTACTTTTTTACAACTGTTTTAAAAATGGGCACAGTTTAAGCCTAATTTCGTTACTTCATACGTTTTACATTACTCAAATTCTGAAGCTAAAATACTACGCACATGTTTAATAACTTGTTCATCTAATTGTGTGCGGCGTGCTAACTCTTCGGTATTTAATTCAAGTACCGATTTAGCAGTATCGCAACCAATTGCTTTTAATTCATCAATAATATGCGCTTCAATTTCATCGGCAAATTCATTTAAGTCCACATCTTCGTTATCTACCTCTACTTCATTATCGCGGAACACGTCTATTTCGTAGCCAGTAAGCTTACCCGCCAATTTAATATTGTAACCACCTTTTCCAATGGCTAAAGAAATTTGATCGGGACGCAGATAAACTTGCGCGCGAGTAGATCCGTCTTCAATTTTAACTGATGTTATTTTTGCGGGGCTAAGTGCCCGTTGAATTAAAAGACTGGCATTAGTTGTGAAATTGATAACGTCAATGTTTTCATTTTTTAATTCGCGCACAATGCCATGTATGCGTGAGCCTTTCATCCCTACACAAGCGCCTACTGGGTCTATACGGTCGTCGTAACTTTCAACAGCTACTTTAGCGCGCTCGCCTGGTTCGCGTACAATTTTTTTGATGGTGATGAGTCCATCAAAAATTTCGGGTACTTCGTTTTCAAATAAGCGTTCTAAAAACACGGGACTGGTGCGCGAAACGATAATAGAAGGGGTACCATTTTTCATTTCTACTTTCGATACAACGGCTTTTACGGTATCTCCTTTTTTAAAAAAGTCGCTAGGAATTTGTTCGGTTTTAGGTAAAAGTAATTCGTTGCCTTCATCATCAATCAACATAATTTCTTTTTTCCATACTTGATAAACTTCGGCAGTTATAACATCGCCAACTTTTTCTTTGTATTTATTGAATACTTCGCTTTTTTCGAGTTCTAAAACCTTTTGAACTAAATTTTGACGTACCGATAAAACAGAGCGGCGGCCAAAATCTTCGAGTGATACGCGCTCCGAAACATCTTCGCCGATTTCAAAATCGGGTTCAATTTTTTGGGCATCGCTATAACTAATGTGTTTATTTTCGTCAAAGTCGAATGAGTCTTCAGCAAACTCATCATCCACGATACGGCGGTTTTTGTAGATTTCTACATCCCCTTTATCGGGGTTCATAATAATATCGAAGTTTTTATCACTTCCATACTTTTTAATTAACATACTGCGAAACACGTCTTCAATGATGCTCATTAACATGGCTCTGTCAATGTTCTTCATATCTTTAAATTCCGAAAACGATTCTATCAGATTTATGTTTTCCATGACTTTGATATTTACTTTGTTAGTTTTAAAATTTTAATTTAATTTTTGATTCTACTACCTCGCTAAACGCCACTGTTTGCTGGTGTATAACGGTTACTTTTCCTTTTCCAAGGGGTTTGTTTTCGCGTGTGGAGTACTCTAAAACAAAACCATCGGGGTTAACCGACATTAAATCCCCTTCGGCCAAGGTATCGTTAGTTAATTTCACAACAAGGGTGCGCCCAATGTGTTTGTGGTATTGACGCGGCAACACCAGAGGTGCGGTGGCACCCGGCGAACTCACCTCTAACGAAAAATCATCTTTTTCGCGATCTAAATTTTTTTCGATATGGCGGCTTAAACTCACGCAATCGTGAATGCCAATGCCCGCATCGCCATCTACCAATACCTCAATGCGATTGCTGGTGCTTACCGATATTTTGGTAACAAATTTATCGGACCCCCTAAGGTGCTCTTCGGCTAGTAATTCTATGTGCTTTTTTTCAATCATTTTTCCAAATACATTGAATAAAAAAGGGAACTTAGTGGTTCCCTTTCTCTTTTCTTTATTTAGCATTGCAAAATTAAGTAGTTTTTGGTTAATAAAAAAATTTTTTTGTTGAAAAGCGGTCTTTTTAAACCCTATCTTTAAATAATCAAAAAATAGTGGCTATGGAGAAAAAGGCTAACACATCAAAATGGATAAAGATAACATTAAGTTTAACCGTTTTTACTACATCGGCAGCCTATGCAGATGGTTTCGATAAATTTAAAAATACAGTTGCCAACGAATTTTCGAGTTTACAAGGTTTATACATTGCGGGGGGCTTGGTTGTGGCTAGTTTACTGGTGTATGTTGTTTATAATCACCTTATTAAAGAAAAAGAAGATCCTGAATTATCTAAACATGCTGCTAAACCTGGTCAAAATTACCGTCGGCATCGGCAACACCACCAAGCGGCAAAATCAAATACAAAAAAGTAATAATTTGATAAACAATAAGTTATAAACTTATGTTTTGCTTGGCTTTCTGTTACTAAAGGCGAAAACTTAGGGTTTAGAAGCGGTTGAAAGTTCGTATTTAAGCCAATAATGTAAAAAATTATTAAAAAACAAATCAAACTTTTTCATTTCTTATTTTGTTTTATCCACTATATAATTATTTTTGTGCAAATTTTAAAATCAAATAACAATGTCAGACATTAAAAGTAAAGTTGAATCAATCATCGTTGATAAATTAGGCGTAGATGCTAAAGAAGTAACTGAAACGGCTAGTTTTACGAATGATTTAGGTGCCGACTCGTTAGATACGGTAGAATTAATTATGGAATTTGAAAAAGAATTCAATATTGCTATTCCTGACGAGCAGGCTGAGAAAATTGCTACCGTTGGTGATGCAATTGCCTACATCAAAGCTAATGCTATAAACTAAAGATTCTTTTCTATGCAGTTAAAACGTGTTGTCGTAACCGGTCTTGGAGCTGTTACCCCATTGGGCAATAGCGTAAGTGAATATTGGAATAATATTATGTTGGGGGTTAGCGGTGCTGCCCCTATAACACGTTTTGACGCATCGAAGTTTAAAACACGTTTTGCTTGCGAAGTGAAAGGGTTTAATCCTGAAGATTATTTTGACCGTAAAGAAGCTCGAAAATTAGATACATATACTTGGTATGGAATTGCATCTAGCGTTCAAGCGGTTAAAGACAGTGGGATTGATGCCGATGGGATTGATAAAAACGAAGTTGGCGTTATTTGGGGCAGCGGCATAGGAGGCTTAGATACATTTCAAACCGAAACCTTTGCTTTTGCTAAAGGCGATGGAACCCCTCGTTTTAATCCATTCTTTATTCCTAAGATGATTGCTGACATTTGTAGTGGTCATATCTCGATGCGTTTTGGATTTAGAGGTCCTAATTTTACAACTGTATCTGCTTGTGCCTCTTCTACCAATGCAATGATTGATGCGTTCAATTACATTCGAATGGGAAAGGCAGTAGCCATTGTAACAGGAGGCAGTGAGGCCGCTATCAACGAGAGTGGTATTGGTGGTTTTAATGCTTGCCAAGCCATGAGTACCAGAAACGATGAACCTTCAAAAGCGTCGCGACCCTACGATAAAGACCGCGATGGTTTTGTTTTAGGCGAAGGCGGTGGCGCAATTATTTTAGAAGAACTCGAACACGCTTTAGCGCGTGGCGCAAAAATTTATGCCGAAATTATAGGCGGTGGAATGAGTGCCGATGCACATCACATTACAGCACCTCATCCCGATGGATTAGGAGCAACTTTAGTTATGTCGCGTGCTTTAAAAGACGCTGGCATAGACCCCTCCGAAATAGATTATATCAATACACATGGCACTAGCACGCCATTGGGCGATTTAGCCGAATTAAAAGCCATTACTAATATTTTTGGCGAACACGCTTACCTTATGAACATCAGTTCTACAAAAAGTATGACAGGGCATTTATTAGGTGCTGCGGGGGCTATTGAAGCTATTGCCACAATTATGGCTGTGCAAACCGATATTGTGCCACCAACTATTAATAACGAAAACCCCGATCCAGATTTAGACCCTCGTTTAAATTTGACATTCAATACCCTGCAAAAACGCCCAATTCGTGCTGCCATCAGCAATACGTTTGGTTTTGGCGGACACAATGCAGCCGTAGTTATTAAAAAATACCAATAATTTTATTTTGATTAAGCGCCTGCTATCTAAATTAAATGGCACCATTACAAAAAGTGATAGAGCGTTTAAGAAAACGATTAAACGGCTAACTGGATTTACTCCTGTTAATTTAGCTTTATACCACCAAGCTTTTGCGCACAGCAGCACTGCGGCAAAAAAAACCAGTTGGCAACAAGTTAGTAACGAACGCCTTGAGTTTTTGGGCGATGCCGTTTTGGGTGCTATCATTGCTGAGTATCTGTTTAAACTTTATCCCAAAAAAGACGAAGGGTTTTTAACCCAAATACGAAGTAAAATTGTAAACGGACAAAGTTTACACCAATTGGCTTTAAAGTTTGGCATTGATGCCTTATTAAAAGCTACCCTTAGCAACCGAGAAAAAACAGCATCGAGTGCTTATGGCGATGCTTTTGAAGCTTTTGTTGGTGCTATTTATCTGGATCATGGGTATTTAAAAACAAAAAAATTTATCATAAGTAAAGTTATCAAATACCATGTAGATTTAGATTTACTCGTTAATACAAACGAAGATTATAAAAGTCTTTTACAAATTAGAACGCAAAAGAGTAAACAAGTATTAGAGTATAAATTGATAGATGAAAACATGCGTGGTAAAGTTAAAATTTACACGGTTCAAATTTTTATTGATAAAGTACCTTATGTAACCTTTGAACATTTTAGTAAGCGTGTAGCTGAACAAAAAGCTGCGCAGTTAACATTAGAGCAATTAGATACGCTTACCGATGGCTAAACATGTTTTATCTTCGCAAGATGATTTGTTCGATTTCACTTTGTTTGGTTTACATTGTGTTAATAATCAATACGCACTTGTTACGCACCTCAATCACTTATTAAGTATTGATTTATGTTTAAGTGATTACTTACAACTACACCTTAAAAACGGACGATCGTTCCCGTTTAGTTTATACCAATTTTCGGATGAGGAGTTAGGACTGGAATATCATCTTATTCCGAATCGTAGTAATTTACAAGAACACGCCATTCAAACAAACAATTCGACCTACACGTTATTTAATGACATGGAAGTAGATGAGAGTACTTACATTATACCTGAGTTGCCTCAAACTGATTATTTTTTATTGATGAAAGGCGATGGTTTATTTCAATACGAAACTTCAATATTACAATTGCTTAAAACCTCAACGTTGATTAGTGCTATTCAAGATATTATTCCTGATGAACTCCCAAGCAGGAGGAACTTAATGGTGTAAACTTAATGAAGAGGTGCTTGGCTACAAGGCCCAAACAATGTGGAAACAAAGGGTAATACCAAATAGTCCCATCTTTGGTAATTTTTTTGGAATAGTTCCAATCACGTATAAAAAACAAATCATGCCAAGTTTACTAAAGAAAAAATGAATAGGCGGTAAAATTTACGTTTCCATCATTTGAACTTACTTTTTAGTGCCGCTAAAGCACTATTAAAATCATTTGGGTTATACGCTTCTTCTGCCTTGGGTTTTGTTTTTGTTTGGCTAACGGGTTTTGCATTCCCTTCTCCTTTCATGCTTAATGCAATGCGTTTACGTTTTACATCTACCTCTGTAACGCTCACCCACACGGTTTGCCCAACCTTCACTATTTTATTGGGGTCATCTACAAAGCTATCGGCTAATTGCGAAATATGCACCAACCCATCTTGATGTACGCCAACATCTACAAAGGCACCAAAGTTGGTAACATTGGTAACAATGCCTGGCAAGCGCATACCTTCGCGTAAATCGTTTATCTCGTGTACCGACTCATCGAACGAAAAAGCCTCGAATGACTTGCGTGGATCACGACCTGGTTTTTCGAGTTCAGCCAAAATATCTTTTAACGTTGGTAAGCCAATTTTTTCGGTAACGTATTGAGGTAACTGAATTTTTTTTCGTAGTTCTTTATCGGTCATTAATGCCTCTATACTGCATTTTAAATCGTTAGCCATTTGCTCAACAATGTGATAGCTTTCGGGGTGTACAGCACTTTTATCGAGTGGGTGCAATGCTTGGCGGATGCGTAAAAATCCTGCCGCTTGTTCAAATACTTTTTCGCCCATGCGTGGTACTTCTAACAATTGCTTGCGGCTTTTAAACTCGCCATTTTGATTTCGATACTCTACAATATTTTGCGCCAAGGCAGGCCCAATGCCCGATACATAACTCAATAATTGTTTAGAGGCTGTATTTAATTCAACACCTACTGCGTTTACGCAACTGCTTACGACTTCATCTAATTTATTTTTTAAGTGATGTTGATCCACATCGTGTTGGTATTGCCCAACGCCAATAGATTTAGCATCTATCTTTACCAACTCGGCTAATGGATCGGCTAAGCGACGACCAATAGACACGGCTCCTCTAACCGTTACATCGTATTCAGGAAATTCTTCGCGTGCTACATCCGATGCCGAATAAACGGAAGCACCCGCTTCGCTAACCATAATAACAGGAATATCTTTAGGCAATACCTCTATGTTGCGCACAAACTGTTCGGTTTCGCGCGAGGCTGTGCCGTTACCAATGGCAATGGCTTCGAGTTGATGTTTGGCCGCAAAGGCTAAAATACTATTTTGTGCCTCTATCACTTTTCGTTGTGGCTCGTGTGGATAGATAACCGTTTCTTCTAATAGTTTACCTTGCTTATCTAAAGCTACTACTTTACAGCCACTTCTAAAGCCGGGGTCAATTGCTAAAATCGCTTTTTGTCCTAATGGAGAGGCCAGCAATAACTCGCGTAAATTATCGGCAAAAACGAGTATGGCTTTTTCGTCGGCTTGTTGTTTGGTTGCCACACGTGTTTCGGCTTCAATACTGGGTTGCAGCAAACGTTTGTAGCCGTCTTCAATGGCTAGTTTTATTTGTTCGGCAGCAGTACCTCGCGAGTTGATAAATTGACGTTGGATGCGTTCAATAGCTGTTTCGGCATCTACGGTAATATCTAAAATTAAAAAATCTTCTTTTTCGCCGCGGCGCATGGCAAGCATACGGTGGCTCGGACAAGTTGCTAGGGCTTCTTCCCATTCAAAATAATCTTCAAACTTTTCGGCTTCTGCTTCTTTTCCACGAATGACGCGGCTTTTAATGGTTGCCGTTTTTTTATAGAGTTCGCGCATGCCTTCGCGCACTAACGCCTCTTCGCTCACCAATTCAGCTATAATGTCACGCGCGCCTTGCAAGGCTTCTTCGGGCGTGTTAACCTCTTTCAGAGCATCAATGTATTTTTCAACCTCGGCGTCTAAAGCGGCATTGGTTTGCGCTAAAATAAATTGGGCTAAGGGTTCTAATCCCTTTTCGCGGGCAATGGTAGCCTTTGTTCGACGCTTGGGTTTATAGGGTAAATATAAATCTTCGAGTGCGCTTAACGTTTCGGTAGCTGTAATTTTTGCTTTTAACTCGTCGGTTAATTTACCTTGCGAGTCTATCGATCGCAAAATACTTTCGCGCCGTTGACCAAGTTGGCGCAAACGTTCAATCTCATCGCGTATCTTGGCAATTTGAACTTCATCTAAACTCCCCGTTACTTCTTTTCGGTAACGCGAAATAAAAGGTACGGTTCCGCCTTCATCTAAAAGGTTAACGGTTGCAGATACTTGCTTGGTATCTATGCTTAATAAATCGGCTATTTTAAAAAATAATTGTACATCGCTCATCGCCTATCGTTTTAATTTTAACCGTAAAAGTCAGTTGAAACCGTAATGAAAAACAAAAGCTGCAAGGATATTGGGAAGCGCAGGTTCGAGGACTTTAAGAATAGCTGACGCTGTTTTGAAGACCGAAGAACCGAGCATTTTAATAACTGCCACAGATTTTGTTTTGTAATAGATTTCAACTGTCTATTTACGGTTTAAAAATAGTTTTCTGTTTATAGTTGTAGAAATTGAATTATTAACAAAGTTTAAAAGAACTATCTATAAATGCCAAATGGCTTAGCGACTTTTAAGCCAAGATAGAGCTTCTCGCTGGTCGGTAAATGCACGCACCTCGTTAATGTTACGCATAATACGAATGTAAAAATTAAGAAATATAACTTGAAGCGAACTACTTAATAATATGGCTTGGGCTTTAGATACAGTATTTTTTGGATCTTTTACATAAGGCATAATGGTGCTATCTGTGCTGGCACCTGGCCCCACCTTTACAAGGCATAAAAATTTTTCGTTGGGTTTTAGTTGTATGCAAGCGTGTTTCATTTCGTCAGCTTTTGTTGCCGTTAATAAGGTGTTGGCACGTAAGTCAATCACCACAATATTATCATCGAGCCAAACACGAGCATAATTTAACTCAATACCACCATTAATTAATTCAGCTGTCATTTATCTATTTTGCTTTTTCTTCCATCCGCACCATGTATTCGGTGCGCCCTAATAACGAAATTCCAATATATCCCCTAAGTTTCATATTGTTCTTTTCATCAATCATAATTTTGCAATCGTAGGTTTTACCTTCGTTAGGATCATAAATTTTTCCGTTTTTCCAAGTATCTTTTCCATCAAAAACAAAGCCCTGAGCCAGTACCATGCCTACTACTTTTTGTTCGCGCAACGACTTATCTGGATTATTTTTATCTAAACGCTCTTTGTCTTTCCCCCAAATTAATTTGGCGGCGTAAGTTGTACCATCCTTGTAAAACTGCATCACCCCGTCGCTCTTAGGTGTGAAAAAACTTCCTACAATATCATCGGCTTTGCGCTGTGCAAAAGTTACCGTTGCAAAAAATAAAATAAATGTAGTAACCAAAATTGATTTCATGTGTATATACTGCTTTATATTCGCTGTATCAAATAACCGTTTTGCTTTTACCCTTGTTTGTAATGGCGTCAAAACGACGTTTCATATTTGATATAACATTATTAACAAAAATAAGTACTAAATGCTATAATTACAAATTACATTGCCTTTACTAATCAAAAAATTACTGTTTAGTATTAAACATTTTTTTTTTAATACTTAATTTTACGGTATTTGAGATGAACGCTACATTAAACAAGATCTTAAAATTTATTTATAAACATGCTTTACTAGTTTTGAGTTGCTGGTTTGTTTTTATTTTTGCGCTTTGTGGTATGCCAGGTAGCTTTATACCAAGCACCAGTTGGTTAGAACTGATTAGTTTTGATAAGTGGGTTCATGCAGGTATTTTTTTTACCCTCTGCGGATTGGGCTTCATTACTCAAATAAAATATAAGCAGCCCAAGTATTTTATTTTTTTAGCGGTGGTTGTAAGTATTTTTTATGGAGGTTGGATAGAATGGATGCAAGCCCATGTATTTAGTGAGCGCAGTGCCGATTGGTATGATTTTACAGCAAACACATTGGGGTGCTTGGTAGCTTGGTGTTGTTATACATTCATACAAAAGCGTGTAGAATTAGTACGTCAATAATTGATTTAAAACTTAAATTATAAGAACGGATAACTTTACATCCATTAACGTACAAAACTTTCATTTTTTTCTGATAGCTTGTTAGAAGTGGCTTGTAAGGTAGCCAAGAGTTCTATAATTTCGGTGTCAGGATCTTTCATATCGAACAAAGTATTTAAGTGGTTAACTAATTTGATTTGAAAAAATGTACTCAGCTGATTCATTAAAAAATGCTTCTCCGTTTTATGAAGGCGAGGATTATCCAATTTTTGAATAATCGTATCCACCAATTGTAAAATAGCTACTAAACTTTTAATAGCATTGTGTTGGTTACGATAAGCTAAACGGCCCTTGTGTTGCTTAATTACTTTTATAAGATGATAGATGGCATCTTCGCCAATATAAACGGCTTCAACGGTTTTCATATCTTTGATGCTTGTTTTCTCGAACACGTATTGAAAATTATCTAAGTAATTTTTTAAGTCGGTATAGGCCAAATGAATTAACTCCAGTTCTTTAGCTTTAATGCGTTCTTCTTTTTCATTATTGATAAGTCCGATTTGAATTTCGTTACTTAATAATTGTTGCCGAAACGAAAAGTAAATTAACACCACCGCAATTAAATTAATAAAGGGTGCTGTAATGCCGCCAATGGTGTCTCCAATTTGCCCCGAGTTGCTGAAATCCATCCCTCGAAACCATGAGAAACGTGTAAACAAATATGGTGCTAATGTAACAAACAATAAACCAGCAATTAGTAATAGATAGGCTAAACGACTTTGTTGAGCAATTTTTTCTGTTTTGGTATGGAGTTCTGCTTTTGTCAAAATGCACTAATAACTATAAAGGTAGTTTTCTTTTTTGAAAAGGAGGAATTGCACCAATGAACGTATCGTTATAGTCTTCACTTCGTTTTCTCAAAATTTTGTACAACCAGTTCCTCACTTTTTTCTTTAGCGAACTTGATGTTTGAGTGTACTGTTCATGTTATTCAGTTCAATGGTTAGCGCAGTGCTATCTCTTTTACAAATTTTTGGCGTTTGGATAAAGGCAGTATTTTATTTAATTTTATGTAAAATTTAAAATATGAGCAAAGGTTTAATTGGCATTATTGTATTTGGTATTCTTGTTGTATTTGGCGGCTTTTGGGCATGCAATAAAAAAAATAGTTTTGTAAGTTTACGCGAAGATGCAAAAGCGCAGTGGCAACAGGTAGAAAGTCAATACCAACGCCGTGCAGATTTAGTACCCAATATTGTGGCCACCGTAAAAGGCGAAGCCGAATTTGAAAAAAGTACCCTAGAAGCGGTGATTGGTGCTAGAGCCAAAGCAACGCAAGTGAGCATTAATCCCGAAAATTTAGATGAAAATTCAATTGCAAAATTTAAAGCTGCACAAGGTGAGTTAAGTGGTGCGTTGAGCCGTTTATTGGTTGTTAGCGAAAATTATCCCAACTTAAAAGCCAATGCCGCGTTTGCCGATTTGCGTGTAACACTCGAAGGTTGCGAAAATCGCATCTCTAACGAACGCATGAAGTATAATGATTTGGTAAAGAACTTCAATAAATCCATTCAACTATTTCCGGGGAGTTTAATAGCAGGGTCCATGACCGCCATGCCGTATTTTGAAGCCGAAGCGGGAACTGACAAGGCTCCTAAAGTAGAATTTTAACCGGCTATTTTTCCATGATTCGAAAAGACTATTTGGTAAAACAGTTTGAAGAATTTGGAAAATTTATGGCTATTATTTTAGGCTTTCGGCAAAACGAAAGGTGGTTAGAACATGAGCAAAAAGTGCTAGAAGCCATGAAGCAATTTACCGCCTTAGAATTATTAAGCATTGAAGATTTGCCCAATGAACAATTTTTTGAACACCTACGCAGTAAAGCCCCTTTAAACGAAGACCAACTAAAAATAACAGCCGATTTATTGTTCGAGAAAGCGCATTACTATTTACACCAAAACGAAAATATAAACGCTTCTAACGCTTTGCAAAAAGCAAATATTTTATATAGGCATTTGGTGCAAACTGGCTCAGGCATTAATTTTAGTTTAGACAACCATTTTAAATTAAGTAGCATCGAACGTATTTTAGCGCAGTTAGATTAGTTATTCCTTTTCAATTCGTTACCAACTAGATTTATGATTCAGTTCAACTGCGACCAAAAATTTTTTAGATAAGGATACAGCTTTTCGTACTGTGCCGAAAATCATTCAGTAGTCAATTAGCAAGCAGCGAAGTCTTAATAAAATAAAACGCTCTACCTAAGTATAAAAATTTCAAAAACCACCTACAACGCACGTTTACGCCGTTTGATATAAATCCCCGCCAAAGCAATCCCAACCATACCAATCCCAATAAAAACAAATAAGAGGCGTTTATTAAATCCTACTTTACGTTGTTGAGTAATGGCTATTTTTTCATTGGCCCTCTTTACCAAATCCGCTAAATATATACTCGCCTTTTTTTCGTAATTTAATAAGGTATCTTTTAGCAGTTGCGCCGTCGAAACCTTATCATGTATTAAAGCCGATCGGTCTCGGGTGTGCGATACAATTTCTTTCACAATTTCTTCGGTTGTATTTATTTCTGACTTAATATCGTTGGCTTTTGCGTGTGCAAGGGCTTTATAAGCATACTCTTCGGCTTTGGTAAAATCCTTTGCATCGTAATAACACAAGGCGAGATTCTGATACGAATATAAAATTCCACGCGGGTCAGCATCTTCTATTTGTATTATCAAAGCCTCCTTATTATAATCAATAGCTACCAAAAATAAATTCTGCCTGTTTTTCACGGAAGCTAAACTATTTAAACTCCAAGCCATACCGTGGCGGTCGTTAATTATTTTTCGCAAGCCATAACTTTTATTAAAAAAATTAGCCGCTTCATTATACAATCCTTGCCTAAACAACACGCTACCCGTATTACTTAACGACAGTGCCATACCGTCCGTTAGCTTGGCTTTGGCATAAGCACTATAGCCTTCCAAAAAATAATCTTGCGCCTCCATGTAATTTTTATTGAGTGCCAAAGAACTACCTATATTGTTGCAAGCCGCACCCAAGGCTTCGGCCACGCCAAATTGTTTAGCAATACTATACGCATTAAAATAGGCCATTAAAGCCTTTTCAGAATGCCCAGCATTATCTTCCAAATACCCTGTATTACTCCAAATAAACGATAAATAGTGGAAAGCTATTCTTACATTGGAATCAAGACCTGTATTTATTAAACTATCACTGTAACGAAACGCATGGGTGTTAAGTACTTCAATAACGCTATCGTTTTCCGAAACATCAATAAATGCTAAAATAGCTTATAAATGCGCTTTCGGTAATTTTGTAGTACATAAGAGCGAGCGAAGAGCAGTATCTGATTGCGCAAAATGCCATCTCGAAATCAGTAATCCTAAACAACAACAACAAATTTTAATGTAAGTCTTATTTTTCAACGTATAAATTTAATATTATTACGGTTTAATTTTAAAATGATTGTACTGCTTAACGATACCTTAAAAATTGAACTTGCCGAACTAGGTGCCGAGTTGCAAACCTTAACACATTTAAAACAGGAAGTACAATTACTTTGGCAAGGCCACGAGGCTTTATGGGCAAGGCGTGCACCCGTTTTATTTCCTATTGTTGGGCGGTTAAAAAATGGTGGATTCCGTTGTCAAAATCAATTTTATCAAATGCCGCAACACGGATTTGCGCGCGATTGTGTATTTAATTTACTCTATCATACAAACACCGCTGCGCATTTCCAATTACAATACGACTCGCAAACCCTTACTAAATTTCCATTTAAGTTCAACTTACAAATTCACTACACCTTAAATGGAAATGAATTACTAACTACTTACATCGTAAAAAATCTTGGCGAAATAACCTTACCATTTAGCATTGGTGCGCATCCTGGCTTCAAATTACCTTTTTTTGAATCTGAACGTGCTACCGATTATTTTTTAGAATTTAATCTACCCGAATTAGAACTAACAGCACTTACAGAGGGTTTAAGAAAAACTGAACGCCACCGCTTACACTTACCTAATAAAAAATTGGCGTTAAGCGATGCGTTATTTGCCAACGATGCCTTAGTGTTCGAGTCGCAACAAATAGAAACAATTCATTTGCGTTCAAAAAATCACAACCTTTCTGTTCAAATAGATTGCCCGGGTTGGCCTTATTTTGGCGTGTGGTCAAAATCTGGCCCTCTGCAATTTGTTTGCTTAGAGCCATGGATGGGCATCACCGATTCGGTAGCGGCTACTCCCGATTTATTGAGTAAAGAAGGGATACTATTACTACCGCCGCATCAAGAACAAAAGATGCTATTTCGTATTGTAATTAATGATTAATTTTACAACATGAGTGAAGCAAAAGTTGGAATTATTATGGGCAGTGCCAGCGATAGGCCGGTAATGCAAGCTGCCGCCGATTTATTAACGCAATTAGGTGTCCCTTACGAAATAGATATTGTTTCGGCGCATCGCACACCTGAAAAAATGTTTAATTACGCCCAACAAGCGCATAAACGTGGCTTACAGGTCATTATTGCTGGGGCAGGAGGTGCTGCTCATTTGCCAGGTATGGTAGCTAGTTTAACCCCACTGCCTGTTATTGGTGTACCCATAAAAAGTAGCAATAGCATTGATGGATGGGATAGTTTATTGAGTATAGTTCAAATGCCTAATGGCGTGCCCGTTGCTACAGTTGCGGTTAATGCCGCTCAAAATGCAGGCATACTGGCCGCACAAATTATTGCAACATCCAATCCAAATTTACTGCAACAACTCATTGCTTTTAAAGAAGAACTAAAAGCCAAAGTAATAAAGGCTTCGGAAGAATTTAAAAAATAAAAAACGCTTTTATACCAAGTGAACTTATATTTTAGAAACTCCGATTGAAAATGAAGGACAAAAGAAAGCATTATTTTCCTTTAAACTTTTGAATGGCTTGCACCGTAAATTCGCTTAAAACCAAATGGCCGCTCATGCCTGCGCGCTCTAGCAATAGCTGATCCCAGTGTTCGCATCCCTCCCACATAATTTTTTTAAGCATTGCCATTGCCTCTGGGTTACTACTGGCTAATCGCTCAACTAAACCTGCAATGGCCTTATCCATATCCGATACCGTATCATATAAATCGGTGTACAATCCTTTTTCGTTAGCCCACTGTGCGCTGCGCCATTCGCTGGCGTTAATGGTTAATTCGCAAAACGCGCTTTTTCCAATTTTTCGCTCTACTGCTGGCCCTACCACAAAAGGACCAATGCCAACCGCTAACTCGCTTAATTTAACCGACGCGCCAGCTACCCCAAAAGTATAATCACCACTACTGGCTATACCCACGCCACCGCCAACCGCTTTGCCTTGTACCCGCACAATTACAAACTTAGGAGCTTTACGCATGGCATTAATAACTCCTGCAAAGCCACTAAAAAAATGAGTCCCCGTTTCTAAATCTTTAATACTAATTAACTCATCGAAACTAGCGCCTGCACAAAATGCTTTATCGCCCTCGCTTTTTAAAACAATCACTTTAACCGAATCGTCGTTGCCCAATTTTGTTACCTCGTCGGCTAAAGCACGCAACTGAAACCCAGGCATACTGTTACTTTGCGGGTGGTAAAAAGTTATGCTACCCACTCCATTTTTAATCTCTGATTTTACAAATGCTTCCATGAATTTTTAGTTTAATTTAATTGAGTAATTGGTGTGCAAATTCCATTTTCGCACACGTAACATTTTAAACGATCTTTGAAAATATAAGGCTTATAAATAGATTTATTGAGTAACATTCGCAAACACTCTTGCACCCCCTCAATGATGCTTGGGTGCGGGTGCATCATATCTGCCAACTCGCGTATGCCTTGGTTGGTGTGCACCAAATAGGCTACCGCTTGTATAGCACTACTGGCATGCTCGCCTACTGCACGCATCCCTAAAATGCGCATACCACTATCGTTGGTTACAATAATTTTAAAAAAACCTTTTGTTTTGCGCATGGCAATAGCACGGGCATTGGTGCTAAAATCGAGCTTTACTACTTTGTGCGGAATATTTTTCTTTACCAACTCTTGTTCATTAACGCCTACCGCTGCTACCTCGGGATAAAGGAACATAATGGTAGAAATATTTTGATAGGTTAGCGGCTTAATGGTTGGGCCAAACATGCGCACAACGGCATGCCGTGCCTCACGCTCCCCTACGTTTACCAAAGCCATTTCGGTAGTTACATCGCCAGCTACATAAATGTTACTAATATTGGTTTGCGTATCCATGTCGGCAATGCTCCCTCTTTCGTTTAAAGAGATCCCTGCATTTTCGAGTCCAATGTTTTCGATGTTGGGCACACGACCAATGCTAATTAAGGCTTTTTCAACTTCAAATAGCTCGGTATGTCCATCTTTAAACTCTAACTCGTACTCTACGCCCTCACCTTTTAAATTCATGCGTTTTAGAGATGCACCTTGGTGTACATGTGCCTCATTCGCTTCTAAATTCTGCTTAATAATAGTGGTTACATCCTCATCTTCAAAAGGTAAAATTCGATCGGCTTTATCTATTAAAAAAACTTTAGTTTTTCCGAGTAAACTAAAAATAGTAGCAAACTCGCAACCTACCACCCCTGCCCCTAATACCACCATACTTTTAGGAAATGCTTTTAGGTTTTTAATGCCATCGCTCGTTAAAATATTTTTTTCATCAAC
Organism: Bacteroidota bacterium; assembly: GCA_013297775.1. Taxonomy (GTDB): domain Bacteria; phylum Bacteroidota; class Bacteroidia; order B-17B0; family Aurantibacillaceae; genus Aurantibacillus. Next base: position 38,126 of record JAAFIL010000011.1, read on the forward strand.
GCTAATGTTAGCGGGTAAGCGTGGTCGCGAACCGGTTGCAATTAAAATAAAATCGGCGGTAACCGTCCGAGTATGTCCATCTTCTTTTGTAATCCGAATGGTATTTTTATCTAGCAAATACGCTACACCCTTCTCGTAATAAAATAAACGGCTTTCTTGTTTTTGTAATAACTGCAAATGTACCGTCATTTGTGTTTTGCGCTCAAACACTGCCTCGTTAACGGTGTTGGCCGTATCGGCAAAATTAACCTCATAATCCGGTATCAAATCCCGAACAGAAGCAACCTTCAGCGCATACTCCCAAAGCGTTTTAGAAGTAAGCACACCGTTATAAATGCCCGCGCCTCCTATTTTGTGCTTTTCGATGAGTAATACTTTTTTATTAAAATCAATAGCACGCATGGCACCAGCATAACCACTAGGGCCTCCTCCTATTATTACTAAATCGAAATGTTCCATTTTTACGCCACTAATTTACAATTTTTTAGTGGCATATTGCTTAAACCGAGATTATGAAATAGGAATCGTAGTGAGAGGTGAAAGCCCAATAAAACATGCACTTTTTCGACTGAGGCATAGTGCTGCTATGGTGAAGGAGAAAAAGTGACGAAGTTTACTGTTTTGAAGGGATTTCGGCTCGTAATAGATTTCTATTGCATAATTCCATCTAACTCATTTTTTAAATGTTGATTTTAAATGTTTTACAGAGTTAGATATTTTATTCTAAAGAACCCGATCTCTTTAAATTTAGCGTAGCTCAAAACAACTTTTAATTTTCTTACATTTGGGTTTCGTTTAAAAGCTATGGCAGCATTAAAAAAATTACCCCATCATACCTTTTTTGCTAACCGAATGTTGCGAAATATTTTAGCAGCAAGTGGCATCATTTTTTTTTCTTTAGGTATTGGTATATGGGGCTATTGTTATTTTTTTAATTTAAGTGTTGTGGATGGGTTTTACAATGCCTCAATGATTTTAACAGGCATGGGACCCATTGATGCCGCCCCAAGTGCCGCCGCAAAACTATTTGCAGGGTTTTATGCCATTTATAGCGGCGTTGCTTTTTTAACAAGTGTAGCCGTCATTTTAGGACCTGTTGTTCATCGGTTTTTACACCAATTCCGTTTAGACATTGAAGAGTAGCATGAAACAGGTTTTAATTTTGGTGGCACACCGCCCACAACGTTCGCCCAGCCAACGCTACCGTTTCGAGCAATACCTTCCCTATTTAGAACAGCAGGGCTATGCGTTCACGTACTCACATTTAATTAATGAAGCCAACGATCAATTATTTTACGGCTCTGGCAACATTCTTAAAAAAGTTCTTATTTTACTAAACACCATTCGCATCCGTTGGAAAGATATACGACGGTTTAAACAATTCGATATTATTTTTATTCAGCGCGAAGCCTTGTTTTTTGGGACTTCTTTTGTTGAGAAAGCGGCTTATAAAAGCGGGGCAAAAGTGGTGTTCGATTTTGACGATAGCATTTGGTTGCCCGATACCAGCCCCAGTAATAAAAAGTTTGCTTGGGTAAAAAAACCACAAAAATTTTTCGAGACGGTAAACCATGCCCATTTAGTTATTGCTGGAAATGCTTACCTAGCCGCCAAAGCCAATGTACCCGCCACAACACGGGTTATTCCAACAACCGTTGATACCAATTTTCATAAGCCAATGCCCGTAAAAAAAGTAAGCAACGCCGTTACCATTGGTTGGGCGGGTAGCCTTAGCACACTTAAACATTTTGAAACACTCCTTCCTGTTTTGGAACACTTAAAATCAGAATTTGGTAATCAATTGCACCTCAAACTCATTGGTCAAGCCAATTATCAGCATCCACAGCTAGAAGTAGAAAGTGTGATTTGGACTCACGAAACCGAAGTGCAACACATCAACACGTTCGACATTGGAGTAATGCCCTTACCTAATGACGAATGGACCAAAGGCAAATGCGGCCTTAAAGCCTTAACGTATATGGCCTGTGGCGTGGTTACGGTGGCATCGGCAGTAGGAGTTAACACCGAAATTATTGAGCCCAATAAAAATGGGTTTTTAGTGAGTACCGAAAACGAGTGGCTAGAGGTTCTTCGCCGTTTAATCCTCAATCACGAGCTGCGCCAACGCATAGGCGAAGCGGGTCGGCAACGGGTCGAAACAGCGTATTCGGTTCAGAAATGGAAAGAAGCCTATTTAGAATCGTTCAATTCATTGTGTTAAGCCAAACAAAGCAACCTTTATAGTGTTAAATTATTGAGTGTAAACTTGCCAATTTTGGCAAAAATATGTAAACTTACGCTCGCTAAAATGTAATTTATGGGAAGTTTAAATACACCAATTGACTATTTGCCAATTGTTTTAATGTTTATTGTTGCGCTTGGTTTTGTGGTAACCACCATGGTGGCTTCGCATCTATTGGGGCCTAAACGTAAAACAAAAGTTAAACTCGAAGCGTTCGAGTGTGGGGTAGAGGGTCAAGGTAACGCACGTATGCCCTTCTCTATCAAATACTTTTTGGTAGCTATTTTGTTTGTGCTATTTGATGTAGAAGTTATTTTTATGTATCCATGGGCTGTTAACTTTAAACAGTTAGGAATGGTTGGTGTTATAGAGGTATTCACATTTGTAAGCCTTTTGTTAGTAGGGTTTTACTACATGTTATCGAAACGCGCTTTAAAATGGGAAGAGTAATTAGTTAACGAACTTTTAAAATGAAAGATATGGGAAATGAAGTGGTGAAACGTACAAAGTTAGAAATGGCTAAAAGTCCAGAAGGCGTTGAAGGGCCTGGGTTTTTTGCCACTTCTATAGATAAAGTAATTGGGTTAGCCCGTGCCAATTCGTTATGGCCTTTGCCTTTTGCTACCTCTTGTTGTGGCATCGAGTTTATGGCCACCATGGCATCCGATTACGATTTGGCAAGGTTTGGAAGCGAGCGTTTAAGTTTCTCGCCCCGCCAAGCCGATTTATTAATGGTAATGGGTACTATTGCTAAAAAAATGGGACCTACCTTGCGTCAAGTTTACGAACAAATGGCCGAACCCCGTTGGGTATTATCGGTAGGTGCTTGTGCCAGCAGTGGTGGTATTTTTGACACTTACAGCGTATTGCAAGGCATAGACCGTATTATTCCGGTAGATGTGTATGTGCCAGGCTGCCCGCCACGCCCCGAACAAATTATAGAAGGGATTTTAAAAATTCAAGAGTTGGCTAAAAACGAGTCGTTGCGCCGCCGCAATGCACCCGAGTATCAGCGTTTGTTAAACAGTTACGGCATCGAATAATTCTTATAAGTCTTCATAAAAAAAAATGCAATTAAAAACCTTAGGTTAAATTTAAAATGAGTCAGGAGTTATTAGATAAAGTTCAAACGTTGCTAAATACAGCTTTCCCCGAGGCCACCGAAACGGCCGAATTACTTTATAATTTTCCAGTATTTACCATTAAACGCGAGCATATACACGCCGTATTAAAATGTTTAAAAGAAGATCCTTCTTTAAACTTTCATTTTTTAACGGATTTAACGGGAATGCAAACCGCCGATGAAAAATACTTGGGCGTTATTTATCACTTGCACAACATGCCTAACAATTATCGGGTGCGCCTGAAAACCTTTGTACCCATAGATAAGCCCGAAGTGCCTACTGCAACGGATTTGTGGCCAGCTGCCAATTGGATGGAACGTGAAACGTACGATTTTTATGGCGTTCGGTTTAAAGGACATCCTAATTTAAAGCGCATCTTAAATGTAGATGAAATGGATATTTTTCCGCTGCGAAAAGAATACCCACTTGAAGACCAAAGTCGTGAAGATAAAAACGACAGCATGTTTGGCCGATAAACGAACGAATAGAACATTAAAAATTTTGAAACACGGAGCATGAGTAAAACTGGAAATACAGAATTAGATAAAGAAATTATAGAGGAAAAGGAATACTCTATTTTAAATCTAGGGCCTACGCATCCTGCCACCCACGGCATCTTTCAAAATGTATTGAAAATGGATGGCGAAATTATTCATGAAGCGCAACCCACCATTGGGTACATTCATCGTGCTTTTGAAAAATTAGCCGAACGCCGCCCTTACAACCAAATAACACCAATTACCGACCGCTTAAATTATTGCTCATCGCCCATCAACAATATGGCTTGGCACATGACGGTCGAAAAACTCATCCAATGCAAAGTACCCAAACGGGTAGATTACATGCGGGTGATTATTATGGAGTTGGCGCGTATTTCTGACCACCTAATTTGTAACTCGGTAGTTGGAGTAGATACTGGTGCCATGACTGGATTTTTGTACATCTTTCAATGGCGCGAAAAAATATACGACATTTACGAAAGCATTTGTGGTGCACGCCTAACCACCAATATTGGGCGCATTGGCGGTTTTGAGCGCGAGTGGAGCGCAGACACTTGGAAACGCATCCAAAGTTTTGTGGACGAATACCCAAAAGGCTTACAAGAATTTGCCAATCTATTAGAACGCAATAAAATTTTTATGGATCGCACCATTAACTGCGGACCTATCTCGGCCGAAATGGCTTTGCAATACAGTTTTACAGGACCTAATTTACGCGCTGCGGGGGTAGATTACGATGTGCGCGTGATGAATCCTTACGCCTCTTACGAAGATTTTAAATTCGATATTCCTTTAGGGCAAAGTGGCGATACTTATGATCGTTTTATGGTGCGCCAACACGAAATGTGGCAATCGCTCGAAATCATTCGTCAAGCCATGAAAAACATGCCTAAAGATGAACCTTTCCATGCGGATGTACCCGATTTTTATTTGCCACCTAAAGAAGACGTTTACAATAACATGGAAGCCCTTATTTATCATTTCAAAATTGTGATGGGCGAAATGGATGTCCCTAAAGGCGAAGTGTATCATGCGGTAGAAGGTGGAAATGGCGAATTGGGCTATTACCTAATTAGCGACGGCGGGCGTACACCGTTCCGTTTACATTTCCGTCGCCCTTGTTTTATTTATTACCAAGCCTATCCCGAAATGATTAAAGGCATTATGTTAAGCGATGCTATTATTACCATGAGCAGCATGAATGTTATTGCAGGGGAATTAGATGCTTAAAACGCTAACCTACATAATCTTGTTCGTCTTTTTCACAAGTTCACCATGCTTATTGGGACAAGAAAATGTTGTATCTTTATTGAAGGAAAGCAATGAAAAAATAACGCAATTGCAAATAGAAAACGCCGCTTTAAAAGTAAAATTAGAAACTTATATTAGTGAAAGCGATAAAAAAATTGGCATTTTAACTTGGCCCTTAGGAGCAATTATAACGTTATTAGTTTTGATATATGGATTGGGTGCATTTCGTTCAACTCAATTAGCTAAACAAGAGGCTCGGAAAGCATTTAAAGAAGATTTTGAAAAAATAAAATCTGAAGTTGAACAATTAAGAAAACAAGCTGAAAAGGAATTAGAAGAAATAGGAACCTTAAAAGATGCAGCTAAAGCCTCTCTAAACGGATAAATGGATACGATAGGTTTAAATAAGTTAGATAACGAGTTAGCTCAGGAAATTAGAGTACTGCGTAACAAAATTGATATGGGTATTGCGTCCGAAAAACAATACCAACGCTATCACGAACTTATTAATTTAGGAGGAATAAACGATGAGTATATTCAATCTAAATTAAAGCCTTACAATATAGAAAAAATAGAAGAGTATAGAGAAAAGAAAGACACAATAAAAGACGAACACAAGGCTTTGGGAGTAATCCTTGGACTCGGACTAGCCGCCTTGTTTTTATGGACATTAACGGAAAAAGATAAAAAGTAGTTATGAGCTCACAATTACACGGTACACAAACATTTGATAAAAGTAAACGCGCTGAACTAAAATTTAGCGATGAAGCAATGGCTACTGTTCAAAAAATAAAGAGCAGCTACCCAGAGGGTAAACAAAAATCGGCATTATTGCCCGTATTGCACATTGCACAAGCCGAATTTGGCGGTTGGTTAAGCCCCGAGACAATGGATTACGTGGCAGCGGTGCTTGCTATTCAACCCATTGAAGTGTTTGAAGTGGCTTCGTTTTACACCATGTATAACCTAAAGCCAGTTGGCAAATGCGTTTTGGAAGTGTGCCAAACCAGTTCGTGTTGGTTAAATGGTGCCGAAGACATTGTAAACTATATCGAAAAAAAATTAAACATTAAAGTTGGCGAAACCACCAAAGATGGAATGTTTACCTTAAAAGTGGTAGAATGTTTGGGAAGCTGCGGCACCGCACCCATGTTGCAATGTGGGGCTAGTTACCACGAAAATTTAACTTACGATAAGATAGACTCACTTTTAGAAACGTACAGAACAGAAAGCAGACAACGAAATTATACAGATTTAGATTATAAAAATACTTTGTAGGTAATGCCTTTTATCAAAAAATACAGTTTAATACTTATTCTTTTAGGAATGAGTTTTCAGTCCAATAGCCAAGTGTGGACTCAAAAAACCAGTTGTCCGTATGGTTCGTTCGAGCCTGGGTTTTATTTTTCCCATAACAACGGGAATAAAATATACGTTGCAAAAATTTCTGCGACAGGAAATGACTCTATCGTGTATTACAATACATTAACAGACTCTTGGCATTACTACGGCTTGTTTCCCGGGCAAGCAAAATATTCAACAGCAATTTGTGTAAATAATAAAGCTTATGTTTTTTCTGGAAAACGATGTTTTAACTTCGTGTTTGCTTGTTATACATCTGAGGTTTGGGAACTTGACTTATTAACGGATGTTTGGACACAAAAAAATAATTTCAATAGCCGTCGAATGGATCACTCTTTAACTTACAATGCTTCCACCAACAAAATCTACATAAATTTTGGACTCTCTGCTATAAATTTCACATCTGCTGAAATCCCGCAGGTAGATTCGTATGCTTACGACATTGCAACAGATACCTACTCTGTTCTTCCCAGTTTTAGTATTTCAGGTTCAGGTAGGTTCGGTCATACGGCATATAGCACGGGTAATGCCATCAATATTTATTGGGGAGGAAGTAGTATTTCTCCAGCATTTACGTTTGGTAATAACTTAACATTCAATCTCTCAACCAACACTTGGTCAGCAGTTGGTACACCAATTCAACGCAAGTATGGTGCCACTTTCGAAATAGGAGGTGTCGTATATGTTGGAATGGGCTTTTCGGGCGGCGACCCTGTAACACAAAATACTGATTTTTATGCTATAAGTCCTTTCAATAATTCTATTCCTGCTTTTCCTGGTATTCCTTTTCACAGAGGTCTAGCGGTTTCATGTGGAGGAAAAGGGTATCTTGGATTAGGTACAAACTTAACGAGTGGTTTTGAACCCGCTCCAAGAATCAAATTAGATCAACTTTGGGAGTTTAATCCAATTGCTTTGAACTTAGATAAAAAAAGTAGTACCCCAAAGCAACAAACAATCAGTGTTAATGCCACCTTGGTTGATAATGAACTGGTTTTTGACACCGAACGCATTAGTTTTAATGTGGAGATTCAAAATATGCTGGGACAATCTGTACTTAAAACAAATTTGGAGAACAAAAAAACCTTGACAATTTCTGAACTTAATAAAGGCATTTATAATTTACGAATGCAAGATGCTGAGGGCAATACTTATATTCAAAAAATAATAAAATATTAAATTAATTAATGAAGCGATTGTTTTTTATAGATTAAGAAATAAATGAAATTATGGGTAAGAAATTATTAATACATAACGATCACCTCCCCAACATTCATACGTTGGAAGTTTATCGAGCTAACGGTGGCTACGCTTCGGTTGAAAAGGCTTTAAAAACAATGTCTCCCGACCAAGTAACCGACGAGGTAAAAAAATCGGGCTTGCGTGGTCGTGGTGGTGCAGGTTTCCCAACGGGCATGAAATGGAGTTTTTTAGCTAAACCCGAAGGTGTGCCGCGTTATTTAGTGTGCAATGCCGATGAGTCGGAGCCTGGCACATTTAAAGATCGGTACTTAATGGAAAAAATTCCACATGCACTCATCGAAGGGATGATAACTTCTTCTTATGCCTTAGGTGCCAAAGTATCTTACATCTACATCCGTGGCGAATATTTTTATGTGGCACGTATTGTAGAAGCTGCCATTGCCGAGGCTTACGCAGCGGGTTGGTTAGGAAAAAATATTTTAGGAACAGAGTTCTCGCACGACTGTTACGTGCAAGTGGGCGGAGGTGCTTACATTTGTGGTGAAGAAACAGCTTTATTAGAATCGTTAGAGGGCAAGCGTGGTAACCCACGTATTAAGCCTCCCTTTCCAGCAGTGGCAGGGTTATGGGGTTGCCCAACAGTAGTTAATAATGTAGAAACCATTGCGGCCGTTTGCCCTATTGTTAACATGGGCGGCGAAGAATATGCCAAAATTGGAATCGGAAAATCTACTGGAACAAAATTAATTTCTGCGTCGGGACATATTAATAAACCTGGCGTTTACGAAATTGAATTGGGCATTCCAGTTGAAGAATTTATTTATAGCGATGCGTATTGCGGCGGTATTCGCAATGGTAAAAAATTAAAGGCAGTTGTAGCAGGCGGTTCATCGGTGCCTATTTTACCAGCCGATTTAATTTTAACCACAGCCAAAGGCGAACCCCGATTAATGACTTACGAAAGCCTTGCCGATGGCGGTTTTCAAACGGGAACGATGTTAGGCTCGGGCGGATTTATTGTAATGGATGAAGACACGAGCATTGTAAAAAATTTATTCACGTTTACACGCTTCTATCACCACGAAAGTTGTGGCCAATGCTCGCCCTGCCGCGAAGGAACAGGATGGATGGAAAAAATATTAAAGAAATTTTTAAATGGAACCGCTACCGAAAGCGATGTGGATTTGTTGTGGGACATTCAAAGTAAAATTGAAGGTAAAACCATTTGTCCCTTGGGCGAAGCAGCAGCTTGGCCTGTGGCGGCGGCTATTCGTCATTTTAAACACGAGTTTTTAGAAATTGCCAGAAGTAAAAAATTTATAGACATTAGTCATTACGAACGTTTAAACTTGATAAGAGCCTAACTGATGCCATTAAAACTAATATATTTATTTAGTGCTATGATTCTTTTAAGTTTCACGCTATCGGCGCAAAAAACTAAAAAAAGTACGTCAACCAAAACGGTAAAAGAACCCGAGGTTTATACCAAGGTGGACGAAACCGCTGAATACGCCACAGGTACCGAGGCTTTGCAACAGTTTATTAAAGAGAACTTAAATTACCCACCAACAGCAATAGGCAGTGGCAAGTGTAATTTAAAATTAACCGTTAACGAAACAGGTAAAATTGTTAACTCAGAAGTGCTAAAAGGCGTGCCAGCGTGCAGCGAATGCGACACCGAAGCTCAACGCTTGTTAACCCTCATGCCTAACTGGAAACCCGCTACTGTAAAAGGGAAAGCCGTTAAAAGTTATGTGTTGTTTAGTATTGAATTTGTAAAACCCAATCCGCAATTGGAAGAGAGTAACGGGTTAAAGAAAAAATATTTGGATTAAAAAAATACGAACGATTATGCGCAAATTTTGTAAATAAGATTTCGTTAAATAAACAGATGGATTGTGTAAAATTGTAAAGGAATATGAAAGTAACAATAGATGGAATAGAAATTGACGTACCTAAAGGCACTACTATCCTTCAGGCGGCGCGTATGATTGGTCCGGAGGTAGCACCTCCTACCATGTGCTACTATTCAAAATTAAAAACAAGCGGGGGCTATTGCCGCACCTGCATTGTAAAGGTTACCAAGGGCAGCACACAAAACCCAAACCCTATGCCTAAACCTGTGGCCAGTTGCCGCACCGAGGTCATGGATGGCATGGAAGTACAAAACGTAACCTCGCCCGAAATTTTAGAAGCCCGCAAAGGAGTCGTTGAATTTTTATTAATTAATCATCCGCTCGATTGCCCCGTGTGCGACCAAGCAGGCGAATGTAAGCTGCAAGATTTAGGGTACGAACACGGTGCCGTAAAAACACGTTACGAGTTTAAACGCCGCGAGTATGAAATGATTGACATTGGCGATAAAATTAAACTCCACATGACCCGTTGCATTTTATGTTACCGCTGCGTAAAAACAGCCGAACAAATTACCAATGGTCGGGTGCATGGTGTGGTTCACCGTGGCGATGCCGCCGAAATTTCGACGTACATTGAGCAAGCCATTGACAATGATTTTAGTGGAAATGTAATAGATGTTTGCCCCGTAGGAGCCTTAACCGATCGCACCTTTCGCTTTAAAAGCCGTGTGTGGTTTACCAAACCCGTTGACGCGCACCGTAAATGCACAACTTGCAGTGGCAAAGTACGCTTATGGTTAAAAGGCGAAGAGGTTTTACGTGTAACCGCGCGTAAAGACCAATGGGATGAGGTAGAAGAATTTATTTGCAACACTTGCCGATACGATAAAAAGAAAACCAGCGATTGGGTTATTGAGGGTCCATCGCCTATTCATCGCCAATCGGTTATTTCTCAAAATCATTACAGTAACCTCAACGAATTAAAAGTGCAAGTACTAAAGCAACAAAAAGCACTTGGTTTTATGCCCATTGATAAACGTCCCTAATAAAAAAAGATATGCTAAGTTTTATAATTTATAAGTTATTGGTTTGTGTAATTGTGTTTGCCATTTCCTTAGGTGTGGCAGCCTACTCAACCTTGTGGGAACGAAAATTTGCAGCGTTTTTGCAAGACCGTGTAGGCCCCGACCGTGCAGGACCTAAGGGCATTTTACAACCCTTGGCCGATGGAGGAAAAATGTTTTTTAAAGAAGAAATCATTCCCAATGTATCGAACCGTTTTTTATTCATTTTAGGGCCTAGCTTATTTATGCTAACCGCTTTAATGACTGGTACCGTTATTCCGTGGGGGAAAGATTTTACAACTACTGCGGGCAATACCTATTCATTTCAAATTACCGACATCAACATTGGGGTATTGTATTTATTAGGCGTTGTATCTATTGGGGTTTATGGAATTATGATTGGTGGTTGGGCTTCCAATAATAAATATGCCTTGTTAGGAGCCATTCGCGCCTCTTCACAAATGATTAGTTACGAAATAGCAATGGGCATTTCCATTATTGCGTTAATTGTTACCTCGGGTGGCACTTTAAGTTTGCGCGAAATTGTAGAATCGCAAGATGCAGGCGTTTGTAATGTGGTTTGGCAGCCATTGGGTTTCCTCATTTTCTTTGTGTGCGCCTTAGCCGAAACCAACCGCGCCCCTTTCGATTTACCTGAATGCGAAGCCGAGTTAGTAGGGGGGTATCACACCGAATACTCTTCCATGAAATTGGGTTTATTTTTATTTGCCGAGTACATCAACATGTTCATCTCATCGGCTATTATGAGTGCCTTTTATTTTGGCGGGTATAACTTTCCATTTGCACAAGAACTATACAATACATTAGGATTAGAAACAGGTTCTATTTGGATTTCAATTATTGGTTTTGGTGCCTTCTTCACGAAAATAATTATTTTTATCAATGTGTTCATGTGGATTCGTTGGACCTTGCCACGTTTTCGCTACGATCAACTAATGAATTTAGGTTGGAGAATTTTATTACCTCTATCTTTACTTAACTTAGCCATCACAGTGGTGGTCGAATATTTTAGAGGCAATATTCAATTTTAAATACGAGATTAGTAAAGAAGAAGTATCTATAAAATTAAGTAGCCCTCACCACAACGTTGTGGCTTATTGAAAAAAAATTAAATTAATGAACGCACTCAATAAAAAAATAATGGCAAGCAAAACAGTTTCAACTGTTGACTTGTGTTTATTTAATATACTTACATCCTCCATAAAAACTTTATCACATGCAACTCACAAATAGAAGTAAAGTCGTATCCGACAAACACCAAACCGCTTTAGAAAAGTTGTATTTGCCAGCGGTGTTAAAAGGCATGAGCATTACTATTTCGCACTTGTTTAAACGCAGTGCTACCGTTAAATATCCCGAGCAAAAGCGGGCTATGGCCGGCGTTTACCGAGGGCAACACATTTTAAAACTCGACGAAAACGGAGCCGAGCGTTGCACCGCCTGTGGCTTATGTGCGGTGGCTTGCCCAGCCGAAGCCATTACCATGGAAAGTGCCGAACGTAAAAAAGGAGAAGAACATTTATACCGCGAGGAAAAATATGCTCAAACGTATGAAATCAATATGTTGCGTTGTATTTTTTGTGGCTTATGCGAAGAAGCTTGCCCCAAGGAAGCTATATTTTTAACCGATCGCATTGTTAATACCGAATTTGAACGCGATGATTTTATTTATGGTAAAGATAAATTAGTAGAAAAAATAGATAAACGGATTGATGTTACCAAACGTCAAACCTTAGAAGTGGCTAAGTTTAAACAATTGGCCGACACTAAACACAACACCGTTTGGACAGGTAAACAGATTAAAGGAAAACATTAATAGTAATAAGACTCAATTTATATGTTAGGATATACAATTACGCAATGGTTATTTGGAGTACTTTCTTTTTTATCCATTATGTTCGGTTTAATGGTTGTGTTTAGTCGAAACCCCGTTAGTAGTGTACTTTATTTAATATTAACTTTCTTCTGCATTGCTGGCCATTATTTATTAATGAACGCCCAATTTTTAGCAATAGTACACATTGTAGTATATGCTGGGGCCATCATGGTTTTATTTTTATTTGTCATTATGTTAATGAACCTCAACGAAGATCAGGAGCCGCAACGTACATGGCTTACTAAAATTATTGCAGCGGTTGCAGGTGGTTTAATGTTAGTTGTATTAGTAGGTTCTTTAAAAGGAAGCGAACAATTGCAATTACAACATTATGGGTCTTCGCAAGTAGGATTAGTTAAAAACTTAGGCATGGTTTTATTTCGCGATTTTTTATTTCCATTCGAAATTGCTTCGGTACTTTTATTAGCGGCTATGGTAGGTGCTATTATGATTGGTAAACGTGATATTAAATAAAACTAAAACAATCCATTAAAAAAATATGATAAACGGAATTTCAATCAATATGTATATGGTACTCAGTGCCATCTTATTTATCATTGGTGCAGTAGGTGTAATGGCGCGTCGCAACTCCATTATTATTTTTATGTGCATCGAACTCATGTTAAACGCAGTTAACCTTTTATTGGTGTCGTTCAGCACCCTTCATAACGACCCTAAAGGACAAGTATTTGTATTTTTTATTATGGCAGTTGCTGCTGCCGAGGTAGCCGTTGGGCTTGCCATTTTAAGTATGGTTTATCGAAACGTAAAAAGTATTGATACCAATTTAATGAGTAACCTTAAAAATTAATTGCATAACACGATAAAGTAAACGTATGGTAAAGTTAGTCGGTTTAGTTCCTTTGTTCCCTTTAATTGGTTTTCTAATTAATGGATTTTTCGGAAAGAAGTTAAGTAAAAGTATATCAGGCACCATTGCTTCGGTGGCGGTGTTAGCCTCATTTGTAGTAGCCCTCTTATTATTTTTTGAAGTGCAACATTTACCTGGACACAAAGCCGAGGTGTCGCTATTCAGTTGGATAAGCGCGGGTACCTTAAACATTCCGTTTGCATTTTTAATAGATCCTTTGTCCTCGTGGTTTTTATTAATCATTACAGGCATTGGATTTTTGATTCACGTTTACTCAATTGGCTACATGCACACCGACGATGGCTTTCAACGGTTCTTCACGTATTTAAACCTGTTTGTCTTTTTCATGTTATTACTTGTGTTAGGTAACAATTACCTTATCATGTTTGTAGGTTGGGAAGGCGTTGGCTTGTGTTCGTATTTATTAATTGGCTTTTGGTTTAAAAATACTGAGTATAACAACGCCGCTAAAAAAGCGTTTATCATTAACCGCATAGGCGATTTAGGCTTTTTACTTGGCATCATTTTAATTTTTATTAGTTACGGAAGCATCACCTACAGCGGTGTATTCGAAAAAGCTGGCATAGTTAACGAAAGCACCATTACTACTATTGCGCTGTTATTATTTATTGGTGCCATGGGTAAGTCGGCGCAAATTCCTTTATACACATGGTTACCCGATGCCATGGCTGGGCCAACACCCGTATCCGCTTTAATTCATGCGGCCACTATGGTTACAGCAGGCATTTACATGATTGTGCGCTCTAATGTATTTTACTCCATTAGCGAGGTGGCCTCCGAGGTGGTGGCTATTGTTGGTGTAGCAACCGCATTATTTGCAGCCACAATTGGTTTATTACAAAACGATATTAAGAAAATTTTAGCCTATTCTACCGTATCACAATTAGGGTTAATGTTTCTAGGCTTGGGTGTTGGGGCATTTAGCAGTTCGGTATTTCATGTAACCACACATGCTTTCTTTAAAGCCTTATTGTTTTTAGGAGCCGGCTCTGTTATTCACGCTATGGGCGGCGAGCAAGATATTCGTAAAATGGGTGGCTTAAAAGGGAAAATCAAAATCACATTTTTAACCATGTTTATCGGTACAATAGCTATTAGCGGCATTCCGCCGTTTAGTGGATTTTTTAGCAAGGATGAAATTTTAGCGCATGTTTACGAACACAGTCCAGTATTGTGGTTTTTCGGAATGCTAACGTCTATGCTGACCGCATTTTATATGTTTCGGATGTTATACGTTACGTTTTGGGGCAGCTTTCGTGGCACTAAAGAGCAAGCGCATCATGTACACGAGTCGCCCTCTAGCATGACTATTCCACTCATCGTTTTAGCCGCATTATCTGTAATAGGAGGCACTTTAGGTTTACCCGAGTTTTGGGGTACACCCAATTGGATGCACCACCATTTAGATGCGGTAATCTATCGTAAAAATACAAGTCTATTAACTCATGAAACCGAGTGGCTATTAATGGGTTTAGCAGTTGCTTCGGCCGTTGCCGTTATTTTCTTTGCCCATCAATTATTTGTTAAAAATGGGGTGTTGCCGCAAACTAATGAAAATAAATTAAAGCCTTGGCAAAAACTAGTGGCTAATAAATATTATGTAGATGAATTTTACACAGCCATCATTCAAAAACCAATAGATTTAATTTCGGGGGCATTCCATAAATTTTTTGATGTGCAGTTAATAGATGGCATTGTAAACGGCGTGGGCACTTCGGTAAAAGGATTAGGTGCGGTTGTGCGTTTGGTGCAAAACGGAAATATTGGGATGTATGTTATTAGCATGGTGTTAGGAATTATTTTAATCTTCTTAACCCTGTTTATTCTGTAATAAAATTTAGTAATCACAAAACATTAAATACGATAAAATATGTTAGCAGGACTTTTAGTAGTAGTTCCATTGATAGCGAGCCTGGTGTTATTTTTAATGAAAGGAAAACCCGTTAAAAACATTGCCTTAGTTTTTTCACTAGTACCCTTTGCCATAGCCATAGCTGCCTATGTACAATTAACGCATAATCCCGACTCATCTACCTTACTTTTAAACTGTACGTGGATTAAAAGCATGAACGTACATTTTGCAATTGCTTTAGATGGCATGAGTTTATTGTTGGTATTATTAACCACCTTTTTAGTACCGCTAATTATTTTATCTTCTTATCAAAACAATTACGACAACAGCCATTCGTTTTATGGCTTAATATTACTCATGGAAATGGCTTTAGTGGGTGTGTTTATGGCTAACGATGGGTTTTTATTTTATGTGTTTTGGGAACTCGCACTTATTCCCATTTATTTTATTTGCTTATTGTGGGGCGGAGCCGACCGTGCCCGCATCACCTTTAAATTTTTTGTTTACACCCTGTTTGGTTCATTATTTATGTTGATAGGCTTAATTTATTTGTATAACCACACCTACACCACAGCCGGCATTAAATCGTGGGCTATTATGGATTTATATGCAGCTGGACAAGCCTTAACCGAAGTGCAACAAGGAGCGGTGTTTTGGTTAATTTTTATAGCCTTCGCTATTAAGATGCCTATTTTTCCCTTACACACTTGGCAACCCGATACTTATGTTACCGCACCCACACAAGGCACCATGCTACTATCGGGCATTATGCTAAAAATGGG
This sequence comes from Bacteroidota bacterium, assembly GCA_013297775.1. Taxonomy (GTDB): domain Bacteria; phylum Bacteroidota; class Bacteroidia; order B-17B0; family Aurantibacillaceae; genus Aurantibacillus. The sequence goes on from JAAFIL010000011.1 coordinate 54,151, forward strand.
AACCTTTGGGCTTATTAAATGGCTATTGCCTATTGTGCCTTTAGGTTTAGCCAATTGGGGCGGCACAGCCATTACCCTTTCGGTAATAGGCATTGTATATGCCTCGTGCATTGCCATTGTGCAAAAAGATTACAAACGTTTAATCGCCTACTCTTCCATTGCGCACGTTGGCTTAATTGCGGCAGGAATATTAGCGGCTAACGCACAAGGCGTGCAAGGCGCATTAATGCAAATGTTAGCGCACGGAGTTAACGTGGTGGGTTTATTTTTAATTGCCGATATACTGTTGCGTCACACGGGTACACGCGATATAGATAAGCTGGGCGGCATCCGCAGCATGAATGGAAATTTTGCAGTTATGTTTTTAATCATTCTATTAGGTTCTGTAGCTTTGCCTTTAACCAACGGGTTTGTAGGTGAGTTTTTATTAATTAACGGCGTTTATCAGTTTAGTCCAATAGCTGCTACCTTTGCGGGCTTAACCGTTATTTTAGGAGCTGTATATATGTTACGCAGTTACCAAAATATTATGTTAGGCGAACGACGCGATGCTGCCATTACATTTGGTTCGGTAGCCAGTAGCGATAAGTGGGTACTCATCATTGTTTGCTTGGTCATCATTGCGTTTGGTGTTTATCCTAAGCCATTAACCGATTTGGCCGAACCCGCAGTAAAACAAATTTTATCAGTCATTAATAAATAACGTAGTAAGAAATTAGAGATATGTTGAGTCTTTTTATAGTTAGCGGTTTAGGCGTATTGGCCATGATAGCCGAAATTTTTAAGTTCAAAAAGTACGTGTTTCCTATTGTATTAGGTGGGTTAATTGGAGCACTCGTTTCTATTTACATGGAATGGCAACACCCTGCCTCTTATCCACTTTTCGATAACATGATTGTTTTTGATAGATTAGCTTTGGCTTTTAGTGGTGTTATCTTAATTACAGCTTTCTTTTGGTTTATTTTTGCCAACGATTATTTTGAAGAAGAAAGCAATGTGGTTGATCATACAGCCTTGGTTTTATTTGCATTAACAGGGGCTTTAATGCTAACTGCTTACCGCAACATGACCACCTTGTTTTTAGGAATCGAAATTATGAGTATTCCTTTATACGTTTTAGCAGCCAGTAAGAAACGCTATTTAGCCAGTAACGAAGCAGGGTTTAAATACTTAATTATGGGTTCGTTTGCCAGTGGCTTTTTATTATTTGGCATTGCTTTAATTTATGGTGCAACAGGTTCATTTGATAGTGAAGAAATTCGACAATACCTAGCCAACAGTAAAGGAAGTGTTCCTTCGTTTTTTATAGCGGGCGTTGTGATGATGTTAGTAGCCATGTGCTTTAAAGTAAGTGCGGCACCATTCCATTTTTGGGCACCCGATGTATATCAAGGTTCGCCAACAGTTATTACGGCTTTGATGAGTACCATTGTAAAAACGGCAGCGTTTATTGCCATCATTAAATTATTTATGATAGGCTTTGGAGCCATGAGTGGCGTGTGGGCTGGCGTGTTAGCCGTTATTATTGCTTTATCTTTAATCATTGCTAATTTTTCGGCTGCTGTGCAAAGCAATGTCAAACGCATGTTGGCCTACTCAAGCATTAGCCACACCGCATTTATGTTAATGGTGGTCCTAGCCAATGTGCGCACCAATGCTAGTGTAAGTGCCATTTTATATTATTCTTTAGCGTATTCGCTAGGCAGCATTGCCGCTTTTACAGTTTTATATAACGTAAGCCGTAAAGGCGATGAAAGCATTGATTCGTTTAATGGCTTGGCCAAACGAAATCCTTTGTTAGCGGCGTGTATGGCGGTTGCTATGTTAAGTTTAGCTGGCATTCCCATCACTTCGGGCTTTTTTGCAAAATATTTTGTGTTTACAACCATGATAGGAACGAGTTATAAGTGGCTACTCATTTTAGCTGTGATAACTAGTGCGGTTGGCGTGTATTATTACTTTAAACTAATCATTGCCATGTATTTTAAAACCAGCGAAACCAACGAACCTGTATTTTTTGAAACCTCTAACAAAGTTGTGGTTGTCCTAACAACACTTATCACTCTAGTTATTGGGTTTCTGCCCGATTTAATTACTGGATTATTTGCATATTAACGCTGGTAATACCATTCACACATCAATTTTTTTTAAAGGATTAGACTTTTTTCGTGGATAAATAGCGATGGAACTGGGCTTGTATAAACATTATAAAGGAGGGCTATACGAAGTGCTTGGCCTTGCTACACATAGCGAAACGCTAGAAATTGTTGTGGTGTATAAAGCTACCTATTTACCCGAGGGACAAAATCTGTGGGTTAGACCATTGGTCATGTTTACAGAAACGGTAGAAGTTAATGGAAACGCAGTAAAGCGATTTGAGAAGATTTAGCCCATAAACCTTTAACATACAGTTCAAAGGGAAAAATTGTCTGCGATTAAGTATCTGTAAGCATTTCAAGGTAAATCATTTGTCAGAAATCCTAACAGTTACTAAATGGAAGCCTGTCCGCACTAAGACAGATAGTTCGCCAAAAAATTTAGCTTCTACTGTCTATTCCATCTAACTCATTTTTTAAACCGGTTCTTAATTTCTCTTTTGCCCTCGTCCTTGTTTGAGCGTTAGCGGAAACGAGGATGTGCTAAACGGGCGTTTGTAACGCCCACACCATCACTTTATCTGCGTTACAAACGCAGCTCTCAAACGTCCTCGTTACGCTTCGCTAAACAAGGACGAGATAAGGGTTCAAGTATTTTTACAGAGTTAGATATTTTATCCTAAAGACCCTCTTTCTTGAAATTGCGGCTAAAACTGTTCGTTACTGCACAATAAGTGTCCACTTTCGGACACTTATTTTATTTTGTAAATCTTAATAACAATTGATAATCAGCTATTTACGAGTTTGGCACAGCTTGGCACAACTTTGGCATTAACTAAAGCAAGAAATTAAAATTTAAAAACTTAAAATACTTAACACCATGAAAACAGTAAAACAAATGATTGCCGCCTTAGCTTTAGTAGTTGTATCTTCTAACATGATTGCTACCAATGCTCCCACGTTAAACACCAATGCTATGGTAAACGAAATTAAAAATAACGTTACTTATACTGCTGCTAAAAGTGGCGAAGTAAGAAAAGTAACCTTCACGTTTACGGTTAACGAAAATGGAAAAGTAAATGCAGTAGCCGCTAACGTAAATAATACCGAAGAACGTCAAACTTTAGAAACACAATTCTCAAAATTAACTTTCGGTAAATTAGCACAAGGTATTACTTATAACATCACCGTTAATTTTATTAATTACTAAGTTAACTGTTCCCAATAAAAAATATTATTTTACAGCTTAGTAAAAATGGATAAGGTAATTGAAAAGAAAGGTATCGGCAAAAAGAAGATACTGTATATATTAAGTGCGGTGGGTTTGTTGGCCTTACTTACATGGGCTTATTCGTTTTCAACCAAAAAAATTGTACGCATCGAATCCGACAAAATAATTACAGGCTCAGTTAGCTTTGGCGATTTTGAAGATGTGATTTTACAAAGTGCAGGGGTAGAGCCGCTCAATAGCGTGTATGTAAACTCGTTACAAGGCGGGGTGGTCGAAAAAATATTTATAGAAGATGGCGGGGTGGTGCAAGAGGGAACGCCTTTATTGAAATTAAATAATCCAGCCGTACAAATGAATTACCTTGGTCAACAAACGGGTATCATTCAAAACATTAGTCAATTGCGCAACATTAGGTTGCAATTAGAAACCAAAGAACGGGAGTTAAAGGAAAATCAAATAGACTTAGATGCCCGATTAGATAAAGCCTATCGCCAATTTTTAATAGACTCGACACTATACAGTAAAGGAGCTATTTCCAAACTAGAGTATGACAATTCGGTTCGCGAAAATAAATTGCAATCGAGTAAAAAATATATTTTAAAAGAAAGCATTGAACTCGAAAATAAAAACCGTACACGTCAATTAAACGACATCAATAACTCTATTTCAAGTTTAGAAACTCAACTTGGACTCATCCGCGAAAACTACGAAAACTTAACTATTAAAGCTCCTGTTACTGGCCGCCTCAGCAGTTTTGAACCCATCATTGGTAAAAATTATAGCAGCGGCGAGTTACTCGGAAAAATAGATGTATTAAACGGGTATAAGTTAGTAGCGCAAATAGATGAGTACTACATCAACCGTTTACACGAAGGTCAAAAAGGACGCGCTACTTTTAACAGCAAAGAATATAATTTAATAGTAAAAAAAGTTTTACCCGAAGTAGTAAAAGGCATGTTTACAGTTGAACTCAAATTTGAAAATGAAGTACCCGAAAAATTAAGCCGCGGATTAACCGCACAAATTAAAATTTCTTTATCTAACAACGTTCAAACTATTTTAATTCCTCGCGGTCAGTTTTTTGAAGCCACGGGCGGCAATTGGATTTTTGTAAAAAAAGGAAACAAAGCCATTAAGCGCGCTATAAAAGTTGGGCGCAAAAATTACCAATCGTTTGAAGTATTAGAAGGGTTAGAAAAGGGCGAAGAAGTTCTTATTTCGGGCTACGATGGTTTAACGGAATATGAAGAGGTAATTATTGACTAATAAAATTAAAACGTATGATACAAATTTCACAATTAAAAAAAGTTTATCGCACCGACGAAATTGAAACCACAGCTTTAAACAATATTGATTTACACATTAAAGAAGGCGAGTTCCTTTCCATTATGGGGCCTTCGGGCTGCGGCAAGTCAACCCTCTTAAATATTATTGGTTTGCTCGACGATGCCGAAAATGGTTCGTATCAATTTAGTGGTCGCGAACTCATCCATTTAAGTGAAAAAGATAAATCTATTTTCCGTAAAGAAAACATTGGCTTTGTATTTCAAAATTTTAATTTAATTGATGAGTTAACCGTTTTTGAAAACATTGAGTTGCCTCTTATTTACAACACGATACCCAGTGCCGAGCGCAAAACGCGGGTGAACGAAATTTTACAGCGCATGAACATTATGCACCGTTCTAAACATTTCCCACAACAACTATCGGGTGGGCAACAACAGCGGGTGGCAGTAGCGCGCGCATTGGTTACCAAGCCCCGCTTAATATTAGCCGATGAGCCTACCGGAAATTTAGATAGCACCAATGGCAACGAAGTGATGGAGTTGTTGTGCGAACTTAACGAAAAAGGAACAACCATTATTATGGTAACGCACAGCAGTTACGATGCTAACTTTTCTAAGCGCATTATTCATTTAAAAGATGGACAAATTATTTCTGAAAAAATGAATAAAGACAACAAAGCGCAACTCATTTAATTTTTAAGTTTTATAAACGAAATGCCTACCCAAAGCCTGCTTTAATTTAAAATTCATGGTGTGTGTAAAGTAACAGCAGGCTGGGGTTTGGCTTATACCAATTCCACATCTAACATTCTAAGGTATGATAATAAAATTTTCTAGTAGTCAAGGCGAAAAACGTAAACATTGCAAATACGCTGTTGCATTTTTTCAACAAGGAGGAAAAGAAAATTTTTGTTCAAGAGGAATTAACTATTTTATAAATGTATTTTATATTAATCGTGCTGTATGACCAGTGTTCATTTTAAAATAGGATTACGTGCGCTTCTCAAAAACAAGATGTACAGTACGGTTAATATTTTAGGATTAGCGTTTGGCTTGGCTACATTTATTACGATTCTATTATTCATCAATCGCGAGTACAGCTTCGATACGTGGAATCCTCGTAACGACCGTTTAGTGCGAATCAATATTGGAAGTCAAGACTCGGGAACTACCCAAAGCGAAATGCGTGCCGTGGGTCCTAGCGATTTAGGTCCTATTTTTAAAGAACAGTTCAATGAGATAGAGGCTTATACCCGGTTCTTTGTTTGGGAAATGGATAAAAAATTATTTAAAAAAACAGATCAAACAAAAATTTACGCAGAGCATGTCTTAAATACCGATAGTGCTTTTTTTGAATTGTTTCCATACGAATTTATTTACGGCTCACGCTCAGAAGCCTTATTAAAGCCCAATGGCATTGTGTTAGAGGAGAATTTCTCAAAAAAATTATTTGGCGATAAAAATCCTATTGGGCAAGTGTTACAATACAATGCCAAAATAGATTTAGTAATTACAGGGGTTGTGCGCATGCCACTCACGCCGCAGCATTTTGAATTTGAAGCCATTAAACGCTTAGAAAATACACACGCCGATTGGGAAAATCAAGGCTATTATTGTTATGCCTTTTTAAAGCCTAACACCAATAAAGTAGCCTTAGAAAAAAAGTTAGCGGCTTATATCAATCAATATAAATACAAACTCCCCGAAGACGAACGCTCCAAAACATTTAGCATTTACCTCGAAGCCATTCCAGATATTCATTTGCATGGCGATGTACATTCGCAAATTGGAGCCACTAACGACGAGCGTACACTTTATATGCTATTTATTTTTGCATTGCTCGTTTTACTCATTGCTTGTATAAATTTTACAAACCTTGCCATTGCCCAATCTAGCGGACGTGCCAAGGAAGTAGGAATTAAAAAAGTATTAGGTACTAGTCGTTTAGGTTTAACTTGGCACTACATCGGCGAAACATTTATACAAGTAATGGCGGCATTGCTGTTGGCACTTATCTTAGTAGAGTTTTTTATTCCTTTTATTAATAGCAGCCTCGATACCAATTTATCTTTATTTAATTCGGGAATGCCCTTGCGCTTATTGATACAACTAACAGGCATCGTGTTAGGCGTGAGTCTTATTTCGGGTTTATATCCGGCCTTTGTGCTATCGCGCTTTCAACCTTCGCGGGTATTAAAAGGCAATTACACATCTAGTCTTAGCGGAAAATTATTACGCAAGGTATTAATGGTTTTTCAATTTACGACCACTTGTATTTTTTTAATTTACTTGTATGTGGTTCACCAACAGTTTTCGTATTTAAAAAAACTACCGCTTGGTTTTGTGCCCGAGCAAGTGATTCGCATCAACTCTACCTCTCCTAATTTATTAAACAGCTACGCCACTTTAAAAAAAGTATTACTCAACATTCCCGAAGTGAAATCCGTTTCACGTACCAACTTCGAGCCCGGAAATGGCTCTACCGTTCACTCGCGTAATGCGAGTCGCGATAGCACAGGCGAGTATGTATATGAGTACGATGGCTTTTATGCTGATTTAGATTATTTTGAAACCCTTCAAATGAAATTAGTTCAAGGTCGTTTTTTTGATGTGAACTATAACGATAGCAACTCGGTTATTATTAACGAAGCTGCGGTAAAACAACAAGGCTTTAAAAATCCGATCGGACAAAAATATGCCAATGGTACTATTGTTGTTGGTGTGGTGGGTAATCATTACCAGCGCAGTTTACGATCCGAAATAGGTGCTATGGCTTTTTTCCTCCCGCCTAACAACGAAGATGTGAATAACATTGTAATTCGCTTAAACACCAACGATTTTCAAAACACCTTTCAAAAAATAGAAAAAGTTTGGAATCAAATTGAACCTAATTTTCCGATGGATTATGTTTTTTTAGATAAATTTTTTGGTCGGCGATTAGAACGGCAATTGCGCACCGAAACTGTATTTTTTACTTTTAGCATCATCACCCTTTTAATATCGGTTATTGGCTTGTTTGCTCTTTCGGCATTTGTTATTCATCAACGTAGTAAAGAAATTTCGGTACGAAAAATTTTGGGAGCAACTGATACTACTATTTTAAAATTACTAATCAACGATTTCTTAAAACTTATTTTGTTATCAGGACTCATTGCCGTTCCTTGCGCCTATATGCTTTCTAAACGTTACCTCAGCGAATTTGCTTACCGCATTGATATACCTATCGAAGGGTTTGTAATCGTCATCTTAGGCTTATTAGTCATTTGTATGTTAACCATTCTTTTTCAATCGTACCGTGCATCGCGCATAAAACCCATTACAGTATTAAAATACGAATAAGTTATGATAGGTCTTTTTTTTAAAACGATATGGCGTAGCATTCGTGCAGATGTGTTTTATGCCTCTATTAAATTAGTTGGGTTAGCATTAGGGTTTGCGGTGTTTATACTAATAGTGGTGTATGCGCAACACGAGTATAACTACGAAAAGTGGAACAGTAACGCCAATCGAATTTACCGTGTGGAAATGCAATATAAAAATTTAGATGGAACCATTAATAATATGATTATTTGTCCATCGGATTTAGCTTTAAAATTACAAGAAGATATTCCCGAAATAGAACACATTGCGCGTTTTAACGGTGCTGAAATGGGCGAACGCTTATTAAGCAACGAAGCTAAAAAGGGCATTTACATTGATCACATACTTAGTAGCGATAGTATTTTTTTTCAAATGTATAAGTACCGTTTTGTTTATGGCGATGCCGCAAGTGCTTTGGTGCAGCCAAATAGCATGGTACTTACCTTAGAAACAACGACCCGTTTATTTGGGAATATAAATCCACTTGGGAAAAAGGTATATGTTAGTTCTAAATTTGAATATGTAGTAACAGGCGTTGTTGATACCAAAAAAACCTACGGCCATTTCAAATTTGATGCCATACGAAACCTAAAAGAAAAACATAATACGTGGAACAATTATAACTACTACTCTTATCTAATGCTCAAAAAAAATAGCGATAAAAATGAAATTGAGCGTAAAGCCAAACAAGCTGTTTTAAAAGTAGAAGGGATAGCCAACGAATTAAAAGAACAAAATGTTATAGAGTCCTTTGCCATAAAATTAGTACCAATAGAAGCTATACACTTGCATTCGGCTAACGACAATGAATTGGAAGAGAATGGGAACGCTTTTATGGTTAATCTACTTTTGGTTTTGGCTGCTTTAATTTTAATCATCTCTTTTATCAATTTCACTAATTTATCGGTTGTGCAAACCATTAGCCGCGCCCGCGAAATTGCACTTAAAAAAGTTAACGGTGCATCCAAACATCAAATCAATTGGCAATTTTTTTCTGAGCAACTTGTTTTAGTGTTGTTAGCGGCTTTGTTGGGCGTTGTTGTAACCGAATTGAGCTTACCTTGGTTTAATCAGTTTTTTAATTTAGAATTACAATTAAGCCAGGCGATTAGCTCTAATTTATATATAGCCGGAAGTTTAATTGGTATTGTGGTCGTGTTTGCCTCAATAGCGGGGCTTTATCCAGCATCGCTTATTTTACATTACCCAGCCTCTTTGGTTTTGAAAGGTAGTTTTTCTACCAGCAATAAAGGAACATGGTTACGCAAAAGTTTATTGATTGTTCAATTTGCTATTGCATCGGTATTTATGATTTGTTTATGGATTGTGAGTAAACAAGTACACTACATAAAGTCGAAAGATGTGGGGTTTAATGCCGACCAGGTTTTAATGGTTAAAATTCATGGCGACAATAGCTTGGATAATTTTTTGAATTTAAAAGCACGATTAAAAAGTAAACCTCATATAAAAGAGGTGTCGGCATGTAACAACGAGCCGGGCGTATCGCGGGTACAAACGCAAGGCCGAACGCACAAAGGAAGAACTCTAACCATGGCTATGATTAATATAGACTTTGATTATTTTAAAGTATTAAACATAAAGCTAAAGGCTGGGCGGTTTTTAGAGAATATAGCTGGAGACTCGATGGCCATTGTTTTGAATGAGGCGGCCGTAAAAGAGTTTGGATTAAAAGAGCCTTTAACCGAAGTTCTATTCGATCTGCGTCCTGTGGTGGGTGTTATCAAAGATTTTAATCAGAAAAAAGTAGATGTACCCATTGTGCCCACAGGCTTTGTTTATAATAGCGGCGGCGGCTCTAAAAATAAATTATTAATTAAGTACGATAGTCAACACACCGCCGAAGTAATTGCTGCGATTGAAAGTGTATTAAAAGAATATGAACCCGACTATCCTTTGCGCTATTCGTTTTTAGATAAAGAGTATGCCAAGCTATACCGCCAACACGAGCGTTTAGAACAACTCTTTTTACTATTTACAAGTATTATAGTGCTTATTGCTTTGGTGGGATTATTTGCCATTGCTGCTTATATGGTTCAGCAACGCACCCGCGAGTTAGCCATACGCAAGGTGTTAGGGGCTACACCTGTTCAATTATTAAGTTTATTGCAACGTCATTTTATTGGTTTAGCTATTTTAGGAAACATAGTTGCCATACCTATTGCCTATTTTTTTACCTCCAAATGGTTAGAAGGATTTTCGTACCGAATTGAATTACCACTCTTACCATTTATTATTTCTATTTCCATTTCTTTGCTAATTACCGCTATAATTGTTAGTTTTCAGGCTTGGCGCGTGGCGGCTACTAAACCTATTGCCGCTCTTAAATATAATCAATGAAGAATATTGCCTTTATACTAGCCTATCGTCAGTTCTTGAAAAATAAGCGTTACACGTTTATTAAAGTAGGTAGCTTGGCAGTAGGCTTTTTATTTTTTATTCTTATTGTTTTATATTATCAACACGAACACAGTTACGAGAAATGGAATCCAAATTATAAAAAAGTGGTTCGCCTCGAACTTAGAACTTTAGACAGTACCAATGAGTTGATTCCACTTTCTTCGTATCCCATTGGTAGTTATCTACAATCCTTTTCGGGAACAGGTATTTTAAAAGTTACACGGGTTAATGGTTTTACTTCTTATTCTGAATTGACTATTGCGCGTTCTAAAAATGAGGAAACGTTTTACATCAAGGATGTGATTAACACCGACTCCCTGTTTTTTGATGTGTTTCCTTATCCTTTTATTTATGGAAGTGCAGCACACGCACTTAAACAACCCAACGCTATTGTATTGAGCAAAACCACAAGCGAACAATTATTTGGAAAAACTAATCCGCTAGGAAAAACCGTATGGTATAACAATTCAACACTATTAACGGTAACAGGTGTTATTGATGCTGAGAAATATCCTAGTCATTTAAAACACGATGCCATTGTTAATTTAGTAAAAGAGAATCCGTTGTGGGAACACCACTATTTCTATACTTATTTTTTAATAGATGCGTCAGTATCTCCTCACCACTTATCTCAATCATTAACTAATTTGACTCGTTTAAGTTATTCAGTAAAACGAAATAACGTGCTACTTGAAGGCAGTGCAGCGCAAATACATTTGCAACCCATTGCCAACATTCATTTAAAAGGGAAATCGCATTACGAAACCCGAGGCAATACCGATAATGCGATACTTACTATTTTCCTTATTGTTGGCATTGCCATTATGGTTATCACCGCCATCAATTTTTTTAATTTATCGGTGATGCAATTGGTATCGCGCAATAAAGAAATACATACCGATTTATTATTTAGTGCAAATGTTAGAACCATTTACCGTCGCTTTAGCATAGAAACCTTGGGGTATGTGTTAATGGGATTATTTTTCACTTTTATTTTGTTAGAATTATCTTATCCTATGTTCGAGGAGTACTTTGGCGTAAGACTCTCGCTGTTTGCACAAAACGAGCCGCTACGAATTATTTTAGTAGTTATTGGAACCATTTTAGCATTAGTCGTTTTAGGAGGCGTTTTACCTATTTATCAATTGCTTAAAATACCAACGGCACAAATATTAAAGGGGAACTATTTATTCAATCAAGTGGGGCGACGTTTTTTAAACTTGATGTTAAGTTTTCAATTAAGCCTAACGTTTATGGCCTTTGTAGCCTTTACGGTTATCTTTAATCAGTTTACATTTTTAGTAAGTCAAAATTTGAATTACGATTTAAAAGATGTACTGGCCATTCGCGTGCATAAAACTATAAACCGAACGAATTATTTACAACTCAAAGCTGCTTTATTAAAGCATCCCGCCATTGAGTTTGTATCGTATAACTTTGTATCACCTGGTAACTCAGGATTATCAACCCCTTTTATATATTATAAAGATACCCTCTTGTATGGCTTAACAAATATAGTAACACCCGATTATGAAAAGGTATTTAAAATAAAAGTAAAAGATGGACGAACGTTTAGCGACAGTTTATTAAGCGACTCTGGCGCCATTATTTTAACGCAGAATGCTTTAGCATTTAATCGGAAACTGAATATAGACGTTCGTTTAAATACGCACCCTGTTTTAAAAGATGCAGTAATAGGTAGTGTTGAAGATTATTATCATCAAAGTGTGGGGCAAGAAATGCTTCCTATTATTTGGTTAAATTGTACCTCGGCTCTAGGCGGTGGCGATTTACTCGTTCGATTAACAAAGGCTAATCAATATCCCGATTATTTAAAACACATCGAACAGATAATGAAACAGTATGAACCAAATTACCCATTAAGTCATAAATTTTTGAGGGATTATTACATGGAGCAATACTTCGACATTATTCAGCTCGTTGTTATTTTTCTATTTATTTTGATGATCAGTTGCATTATTGTGCTAGTAGGTTTATTTGCTACCAGTGCATTCATTGCGCGTCAACGCCAACGCGAAATAGCTATCCGAACTGTGCTTGGTGCTAATACGTTTCAAATTATAAGTGGGTTAAACCGTCGGTTTTTTACGCTAATTTTTGTGTCGGCTTTGCTATCCAGTCCTATTGTTTACTTGGCACTTCGTTATTGGTTAAATCGGTTTTCGGAACACGTTACCATTACCATTTGGCCATTTTTGATTTCGTTTGCCGTTATTGCCATTGCGGCATTAGCGATTAATGCTATTGTAGGGATAAAAGCCCTTCATCGAAAGCCAATCAATACTTTAAGAAATGAGTAAGCTAAAATTAAACTTAACTTTATTTTATAGGCACTTTGTAAAAAATAAACTTTACAACAGTTTAAATACCGTTAGCTTGGCCATTGGTATTACTTGTTTTATTTTTATTACACTTTATTTAAACTACGAAGCGAGTTTTGATAATTGGCACGAAGATTTCAAACGTATTTATAGAACGGGTCGTTCTTTTAATTCAAATCAAGTTACGGTTTATACCGCACCACCATTAGCTCCTACGCTAAAATCTATAAGCCCCGAAATTGAACAAACCGTAAGGGTTAAGCGAAGTTGGGAGGAAGTTTTATTAAAGACAAGTAAGACCGAGGTTTATGAAAATAAATATTACTTTGCAGACTCTACGTTTTTTGAAGTTTTTCCGTTCGCCTTTAAGTACGGTTCTAAATACACGGCACTTGAAAAAGAAAATGCAATGGTATTGAGCGAAGCACTCAGTAAAAAATTATTTGGCGACTCTAATCCCATTGGTAAAAGCATTCAAATTAATGGTGAACGTTTGTACGAAGTTACAGGTGTATTAGAAACCAATAAAGCCCCTTGTAGCGTGGAGTACGAAGTAATAACACCGTTAAAAGTAAGACCCGAAGAGGACTGGGGCTATAATAACTTTATCACTTATGTAAAACTAAAACAGGCACCAAAAAACATAGAAACGTTTGAACAACACCTTTCAACCGATTTAACGCGGTTACTAATGCCAATGCTCGAAAAAGAAAAAGATGGCTCACTAAACTATATGTTTGGCGAAAATAAAAAAGCAAATGTTTTTTTTGAAGCCATGCCCAATATACACTTGTACTCGCGCGATGGTAGTTTTAAGCATCGTAAAACCATTAATCAAGCGTTAACGTTTATTGCCTTTGCTTTGATTTTTTTAGTATGTATTAATTTCTCTAATTTATCTATGGCTTTAATAGCACAGCGCATGCGCGAGCAAACAATTAAGTATGTGTATGGGCAAAAACGATCTCAAATTTTAGCGATGAATTTATTAGAAACAGCTTTACAATGTTTAGTGGCATTGGTGTTGGCTTTAGTAATAGCCGAGTTGGGAATGTCAGGCTTTAATCACTTACTAAATGTGAAATTGAAACTTAACAATAGCTATCAATTGTTTCACCTCTTACCAAGTTTAGGTATTGGTCTTGCGGTTATTGTTGTGGCGTGTGGGTTATATCCCGCTTATATGAATACGCGTATATCGAAAAGTTATTTATTGAAGGGAAATTTTGGGGGCAGTAGGCAAGGATTATTAGTACGCAAATTATTGATAAGTCTTCAGTTCTCTATTACCTTTTTATTTTTGGGTGCGGGATGGGTTGTTTTTAAACAAACCCGTTACTTGCAAAAAATGGATATAGGTTTTAAAGGCGACAACATTTTAGTTGCTAAATTAAATACCCAAAATGCCCTCACGCATTATTCTATTATTAAAGAAAAGTTAAAACGTAATCCGGAGGTAATAGCTGTGAGTAGAGCCAATACCTACCCAGCCGATAATGGCGGTTGCTCGGGCAATACATTTCATTATGCCACAACCGACCTGCCGTGTTGTTATACTAATGTAGATGTTGATTATTTTGAAACCCTTCAAATACCTGTCATCGAAGGGCGTACTTTCCAAAAAGATAGAGCAGAAGACTCGGTTAGTTCGGTTATTATTAACGAGGCTACTTTAAAATTGATGCAAAGAAAAAATGCGGTTGCGGAATTTATCACACAAGAAAACCATGCCGATAGCAATGGTGTTATGACTCCCTTACGCATTATTGGCGTGGTAAAAAATTTTCACCGAAATAAATTTGAGATGGAAGTGCAGCCCACCATTTATTTTATGAATGACTATTCGACTGGCGAAAAAAATAAATTAATTGTACACTATAAGCCTAATTATTTTGAGAAGGTGTATGCACAAGTGTTGAATGAGTTAAACGCTTATAATGCGCCATTTCCAGCGTGTATAGATAATTTATCGCAATCAGTAGAAGCCCTCACCAGCGACCAGAAAAAATATGAGCGTTTGTTTTTAATACTAATTATTTTATCGCTTCTTATTTCAAGTATTGGTCTTATTGCGCTTATTTCTTATACCATCAGTATTCGGGCGCATGAGGTTAGCATTCGTAAAGTCCTCGGGGCGTCGTATCCATCGGTTGTTCAGTTGTTTCGAAACGAGTACTTAGTTTATATTATTGTGGCAGTTATCCTCTCTACACCCCTCATTAGTATTGGTGCTAATATATGGCTAGAAACCTTTGCTTACCGCATTGCTATTCCATATTTAGGAATTGTGTTAGCGGCTTTTTTAATGGTAATGCTTTTATTGGGTTTAATAACGCTTCAAGTTCGAAAATTTGCAAAAGCGAAAGCCATCACGTATTTAAAGTACGAGTAAGTATTTTGAAGAACAACACGACCCCTGAAGTAGAACATTATACAGTTGAAATCTATTGTAGTAGCTTAACTATTTTATTGTCAGAGTCTCAATAGGGGGGCACGGCATATTACTCACCTCTCACTACGATTCTTCCTGTTTTCAGAGTTGGGACACCCTTAATCCGAGATTATGCAATAGAAATCTATTACGAGCCGAAATCCCTTCAAAACAGTAAACTTCGTCACTTTTTCTTCTTCACCATAGTAGTACTATGCCTCAGTCGAAAAAGTGCCTGTTTTATTGGGCTTTCGCCTCTCACTACGATTCCTATTGCATAATTCCATCTAACTTATTTTTAAGTCTTGATTTTTAAGTCTTGATTTTTAAGTCTTTTACAGAATTAAACGTTTTATTCTAGATCATCGGATTTCTTGAAATGACGGTTTATTAAAAATTTTTGGGCGTGTCCCCTATCAAGTTTTACTTAGCTTAGTGTAATAATTACACTATCAGTTTTAAGGTAATGCGAGTTCTACTTTGGGGTCGGGTCATCCGCTTTAGCCCCTTGGGCGTTTTGCTATTTTGCTGCCGCCGCTCTGAGCCTGCCCAAGTCGCTGCGGGGTCTTCGTGCCTCAGCCTCCTCGCTCGTGCAAAATTAGCAAACGCCCTTCGGGGGCTGCCGCTTGTTTTATATTGAGCGAAGTCGAAATACCCCTCACGCAGTTGGGTTTTTCATAAATTTAGGTTATATAATGTGGGTTTAAGCGTTTTGCAGAGTTAGCTATTTTATTCTAAAGCCGCCTCTTTCTTAAAATCTCGGTTAATAATTTTTCTGGATAATTTGGTATAAATGTGCTTGTTCATCATCCATTTTAAGGAATTTAGTTTTTGTGTGCTTGGATTCAGGTAAGGAATAGCTTATTTCATACATGTTATGCGTTACTTCGGCTGCTTTTTTCAAGGATAGTGTTGATTTTTCTTTGTAGAGTATTCTTTCCAATTCCTTGTAAAGTGTTGTCAAATCATGACATACAACACTTATAGAGTCGTTTAAAATTTTCTTAGTATGCGTAAATGCAATCTGTTCAACTTTTGATTTTAGTTTATTATTCAGTTTGTCTAAAAATCTATATACCGTATCAATATCTAGCATTACGCCTTGAAAACGATAGAGATATTCTATTGCATAATTCCATCTAACTCATTTTTTAAATGTTGATTTTAAGCATTTTACAGAGTTAGATATTTTATTCTAAAGAACTTCTTTCTTGAAATCTCGGTTAAAGGAAAGGTCAAACGCGCTATAACTAAATGTCTAAAAAGGCTTTCTTCGATTGCATTAAATCCTGTGGAATCATAGACTTTGCCGAAAATAATTTCAGGTCCAACTGTTTTTATACTGGTATTTTGTAATGATTCAAAAACCTGATTAATCACAGCATCGGTTTTCGAAATAAATAATTTTGGTTGAGCACGTATTCGTTCTAGTTGCTGCTTAGCCAGAAAGTATAGTTTTTCAACCTCTTGTTCACTTTGGCCTGAGCCAATTGTTTTATGAACGTGATATTTACCACCTGACTTAGAGATTATTTGTACAGAAATACTACCTGATTTATTAGGCTTTTTGCGAATAAACATAACTAAAAACAACAACGGGACACCCAAATTCAAAATCAATTTCAATAAAATCAACCCTTCCAGAGCCTATTTTTAAAAAGTGCGTAAAACAGGAGTGGTTTCACTAAACTTTCTTCAAAACTAGTTCCAGTATGCAATACAGAGCTTTTTACCGACCATTTTTCAGTAGTATGACAATTATAGAAAACGAAGTAAAAGCGTTTCTCATGCCAAATGCAAATATATTTTAGTCGAAAGATTTTGCCAATAAAAATTGGTGAGATTGAGGCGGTAATTACAGGCGTAGCAGACAGCTACGTCGAAAATTAGCAACGAAAATAACACTAATTTTTATCAAAAGATTGGACTAAAATATATTTGAATTTGGTACACACTCCCTATAATCTAGTGTCCATAAGGGTTTCAAAGGATAGGATAGGTTTGGAGTAACAATAAGGTAACAGTTTTTGCAGAAGAAAATCAAAACAAACATAAATATCAGTATTTAATATTTAGAGATAGTTTGATTTAGTTACTTTTGTTTATATCCAACAATACTTCAAAGATTACTAATTCAAAGATAATGATTTTAATTTATATGACCAAAGTAATAGGTAGCATATAGATTTTATACACTACTTTTTTGATGTGTGTATTTAATGGAAGTATGTTTAAAGATATTAGAGTAAGATTTATGTTTGGTTATGAATGATGTTTTTTTATTTACTTTTAGCTTCTATCAAAAATTAAACTCTAAGGCAAAAAAAAAGGTAAATTCTTTTGAATTTACCTTTTTTAGTAATAGGGTTTTTATTAGGCTTCATCTTTTTTAAAGATGTATTGGGAGGTATGGTCAAAGATGAGCATTTCGCCTCGACCTCCCCAGCGGTTTTTATCAACGCCTGTAAAAATGCGTCCGTTTTCACTATTTATCATCACATCCACCACATTTCTCCAGCGACCATCGCCTCTATAATCTCCGTCTTTATTACTATGAGAAATAATCATAAAGGATTGGTTTTGGAACTCTTGTTTTAATTCTAAGAACTTTGCTACGTCCATTTCTAAACTATCTTTGGTATCAAAGACTATTAAATCAAAGTCAGATAGTTTTAATGCGCCTAATTCGCCTACAATTTGAAAATTGCTATTGCCCTTTATATCAAGTTCATTTAAGAGTTTGGTAAAGGGCGGAGTATTGTATTGTTCTCCGGCTATGTATAAAATGTTATAGCCGATTTGGTTTAAATGCTGTGAAAACAATAAAGCAAAGGAGGATTTACCACCACCCCCAAGACCTGCAATAAAAAAACTTGTAGGGAAACAAATATCCCCTAAAAGGTTTCGCCATTTTTGGCCAATGGGAACTACATCAAATTTTTGGTTTCTGACTTGTTCAGGGGTCATGGCTTTGGGTATGGCATTGGCATTTTCTAAGCCGTTTAGGGCTGCGTTTTTAGCTTTAGATTCTTTGTCGCAGTCGCATTTCCAATTACAACCTATTGAAGATTCAAGTCCATTTAAGGCTTGGTAGTGAATTTGTAATGTTTCGCCCGCTTTGGCAATTTTTACAAACTCATTCAACGATTTTGTAATTTGAAGGGTGCTTTGGTAATAAGGGTCTGATGATGGGATTGTTCCCTTTTCGATAGCTGTTTGTATGATTGCCGACAAATGAGCGGCTTTGTCTTTTGTAATATTTTTACCTTGAATACTTACAAAGCGTTTTAAATACTGGGTAGAAGTTCTAATGCGGGCTGTACCGACAATTTCTGCAAATTTTTGTAGAGTGGTTTTACCGATAATTACTTGTTGGTTATCTTTCATAGTTTTATGCGCCATTAAGAGTTGGCGTTGAATTTGCATGATTTCCTGGGCATAAGTACAAGTTTTACGGATGCGTTTTTCTAATATTGCTCTTTGCAGGGCATTGATAAAATTGAGTATTTGGGCTTTGGTTTTGATTTTTTGATGTAGTGAGATAAACCGCTTTATAAATTTAATATCTTCAGCAATTCGCTCAAAGGGCTTGCTATTCTCATAGTTAATACGTGGAGCTTTCTCAGTTTCGTTCTTAGTTTCACGTGGTTTCTTTGGTGCTTTTTTGTTAGGAGTTTGCTTTGACCCCGTTTCCTTAGTTTTAGTTTTAAATAGTTCATGGCGCAATTCATCGTAAATGTTTTTTATAGAAAATGAAAAATTAACAGGTGTATCTTTAATCTTGGTAACTCTAATATTTTTTTTGTCTATCTCGGCGAAGTACTCCGAATTAGCCGCTCCTAAATTCTTATTTTCTAAAGATGCCAAAGAATCCCCCCTTTTTACATACCCTCTAATCAAGTCTTTTGCAAAGGGCTTGGCATCAGCCCCCGTATAGTCTTGCTTTTGGGATTTAAAATGCTCGTTTAAGAGTTCCAAGTAGCGGTTTATTTTTGTGCGTATTTCCAAATTATCTGTATAATTCTGCCAATGCCTGTGATTGTCGGTGGCATTGGAAGTAAATACATATCCCTTTTCTAAGCGTTCGGGTAATTTTTGATTTGCTAATTCTTTTGCTTTTGCAAAATAGTTTCCTATTGTTATCATGTCTTAATTTTTTAAAAGTCTAATTCGTTTGCTTGTTTGAGTAGTTCACTTAATTTATAGTTGTATGCTGTGGTTGACTGCTCTGGGCTTTTATTTCGAGAAGTCCCTTTTTCGTTTGTAGTGTTTTCGTTTGGACTTGGTATGTGTTTTTCAGGTGTAGGATAAGAAGTTTGTATGTACTTAAAAATTTCAGCCGCTATAACGGCATCCGTTTTTTCTAAAACAGTTTTATAAATAGCTTGCTCCTCGGGGCTTGCATTTTGCCATGCTTTAAGGCAAATTTCAAACTGCTCCATCAGGTGTTTTAAATGTTGCGGCAATTCAGTTTGGGAAATCGCTGCGCTATTTAAAAGGTGGGTATAGTGAGGGCTGTAATTCATGGGTTTTGCGTTGAGATAATTTCTTGAATTATTGACTGTATTTTTCTAAGTGCGGAATGTTCAGAAAACGCACCCCCAAAGTAAAAACGGTGTTTAGAAATCAATTTTTCAGCATAGGGGGTATTTTCAAAAAAATCTTTTAGAGCCTTATCATTAACCGCACTACCATAATCATCAGGAATAGACTTCTTAAAAAAATCATAAGCACTTACTAAGCCTTTAAAGCCATCGAATCGCAAGAAGCGAGCGTCAGAGGATAATAAAGCGGTAAGGTTTCTGTCAATGGGTTCTTCATAGTTTTTTGCGGGTAGCATTACCCCTACAATGGTATCACTCACGTTAGTAAGGAAAGAAGCAACAACGATATTTATTTTGACCTTGTAACCTGCTTTGGTTAATAATTCGGCTAAAATGATAGCCGCTAACCCACCATACAACAATTCTTCTGCCTTTACATTTGCTGCACCTAAGTTGGAAATGAAAAACTCAACAGCATTGTTTTGTTTGTGCTGATAAGGAAAAAAGCCAAAGAGTTCTTTGGTATCGGTTTTAGTTTTTAGTTCGCCCTGCTCTGTTTTAATCGTGTGTAGGCTCATTGCTGCCCGTTCAAAAGAGAACACACCAAGTCCTAGGGCATTGAACTTTAGTTTTTTTGATTTTAATTGTTGGGTCAATAAAGGACTTAATTCATGCGAAATCTTTTGATACAGGTTTTCGATGAGTTCAGGGCGTTTATAAAATTTTACACCATTCTCAAGTTCTTTAAATGTAGTGCCATTACCAAATACATCAGGGGTAAATCGGATAGTATCATTAATTACGGAAGCGGTATAATTACTTCGCTGGTGTCTGTTCAAATAGCTAAGGTTTTCAAAACTACTTTTAACCCATGCTTGGTACTCCAATAGGTTTTTAAAATCGTCCTTTATTAAAATCCGTTTGGCCATTAGTAAACGAGTTTATCTATGGAAAGTTCCCTGTATTGATAGCTTGAAAAAAACCTATCGTAGCGGATGTTTTCTTTTAAGTTTTTTTGTTGCATTTCCGTAAAAGTGGAAAGATAACTATCCATTGCACTTTTAAAGGTTTTCCCCTCATTGGCTGAAATAGTTTTAGAGGACTTGGTTTGTAAGCGTTTCGTTTCAAGGGCATAGGCATCACGGGCGGTTCTCATAAAACGAAGCGATAACTGCGCCTCGTATTTGAATACTTCAATGGCATCTCGGAGTTTATCACAGATACTCCAAATCATTGTATTTTGAAGTATTTGTTTTTCAATCACGGGGTTTTTCTCTACAAAATAGACTGACCCTGAAAAACGGTCAAGTAGGGATAAATCCTGTTTGTTATTTGCCCCATAACTTAGGCTCTCCTTATTGGGGTAAATATTTCCCGTTGCGATACAGGCAAAATCGGGATGTTTAGTAAAACTTTCTTTTCGGGCGTTAAAAATAAGGGCATCATTTAGATACGTCTTTGACAAAGCATCATTAAAAAGCCCGGCGGTATTGGGGTCAATTTTGGGGAGTTCATCCAAGATAAGCACCCAGCCATTTTTCCAAGCCTCAATGAGTTTTCCCTCCACATAGCCATCCATAGTTTGCCCGCCTATAATTTCTGTCGGGGAGGTCCATTGCGAACAGTTAATCGTAATATGGGGACGGTTAAGGGCTTGTTTAGCAATTAAATTTTCTGCCGTAAAGGTTTTACCTGTGCCTGCACCGCCGACCAAAAAAACGTTATTCCCTAAAAGCACATCATCCACCATTTGCTGAAATTCGTTGATAGCAGGCTTTGAAAAGGAAGGAAGGGTCTTATTGGGTAACTCATACTGAATGGTCATGGGAAGAGTAGAAAACCGCTTTTGCACCTCACTATCCAAATCATTGAATTTAATTTTTTCAGAGCGTAGCCATTCTTTAATAAGGGTTTGTATTTGTGCTTCATCCACTATTTTAGAAGTAGCAAGGGTGTTTTGTTTAAGTAGGTTAAACAAGGTTTCAAATTCAGAGGTCAAAGCATTTGATGCGGCTTTTTGATAGCGGCGTTGCGACATTTCCTCTGTTCTTGTGGGCGTATTTGTTTTATATTGGGAGGGCAAATTACTTTCTGAATCTTTGTACTCCATTAACAGCGCATCCATTTCAAGGGCTATTGGATGATGTTTTGTAAATTCGATACTTATCTTTTTTACTAAGTTGAAACGCTTAACTATTGCCTCCTCACTATTTAAAAAAAAGTCTTTATGCAGGTTACTTTTATACATGACCGTGTTTATTTAAAGTCCCATATTTCAGGGGAATTAGTAATGTTAGTATCCAAGGGTTTTGTTTCTGTGCCAAAAAGTCCGCCCGATTTATTTTTCTTACTTTTCAGCTCCATTTCCATTTTTAAAAGTTCTATTTCCGCTAAGGCTTCTAACTCTAATTCTGACATAGCGTCTAAGTCGGTTTCCGTTTCAGTTTCCGTTTCAGTTTCATGTTCAGTTTCATTTGCCGATTCCGTTTCAGGTGCTTCGCTTTGGTCATTTGAGTCATCGGGTTCAAACGTTTCAAATTCGGGTAAAGTTTGGTCTTCATTAATAACCACGATGCGTACCGAAATTCCTGTTTGATTAAAGGCTTTTTCAAATGCCCCTTCAATTTTTTCAGATACATAGGCATTGGTATCAAATAAAAATTCCCGAAAGGCTATGTCTTTTTTAAACTTTCTAAAAAATACCCCTTCGCTCATAATGGCTAACAAACGCCCTCCTTTTTTTAATGTTGAATAGGCGTGTAATACATGGTCAACGTCTTTACCATTCTCAAAGGGAGGGTTCATTATGATTTTATCGTACTTAGTTGTGTGGGTTAAAAAATCTTCTGCTACAACATCATAGCCCTTTAACTGTAAAAACGCTTTGAGTTTATCATTTACCTCACAAGCCGATAAACTAACCGTATTGCCATATTTCTCTTTGATACTATCTAAAATATCACCCTTCCCTGCGGAAGGTTCAAGTACAGAATCTCCTTGCTTTATTCCGGCAAAATTCAAAAGTTGGTTAATAAGCGGTTTTGGTGTTGGGAAAAAGCCGTCAATTTTAAGGGATTTGATTTCGATTTCAAGCCTGTCAAGCTCCCTTTTTTTGGCGGCTTCTGTTTCTTGATAAGGCGTACTATTTTTTGCTAATAAATTTTGACGGTGTTGGTTGGCTCTTTCCCAATCTGCCACGCTGTGTATATCAAGTTTAGAAAATTCGGCGGTGTTATTTTTAAATACACTCATAAGATAATGGTCAGATTGTTGATTGGAATCGGTGTCGGTGAATTTATTAAGGAGTTCCACTTGGGCTTTGGAGCGTATGTTTTTTAATGCGCCGTATGCGGATACATTTCCTGTTCGGTGCGCTTCACTCAGGGCATATAATACTTTTTGAATTTTCTGTAAATAATACCCGTCGCTTCGCATACTGGCAGCAATTTGCATTCTTCTGCGGGTTGGGTTTTGTTTTGAAATGGCAGGATATAGCTTGGCATCAATTTGTTTTTGAAGTCCATTTGCCAATGCTTCCAATTTATCGGCTAAAGCAAAATCGGTTTGCTTGTCGTAGTTGTTCTGCTTGTTCTGCTTGTTTTGTTCTTGCTTATTTTCATGCTCTTTCTCATGCTTATTTTCATGCTCTTTCTCTTGCTTATTTTCACGTTGATTCTCTTGTTCATTCTCTTGTTCATTCTCTTGTTCATTTTCCCTGTCTTCCTGGCCAATGACTTTATTGTAAAATTTCTTAAACGATAGTTCCCGTTTCTTAATCAGTAAAGGGACATTGCTACTTTTTTCGAGTTTGTATTTTCCATAGAAAAATTGAGGTGGTGTACCGCTAATCATAAACTCTGTATAAGGTGTGAGTTTATCATAAAAGGAAACGGAACTAACGCCTGCCCAAAAATGACGTTTTTCGTAGTGGGTATCGTCTGCCTCTATTTGGTTTGATTCTATTAAGGTGATTAAAGCCCTTGATTTTTCATTATCGAGGGCATACCAAAGGGTTTGTTTTTCTGAAAACTTAAACCCGTGTGCTTTGAGTAGTTCCCGTGCTTGCTCTGTGGGGCGAACGTTTCCAAAACGTAACTCTATACCGTTTGGTGCTTTTTTGCCCGATGAGTAAGTACGGTTTGTAGTATAGGTAATTTCAGGGGTCATGGACACAATGCCCGATAGCTCCCCGAAATAAGATACATTCGTATGAATAGATGTATTTGATTTTAGAGGTTCATTCACTTGTTCATAGTCAGAAGCAATGCCTGATAAGGCTCTGTTTTGAGCATCTACACTTTTCCAAATGGTTTTGTGTTTTCCTTGTTTGAAAATAATAATTGAGGAAGCAAAAGGGGCTTTGCCTTTGCCGTCATTGTAATTTAAACGCCCTTTTATTAACCTTATCTCATAGGCTTTACCGATGATATAATCATGGATATACCCCGTATCGGTTCGGAAAGGAATCAACACCACAACGGTGCAGCCTTTTTGACTTTCATGGTAGGCTTTCTCTACCCATTTTCCGGTTTGCCCTTGAAAGGGGGGATTGCAGTAAATGGCTTTGGTTTGACTTGCTGAATACCAATCTTGCAAAAGCCCGTTTTGCGATTTTGTAAAATAGGTTTTGCATTTGGCATTAGAAGACCTTGCCGCTACATCCACATCAAAGTGAAACTCATTGTTCAGTGCCTCGAACAGTGCCAAGGGAGTAGCCCACTCGTTTGTACGAGAGCTAAATAGACCCTTACTTGCAAGTGTTACAGGAAGGCGATGGGTTTGATGGTCTGGAGCGGACAAGGTTTTCATGGTAAGCAGCATCTTTGTTTTTTGCGTTTTACGGCATCACTTTTTAATTATGAATTATGAATTAATCAATGATGCGTTTGCCCTTTTTTCGATGAAAGGCGATGATGGCCTTTTGCAAATTAATGTGCAGTTTACGTTTTTGTTTATCGGTGAGTTTAAATGTTCCTCCTGTTCCGTTTAAACAGCCTCTTGATTTGCGTTTGGCTTTTTCTTTTTTGCCTTCTTTACTTAGCACACTTCCCGATTTTGGGGAGTGTTTTGTTGCCAGTAAATGCCCCGCTTTGCTTATTCTAAAGCTGGGTCGGCAGTTTTTACCTGTTGCCATGTTTTACTTTTTTAAGGTTAATACTTCGTTTAAATTTTAATTCTTAATTAGTAATTAAGAAAAGGTGAGCGCATCCCGCTCGCTCCAACGGTTTGAGAAATTTTTGCTTCCGTTCGCCCACGTAATGACATTGGTATCGCCGATACGTTCGATTTTTTGAATCGCCCATAATTGGTCGCCTTGTGCTACTCCTGCGCCGGCATAGCCCTTGTAGATAACACTAATGCCACTCTCATCTGTAATCGAGGGTTCAGATACGATTTTACCGTCCAAACTCAATAAAGCTACTTTAACATTCAGTATGTCGTTTTTTAGGACGTTCAAAATGTCGATTTGCTGAATTTGTTTGGTTTCGGTAGCCATACCGCTTGGTGCATTTGAACCCGTAGAAGGGTTAGGAAGCATAGCGGTAATGGCATCCTTTAGGGCTTCGGGGCTTGTTGTAACGGGACTTGATACATCCGGGTAAGGAATGTAAATGTTATACAATGCTCCTTTACCGATGTCTATTTTAATGACATTGGTTTTGATAACCGAAATTTCTACAATTTGCGGTTTGATGATGTTACGCACTTGCGTACCGATGGTGAGCATAATACTGCCTCCATTGTCTTGAATGGTAATTGCCATACTGTTTCTGTTTTTAATTTTTGTTTTTACTTTTTTTTTATTGTGCTGCTTACTGTTATTACTTCCCCCAGCCACGCCCCTATAAAGCCGCCAATCATGGTATAAGGCACTACATCCTTTTGATGTGTTTTACCATAATAATAAAAGGCAAGCGAACCCAAAAGGGTGAGTGAGGAAACTAATGCTTTTTCTTTCATAGAATTTTTTTAATGCGTTTATCTTTTAATGCGTATCAATCGTATCTATCCAATCGCCATTTAATAGTCCCGAAACTTCACAAAGCCAAATAAGGAAAAGATGCCGTCTTGAAACATCAGCGTATTCAACCTTTGTTTACTGACTTCACTTTTTGTTTTCTTAATTTAGGTGCTGACTTAAATGCGTGTTGATTTATTAGTTTATTAGATGGATTATTTAATTTTAATTCAGGGGTAACTAAGTGAGTGGGACTGTCATTTGTATTTTTTTCGATACTATACCCAAAGCAACCTGTTGCAATTAGACTAATGATGGAGTAAAACATAAACTCTGGTGTTGGAATATTAAATACTAATTGGGCTATCCAACTCATTAGGATTAAAAACATAGATACTGCGATGATGATTTCTCTTAGACTATATGCGCCTTGCTTATCTTTTAATATGGTTTTAAAGTATTGTTTCATAGTCGTTTAATTTTTTTGTTTTTTATTAGCTTGTTTTAGTTTCATTACCAGCGATAAATTAATGCGTTGTTACAGGTTCATTATTTCGTGTTAAATAGTAACTACCCACCACAACAAGGGCTGTTCCGCCGATGAGTAAAAGGGGAAGTGTGTTACCTGTGCTTTGCTTTTTTTCTTTAGCACTACCTAAGCTAGTGTCTAACTGTTCTAATTTATAAGCCTTTATAAGGGCTATGAGGGCTTTGCCGTAAGTGGCACTTTCAGAGTAACCCGACTTTTGTAGGGCGGCGGCTTGCTCTATTGGATTTTTAGCTTGAAACACCCCGTGTTTTTTATAACGGGGGTTGACCAAAAGAAACTGCGTATGGTCTTTTAAACTATCTAAGGTTGAGGGATAAACCCTAAATAAACTCACGGGCTTTCCGTCTTTGGGTGTGTTTAAAGCCACTTTTTTTCCCTGCCAGCGCGAATCGGCTTTAATGCCAAAATAGTTATTGGCTTTTCTAACTGCCAAGCCTCTGCCAATGGTAAATTTGCCATTCTCATCCCGACCGCTGCTTTCAATGATCATTTGTGCCATTTTTATAGAGGGGAAAAAGCCTGTGCCTTTGACGCTTTTAACCACATCCGCAGCGTGTTTAGCAATAAAGTATTCTGTTTGCTTACTCATGGGTTTAAAGTCTTATTAATGAAATAACTGAAAGTGTTTGAGCCAAGTCTTTACATCAAAACTCGGACAGGCTTTAGTTACATTTGCAAAATCCCTGTGTCCTAATACTTCCGCTTTGGGATAGCGTTCCTGTAAGTCGCCAATAAGGCGGCGCATCACGACTTGCTGACGGATGCTGCGTGTATCTTTAGGTTTACCGTTTGTATCTATGCCACCGATGTAACTCAAATGAACACACGCCTTGTTATGCGCATACACCCCAAAACTGATTTTATCCTCTTCTAACAAATGGTGAGCAGCGCCGTGTGCATCAATAAGGTAATGGTAACCCGGTGTATCACCCCATTTTCTGACCTCTTTCCAATACCGCTTAATGCTTTCTAAGCTCGTTGTGGGGGCGGTAGCGGTGCAATGCACGACAATGTATTTTATATCTCTTGTATTCATTTTATAGATTTGGTATTGAGGTTTTAGGTTTAATTTTTTACTTTTCAATTTTTTACTTTTCAATTTTTTACTTTTCAATTTTATATTAAAGTGTTTCTTAATTTGATTTAGTGGGTATTGGGTAAGTAATTGGTAACGGAGGAACTTTTAACTAAAAAAAACTGCCGTTGATTTTCAAAAATGGTATAGCCTTTACGCTCACAAACGAATGTTCCAAGTACCATTTTTGCAGGCACATCAACACTCAACGTTCTGTTTTGCCATACTTGGGTGGGACTTAAAGTGATGAGATGATTGGGGGCTTTGCTAGGAGAGGGCATTCCTGATAAGACCCATTTGTTATTTTCATAGTTCAGCCCTATTTTTTTGAAGATGTTAAACAGGATTTGCCGTTGTGCTTCACCTGTAAACACGAACAATAAAGCACTCACAAGGGTTCTTCTGACACCGAGTACGGATTCTTTTTTAAATTCTTCGGAGAGGTATGTATAATCGCTGCCGTTTCTAATCTTTTTTAATAGCACATACGTTTTTACAAAATCCCTTTTTACTATCGCTTCCCGAAGTGCTTTACTCATTTGTTCGGCCTCAAACAAGGGCGGTTCATTGGTGGGGCGTTTTGCTTGTGTGGGATTAGCCGATGTGTTTTTTGTAGAAGTCGGATTTGAACTGGGGGCTGGAGGCATTGGCTGGGAACTTGCCTTTGTTGAATCTTTGCCCGACTTGGGCTGTGGTTTTTTCGGCGCATTCGTAAAAGTATTTTTTGGGGCAGTAGAAGAGGGTTTAGGAGGCGTAGTAAAAATAGTTTGTTCGTTTACCTCTGGGCGTTCGATTCCGCTTTCATTTGATTTTTTATTCTTTTTCCAATACCGAATGCCAAAATAAGTAAGTAGTGTGGCTGTTAACACCCCAAACCCTATTAATGCGGCTTTTCGTTTTCCTGAATTAGCTTTAGCTTCCATTGTTGAAGTTTTTAATTGATGCGTTTTAATTTTTTCTTAATTATTTTTTAGGCTTTTTAAAAATGACTGTCATCACCTCGTTATATTCGCTATTGCTTAGTTCCGATTTTAAGTCCTTTAGAAATTCACGTCTATATTCCTTTTGATACATCGCTGCTGTCATTATAAAATCATGTTGATTGGGGACTTCACTAAACACGGCACGTATAGCATTGGTATCTGTACCCGAAAAGAATAAATAGCTTTGGTCAAAGGCAGATTTTAACCGTTTTGCCCAAGTCGTATAAACCGTTAACTTAGTTACAATCCCTCCTTCTTTTAAGGGTTTGGAATCTTTGATATAAAGCATTTCGTCATTTTCAGAGCTGGTCAATTCACTTTTCAAATCATCAATTAAATTGCTCCCGTATTGAACGCCATATTCGATAACTACTTTATCCCATTGCTCTTGACTTTTTAAAGAGAGCATGATTTCTCGCAGCTTTACCACATCCGTTCCCCAAGCCCCATTGTTTTCAAAGGCCATTTTAATACGCCTTGCTATGGTTTGGGGTGTACCGTCTTTAAAACTTTTAATAAGGGATTTATTGGTTTTATTTTTCTTAATTGTTTTATTAGTAAAATGTATCCCTGCACCAATTACAACCGCAGATGCTAAACTAAGACCGATAATTGCTTTTAGGCTCATGCCTTCATTAGTAGGAGCATAAACGGGGGGCTGGGCGAGTATTTTAGTGGTGGACATATTAAAAAAAATTTAAAGTCTGTTTATAGTTTTAACTAAAGTCTGATTAAATACCGAGTGCTTTTTTGGCAAGGGCTGTTTTTACAGGTTCATGCAGTACTACATGGCTTAGTTTTTCTAACTCCTTTACACTTAGTTTAGAAGCTAATACGGTTAAGGATTTCATTTTACTATCGGCTTCCGTTTCGGAAGCGGCACTGATAGTGATGTCGTATTGAAATTTTTGCATTTTAATTTTTATTTTAAGTTTTAATTTTTTTGCTTTTTTTACTTTTTTACTTTTTTTGCTTTTGATTTTTACTTCAATTTTTGTTGGTGCTTTTGACTTTTTCCTTTTAACTTTTTCTTTTGACTTTTCCCTTTATTCGTTGATGTGAAGAGTTTGCATCACTTCGGCAATTTTTTGAGGTTCATCTTTTAATACATCCATGATGCTAATGATTTGATAGACCTGTTCTTCTGTCAGGGTTTCACTCATTAAATTCATCAATCCCAAAAAGTGCTGTTCTTGTTCATCTAAAACGGGCGGTGCTTGCACCACAGGTTGAGCGTTTGCTTGGGTGTTTTTTTCTGTTTTCTTAGTAAAACTTACTTCGGCATTTTCGGGTACAGCGGGAGGAAGATTTTGCAAATGTGTATCGGCCTCAATTAATTTAGCCACACCGTTTAAGCCATTTATTTTACTAATCAAATGTGTGTTCTTACGGATAAACCCGTTTAAGCCCTCGGCAATAACAACACCTATATCCACACCTCCCAATTTGTTGGCATTTGCCTTTGCTTCTGCAATGCCTGTTTCTAAAATGCTGACGTATTCATTGACTTGTGAGAGTTCCGATTGCAGTTCACTGACTTGCTCGTTTAGTTCCTTGATGCGATTGTTTTCCGCTAATTTAAGTTCTCTATTTGCTTTTAATTCCACTAATTCGTTTTTACTGAATAAGGTGGGTAGCCCGTCTAAGCCCATTTCAAGGGCTTGCTGCGTGGTTTGCGCCTGCATATTAAAAACAAACTGGTCATTGCGGGGAGAAGCACCAGAATTATAAATCACTATTTTTATTTGGCGGGTACTATCGGTAAGGAAATTCTCATACCCCTCAAACTCACTTGGGTCATCTGTTTTTTGAACCGCTTTTAAATTATCAACATACACCTCATAAAATTTTGGTGTACCTCGCTGGTCTTGAACTTCCAAGTGGGCTTTTAAGCGATCTACTTTTTGCTGGTCAAACTTATCAAACTGTATGGGCATGGTATTTTGTATTAAAGAAATTTTTTTAAAAATTATTTTTGGGGTATGACTTGAATAAAGCGTAAATGCTTGGATTCAGAACAGTAGTTGGTAATTAGAATTTGTCCTGAATGTTCGTATTGCATTTCATTGACAAGGGTTTCGGTTAAATCATACACCCCAAATTCGGATTCAATGCGCACATCGGCTATTTCATCAAGTTGAAAAAAGTAATGATTCGTCGCATCCAATTCTAAAATGGCATTGGGGGCTACTACAAAATGGCGGTGATGAAGTTGATACAGCGTTCCTACTCCTATATCGTTCATCCGTCTTGGGATATGCTCTAAGGCAAATGCTATGGTCATAATTTTAGCTTTAATTGAGTTTGTTTTCAAGCCATACATAGACAATGACCGTGTAAGCAAAAGGGGCTTCACTTTGGTAAGTATCTTTATACATTCCTTGTGCAAGGGTAATCGCCCCGTCAAGGCTTATTGTATCTTCTTGCAATAGGGTTTGATGGGTATAGGGCTTGGGTAAAAAATTGGGGGCAGTAAAATCGCCATAACTGTAACTGCGGTGCAATTTTATTTCTTCGGAGTAAAACAAATGGGCATTATCAAAGGACTTAAATGTTAAATCGCCCAGCGTAATGTTTCGATTAAAGCGAAGGGTATCTATCACAGAAGTAAGGGTTACTTCTTTAGGAATAGAACCGCTAATCCAACGTAGCCCCGTTTCTATGCCGATAATTTTATTCACCTCACGGGGTACTTTTATATCGAATATGGCTATTTGCCCCGCTTTAGTAATGGGTATTTGCTTGACCATGACACGCTCCTTAATCATACTTCTTTGTTTTAGGTATCAATGCTTTAATTAACTGATTTGTCAACGGTGTAATCAATATAGAGCGATACCCGGTAAGGCGTAAAAACGCTGCGTCCATCTTCTACATCCTGATACACTATTTTTACCGCTCCGTTTCCGGGTGGTATGCCCCCTAAATTATAATAGCGTGAATTGGGGGCTACGTTAATGCCCGACATGAGTAATTTACTTTCGTAATCTTCGGGGAAATACTCCTCGCCGTTTATTTCAATTTTTTGCTCACCTCTGTAATAGAGCAAATCATCTTTATCGGAAGTCAGCACCAATCCATTTATCAAGCGTGCCGTTTTATCCAATTCAAATGTTTTATTGACTGTTTGTTTGGCTTGGGTAATCAAAATCGTAAAGCGTTTTTTTATGTTTTTTTGCATGACAGTATTTTTAATGTGGTTTAAAAAACCCGCAGCCTAAGAGAAAAAACTGCGGGCTTAGGAGGACTTTTAATTACGGTGTAGTCGTTGTACCGTGTAAGCCCAAATAGATATGTGTATTGGCATTTAAGCCTTCAACAGAACCTAATTCAAAGGTGGCTTCAATTAAGACATCATCATGGATAAGTCGGGGGTTTGCTAATTTATAATACCCGACTGGTACTCTGTTGAAATTTTGTGTTTTAAACACTTTCATTGAAGTTTCAGGAAGGATGATTTTTTTATTGGCTTTGAGAGAAAATTCACCTGTACATAAGGCTGGGTAATCTTCAATTTTTCCATAGGTGGTGGACATGACACGTTCAGGTGTTAAATCTCCCGATACACCCGCAAGTACGATGATACCGCTTACCAAAAAGGCTTGGTTTTTGGGGAGCTTGGCCGCTGAAAGTGAATTTAAGCCGATGGCTTTGGTGTCTTGGGTTTCAAACATTTTAATGGTTTTACTTCCCACTTTTTTAATGCTGTAAATCACATTATCCGCAAAACGCATTTCTCCTTTTTCTGTTCCCTCTTTAATGTGTTTGGGCAGCTCGTGAAAGAAGCGTTCCATTTCCCCTCTTGAACCCAAACTTGGCGAGGGTTGAGCGGTTAATTTTTTCATAAAGACGGCTCTTTGTAAAGGGTTCAATCTTTGAATTGCCCCTAATAATTCGGTGTCGTCTAAGCCGTCTGTACCATACAATGCGGCGGCATTGTTGTACTCGTTTAATCCATTTAATTCTAACATAACTTTTGTTTTTTTGATTTTTGTTTTTACTTTTTTTTTCGTTTATAAAAGAAGTTCAGTTTTTACTTCATTACTTTTTGCCTTTTATTTTTTGCTTTTGCCTTTTGCCTTTTAGCTTAAATAAAGGCATAGTAATTCCACGCCGTCTGTTTCTTTTTTTTGACGCTTGATTTTTTTGTGATGGCGTGAAGATGTAAAGCGGGCGTAGTTTAAGTGGTCAGCCTTGCTTTATTGGCTTTAGAAATTGGGTTTTACTCCGAAGAATTGAGCCGCAATGTAAGACCTATATGGTCTGTGCTGAATTTCTGTAAAACACATTTTGAAACACCTGTTTAATCCATACATTAACTATGTGCCTTAATAGCTAATCGTATTCTTTTATTTTTGCCCTTTTAATCTTCATTTAAAATTGGGTCTTGCAGTGATTACAACGGCTCTGCTTAACGCTTCTATATTTAACCTTGAATGTGCAAAACCCTTTTTTTAATAATTGATAGGCGGTTTAAAACTTAAATCTTCATAGCCCTCAAATTGCTTAGATTGTATCAAGCGGGCTTGACGTTCAATTTCAAGTTCAATGTTTGCTAAACTGCCCACTTCTAAATTCCCCGAAGGGTTAAAATAGCTAATGTTATCTAAGCCATCTGTGCCATCAGTACCCGCTGTTCCATCCGTACCATTTGCCCCCTCTGGTTTAGTTTTACCTTTTGAAAGCATCGTTTTAATTTTATTGATGTACAAACGTTCTTTCAAATCTTGACCAAAGGCTTTTACCCGTTCCTTTGCCCCGTCTAAACTACTGACTTCTGTTCCGTTCAGTCCATTTTTACTAAGTGTACCGCCTGTCATCATACCAAGCCCTGCGGCTGTAATGGCATCGGAATCGTAATACTTTCCGGCAATAATGGTGGGGATAGATACCAAAATAGAGGGTTTTCCAATGGCTGACCCTATGCCTGCGCCCACTAAGGCGGCGGCACTTAATTTAAAAAACTCTATCCCGCTGTTTTTTAAATTGCCCTTTGTTTCCAAACGCTGTTGGAGAAATGCCATGTACTTGTATTTACCGTCATGGGCTTTTGTTGCTGCTGTTTGATTCATTTTTCTTTCTTTTAGCTGATTTATTTTTAACCTTTACTTTTTTTGCTGCTTACTTTTTGATAGTTAAAGTTTTACTGTTTAGCCTAGGCTACATCAGTTCTATCGCTCCTAATCCCTTTTTAAGTGGATTTATGCGGTATTTGCGTTTATGCTTTGTTGCCATGCTTGTTCCTGAAACAGTTTCGTTGCCTGAACTATTTTTTTGTGCTGGCGAAGGATTCGCTTTATATGGAATAGTTCGTGATTCTTCCGATTTACGTTTTAGGTATTCATTGGTGAAGTAAGCTATTGCGCCAATACCCAATAAAGCAATTGTTGGATTGACCCATGTTTTATTTTTTTGATAAAAGGTCTTTAATAGCGTTCCTGTACCAGATAGTCCTTCTGTGCCGTTTTCATTGTTTGCCTCTTCATTCTTTGCCACTTCATTCCCAGCGTTTGCGGTAGGTTCGGAGTTTTCAGTTTCGGGAGGTGTTAGTTCATTATCTGCATTGGTAATGCTTGTAGTGCCTTCCGAGTTTTCTTCTTCCAAGTTAGCTTGTTCTTGGTTTTGCGCTTGGTTTTGTGCTTGACTTTGTTCCCAAGAAATCGTTTCGCTTTGTGGCGGAGTATAACGTTCTTCGTTTTCTGAATAGCTTGGGGTAGAGGCTTGCGAATTACTCTGTGAATAATTTTGCTGTTCTGAACTCTGTTCCGCACTTGCCTCTGAATTTGTATCAGTTGCTTTGGCACGGGGTTTCATAAAGGAACGTGCAGGCGATTTTGATTTGCCTTCATTGGGAAATAACACGCCGATTTGTTTAAGTAAGGCCGCTATCGTTCCCATTAGTGTAGAGGCTGCGGCAATGGCTGCACCTGTGGCAGGTTCTCCCAATCCTTCCCCTCCATTCATTACGCCTTCCAAGCTACCAAAGCCTTCAAAGCCTTCCATGCCATACACTAACTCATCTTTATATAGAAAGCCTAAAAGTTCGGATAAGACCATGTGTTCG
Source organism: Bacteroidota bacterium (assembly GCA_013297775.1). Classification (GTDB taxonomy): domain Bacteria; phylum Bacteroidota; class Bacteroidia; order B-17B0; family Aurantibacillaceae; genus Aurantibacillus. The sequence continues at coordinate 88,490 of JAAFIL010000011.1, forward strand.
TTTAATCCCGCTACTTCCTGACCTCTATTCCCTTTGCCTTTTAACATGGCAAGGCGTAAGTTTTCAGGGTTACCACCTGCCACATAAAAAATGTCTTGAACCTTTTTTAATACTTTTACTAAATGTGGATGTTTTCTTACGTCCATGCCCCGTTTAGCGGCGTGTTCAACAGAGGCATACCCCCAGCGTAAACTCTTAGCCACGTTCATTACGTTGAGTTTCATGGAGGCTAATATCCCGGCTCGTAACAGAGCCGTTGCAGGGTTTTTCTTATTCATTTTATTGGAAAAGCCTTTGCTTTTTCCAATTACCTTTTGTAAACGTTGTCGGGTGGCTTGTTGCTGTTCAGGGGTTTTGTTTCTAAACAAACCTCCCTTCTTTTGCCCGCCGTTTCCACTATTGGAAACCTTGTTTGCTCGTACTTGTTTCAAAATTCTGCCTATTTCTTCCATTCCGAAATTAGCTCTGTCCATATCCATTGCATCAATGGTGGGGTATTTTTTGAATAAACCGTAAACATCGTTACTGTCTAATCCGTCTAAAAATTGTAGTTCCATTTTATGATCTTGTTTTTTACTGTATTTTTTTTCTGAATTAAATGCGTTCCATACACAATCCATGATGACATAGCTGCCTTTACCATCGGGGATAAGTGAATAGATGTGTTGAAAATGGTCGTTCCCGTCGTATGCGGTAATTCGGTTGATAATATCGCCCTTTATGCCATATTCCAACATACAGGCGTTTACAAAATTGGTCATGCAGTCGCAATCGCCTCTGCCATCTGAAATTAGCCGTCTTGGACTTCTAATTTGTTCTTTTGTTTCTCTGATTTCTTTTTCTTCATCGCGATAAGGGTCATCTTTTTCATAAGCAATATGTTCTTTTACGAAATACCATAATTTTTTACAGGCCTCGTAAATCGGTAAATGCTTTAGTTCGGCATCTACATACGTCTTTACTTGCCACTTGCTTAACTGGGCTGCTTTAGGCATAAACCTAACCGTATCACTTACCCCTGCACCCCGTTTAATGGTGCTATCTACTCCCGTTGAAGGAGGAAACAAATGCCGATAAGGTGCAAGGCTTTTTAATTGTATTAGTTCGGTGGATTCCATGTTTTGTTTTCTAGTTTAAATTTTGCTGCTGCTTACTAGGCATTGGATTATCGCTTTAAATTTTGGGTTTTAGTTATCTCTACGTTTTTAAATCCGACACCCAAATAAATACTTGTCCTTATTTTGGTCGTAATTTGCGCTGTTTGTCCCTTTAGTAATACTTTTAAAAGCCCATCACCCAATGTGAATAATCCCGTTGCGGGAATGGTTAAATAAATGGGTGGCATTTGCTTGGGCTGATAGGCATCAATAACAATTTTAGTAGCTTCAAGTTGGGTAGTGCCGACTTCTTTACTATCAAACAAAACTTTTATATAGGGTTGTTTAATGGTCAGCGTCCCTTCGGTGGGGTTGATTAAGGTAATATCCAAACGAAGGGTTAAGCCTTTGAGGTCAATGGAATGAATGTTGACATTGATTTTAGTATCGAGTGTATCGCCTACTTTTTTCTTACTCAAAAGTTTGCTGCCTGCCCAAATTAACCCTGCGCTGACTACTGAACCAATTATGATATGCCCCGTTTTCATCGAATAGCTTTGCTTAATTTTTGATGTTGAATTTTTGATTATTAATTTATAATCACTCCTTTTCGTTTTCTGCTCTTGTAGGCGGTTCATCGTCTTGCACATTAGCCTGTTTTGTTTTGCGTTTGGATAAAAGTTTATCCGACAAATAATCACCTGCTAATTTGAAAGCCATCCATATAAAACCGCCTATGGCTGCTTTAAGGGCATAACCGCCAAAACTGGCATAATCAATATTTGCAAAAAGTATCGTTCCCGCAAGATAAGTTTGGGAGGTGGTGTCGGATATGGATTGACTTGTTTTCATTTTTTCTATTTTTCAATTTGTATATTTATTTTATCTTTTAACTTCTAAAATTTTTAATCTTGTTTGCATTACACGACTGCTTCAACGCTTTAAGCTAATTATAGCAAGTGAGCTGCCGTCTAATCACATCTTCGATGATTTCATCTTCCATACTTAAAACAACTTTATTGGATAGCATTTCCATTTTTTCCATAAGTAGTTTTAAAGCAACCATTTCAAAAGGAAATTTTTTACTAAGTTCATTTTCCAAGAAGGCTTCCAAATGTTCTAGTAATTCTAACTCCTCTTCACTTAGTAGCATCTTCAAGTGTTTTAGTGGCTCTGTGTAACTCATCGTTTCCAGTTTTAATTTTAGTTTTTACTTTAATTCTATTGACTGATTCTTTTCACACTACAAAGTTACGACAGGCGCAAGGGGCGTTTCAAACACATTTTAACGTCCTTTACTGTTTGTTGGTGAGTTTGAATGCGTTTTCATCTTTTTTTAATTTTTATTTTTTGGTTTTGGCTTTTGAATACCATACTTGTTAATCAAAAATTCAATTTGTCGAATACTAAAAATAGTTTTAGTCGGTTGTCCCATTTCAGGTATCGAATCTTTAATCATGTTACCAAGTATGTGTAACGATACGCCCATCAATGCCGATAAACTTCTTTTATTCATCGCTGTAAGGTTTAAGTCTTTGCTGTATTTTTCATCATTGTATTCCATAACCACTCCTTTTAAACGCTTTTCTTTTTTTGTTTTTTGTTTTTTGTTTTTTGTTTTTATTTTTTACTATTTAATTCTTTACTCACATCAAAATTACGCACAGGTCAAATTTGACTTCAAACACATTTTAATATTTGTTATAGTTTGTTTATGAGTTTTAATGCCTTTTAATGCCTTTTAATAGTTTTACTTTTTCAAGTGGTTGTTTTCATTCAAATGAATAAAATAGTAAAACGTCAATACATCATAACTTCACAATCTATACGTGTATAAATTTGTTTTAAATGTTGAAAGAACAATAGTTCAAGGGGATTTGCACCAAAAGAAAAATCCTGAAACTATCCCGATGTGTTATTACCAGAATGTTTCAGGATTTGATAGGGGATGCCAAAAAAAATTAAGATTTGCTCAACTTGTCCGATACTCCAAAAGTACCCCATACGTTTGCCGAGCTTGTTTCTTATGGGTTTCATTTCATAATAAAATTCCCATTTCTTCATACCTAATAAAGCGGGGAGTTCTTTGTTGTGGTAGGTTTTGTGTTCAATTAGAAGTAAATCATCTTTCTGCTCCATTGTTTATAGTTTGATATTGTAAAGCTATGCGCTAAGGAACACCAAAAATTACTGCAAGTGAAGATTGACTACACCACAAATATTAAGTTGAGCCGGGGAGAGATTACTCGATAAAATTTAATCTAATCAAAATCTTTAATTCTTTGTGTTCATACTATTGATAACACATAACCATTTACTTTGTTACAATTAGTTTACCGTTAAGATAAACTTTTTGCTTAAAATAAATCTCAAAATGATTAAACCGATTTATTTGTAGATAAATATTTTTCATCATCGAAAAAATGTTTTACAGATTTTAGTGTTTTATAAAAATCTTAGCATTCTTAAATTATAGACATAGTCGTTAAGCTAATACACAAAAAAATCTTTGAATGGCACACGAGTTGTGTCGGTAGGACAAGAAAGAATAAACATTGGCTTGCTAAAAAATGAGGAGTTACTCAAAATAGTGTATCAAAATGGTGTGTAAATTTTAGTCAGCGTTTTTTAGAAAAATTATTTGAAATAGCCCAAGCACCTGATGTTGACACTAGAGAATTAATCCATTCATACAAGTTTTAAAATTACATACTTTTTGAATTTCCTAAAATCACAAAGTATCTTTTTTAACTTTCTTAAATTACCAAAGGGTTTATAGATTCCACTTTAAAATAGGAAGTTCGTATTGGTAGTTCTCTATGATTTAGCCTTATTTTATAACACAAAAAGCCAAAATGAAAAACCAAATTGGCTTATGAATTTTTGGTACATTAAAATTTTGTATTTTTAAAATCTAAGAGATAACTGCCCTTGAAAAGTGATATTTCATATTTACCCAAGCAAAAACAGGAGGAACTAAAATCTATTGTAAAAACACTCATTTTACAGTATGGCGAAATTGAGCAAATCATTTTATTTGGGTCTTATGCCCGTGGTACTTGGGTGGATGATTCGTATAGAGAGGATGGTATTACTTACCAATATACAAGCGATTACGATTTATTAGTTATACTTAATAACAATAATAAAGCCACGGCCGAAACGTTTGTAAAATCGGTTAACGACAAATTAAAGTCAATTTACATTAAAACACCTGTACATGCCATTTACCACGGTATTGAGTTCGTTAATAAGGAGCTAGAGCAAGGCAGTTATTTTTTTGGCGACATTAAAAAAGAGGGGGTACGTTTATTTGATACCTCTCGTTTTGCCTTATCCGATAAAAAAGATTTAAGCCCTAAAGAACAAAAAGCAAAGGCACAATCTTATTTTGATTTTTGGTTTGAGAGTGCCAATAGTTTTTTTAAAACGCATTTATTCAATTACAATGAAAAGGATTTTAATATAGCCGCTTTCATACTCCACCAAGCCACCGAACGGTTTTACAATTGCATACAGCTCGTATTTACAGGCTATAAAAGTAAAAGCCACGATTTAGAAGTACTCGGTAATTTGGCTAAAAGTTTTAATTTAGAATTTGGCAAAGTGTTTCCCTGCAACACCATTAGTGAACAAGAGCGGTTTACCCTGTTAAAAAACGCCTATATAGATGCCCGTTACAACATCAATTACCACATTAAAAAAGAAGACTTAGAGTATTTACAAGAGCGAGTAAAATTATTAATTACTTTAACCGAACAATTATGTAAAGAAAAAATAGATAGTTTTGAGCTGTAAAATATAAGTTCTTTTAGTTTATTTTCTAAGCAGTTTTTAAAGATTGTTACATCTAAAAACTACTGACATGGAAAAACAAAAAACTAAAACAAATCAAAAGCGTTTGGGTAAGCTAACTTACTTCTCGGACGTTAGTGTTTTATCTCTGGTATTAAGCCCCCTAGAATTAAAGGCGTGGTCTGTCAATTACCAACCCTTTGACTTTTATGTGGATGGGCAATTGCTGCATTGGAATAAGACCCAATCGGAATTACTTTTGAAACTCTCGTTACAAAAATTAGACACCTTACAACTTTTAAGCCCGCCAAAACTACCCAACTTGCCCACCCCCCAACTTACTTTTTTGCAAAGTTGCTTAACCCAACAACCCCTTAGCGCCCGCTTTGTTAATGCAGCATACCGCATGGGTTGCAAAAGAGTAGAAGATGTCGTTTGCTTAGGGCGTAAAAAATTAATACAAGCCCGTGGCATTGGTAAAATAAGTTTGAAAGCATTTGAAAGTCTTTTAAAAGAACACCATTATTTAGACGAATTTAAGTAAAGACCTACGCTCGTTTATTACCCTTTTAAAAAAGCGGTTGCTTTTAAAAGGCAACCGCTTTGGGTTGTAAACCCATTAACTTTTTAATTAATAATTAAGATTAGAATAATTAAGATAAGCCACTATTCGCTATTTCGCCAACCGACAACACCCACTACCCCTCATCTTAACTAGCATTGTGTTAAATTTATTGCTTTTTACTTATAAAATTTGTTTTTTAGAGAATCATTTTCTACTTTCGAGCCTGTTCTTATAACCTTTAAAACCAAATTGTATGATAACACCACTTTACACACACTTAACCACTTTTTTTAGAAGTCGTTTTTTAGTTAGATGGATTACAAACACCTGCTTGGTGTTTTGTTTAATTGGGTACTTGCCTAGCCGCGCCCAAACGGGCGTTTGCGGCAATGCTACTTTAAATTATGTTCCTTTCGAGGACGTTAATTACGCCGCCAACATGAAGCCCCTTAAATCTATTGGTGGGTATTTTAATTATTTATACGATCGGTTTGGTAATCGCTACCCGATTGAAGCCTTAAAGGTTAGCCCACCTGTGGGCAATGCGCCTAGCGACTCGTGTGTGGCGGGCTTTTTTGTATTCTACTACACCGCTAACTCGGGTTTTGCAGGTAACTCGACGTTTGCTATTAATGCGCGCGCCACGGTTTGCCAAGTAGGCACTGCCCTTTCTGGCTTTATCAACCCCACGTTTAATCCCTTTACCAACACCACTCGGGTGCGTATTTTGGTAGATGATTTGGCTAATTTTTCAACTTCGCCCAATGTGTTGGGCGTGGCATCGGGCTATTATGCGTTTCCCTTAAATCCTAATAACCCCAATGGCGGCATTGCCGATAACCAAGTTTACAAAACCATTACCACCCAGCAAGATGCTTACAATGGTATTGCCATGCCTTTGATGACCAATGGCGGCTCGGGGTTTTACCACGGTTTTATGGCCTACAACTTTACAAACCCTGGTTTTATTTGGAATGTGTTACCCAACACCCAACTGGCTAACAGTAGTCAACTGGATTTATATACAGTGGTGTTGCATGAACTAACGCATACTTTGGGCTTTGCTTCTTTAATAACCAGCAATGGCAATTCGGCGTTTGGTAATTTAAACAATTACTATTCTCGCTACGATTTACGTTTGCGCGATGCGGCGGGTAACCCCCTATTGGCGCAGGGCTCTTCGTGTACTAACTTTTATAATTTAACATTTACCAACAACCCCGCGGCAATGGGTTTTGCCAATTGCACATCCATACCTACTAACTCTACCAATTGTGCCAATGCGGTGCGCTACATTAGCACGGCTTTGCCAAACATGCCCGTTTACACGCCAATTTGCTTTGAAAACGGCAGCACCCTATCGCACTTTGAAGACCAATGTTACCCCCCACCGCCTAATGCGTTTGGGAACGATTTGTATTTCACCATGAGTAACGCTAATGGCATTGGCATTAATAAACGCTATTTAAGGGAAGAGGAACGTTTAGCCCTTTGCGATATGGGCTACCCTGTTAACACCGCCATTGCCTCGACGGCAATCAACGCCTCAACGGTGTATGTAGGTGCTTGCAATAACCCGCAGGTTTGGGGTATTAACGATGGTTTGGGGGCTAACAGCAATTTTATTTACACAGGGGCAGGTCCTTTAACTATACCCATTACGGGGCTTAATGGCTTAATTACGAACGATTCGCCTAATACGTTAAGCGTATCGTGTGTGGAAGATGTGTTTAATGTAGGAACGGCGGCTGTTGTGGGCGGCAATGTGGTGTTTACGCCGACGTTGGCGGGTTTTAGCGGAGTGGTGTTGCTGCGCTATATTCCCCGCAATGGGGCAGGTGTTGGCGGCAATGTAACTTACGTGTATGGTTTTATTACTAGCCCTACCTGTGCCATTACGAGTGGCTGCGACATGGTGCCTAATAATGGGTTTGAGATTAACCTCAATTGTGGCTCGTATAACGTACCTACGGTATTGGCGCAATGTTGGAAGGATTATATTTACACGCCCGATTTATTTGTTAGAAATTGCACCTTTACGACTGCTGCTGTGCCTTCGTTTGCCAACTTAGGGATTTCGACGTATGGAACGTTGCCTGTTTTAGATAGCCACAATGGCTCGCCTAACGATGCCATTATGGGGTTGTGGGGGCGCGAATCGGTTACGGCTGTTTCGGGTGTGCAATACGATACCGAGGCGGCTTATATTAATTTGGCTACGCCATTAATACCAGGACAAGTGTATCAACTCAATTTAAAGGTGTTTAATTACTCGGGCCCGTTTAATAATTGGACGAATGGTACTTTAGCCATTAACCCAACGGGGCTGCCCGTTGTGTTTGCACTAGCTACCTCGCAAGGCTTTGCCCCTGTGAATGGCACTTTTTTTCCCAATAATGCTACGGCTGCCCTCACGGTTATTCAAACCTTAACCACCAATGCAGGACCTGCTAATACGTGGCAAAATTATAACGTTACGTTTACTTATAACCCCGTTGGGCTTAACGCGGGTACTAACGGTAATTTTTTATACATCGGCATTCATGCCCAGCAAACGGGGCAGTTAATGGTTAATAATTTAGGCTTTAACACCTTCAATCAATTTAATTACAATTACGTGGGCTTGGATGATATTTCGATTATGCCTGTTTTGCAATTGCCTAGTTTTCAGTTGCCCGTGGCTTGCCCTTCGGCGGTGAGTTATACCAATTTGGGGCAGTATTTGGGAGCGGTATCGAGTGCCTCGTTTAGTGGGATAGGGGTGAGCCAAGTGGGTAACCAATATAATTTTAATGTGCCCGCCACTTTACCGGGCGGCGTTTACCCCATTATTTGTACTTACACGGCGGTTAATTCGTGTTCTTATACCACACAGCAAACGGTGTATGTGCCAACGGTGGCGGTGCTAAACCCAAGTTTGAGTTGCAGTAGCAATTCTTACACATTTGCCGCGCAGCATTTTAGCCCTAGCACTACTTATACGTGGTTGCCTATGAATGTGAATACGCCTAGTATTGTGATTAGCCCTAGCACCACGGTAACGTTTACCTTAACCACGGCTACGGGTACGTGTGTGCAAACGTTTACATTTAATGTTACGCCTCAACCCAGTTTAAGCCCTGCCCCTGCGGTGTGTTTGGGGGGTGCGCAACCTTTTATATTAAATAATTTGGTGCAACCGAGTTACTCGCTTAGTGGGGGTTTCTTTTCGGGACCAGGTATTAGTACAGTACCTTGTGCGGCCCCTAATGGGACGTGCTTTGGTATTAATTTAGCCCCTGGGCCATTAACGGCGGGCATTTACTCGTTTAGTTATAGTGCGCCTGCGAGTACGTTAACGGGTTTAGTTTGCCCGGTGTTGCAAACGTTTACGGTGCAGTTTTGGCCTTCGTTTACGGTAAGTATTTTGCCTTTGGGCAATACAAGCTGTTTGGCGGCTGGGCAAACGGGTACGTTGCTGGCGGGTTTAAACCCCAATGTGGCGGGGGTGAGTTATACGTGGCAGCCCAGTGGCACGGTTGCACCTGCGTTGTTAGTTAGCCCTTTAGCCAATACGGTTTATACGTTAACGGGTAGCGTGGGGGCGGGTGCTTGCGCCAGTTCGGCGGTGTATAGTTTGGGGGTAAACCCAGCTATTACGTTTAGCCAAGTGCCCAATACCTTGTGTACGTTTAATAGTTATTTTAATTTAACGGCGTTGTGGTTGGGGGCAGGTACGCCAACTAGCGGTACATGGACGGCTTCGGCGGGGCTAAACAGTATTAGCCAACCAAGCCCTGGTATTTATAACCTAAGTATTAATCCTAATTTGAGTACTTTGGGTACGCACACGCTCACGTATAGTTATGCCTCGGCGTTTAACCCAACGTGTACGGTAAGCCAATCGTTTACTACTACTGTGGCGCAAGGGTTTGGGTTAAATGCAAGTGTGC
>JAAFIL010000110.1 GCA_013297775.1 Bacteroidota bacterium
AAAAAATTATAGGCGTAGCAAGGCCTACGGGTATAATTTTTGAGGAAGTATAAGAGAAAAAGAAACTGGGTCAACGTATCTTTTGGAAATGATGTTGGTATAACCTATACAGAAGTTAAAAATACCTTCGAGAATGCAAACTAGGTTACATTTCCCTCTTTTGATATGCTCTACTTTTGCTTCATCAATTTTAATACCCCAAAAATATGAAACGTTTTATTTTAGTTTTTCTTTTAGGATTAACCCTTCACCAGTTTGCACAAAATAGCCCAACTGAAAGAAGTAAACATTTTAATTTAGAGAACGGAATGGCCATTCAAGGCTATGACCCTGTTAGTTATTTTTCAGCAAACAAAGCCGTAAAAGGAGAAGCAAGTCATTCTACCAATTATCAAGGTCTGATTTATTATTTTTCTTCCGATGCGAATAAAAAACAGTTTCTAGCAAATCCTTCAAAGTACGAGCCGCAATACGGCGGTTGGTGCGCTTTTGCAATGGGCGATTATGGTAAGAAAGTAGAAATTAATCCCGAAACATTTAAAATTATAGATGGAAAACTTTACCTCTTTTACAATGCTTACTTTAACAATACTTTAAAAAGTTGGAATAAGGATGAAAAAAATCTTAAAGCAAAAGCAGAAAAAAATTGGTCTAACATTATAAAGCCATAAAAAAATGAATGTAAAAAATGGCATTTCATGGATATTACGACTCACAGTTGCAATCATCCTCTTACAAACTTTATATTTCAAGTTTACAGCACATCCCGATTCGGTACATATTTTTTCTGCACTTGGGGTTGAACCTTGGGGAAGAATTGGGCTTGGCATTATTGAACTCGTTACAGCTATTTTAATAATAACACCAAAATTTAAAGTAATAGGAATGGTAAGCAGTTTAGGAATTATTTTGGGTGCCGTTTTTTCACATGTTTTAGTATTAGGTATCAACGTGGCAAATGACGGCGGGGGCTTGTTTATCTTAGCTGTTATTGTTTTAATAGCTTCACTACTTTTTTTAATACTGCACAAAACGGAGTTTATTTCATTAATCTCAAAACGTAATAAAAATAAACTGTAAAATGAAGTTGTGTATTTTTTAATCGCACTAAGTTTCACTTACAATGTATGAAATAATGAGAAATTAGTGTAACGAACCCATATAATAATTAATTTATCAAAGCAGGATTGAAAAGTAAAACCTTCATCTCGTTGCCGCTCGTAGCGTAGCTTTTGTACTGCTATTATAAAAAACCATTTTATTCTTTTACTTTTGCAGGGCATGATAAACGTTTCCATTGTTAACTATTATAACACTTTGCCTTTTCGATGGGCTTTAAAAAATAATTCACTTGCGGCTTCTTTTCATTTGCAAGAGGATATGCCCAGCATCTGCGCTCAAAAATTAAAATTTAAGCAGGTGGACTTAGCCTTGGTACCCGTTGCCTTATTGCCCGAGTTAGATACCTATCAAATTGAAAGCGCGTATTGCATTGGTGCTGTTGGTAAAGTGGACAGTGTAAAACTATACGCCAATGTGGATTTGCCAAATATTACTTCTATTGTTCTCGATTACCAATCTAAATCGTCGGTTACTTTAACCCGTTTATTAGCGAAAGAGTTTTGGCACATTGCTCCTTCATTTGTGGCGGCTAAACCAGGTTTTGAAAAAGAAGTGCAAGGTTCGGCAGCGGCGGTTATTATTGGCGATCGTGCGTTTGAGTGGAATGGCGTTTATCAATATGAATGGGATTTGTCGGAGCAGTGGCAATTGTTTACGGGGCTGCCATTTGTGTTTGCCGCTTGGGTTAGCAATGGCAGCGTTTTGCCTACACCCTTTATGGAATCGTTTAATAAGTCCCTGCAACATGGGGTTCAACATATCAAGCAAGCCATTAACGAAATGCCTAAGCCGCACCAAACCCGCATGAATGCCGAAGATTATTTAACGCAAAAAATTAGTTACACTTTAGATGACGAAAAACGCAAAGGCATGCAGTTGTTTTTAGAAAAAATTAAAAAATTACCAGCTTTTGTAATGGGTTAAAATTTTACCTTTATATAAATTTTTGAAGTATGAATATAGAAGAACGCATTAATGGGGCCATTAAAACCGCTATGTTGGCTAAAGATGCCAAACGCCTTGAGGCTTTACGGGCCATTAAATCGGCAGTATTATTATTGAAAACCTCGACCGAAGGATTAACCGAAGAAAGTGCTTTAAAAGCCATCCAAAAAGAAGTAAAAAAACGAAAGGAAACGGCTGATTTGTACATAGCGCAAAATCGTCCAGATTTAGCAGAGGTCGAACAATTTCAAGCAGGTGTACTCGAAGAGTATTTGCCCCAACAAATGAGCGAGGCCGAAGTTAAAACCGAATTGGAAAAAATTATTAGTGCGGTGGGTGCTACATCTGCCGCAGATATGGGTAAAGTAATGGGAGCCGCCACTAAAGCCTTGGCGGGTAAAGCCGATAATAAATTAGTATCGGTTTTAGTGAAACAGTTATTAGGTTAATTTTTAACCGTAAATAGACAGTTGAAAGCGTAGTGAAAGACAAAAGCTGCAAAGATATTAGGAAGCGCAGTTTCGAGGACTGTAAGAACAACTAGCGCTATTTTGAAGACCGCAGAACCGAGCATTTCTAATAGCTGCGGCAGATTTTGTTTTGTAATAGATTTCAACGGTCTATTTACGGTTTAAGGAATGCAAACACGAGCCCTTGCGAAAAAATAAATTCTAAATGGCTCGTGTTTTTTATTTTACGCTTCATCGGTGTTTTTATAAACTAAAAACTTATACCGGACTCAAAAGTATTTATTTAGAACACAACACGCCATTAAAATATAAGTTCACTTGGTATAAGTTAAAGTTTTTGGTTTGCATTTAAAGAGAAACTCTCACTTTTACAAGCACACCCATGGCGAAACCAATCAAAAATTACAACTTTGGGGCGTTTTATTATTTGGTCTTTGCTTCAAACCGAGATTCCTATTGCAAAATCTCGGTTTAAATAAATAATACATTTTATTTTTTCACACGTTCAACGTAAGCACCTGTTCGGGTATCTACTTTAACCCAATCGCCTTCGTTTACAAATAACGGAACGTTTACTTCTGTTCCTGTATCTATGGTAGCTGGTTTTAATGTGTTAGTAGCCGTGTCGCCTTTCACACCAGGTTCGGTATAAGTAATTTGACATTCGACAAAGGTTGGTGCTTCGGCTAAGATAACGTTTTCACCTTCTTCAAAGCTAACTTTTACATCCATGCCTTCTTTTAAAAAGCGGGCACTATCGCCAAACAATAACATGGGTACATGGGTTTGTTCAAAATTTTCGGGATCCATCACTACTGCAAAATCGCCTTCTGGATAAATGTATTGCATTAAACGGTATTCTACACGCACAATTTCTACTACTTCACCCGAACGGAATCGGTTCTCAAGTTGTTTTCCAGTTTTTAGGTTACGCATTTTAGCCTGATAAAAGGCGCGTAAGTTACCCGGAGTGCGGTGTTGATACTCCATAATTTGCATTAATTCGCCATTAAAACGGATAACTGTTCCAATGCTAATATCGCCTGTGTCTGCCATAACTATTTATTTTTTATTTCGTGTTAAAGGTTAAAAAGATATTTGTACGTCTTATTTTTTACGAAGCATCTAAATCGTGCACCACGCCCATAGCCGAAAACTTGTTGATGCGGTCTTCGATGCGTTGTTCGGGCGATTGAGATTGTAATTCGCTTAGTAAGGTTTTAATAGTTTGTTTTACGGTTTCAAAAGCTTCGGTGGGATTGCGATGCGCGCCTCCTAAAGGTTCTGCAATAACGCCATCTACCAAACCGTTTTGGCTCATATCGGCGGCAGTTAATTTTAAGGCTTCGGCTGCTTTTTCTTTTTGAGCCCATGTACGCCATAAAATGGTTGAACAGTTTTCGGGCGAAATAACCGAGTACCACGCATTTTCGAGCATTAATACTTTATCGCCAATGCCAATACCTAAAGCACCACCGCTGGCACCTTCGCCAATAATAATGCAAATAACAGGCACTTTTAATTGCACCATTTCTAATAAATTACGCGCAATGGCTTCGCCTTGTCCACGTTCTTCGGCTTCTAAACCTGGATAAGCACCAGGCGTATCAATAAACGTAACAACGGGTTTATTAAATTTTTCGGCCATTTTCATTAAGCGCAAAGCTTTGCGGTAGCCTTCGGGATTGGCCATGCCAAATCGGCGAATTTGACGCATCTTGGTATTAATACCTTTTTGTTGCCCAATAAACATAACGGTTTGCCCATCTACATCGCCAAAGCCGCCTACCATGGCTTTATCGTCGGCCACGGTTCGGTCGCCATGCAATTCTATAAATGTTTTATTAGAAACATAATCTATATAGGCTAGGGTATAGGGTCGCTCGGGATGTCTGCTAACTTGCACACGTTGCCAAGCACTAAGATTACTGTAAAGTTCCTTTGTTTTATCAACAATATGTTGTTCTAATTCTTTAATCTTTTCGGTTAAATCTACTTTGCTTTTAGAGGCTACCTCTTTTAGCTTTTCCAATTCACCTTCCAAATCTTGAATAGGTTTTTCAAAATCTAAATACGTCATTCTTAACAGATAAGCTGCAAATGTAGTAAAATTAAAAAAAAGAAAAAAGCTGAAGTTTTTGGGGTTCATCTCAATTAAAAAATGAGGCCGTGTCCCCAACCCACAACAAGAGGGGTATTCAATACCTAACAAAATTCGTATTGTAAGATGAGTTGAATTTAAACTATGGGCAGGGGTCAGACTTTGCGCTTTAGCCAATTGCGCCTCTGCGTGCCACTTAAAGTCAAGCACCCAACCCTTCGCTCTTTGCGTCCTTCGCGCCTCCTATGTTTGTAAAAGTTATGGTGATTAAAAACAAGCCGTACTTTTGTTAACTCCTATGTTTGTAAAAGTTATGGTGATTAAAAACAAGCCGTACTTTTGTTAACTTAAAGTGAAAATGAATGAGAGCACATTTGCGACTAAATAGTTTTAAAAATATATTCACGCAAAGAAATCGCC
>JAAFIL010000111.1 GCA_013297775.1 Bacteroidota bacterium
GTAATCTTTGTAGTTAATTTTTCGGCAATAATACTCTCTTTTAAGTTTTCTGTTATCATTTTAGTTGACTTTTATGTGTCAACCTATTTTAGGACGAGACACACATAAAAAAACCGTTAAAGATTGGACTATTTTGTATGTACAAACGGTATTATATTAGATACATCTCCAAACCACCACAATCTTTCCTATCCGTGAGGGATTATTTCGACTTCGCTCCATATAAATGAAGCGGCAGCCTGCGAAAGGCTTTTGCTAACAACTGCGCGAGCGGCGGAGGCTGAGGCACGAAGACCCCGCACGCCGCAGCAGATGTAGCAAAAGACCGAGCAGCTAAAGCGAACAGTCCGACCCCTCCATATAACGATACACCCCTCGTCCTTGTTTGAGCGTTAGCGGAAACGAGGATGTGCTAAACGGGCGTTTGTAACGCCCACACCATCACTTTATCTGCGTTACAAACGCAGCTCTCAAACGTTCTCGTTACGCTTCGCTAAACAAGGACGAGATAAGGGTTCAAGTATTTTTATAGAGTTAGCTATTTTATTCTAAATAACTTCTTTCTTAAAATCTCGGTTAAATACTAACACTAGAAATAAACAAGGGGACACGCCCCAAAAAAATACCGTGTTGTTAACTTTTTGATTTTGCACATTTGAAAACACGCATCCTTTTTTAGTTAGAATAAGATTTTTTGAAATTGGGGATTAACTAAAGTACTTTAAAACTACTTTACCGTTGATAAAGGGTCTTTGGTTAATTGCATGTCGGCAATTAAACGCAATACAAATTCTAGTTGTTCTTCGCGCGAAAGGTCGGTGTTGTCTAACACAATAGCATCTTTGGCCTGAATGAGTGGGTTTTCTTTTCGGTGGCTGTCTTCGTAATCGCGACTTAGCAAATTGTGTTTAACTTCTTCAATGGTGTAGTATTGTCCTTTGCTGCTCAATTCATTGAGGCGACGCATAGCTCTTACCGTTGTGTCGGCAGTCATAAACAGTTTTAATTCAGCGTGCGGAAATACGTGTGTGCCAATGTCGCGCCCATCCATTACCACGCCTTTGCTGCGTCCCATTTTTCGTTGCAGTGCCACCATTTTTTCGCGAACTTCTTTAATGCTACTAATTTTACTTACATTTTCGCTGATTTGCATGGTGCGAATATCGCGCTCTACATTAACGCCATTCAAATACGTTTCGGAAACATGCGAGTGTGTATTGAATTGAAAATTAACTTCGATGTGTTCGAGTGCTTGTAAAAGTGATTCGTAATTAATAAGGTGAGTGAGCGGATCCATTAGTTGATGCTGTATGGCATAGCGTGTAACGGCTCGGTACATGGCACCTGTATCAATATAGCTATAATTAAGCCGTTGCGCTAGTGCTTTTGCCAGCGTGCTTTTTCCGCAACTGCTATATCCATCTATGGCAATCGTAATTTTTTGCACGATTATAAAGGTACAAATAAAATGAGCTTCTTTTTAAAAATTATACATTAAGCCAATTTGATTTATAGTTCAGGTTAACCACGAACGAAAACTTACAATTCTACTTCTTTAGGAATACTCGACTTAACCTTTGCAATCCCTTTGTTTTCAGACGTATTTGATTAAAAAATGGTTCACAGACTTTTGAACTGATTGATATTTATCACGAAGAGTAGTAACGAGCAATGAAAAAAAAACGTTTATAAAATGTTATCAAACCTGCTTTGAAAGCCTTAAAAGGAATAATACATTTGTGGCTTATTTTTTAAATGACGTATGATTAAAGCAGATGTACTTTTAGGGCTTCAATGGGGCGATGAAGGAAAAGGAAAAATTGTGGATGTGTTAACCCCTGTTTATGATATTATTGCGCGCTTTCAGGGTGGGCCTAATGCAGGGCATACCTTAGAGTTTAATGGCATTAAGCACGTTTTACACACTATTCCTAGTGGTATTTTTCACCCTACGGCAATTAATGTGGTGGGCAATGGTGTTGTAATTGACCCTGTTATTTTTAAGAAGGAGATAGATGCGTTAAAAACTTTAAATGTAGATGTAAAAACGAAATTGCTTATTAGTAAGCGGGCGCATTTAATTTTACCAACGCACCGCTTATTAGATGCAGCCAGTGAAGCGGCTAAGGGTAAAAATAAAATTGGTTCAACTTTAAAAGGCATTGGTCCAACTTACATGGATAAAACGGGTAGAAATGGTTTGCGTGTTGGCGATTTGGAAACGAGTACATTTCTAGAAAAGTATCAAACCTTAGTTGAAAAACATAAGCAGCTTTTGGCATACCACCAATACGATTATAATTTACAAGAGTTAGAACCCGCGTGGTTTGAGGCTTTAGAGGAATTAAAGCAGTTACAATTAATTGAAAGCGAGCATTACCTTAACACGGCTATGCAATCGGGTAAGCGTATTTTAGCAGAGGGCGCGCAGGGTTCCTTATTAGATATTGATTTTGGGTCTTATCCTTTTGTAACATCGAGCAACACCATTTGTGCAGGTGCAAGCAATGGATTGGGCATTGCGCCTAACCGTATTGGGAATGTAATAGGTATTTTTAAAGCGTATTGCACCCGTGTGGGTAGCGGTCCTTTTCCAACAGAGTTAAACGACGAAACGGGCGAAAAAATAAGACAAATGGGGCGTGAGTTTGGGAGTACTACTGGACGTGCCCGCCGCACGGGTTGGCTCGATATTCCAGCTTTAAAATATGCCATTATGATTAATGGGGTAACCGAATTAATGATGATGAAGGCCGACGTGTTAAGCAATTTTGAAACCCTTCAGGTTTGTACGCACTATACTTATAATGGCAAAGTGATTGATTATTTACCGTATAGCATAGACCCCGATTATTTGCAACCTGTTTATTTAGATATAAAAGGTTGGCATTGCGATTTAACGCAAATAGATAGTAAAGAAAAATTACCCGCCGCATTAATGGATTACATTCGTTTTATTGAAGATGCAGTAAAAACACCCATTACCATTGTGAGTGTGGGACCCGACCGCAAACAAACGATTAAAATGTAACTTTGAAATTGTATTGGTGTTGAATAGCAGCATTGTTAACCTGTGTTGGTTATTGAAGTTAAGGTTCTAAAAGTTGGAAGAGTTTACGGGTCAAGAACACGCTGAATAGCAAAGTTCGTCAAACGAGAGATGAACGAGTTGTTGGCGTAAGCCGTATTTTTAAAATCAAATTGGGATTAACCTAATCTGTTTCTCATCATTTTTTTGCAGCGTAAACAGCCTCTTGTTAAACAGCGATTTTATTCTTTAAAAAAGTAAATGGCTTGTTGCTCATTAAATTTCCGAATGTAGCGCGAGGCTTGTTCGCGGCGTTGACGGCGTTTTAATTTCATAAACTCATCGTAGAGTGTTTTATTTTTTTGTAAAAGTTCTTCTACCATTTCGGCCGAGTAGGGCATAATTTTTCCGGTATTAAAATCCATTAAAAAATCGCGAACTTCGCGGGTTGGCACGGTGTTTCCCATGCCCATACCCATACCCATGCCGCCATTAATAAATGGGTCGTAAAAGCCACCCGTGTTGTAATAGGTTTCGATAATGGCTGGGAAATAGCAAATGGCACCAAACACTGGCACGCGGTAAAAACGGTTTTCAAAATTAATGTATAAGGTGTTGTTTTGATAAAAGCCCCATACCTTGCTGGTGGATAGTTTAAAAATGGAAGCCTCTTTTTTAAACGTAACCGAATCGTTGTCCATAACTTTTGCTAAGAAAAAAAGTTGGTCGCGGCTAACGTTACTTATGATTTCACTTTTTAAAACGGCTTTGTTGTATCTAAAATCGTTGTGTGTTAAAAAAAGACCTTCTTTGATAAGGGTATTGCTACTAATTAATACACTATCGTTTTGCGAATGCAATGTTGGTGTGGTTATAAAACCAAGCACTAAAAAAAGTAAAATACGCTGATACATACCTGAAATAATTCGTAAATTTAACTACTATGAATCTAAGAAAAAAACAGTTAGTACTTCTCATACTTTTTTGGTATGTTTTCGTTTTTTCACAGACACCGTTTAATGCGCAGTTAAAACACCGATTGTTTACTGCCGATTTTCCGACCGAGCGGTTTACAGTTTTAGTTAAAGCCAATATGCCTCGGTTAAGCGCATGGCAAAAAGCACTCGATTTCAAAATTAAGTATAGCATCAATGATATTGCTTCGGTAGAGGTTACAGCTCAAGCCTTGGCTCAAATGGTGGCGCACCGCCTCATTGTGTATGCCGAGTTTATAGAGGCTAACAAGCGTCCCTTAAACGATACCATGGTGGTAAGAAATCGGATTAAACCAGTTAAGCAAGGGCAATTTCCACTTTTGCAGGCTTACACGGGTAGTAACGTGATGGTAGGCATTATTGATACAGGCGTTGATTTTAATCATCCCGATTTTAAAAATAGCAATGGTACAACCCGCATAGCTTATATATGGGATCAAAAACCCACTTCGGGTTCGGCGGTACCTCAACCATTTAATTACGGTATTGAATGGACAGCCGCACAAATTAATGCCAGTTTATGCACCCACAGCGATAATGCGCAGTTTGGACA
Source organism: Bacteroidota bacterium (assembly GCA_013297775.1). Lineage (GTDB taxonomy): Bacteria > Bacteroidota > Bacteroidia > B-17B0 > Aurantibacillaceae > Aurantibacillus. The sequence goes on from JAAFIL010000111.1 coordinate 4,577, forward strand.
CGGTACGCATGTTACGGGCATTGTGGCTGGAAATGGTTTAGCCAATGGTATGCACGAGGGCTGCGCGCCGCAAGCCGAAATAGCGGTGGTAGCTATTGATTTCAATAAAAATGGACCTACTATACCTGATGCTATTCTCTATTTAATAAATAAAGCCACTTTGGCGGGTAAGCCTTTGGTTATTAACGCCAGTTTGGGCAGTTATTATGGTAGCCACGATGGAACAGATTTAGAAGCCCAATTAATAGATGCGATGTTGATTAACCAACCAGGACGTGTGTTGGTAGCGGCGGCAGGTAATGGGGGGCATATTCGTTTCCATACCCAAACTAATTTAACCACTGCTGATACGCTTTTTACATGGTTAGAAAATGGCACCAAGCAAAAATATTATTGGACTTATGCGGATACGAATGCCATTAAACAGGTACAGTTTAACATTG
>JAAFIL010000112.1 GCA_013297775.1 Bacteroidota bacterium
CTTACAGGGGGCACGCCCAAAAAAAACCGATACGCATAGCCGCTATGTGGCGAGTGGGAGTGGGTATAGGTATGGGCATCAAGGGCAGGAGCAGGATAGGGAAACGGGCTTAGTGAATTTTGAGTTGCGCCAGTATGACCCACGTTTAGGACGGAGGAATAATCCCGATCCTTATGGGCAGCATCATAGCCCGTATTTGGCGATGAGTAATAATCCGGTGAATTATGTGGACCCGGATGGGGGGTGGGATGATAATGATGTTTATAAGTGGATAACTGATTTTCCAGAATTAGTTTCGAACTATATGCAAATTAGAGAAGTGGAAAACGAATTAAGAGCAATGGAAGCCTATGGTATGCAAGGTAGTACAGACTATAAACAATCTGTGGCACAACAGCGAAACATGAATATGAGGTTTAACAGGCAGGATAATGAGCGCGAAAAAAATTTGGATTTAATGATGGCACGAGCAGGTCATTTATATGTTAACGGAGAATGGATAATGTCTGGTTGGGAATGGGGAGGTTATTTCAATGGAGGTGTTGGAAGCACAGTGCTTGATAAAAACGGAGTTGGAGGGGAGTTTGGTGTAGATTTATATACGAGAGAGGAAGTATTAGCTTGGCACGGTTTAACTCGTGGTGGATGGCGAGAAAATGGGAGGGGTTATGCTAAAGGTGTTAACATGAAAGAATTAAAGGCTTATGCAGATGGACTTGTAGAGTTTGGTGATGCGGTAGTGGCTACAACGTATGTAGCAGCAGGGACAATTTTAACTGTGGGAATTGCGGAGGAAGTAGCTCCTTTAGCAGTGGAATATTTACCAAAATTTTTAGAAACTATTCCGAGATTAAAGCCACTTAGAGCACCAGGTGGTAAAATTAATGGGGCAACGATATCAAGAGGCAAAGGTTATGGTGCAAAACCTAGATTTGATGTTCATAAATTGGTCAACCCATCCAAACGAACAAATAGATTTCCGAATTGGGTTAAAAACAAAATTTTGCCTCATTATCATAGAGGTAAAGGGAATGGATTGCATCGTCATCGACCTTGGGAAAGAAGCCCGAATGATAAAAATTTTTGGGATATTTTTTAAAAGAATAGAAATGGAAGATTATAACTTTTTTAAGCATTACTTACCTGCATTAGAATTATCTATTAATGACGAAACGTTAGAACAATTTGATACTAAAGGTCCGGATTGGTATATTGAAGACGGAGAGTTAGCCAAAGAAATGTCTGAATTTGAAGAAATATATTATGAAGATTATAAAAAATTATTTGACATGGTAGCCTTATTTCTCGATTGCCGTTCTCATGGTTTTCCACCCGACAAATTAACATTAGTAGAATTGAAGAAAAACATTTTAAGTGAAATAGAAAAATACAAATCTCTTTATTTAGAGTAATTATTGGTGTCTCAAAGGGGTAATGTATCAGAAAGTAACTTTTTAAAAACTAAAAAATAATTAACTAATTTAAAAAACGTTCTTTTAATTTAATATAGCAACAGCCATATTACGAACTTACTGACCATTTGGGTAATGTGCGGGCGGTGGTGGCAGCGGCTACTGGCACGGGGAGTGGGGTTGAGTTGGTGGAGTTGCGTTTAAAGCAGCGGCAAAAATTTTTACAGGGGCTAGTTTGTGTCCAATAATTGCAAGGGGGGCTAAGAAAGTACTTCCTCGTTCTGGGCCGATATTGAAATCAGTAGGCGCAGCTTCTAGGGCTGAAATGCTTGCTAGAAAATTAAAACTCAATATTAATAGTCCAACAACAAGGCAAGTATTAAATAGTTTAGATGATACAGTTGACTCATTCATTTCGCAATTTAGAAAACCATCCATTAGATCTGAATTACCTGGAGAATTTTTAAATGGAACTGTCGAGGAAGCACTTCGTAGTGGTAATACAACAGTTAGAAAATTATTAATCGATAGTCGTTTTGTAAAATAAATGGAAAAAGATAAAACCATATTAGAGCTAATTGAGAGGTTAAAATTGATAATTAATTTTACCTTATTAGAAATTGTTGATTATTGGGAGGCCGACCTTTGTGCTATAGCGTTAAAGAGGGGAAATAAGTTGGTTTATATTTCAACTTTTAACTATATCGAAAAAAAAGTATTGAATTATGATTTTGACTTGGAAATAATTGATGTAAACCATATTGAAAAACTCAATGTAGTTAGAAAAGGTAGGAATATTTCTGAAGACCAGCTAGTAGATGAAATTAAATTGTTTTTAGAATTATGAAGTAGTTGTCGCTAAGGGGGTAAAGACACACTGGGGGTGGTCTGGAAGTGAAGATTACTTAGGAATGATTATAAAAGGTATGGAGTTTGCGGATGCTTTTAAGTTAGCTAGTAGCCTTATGAATCAATTAAGTGCCAATATGTTTAATAGTGGAGGTAGTTCTTCTTATAATGATTTTTATGCAGATAGAAATTATACGAATGCGAGTATGGGGGGTTACAAATCAAAGGATGGAAGTGTTTATAGTATTAAAGATGGGGGCTTATATCAAACTAGAAAAGATGTGATTATGAATACTTCGGATTTTTATTTTGCTGTAACACAACAAAGTTTTTTGGGTGATTTCAGAACCATGTTTAATGGTTCACTTTTGAACCAAGAAGGAAATCAAAGTTCAAGTAATAGTCGGGATAATTTATTGAGCGATAACCTTTCGTTCTTAGATCCATTTAAGCAATACATTGCAATAGTAGCTGGCGAATCAGGTAATAACCATGATGAGGCTCAAGGAATTGGAGAAGTTATATTGAGAAGAATGGAACTTAAGGGTGCTGATACTTATTTTAACAAACCCTTTATAGATAAAATCGGAGGGGAAGGACAATTTGATGCGATTGGTGGCTCTATTTATAATTCTATAGTGAAATCAACTTGGGACGCAATTTTGAGTCCAACGAATGATTATTCTGAGCGCATAAAAGGTGCTATTAGAGCGTTCATTTCTCCTGAAGAAAATGTTTCTCGTGGTGCTTATTTTTGGAATGCGTGTTCACCTGAAAAAGGATTTAATTGGAAACAATATCAAAATGGTACTTTTACAACAACTTCTACTATAAATGGAACAACATTCTTTAAATATGTAGATTCAAAGAAAAATTGGCCGTGATAAGGAAAAAGAATAAATATATATTTAGAAGTTATAAAAAAATAGGCTTGATGTTTATTCTAAATTCTTGCTTATTGTTATCTGCCCAAAAACAGCAAAAGTTTAATTTAATTACGAAAGATTATTTCAAGGAGAATAAAACTACTATTTTTTATTTTTTTGGAACTAAGTTACTAGATAGCATTGTTATTGGTAATACAAATTTTAAGAGTTCTAATCTAAAAAAAATAGATGAAGTAACATGGCAATATGATTATTCAAGTCGTTGTGGTTCTAATTGTAAAACAAGGAATCAAGTAATTTTAATGTGTAAGAATCAAAGATTGCATATAGCTTATTTAGGCTATTCTTTAGTGTCTTATCATTACTCTGGCGATTATGAACTTAGTAAGTCTAACTCTAATAACAGTCAAGGTTTTTATTACCAATACCTTTTAAATAATGCGTTTTACAAAGGTAAAGTCAAACCTATTGTTACAGAAAAAGTATATAAGTATGAAGGCAACAATAATTCGGATACTATAGTTAAATTTTACAATCTTCATTTCGATAAGAAGCAAACCATATTTTATACTGATCAAATTAAATTAAACGGTGTTTTTAACATTGACTCAAAAGAAGTAAATTTAACTAATAAAGAACTTCCATCTTTAAAATTTAGTGAAGTAGAATGGGTATTTTATAATAAGAACTGGTATGAATTTAATAGAGGAAATAACAGCTTTATTTCCTTTTTTAAGTAGATGAACTACACGCTGCTGAATTTGATGAGTTTGTAAACGATAAACTGCACTTTGATGAATGTCTTCTCCTAGAAAAACTTGACAGATTTTGAGGCAAAAAATATCAAAAAATTGCTAATGGTAAGAATGAAGTTGCTAGAGTATAGATGAACCAATAATTAGTACCTTTAATAGATAGAACCCTTTCTTGAAATTAACACTCAATATTAAATTATACCCTCCGCGTGAGGGATTATTTCGACTTCGCTCAATACAAAAGCAGGGGCAGCGAGCGACGGGCGTTGGCCAATTTTGCACGCGCGAGGTGGCGACCTTAGAAGCCCCCGCAGCCGTAGCAAAATGGCTAAACGCGCGAGCGACTAAAGCGAACAGCCCGACCCCTAAGCGGAACTTGGTTTTGCGGTTAACTTTACAGGTTGTGTTAACTTGTTTAGTAACGTTAACCTTACAGGGGGCACGCCCAAAAGAAACCGATGCTACTCTAAATAGCTACAACAGCCGTGGGGAGTTGGTGAGCAGCACACAGCGTTTGGTGGGCTTAGGCGATAAGAAAACCGATTATGTGTATGATTATTTAGGGGCTTTGCAAAACCTGCGCTACCAAATGGGGGC
>JAAFIL010000113.1 GCA_013297775.1 Bacteroidota bacterium
TTTACAAACTACACTTCAACAACCCAAAACTGAACTCGATGTTTCGTATTTACCAAAAGGCATCTATTTTGTAAAGCTGTTTAAAAACGGCGAGCAAAAAGTATTTAAAGTGGTTAAAGAGTAAACCCAACACTCAGTTTTAACAAGTGAATCCAATTATTTTTTCTTGAACTTTAAAAACACGAAAAACCTTCTTTCCGTGAGGGATGGAGGCAACAGCGAGCGCAGGGTGTTTGCCAAGTTTGTACGAGCGGCGGAGGCTGAGGCACGAAGCCCCCGCACGCCGTAACAAAATGGCAAACACCCAAGCGACTAAAGCCGACAGCCCGACCCCGAAATAGAACTTTAAATTAGTTAAACTAGATAGTGTAAATAATACACTAAGCTACCCATCCACTTTATAGGGGGCACGGCATTAAACCGAGATTTTAAGAAATCGTGTACTTTAGAATAAAATAGCTAACTCTGTAAAACGGTTACTATCTTACAAAACCAACAAGTCAGTTTAATAGATGGGGGCAACACACTCACGCTACTAGGGCAAATAAATACCATACGAAACGGAGTTAAAAATAAAGTATTACGTTAAAGCCTTCTCTTTCTCAAAATGACATTTAATCTACGTTTTGTTCAGTTCACTCATCAATTGCTCGAACTCTAACGCATTGCTTTGTAAAACACCAGGTTGTTCAAGTGCTATCAGATCTAAAATAAAAAGTTTATCCGGATAAATTTTAGCTTCTAATTCTAACTTTAATACCTTTTTACCCAAGCGTTGCAACTCTATAAAATGAGTGGGGCTTAGTATTTTGTAATAACGTTGTTCATTACTGTATTTTCTGTAAATAGGAAATTGTCTATCTTCGACCATTGGCATGCAAAGTTTTTTAGCGTTAACGGCATCACATATTTATGCGCATTACAAAGATACAGTAGAAAATCTATGTATTGTATTACCTAATAAGCGCGGTGCCTTGTTTTTAAAGCAACAACTGGCTGCCACCTTTGGTAAAACCATTTGGTTACCTCAAATTATAAGTGCCGAAGATATCATTGACCGTTTAAGTGGCTTAACCATTTTAAATGAAGTAGATGCCATTTGTTTGTTGTACGATAGCTATCAAATTTGTTACGGCGCCGATGCCGAACCGTTTGACAGCTTTGTAAAATGGGGGCATTTAATTTTACAAGACTTTAATGAGATAGACCGCTATTTAGCCGACTCAGAGCAACTCTACGATAATTTAAAAGACATTAAAGAAATCGAAAATTGGAGTTTAGGAGCCGACGTTTTAAGTCCGTATCAAAAAAATTATTTACGGTTTATGAATAGCCTAGGTGCTATTTATAAACACTTTAAAGCAACCTTATTGGCTAGAGGACAAGCCTATCAAGGTTTAGCGTACCGCCAAGCAGTTCATCAATTAGAAACTTCCGATTTTTCGGAGTCGTTTCATAAAATTTTGTTTTGTGGCTTCAATGCCTTAAATGCAGCCGAAGAAAAAATTGTTTCTCACTTTGTAAAAAAAGGTAAAGCCGATTTGTTGTGGGATGCAGATGCGTATTATTACAAAGATACTAGGCAAGAGGCTGGGTATTTCTTACGAAAAAATCAAATGCTGTTTCCACAAAAAGAATTTAATTTTTTGGGTGATTATTTTAATACGCCCAAGCAAATAGATTTGGTATCGGTGCCTAAACAAATTGGGCAAGGTTTGGCTGTTAAGCAATTGGTGCAGCACTACATTAATCAAGGTATTCCGCTCGATAAGGTGGCCATTGTTTTAGCTAACGAAAAATTATTGTGGCCCGTGCTTAAATTGTTGCCAGCAGGCATAGAGGCAGTAAATATTACCATGGAGTACCCACTGCGTTACACCAGCCCGTTCTCATTTTTCGATTTATTAATAAAAATGCAAGTGCGGCGTTCGGGGTCAACCAAACAAATTAGTTTTTATCACAAGGAGTTAAGCGATTGTTTGCGCCAACCTTTTTTTAATTTTTATTTACAACACCACGGTTTAACTAAAAAAGTAAATTCAGTTATTCAATACATCCAAAAAAAAAATCATGCGTTTTTAACGCCCGCTTTTTTAGAACAATTGTTTGAAGCCGACTTTAAACATTTAGCACCTTTATTTCGTCCTTGGCAATCGGCCTCAGAAGCGGTTACAGCTTTGCAAATGCTCATTAGCGAAAGTCAATTGGCCATCGAAGCCAACGGACTCAACATGTACACCCGATTAGAGTTGGAGTATTTACATGTGTTGCAAAAAAACATGAATCGTGTAGAGGAGGTAATAAACCATTACCCTTATTTTTCATCGCTCCAAGCATTTCGGCAATTGTTTATGCAAATTGTGGGTACAGCCAGTGTAGCTTTTATTGGCGAGCCTTTGCGGGGTTTACAAATAATGGGTGTACTCGAAACCCGAACCTTAGATTTTGATTACGTTATTTTTGTAAACGTAAACGAAGGGGTTTTACCAAGTGGTAAAAGTTCGCATTCGTTTATACCTAACGATTTAAAACGAGCCTTTCAATTGCCATTGTATTCGGAGCGCGATGCTATTTATGCGTATCATTTTTTTAGAGTTTTGCAGCGAGCTAAAGAAATATGTATCACTTACGACAGCGAAACCGATACTTTTGGTAAAGGTGAAAAAAGTAGATTTGTAACACAATTGCAAATGGAGATGGCTGTGCGTTGCCCCGAGCTTACCATTACCGAACGGGTAGCCACCTTGTCGGAGATGCCTCCACTGCCAACGTTGCCCATCGTGATTGAGAAAAATGAGTTGACCTTAACCGATATTGCACATAAATTGATTGATACGGGCGAGTTTGGGGGCATATCGGCATCGGCCTTAAATACGTTTAAAGAATGTAGTTTAAAATTTTATTACCGCTACGGTACGCATTTGAAAGAAGCGCAATTGCTGGAAGAGTCGGCCGAAGCCAATACGTTTGGAACAGTGTTGCATGGTGCTTTAGAACAATTGTATAAACCTAGTGTTAATGGCGTTGTTAGCGAATCGTTTTTAACCACACAGTTGGCAGTAGCCGCTACTACTGTTGAACAGCAGTTCTTACATTATTTTTCAAAGAGCGACGCTGCAACTGGAAAAAATGTTTTGCAACAAGAAGTACTAAAAGCGTATGTGGAAAAAGCGTTGACGAATGATAGGCGTTTGGTAAAAAAGAATCAGGCGCAACAAACGTATTTATCGCTTTTGGGTGTCGAAGAGAGCATAGCACAAACGTTACCAAGTTTAATTAACGGGCAATGGCAAACCGTTATTGTAAAAGGAACCATTGACCGATTAGATAGGTTAGGTTCTGTGGTGCGAATTATTGATTATAAAACTTCGGTACACCTCAACGATAAATTTGATTTTGAACACTTCGACGATTTGTTTGAAGACCCGCATTACAGTAAGCAATTTCAATTATTTTTATACGCGTGGTTGGTTTATAAAAGTAAGAGTATAGCACCCGAGCAATTGCAGCCTTGTATTATTGCCTTTAAAAAATTTACTGAAATACCCATTACTATAAAAGATAAAGCAAGCAAGCAAACCTTAGTGTTTACGCACGAGTTGCTGGCGCAGTTTGAGGCGCGCTTGCAAGAGCAGTTTCAAACGATAATGAATTACCAATTGCCTTTTGTGCAAACCGATGATGAAAACCGTTGTTTATTTTGTGCCTATAAATTAATTTGTGAGCGATAGTGTGAACGCGCTATTGCATAATTCCATCTAACTCATTTTTTAAGCGTTTCTTAATTCCTCTTTCCCCCTTGTCCTTGTTTGATACCAATATCGGTTCTAAAAGATACAAGTTGAACCAGAATTATTTTCTTTTAGGCGACGAAAAAATGATAGGCGTAGCAAGGCCTACGGGTATAATTTTTGAGGAAGTATAAGAGAAAAAGAAACTGGGTCAACGTATCTTTTAGAAATGATGTTGGTATGAGCGTTAGCGGAAACGAGGATGTGCTAAATGGGCGTTTGTAACGCCTACGCTATCACTTTATCTGCGTTACAAACGCAGTTCTAAAACGTCCTCGTTACGCTTCGCTAAACAAGGACGAGATAAAAACATTTCTAATCACTGTAGTAGGTTTTATTTTGTGATAGATTTCGACGGTTTATCTCCATCTAATACCAAGTGAACTTATATTTTAGTCCAATCTACTCGTTCTGTTTCATCATTACTTCTTTAACCGAGATTATGCAATAGAAATCTATTACGAGCCGAAATCCCTTCAAAACAGTAAACTTCGTCACTTTTTCTTCTTCACCATAGTAGTACTATGCCTCAGTCGAAAAAGTGCCTGTTTTATTGGGCTT
>JAAFIL010000114.1 GCA_013297775.1 Bacteroidota bacterium
TAACAACCTATTACCAACCAATTACTCACCTTAGTTTAATGCCCGTTATTACTCAAAACCTTCCCATCTACAACTCTACTTTTGTATCAGAGGTGTATTTTACAATTTGGCAGCCACCCAAAATCAGTTAATGTTATAATGCCTTTGGCATAAGCACAAATTACGGTGTTACGCACTGCTTATTTTATTTTCCTAACATTAATATTCTTAAAAAAAATGAAGTCAAAATTAATTTTGCTACTGGCAGTAGCATTACATACAACTATTGTATTCGGACAGAATACACTCAAAACAGTAATAAAAGACAGTCAAACAAAAGAACCATTAATAGGAGCAACCGCTATTTTAATGGACACTACAAATGGAACAACCGCTAACCTAGATGGGCTTACTATTTTAGTTAATATTCCTGATGGTAAACAAATCATTGAATTTAGTTTCATGGGCTATGAAACCAAAAGAGATACTTTTGATTTCCCGATAAAAACCGCAGATACCATTGAAATACTATTAAAATCAGAATTGGATGAACTAGATGAAGTGGTGGTTTCATCTACCCGAAGCACGCGAACAATTAAAGATATACCTACACGAGTTGAATTGATTGCTGGTGAAGAGTTGGATGAAAAAAGCAATATGAAAACAGGCGATATTCGTATGCTTTTGAGTGAAAGTACAGGCATTCAAACTCAACAAACATCGGCCACATCGGCCAATGCGTCAATAAGAATTCAAGGGCTTGATGGACGATATACACAAATTTTAAAAGATGGTTTCCCATTGTTTGCGGGTGCTGCCAGTGGATTGGGACTTTTACAAACACCTCCACTCGACCTAAAGCAAGTTGAAGTTATCAAAGGTTCGGCTTCCACACTTTATGGAGGTGGAGCCATTGCCGGACTTGTAAACCTCATTTCAAAAACACCTAAAGAACAGAGAGAAGTAAACGTTCACTTAAATGGCACTTCGGGCAAAGGAATTGATCTTAATGGATTTTACGGACAGCGGTTTAATAAAGTTGGAACTACTGTTTTTGCATCTCATAACCGAAACTGGGCTTATGACCCCGCAAAAATTGGCCTTACAGCCATTCCTAAATTTGAAAGGTTTGTGTTTAACCCTAAACTGTTTATTTATTTCACAGATAAAACGAAACTGAACGTTGGCATAAATACTGCCATTGAAAACAGAATGGGAGGCGACATCAATTTAATTGAGGGAAAAAAAGATACAACGCAAAGGTTTTTTGAAAGGAATAAAACGCAACGCTATTCTACTCAACTAAGCGTGGATCATCAATTTAACGACAATAGTTTTTTTACTTTCAAAAACAGCATGAGTTACTTTAGAAGAACAATCAACATTCCCAATTACCAATTTGACGGTACGCAAACTGCTGCATTTGGCGAAGCCAGTTATACGCGCATCAACGAAAAAACAGAATGGGTAATGGGAGCCAACGTTTGGACCGATAATTTTCAAGAAAATAAGTTAGATACTTTTCCATTGAGAAATTATACCTCCAACATCGTGGGATTGTTTGTTCAAAATACTTGGAAAGCTACGAAATGGCTGAACCTTGAAACAGGCTTCAGAACAGACTATGTTATGGATTATGGCTTTACGTTACTTCCGAGAGGTTCGGCTCTTTTTAAAATAACCAATAAATTTTCTTCTCGTGTAGGTGGTGGCTTTGGTTACAAATCACCAACTATTTTTACAGAAGAAAGTGAACGCCTACAATACCAAAAAGTATTACCAATAGATAGAAACCTTAATAAACTCGAAAGAAGTTACGGTGGAAATCTTGATTTCAATTACCGTACAACGTTTGGCGAAAAATTTACATTCAGTATTAATCAACTTTTCTTTTATACTTATTTGAATAACCCGCTTTTGCTGGGATTGCAGCCAAGTGGATTGTATCAATTCATTAATTCGAGCGGGCATATTGATACAAAGGGAACTGAAACAAACATCAAAATTGGATACGATGATTTTAAACTGTTTTTAGGTTATACTTTTACAGACACGCGTTTGCACGAAAATGGAGTATTTAAGGAAACGCCTTTAACGCCTAAACATCGCATTAATTCGGTGTTGATGTATGAAGTTAATGATAAATGGAAAATGGGTTTGGAGGTCTACTATTTTAGTCCGCAAAAGTTAAGTGATGGAGCAACAGGTAAGCAATATGTGATGTGTGGATTTATGGCAGAGAAACTCTGGGAAAAATTTTCGGTTTACATCAACTTTGAAAATTTTTTGGATGCCAGACAAACACGTTTCGATACAATTTATACGGGGACAGTTACAAATCCTGTGTTCAGAGATATTTATGCGCCACTCGATGGGTTTTTAGTAAATGGAGGAATCAAACTAAAACTTTAAGAAAATAATTACAATGGATTGCGTTGACTTATACTATTTGCTGACAACAGAATACAAATCATTTGTTAAGCTAAAAAAGGTGAGCCTTGGTTGGTAACAAACGGTGAAATAATTTGTAAATTCAACAGTAAAATATTTTCGAGGCGCTAATTTTGTTGACATTAAAAGAAGTAGAGCTATCTCTAATGGGAACCTAGCAATAGTAAATGGGCAGCAGTTAATGGAAATATTGTACTTTCGTTTAAGTTATAAGAAAAATAAAAAATAATTTCTTTACTGTATGCCAAGATGAATAACTACAAGGTTAATAGAGTGCTTTACTTATTTTGGCTGTTAGTCATTACATTGAATCCTGTATTGAAGAACCTAAAACAAATGACGAGGAAAATAAATTTAAGAATAGTTTCGCCGAAAATGCAAGACCAATTAGGGTAGGCATGAGGCGATAAATCTGTCGCATTAAATAAAGTTTGAAGAAATATTGACGATGGAATATTCTAAAGACTAACGAATACCAAGTCATAAATTTTTAACCGTAATGTTTAGATAAATAGATGGATGTAATTATTTTACTTATTTCGTTAAAATTAACCTTTCTAAGCACAACAATATTTTCTTTAAGGTGTCGTTAATTAATCGTACTAAAATAAAAAGATTCTAAATGAAAAACGCAGTTCTTTTATCCGTCCTTACCTCGGTAAGTTTTTCGTGGGTTGTTGCCCAAACCGAACCTGTTAATACAGTTAAGCGAATCCGCATTTCTGATTTTTATGTTCAACCTAATTTATTTTCTGAGCGTACGGTAAGTGGTAATCTTGCCGATTTCAGAAAGTTAGCCCCACAATCGGAATATTTGAACCTTAATTTTGCGGGTTACAATTCATCGGGTGGAGCTGTTTATGTTAACACCAACGCTATGCTTTCGGTTATGTTGGGCATTAAATTTAGCGATAAAGAAAAAAGTAAATACAAATCTAATCCGCTGCTACGCCTTGGTATTAGTTATTTTTCGGGACGTACACTCAGTAATAATTTATATAAGGAAACCCGTAAAACTTACGATACGCTAACTTCGAGCCAAACGGGGCAAACCATTTACATGGATTCGGTTTCTTTAAGAAACTATGGTATGAATTACGTGGGTCAGCAATTACGTCTAGATGCCTCTCTCATTTTTAGAACAAACCCCGAAGCGAGGTGGTCGTTGTTTGCAGGCGTTGGCCTCACTACTGGGTTTTCGTTTAGTGCCTTCACCGAAGTGTATTATAGTAATTACCGTCGCTCCGAATCACGCAGCGCAAATGGTACTATTTTATCAACCGACCGAAATTTTTCGAGTTTTGAATCCATTAAAAACGAGCGGCTTAATAACAAAACTAATTTTGGGGCATCGGTCTTTTTGCCCATGGGCGTTGATTTTAGACTAGGAAAAAAACGTGAATTTTGGAAACGTATGCACTTGTATTATGAATTTCGACCAGGTATAAATGTTACTTCAATTCCAGAGCTGCGAACATTTACAACGGCAAGTTTACAACATGGCTTAGGGTTAAGAGTAGCCTGGTAAATTGATTGAGAAACCTCTGCGTGAGGGGGCTAAAGCGGATGACCCGACCCCTATGTAGAACAGGTGTTACCCGAAAACTCATAGTGTAATAATTAAACCTCGATTAGTGAAACATTATAGGGGGCACGCCCAAAAATTTCTTATAATATCAAATTTTAAAAAAGGGAGGCTATAGAATAAAATCTATAACTCCATTAAAAACAGCGCGCAAAGACGCAGAGTTCGCAAAGGAAGAAATTAACTACTATACTATAAGTTAATTGAGATGAAGTAGCTCGTTGAAATTTACTCACAGTTGAACTTTGGAAACAACTAATACCAATATCGGTTCTAAAAGATACAAGTTGAACTAGAATTATTTTTCTTTTAGGAGAC
>JAAFIL010000115.1 GCA_013297775.1 Bacteroidota bacterium
GCTACGCTCAGTATAAATTTTATCAGTACGATGAAAAAATTTGTTGCATAGCATAGCCTACGGAACAAATTTTTAAAGAAGTAATGATGAAAAAGAACGAGTAGATTGGACTAAAATATAAGTTCACTTGGTATTATTTACAAAACATAATTCTGACCAACAACAAAAATAAAACCTATAAACAAAGCGATAGAAAGGATAAAGCACCCAAAAGTTAAAACTTTCGGATGGCTGCGGTACACTGCCGTTAATTCACAAACTTAACAAGCATTACCATCGCTATTCCGCATCAATTATACACAGGTAAAAAACTATACGTTTTACCAAAGTCTAACATTTGCTGAACGAAATTTTTAGGATACTCTATTTTTACATCTACAATTTTTCCACCTTCTAATATAGGCGTTAGTTTGGGTTGAATAAAGCCTTGGTAAGGTGCCATTTTTAAATTGGCGTAACGCGCTAAAATTTCGTCGTGTAATTTGGCATCTACTTTCACGCCATAGTTTTCAATTAAATTTTGCCCCGCTTTAAAATCACCTTGCGATTTAACACGTTGAATTTCCTTTAACAACTCGCCAAACAACACGCGTAATTTAGCGTAATCGTTTACCACAAAATAAGTTCTCCCGTTTTCTTCTTTCTTTTCAATCACGTTTTGGGCTTTCCCTTTTTCGTAAACCCAAGCCGCTACCATTTGGCGGTTGCGCATGTGAGCTTCTTCTATTTTTTGTCCTTTCTTAATGCGCGAAAGTTGCACCAATAAACCTTTAGTAATGTATTCATCGTAAGCCGCTTTCCCATAATCCAAACTTGGCATCACCCCCAAATCTACTAATTTTTGATCGTACAAATAATACAAGGCCACTAAATCGGCGCGACCTTCTTCTAAAGCACTCGAATAATTTTTTAAGGTTTCGCTCGATGGTTTAACCCCATTTTCAATTTGCCCGCTGGCATGCCCAATCACTTCGTGCATATCCGTATGTAACTTATCCGCTAAAGGCGCATAATTTAAAACCCGTTGACGAATTTCGTCCGTGTAATAAAATTCATTCACAACACTTGAGCCAGCCGCTTTATCGTAAGCCTCCACAATATTACCAAGGTTAACCGATTTACTGCCGTGTACTTCGCGTATCCATTCGTTATTAGGCAAATTAATACCAATTGGTGTAGCTGGTGCCGAGCTGCCGCTTTCCATCACCGCATTAATCACCTTAGCCGAAATGCCAACTACACTTTTCTTTTTATGTTGTGGCAAAATAGGAGAATTATCTTCAAACCATTGCGCATTAGCACCAATAGTAGCAATGCGTTTACTAGCTTCTAAATCTTTTACAGATACCACACTTTCAAATGTACCTTTGCGCCCTAAAGGATCGTCATACACTTCTATAAAGCCATTAACAACATCTACCGAACTTTTGGTATCTTTTACCCACGCAATATTGTAATCATCAAAATCTTTTAAATTACCCGTTTTATAATAGGTTACCAAACGTTCTAAAGCTAATTTCTGCTCTGCATTTTCAGCAACAGTAATTGCTTTTTCTAACCAAAAAATTATTTTTTCAATCGAAGCCGTGTACATGCCGCCAAGCATCCATTTCTTTTCTACCAACACACCATTCTCCTTTACCAATTTACTGTTTAACCCATACATAGGGTTTTCCTTCTGCGAATCATTAATCATCGCTGCGTAAAATTTACCCACTTCTTCTTGATTGATGCCTTCTCCATAAAAGTTAACCGCCGATGCCTTTATTAAATCTTTACTATCATCGAGGCTTACTTTTTTAGGAGCCAAATTAGGGTTAAAAATAACATCAGTAATAAACGTAGCAAACTGTTCGGGTGTTTCGCCATCACGAAGAGGCAAGGTGTTAGCAGGTGTATTTTTTAGATACGTTAAAAAACGCTCTTGGCTGCATTCAGGCAATAGTTTATCCATGCTGTAATGATGATGAATGCCGTTGCTAAACCAAACCCGTTTCGCATACGTTAAAAATTGAACATAGTCGGCATCGTTAACATCTCCACTATAAGCGGCAACAATGGCCTCTAATGTTTTACGAACCGCTAAGTTGTATTTAAAATTTTGATCATAAGTCATGTCTCGCCCGCATAAAGCCGCCTCCGATAAATAGTAAAGCAATTCTTTAGTGGGCAACGGTAAATTATCGAAACCAGGCACTTGATAGCGCAACACACGTAAATCGGCAAATTGATCGGCCACATATTCAAACTCGGTTTCTACCACCGTAGGCATTGCCGCTACACTATCTGCTTTGGCTTTGGCTTCCAATAAAGCCAATTCGTTTTGAGAAGAAGGTTGACATGCCGCTAAAGCAAGCACCAAGGCTAAAGATGTATAATACGATTTCATTTTTTTATAGCAAAATTTATGACCGCAATGTTACGATTTCTAATTGATACTTAAAAGTGAAAGCAATAGGCTAACAGTAAATTAGCAGGTTTTTTCAACAAGCGAAGGCATGCAGTTTACTTCCGTTCAGTTAAATGGCTAATTATTTTTTTGGGCGTGCCCCCTCATCTATTCAATGGCGGTCTGTTTAGCTAATAGGTGGTGGTGTAATAAAAGTTATACTTAAAGTTTTGGTCGGGGTCGGGCTGTTCGCTTTAGCCCCTTGCCTGTGTGGCCATTTTGCTAAGGCGTGCGGGGTCTTCGTGCCTCAGCCTCCGCCACTCTTGCAAAATGCGCCACACACGCAAGGGGGCTGCCGCTACCATCCCTCACGCGGTGGCTGTTGCAAAATTTATGTTGAACAAAGACGAAATAATCTCTCATGGAAGGGGAGATAAATTTTAACCGAAATTAGACAGTAGAAGCCAAATTTTTTGGCGAATTGGCGAACTATCTGTTTAGGATTTAATTTCCGTCTTTGCGAATCTTTGCGTCTTTGCGCGCTATTTTCGGATGACCAATTACTTAATCGAGTTATACCTTTTATCCTAAAGCACTTCTTACTTAAAAATTACAATTTAAGGCTTCACCAAAGAATCAGCAGTCATCTTATTATCGAGTAAACGGTTATTAAACGTTTGTAAGATAGCTTTAATTTTTTGAGTGCGTTCAGTTACTAATAGTGGGTACTGCGCCGATAAATCGTTGCCGTGTGTACTATCTTTTAAATGATTGGTAACCTTTGTAATAGAACCATTGCTAAACGTATAACACAAACTATCGTCGCAACAAAAGTAATTACCCGCGTAATAAAATAAACTTAAACCTTGATAGCCAATGGTGTAAAGCGGGGCTTTGTAATGCGTTAACTCTGCTATTTTAGGGAGTATATCAATTTGTTGAAAAAGCTGCGTATTAG
This sequence comes from Bacteroidota bacterium, assembly GCA_013297775.1. GTDB lineage: Bacteria > Bacteroidota > Bacteroidia > B-17B0 > Aurantibacillaceae > Aurantibacillus. The sequence goes on from JAAFIL010000115.1 coordinate 3,348, forward strand.
TTTGTTTCAAAGAATTATCGGGCCTAAAAAATAAAACAGGAATACTTAATGCCCCCGGATAACTGCTGTAATAAGGCACTCCCGAAATGCTAGTGTGATCGGCGGTGATAACAAATAACGTATTCTTATACCAAGCCGACTTTTGTGCCGTTTTAAAAAAACGCTTCAACGCAAAATCAGCATACTGAATGCAAGCGTGGTTTTCATAAGTGCCTTTACTAAATTGACCTTCATAAATGCTTGGCACTTTATAAGGGTGATGCGAGCTTAGTGTAAAAATGGCACTATGAAAAGGAGTTTTAAACGTGTTCATCTTTTGAACGGTAAACTGTAAAAACGGTTCGTCCCAAATGCCCCAAGCCCCATCAAAATCAGCATCGTTAGCATATTCGTTTTTCCCAAAATAATAAGTATAACCCGCACCTTTGGCATAGCCATCAAAATTCATCGTACCATTAAAACCACCATGAAAAAAAGCCGTTTCATAATTTTTTTGTTTTAAAAGCGAAGCAATACTATTGGCCGTGTTATTGCAGTAGCGCGAGTTTATATATGGATTTTCAAACAACGAAGGGATAGAAGATAAAATAGCCGGAATACCTTCAATAGACTTAGAAGCATTTGCAAACGCATTGCTATACACTAAACTCTGTTGCATTAAACTATCTAAAAATGGCGTATAACTTTGGCGTTTACTAAGGCCCGTGTACTCTTTACCAAAACTTTCTAAAATAATAACCACCACATTTTCGTTGGTAAATGCCAAGCTATCGTTGGTTTGGTAAATAGGATGACACCATTGCTTTAACTCCGCTTCCGTAAAATCAGTTATACGTTCAATGCTTTTACTTTCGACCGATTTTATAAGCGTAAAAGGCGTATTCATTAATACATCGGCATGTTGCGTAAGGCCATATTTACCAGCATCTACGGGGCTAATGGGTACACGAGA
>JAAFIL010000116.1 GCA_013297775.1 Bacteroidota bacterium
TAATTTACTTACGAAATACGATTAATAAAAGCAAGAGAAATAAAAAAAAAGGCGAATAGTTTTTAGTTTTTATTATCCACTTGTAAATCAACTGCATTAGAGTTATCAACTCAATCTAGTTAATTTCTTCTTGTTAAAAAAAGGGGCAGAGTGTTAATTGAATTGTTAACCTAAATGAATAATTTTTTGTGAATATTTGTAAGTGAACAAATGATGAGTTAAAACGAATATTCACTTTAATAAAAAAACTTAATATAAAAAAAACGTACTATGCAAGAACCCATTTTGGTCGAAAATAAAGACCGTTTTGTCCTCTTCCCTATTAAATACAAAGATATTTGGGAAATGTATAAAAAAGCAGAAGCCAGTTTTTGGACTGCAGAAGAAATTGATTTAGCCGCAGACCTTGCAGACTGGAACAACAAGCTAAACGATAATGAAAAACATTTCATTAAACACGTGTTGGCTTTTTTTGCGGCCAGCGATGGCATTGTTAATGAAAATTTGGCTATTAACTTTTTAAATGAAGTACAATATCCCGAAGCCCGTTGTTTTTATGGGTATCAAATTATGATGGAAAACATCCATTCGGAAACGTACTCTTTATTGATAGATACTTATATTAAAGATCCTGTAGAGAAAGACCGTTTATTACATGCGGTAGATACCGTTCCATGTGTGGGTGAAAAAGCAGATTGGGCCTTGCGTTGGATTGGAAATGGTTCGTTTGCCGAACGCTTAATTGCTTTTGCAGCCGTTGAAGGGATTTTCTTTTCGGGTTCGTTTTGTTCAATTTTCTGGTTAAAAAAACGAGGTCTAATGCCAGGTTTATCGTTTAGCAACGAGTTAATTTCGCGCGACGAAGGCCTGCATTGCGATTTTGCGTGTTTGCTTTACACCAATCACCTTAAAAATCAGCTTCCTAAAGAACAAGTAACTAAAATTATTTTGGATGCGGTTAGCATTGAGAAAAAATTTGTGGTAGATGCCATTCCAGTTAAATTAATTGGTATGAATTCTGACCTCATGTGTCAATACATTGAATTTTGTGCCGATCGCTTGCTTCAAGCCTTAGGTTGCGATAAATATTACAACGCTGCTAATCCATTCGATTTCATGGAAATGATTTCTCTACAAGGGAAAACGAATTTCTTTGAAAAACGAGTGGCCGAATATCAAAAGGCGGGCGTTATGGGTAATAAGGAAGAGAATAATGTGTTTAAACTCGACGAAGATTTTTAGTCGGTAAGCATTTGGTCTAAGAAAATCCAATTTTTGTAGTTTATTAAACGAAAATTAAACAAATTAATCATTTGTATTGGAATCTTAGCCCCTTTTGGCAAGTAAATAATTAACCGATCAATTGTTGAAATGATTCTGTTAATTAACATAAATCCGCTAAAAACGGTGGTAACTTGTAAGAACAAAAAACTCAAAATACAAAGGCTGTAAGCCGCGTATTTATTAAATAATTTAAAAAACAAAGGGCGTATGTTTGTAATTAAAAGAGATGGCACTAACGAATCGGTAAAATTCGATAAAATTACCGCACGTGTTCAAAAACTAAGCTACGGATTAGATCCATTGCATGTGGATCCGATAATGGTGGCTAAAAAAGTAATTGATGGGGTTTACGACGGCGTAAGCACCAGCGAATTAGACAATTTAGCGGCCGAAACGGCGGCTTCGTTAACAGTTCGTCATCCCGATTATGCACAATTAGCCTCGCGCATTGCGGTTTCTAATTTGCATAAAAATACTATCAAAAGTTTTTCTAAAACCATTGAAACGCTTTTTGAGTACATTGATCCTAAAACAGGTTTACGCGCAGCTCTTATTGCCGATGATGTTTATGAGATTGTGCAAAAAAATGCGCAATTATTAGACTCGTCTATCATTTATGACCGCGATTTTGGTTACGATTATTTTGGTTTTAAAACATTAGAGCGTTCTTACTTATTAAAAATGTACGGTAAAGTGGCCGAGCGTCCGCAACACATGATTATGCGTGTGGCTGTTGGTATTCATAAAAATGACATCGAAGCAGCTATCCAAACGTATAATTTAATGAGCGAACGTTGGTTTACACACGCAACCCCTACCCTATTTAATGCGGGTACGCCTAAGCCACAAATGAGTTCGTGTTTTTTACTACAGGTTAAAGACGATAGCATTGATGGGATTTACGATACACTTAAAAACTGTGCTAAAATTTCGCAAAGTGCAGGTGGCATTGGTATCAATATTCACAATGTGCGTGCAACTGGCTCTTATATTAAAGGCACAAATGGTACCAGCAATGGCATCATTCCAATGCTTAAAGTGTATAACGAAACCGCTCGTTATGTTGACCAAGGTGGCGGAAAACGTAAGGGATCTATTGCTGTTTATTTAGAGCCTTGGCATGCTGATATTTATGAGTTTTTAGACATCCGTAAAAATCACGGTAAAGAAGAGATGCGCGCCCGCGACTTATTTACTGCGCTTTGGATTCCGGATTTGTTTATGAAACGTGTAGAACAAGAAGGCACTTGGAGTTTGATGTGCCCCAATGAATGCCCTGGTCTAAGCGATTGCCACAGCGAAGCCTTTGATAAATTATACACGCAATACGAAGCCGAAGGTAAATTCCGTAAGCAAATTAAAGCACGCGAATTGTGGGCAGCTATTATTGAAGCCCAAATTGAAACTGGAAATCCTTACATGTTATTTAAAGATGCGGCTAACTCCAAATCGAATCAACAAAATTTAGGCACTATTAAATCGAGTAACTTATGTACCGAAATTATTGAATACACGAGTGCCGACGAAGTAGCCGTTTGTAATTTAGCCTCAATTGCTTTGCCACGTTTTGTTGACGAAAAAACAGGCACATTTGACCACAACAAGTTATTTGAAATTACTTATGTGGCTACCAAAAACTTAAATAAAATTATTGATCGAAACTACTACCCCATTCCAGAAGCTCGAAAAAGTAATTTACGCCACCGCCCTATTGGTTTAGGTGTGCAAGGCTTGGCCGATGCTTTTATTTTAATGCGTTATTCGTTTGAGAGCGAAGAAGCCAAACGTTTAAATTCAGAAATTTTTGAAACTATTTATTACGCTGCATTAACTGCTAGTAAAGATTTAGCAAAAGTAGAAGGAGCTTACGAAACGTATGCTGGCTCGCCCATTTCTAAAGGGGTATTGCAGCACGATATGTGGGATGTAAAAGCCAGTAGCCGTTGGGAGTGGGATACCTTGCGCGAAGAAATTGCTAAGTATGGTGTGCGCAATAGCTTGTTGTTGGCACCAATGCCTACGGCAAGCACCTCGCAAATTTTGGGTAACAACGAATGTTTTGAACCATACACCAGCAACATTTATACACGCCGTGTATTAAGTGGCGAGTTTGTGGTAGTTAACAAACACCTTTTACGCGACTTAGTAAAACTAGGTTTGTGGAACGATAATTTAAAAAATAAAATTATTGCATCGAATGGATCGGTGCAAAGCATCCCAGAAATTCCACAAAACGTTAAAGACATTTATAAAACTGTTTGGGAAATTAAGCAACGTACGATTATTGATATGGCTGCCGACCGTGGGGCATTTATTGACCAATCACAATCGCTTAACTTATTTATTCAAGATGCCAATTTTGCTAAAATGAGCAGTGCTCACTTTTATGCTTGGAAAAAGGGCTTAAAAACAGGGATGTATTACTTACGCACCAAAGCTGCTGCCGATGCTATTAAATTTACGGTTGATCAAAATGCCTTGAGCCAACCCGTAGCTATTTTAGGCAACGAAGATGCGTTGTTAGTAGAACGTGGGCAAGCACATGTATTGAGTTTTGATGAACAACAAGCACAGTTAAGTTGTAGCTTAGATAACCCCGAAGCCTGTGAGGCGTGTGGAAGTTAATTAAACTCAAACGCAAAGTATTAAAATCCAAAATGAAGTTTCATTTTGGATTTTTTGTTTTCTATCAAATTTTAACCGCAATTTCAAGAAAAAAGTTCTTTAGAATAAAATAGCTAATACCAAATGAACTTATATTTTAGTCCAAAGATGCGAAGTTATTTTTTATCAGTACGATGAAAAAATTTGTTGCATAGCACAGCCTACGGAACAAATTTTTAAAGAAGTAATGATGAAAAAGAAC
>JAAFIL010000117.1 GCA_013297775.1 Bacteroidota bacterium
CCGAACAACACGTACACACCCCCGACGAAAAAGTACATAAACAAGATGCAGAAGGCATGGTGGCACTTTACAAAGCATTAATGGCTGAGTTATAATCTATGCGTTTCTAAAAGTAGAAGGCTTCTAATTTGATTACCGTCATTCTCAAAGTTAATGATCAATCAACGTAATTTATGTTTGAGTTTCATCTCAAATGAAAACTTGTCTTGTAGTTAGGATTATTCATCGGCTCGCACAAAAGCTAAATAAAACGTGGTGCCTTTTGCCAATTGGCTCTCGTACCAAACGCTACCACCAATGCTTTCCATGCTGTTTTTAACCATGGCTAATCCTAAACCGCTACCTGTGCTTTTAGTGGTGAAATTAGGACTAAACAAATGTGGTTTCACCTCGGCAGATATGCCACAGCCCGTATCGCTAATGCTAATCACTTGTTTTGGATGGTCGGTATAATACCCAATGCGTATAACTTTTTGTTCGCTTTCTTCGCAGGCTTGTATGGCATTTTTTATTACGTTATTAAAAATACGCAAGGCTTGTTCTTTATCGCCGTTTACCCACAAAGCTTGATTAGGTAAAGCATTTTCAAAATGAATGCCGGGTTCGTTTTTAAAAGTTTCGATCGAAAGGTTTAGTAATTCGGTTACATCCATGGCCTCTATTTTGGCATTGGGTAATTTAGCAAAATGACTAAATTCAGTAGCAATGTTAGCCAAAGCATCAATCTGCTCAATGATGCTGGCACTGGCTTTCTGAAACTTTTCTTTAAAATCTTCGGGGTTCCCATTAATAATGTGTTGCAAGTACTGTAAATTTAATTTCATTGGCGTTAACGGATTTTTAATTTCGTGCGCTACTTGTTTGGCCATTTCGCGCCAAGCAATTTCGCGCTCACTTTTAGCCAATCGTCCTGCACTTTCTTCTAGCTTCGCAATCATACCGTTGTATTCGGTTACTAGTTTTCCAATTTCGTCGTTGCTTTGCCAATGTATGGGTTCGTTGCGTTTACTTAAACTGATGTTGGCAATTTGTTGTTTAATTAACCGCAAAGGTTTGGTAATGTAGCCCGATAAAACTAAAGCCGATAAAATACTAATGACAAATAAAATCACATACAAATTAATAAGTGTACTTACAATGGTTGAGAGGCGGCTCACCAATTCGTTTTGACGCGCAAAGTAAGGCAAGTTTAAATACCCCATTAATTTATTTTGCGTGTTGTATAAAGGCGTATAAAGCGACAGAAACTGAAGCGTTCCGGCTTTATCGGAGGCGCAAAAATTAGAAGCACGCTGCGCATTGAGTACCTGCAAAGCCTTGGGGTTAGCCCAAACAGAGGCCAGTCCTAAATCGTATAAACGCGATTGAGAGGTGGTGTATAAACTCCCCTTCGCATCGAACAAACTTACATCGCACGAAAATAACCTGGCATTTTTTTTGAGTGTAAGGTTTAACAAATCTTTTTGTTCATCGCTGAGTTGCTCTTCATTTTGCAACATGGGTAACACATCGCTTAACACACTCTGCGATTTTTCTTGCAGGAGTTTGGTATTGTCGGCGGTAAACTGGTTTTTAATGAGTTGTGTAGAACTAATGGCAACACTAACAATGGCTAACAAAACCAACACAATAACAATGGCTTGGATGCGTTGGGTAAGCGATACGCTGCCGCTTACGGGTTTAAAAACCAACACGTAACTGATGTAGGTTAAAAATGTAATCAAAGAAAAGAAAAGAAAAACATAAGAATTGTAGGTAAATAAATATTGCCAATTTTTTTGCGGGCTCGAAATAATAACTTCGGTATCTGCATCTGTTTTGTAAACGTGATGCGAGTAATCGGTTTCAAAATTAAGATTGGCACTATCGGGTTTTAGAAACGGGTAATTAAAATTACCAAAACGATTGGTTAGTTGGTTGTTGCGATACACGGCATAAGAAAACGCTTGTAACTTAGCTTGCTTTTGCTGACTTTGATCGAGTAACAAATCAGGAAAACTACCAATTTCTTCAAATTGTTTAGGCTCCATCAAAATATAAAGTTGAGTAGTTTCTAATTCGACTTTGGCAACATAACGTGCGTTTTGTTTGTACTTATCAATAAAATAGAGGTTATCGGTAATGCGTGTTTGCGAGTTATACGTTATTTGATCTTCAAAAAAACCTTCATTGCTGAATACCGCATTGCTGTTAGGAAATAAAGCCAAACAATTTTTATCGAATAGAGCCAACTCTACATTATAATGTTCAAAATACCCTCCTAAATATTTTTGACGAATAAGCGAGCGGGTTTCTAATTCACTAACGGGCAATATCGAAATCATGTTTCGTAAGCGCACGTCTTTTTTAATTTGCTCGGGGAGTCGGGCAAATTCACTTTCCAAAATGGGGTCTTGCCGCTCGGTTAATTGAAAGGATAAAACTTCTAAATTTTTACTGTTATTGGCATCTATGTAACGGCTTAATAAACTTGAGTTACAAACCGATAAATACAGTAAAACATATCCAACCGATAGGGCATTAAGTGGCAAGTTGAAACGGCGTATGGCATATATTAACAACAACAAGATGGGCCCCCAATACACATGAAGATCAATTGTTTTTTGATTGTAAATTAGTAAACCGACTATTATACCTACCGAGCCAATAAATACCCAAAATGAACGCACTAAATTGTATAAACTAATACTAAAAACGCATAAACTTAAATTGATAAGTATGAGTGCAATGATACCCGCATAGCTTAATGCCGTTGTATTAAATAGGTTTAAAAAATCGAAACTTAATGTAGAATTGGTAATTAAACTTTTTAATAATTGGTTTAACCAAATTAAAATGAAACCAATAAAAAGAACATTGAATAGGATTAACACATAACGCTTGGGTTGTTGGGTGGCAAACCGTTTGTGCCAAGCCACGCTAAAGGCTAAAATTAATATACTATTAACGATGATTTGGCCAAGGTAAGCGTTGAGCCACGAGTCGGCATTGGCAAAGCGACGTATATTGAACAATTCGGTATTATAAATAAATTCGGGAAACCGCCAATAGGCGCAAAGGCCATAAATGAAAAGTAAACTTAACCAACTTATTATAAAATAAATAAGCCGACTACTTAAACTCCATTTAATTAACGCCAATAAAAGAACAATAAATCCAAGTAATAAAAACAGAACGCTAATCAACTGCGGGCTACCCGCTTCAAACTGCTCGCTACTGGCGTTTACTTGAAATAGAAACTGTTTTTGGGGTGTATAAATACTTCGAGCGGTTTGGGTGCTAACGGTGTCGAGTTGTGCTGTTTCGGGTAAATGAAGCCAAGCACAAAATTGATTGCGTAAATAATTGTTTTGTAAATCGTAGTCGGGTTTAATAAAAATAAAAGCGGTTATGCTCTGTTTGGTTTGGGCGTTTTGTGTTTTGTTGTAGTAATACCAGCCATTTCGTAAGTGAACTAAACCTTGTTGGCTTAACGCATTTAATTTTTGAGTGGTAATTGGTATTTGCGCGGTATTCCAAAACACCAACGAATCGTTTTTAGAAACAAATAAGCCAATGTAATGTAAATTAAACGACTGCATAATGCTGACGTTATCGAAATTTGTAGATGGAGAATTAATTTGGCGTTGGCATTGCCTTTTTAAACTATCGGCTAATGCTATTTGTGTGTACAGCTTATTTTGTGCGGTTTTGCAAAGGGTTTCGAGATCCGATTTGTTAAAATAATGAATGCCAATGCCTATTAGCCATAAAACCAAAGCCATTATAGCTAAACTATACCGATTTTTAAACATTAATTAAGTTCTACCAAAGTACCAAATTTTTACTTATTTTCTTATATTTGACACTTGCATTTAAAATAAAATATGGCAAAGCAGTCCAATACGGTTCAACCCAGATTTCTGGATATGACACCAACGTTCAAATTTTTCCCATTCGTAAAACAAATTTACGCTCTTATTACTATTGGCGTTGTTGGTATTGTGTTTTACTGTACTTCTATTTATAACGAACACGCACTCGATGATGGTATTATTATTCACCAAAACGATCACGT
>JAAFIL010000118.1 GCA_013297775.1 Bacteroidota bacterium
TTCGTTCAATCAAAATATTTAGAATTATAGCTGAAAAATACAGAAACAGAAGAAAACGATTTACTCTTAGATTGAATTTAATAGCAGGAATTTATAATTATCAATTATGAAAGAGGTCTAGTATAAGAAATGAATAACAAGTTAGATTAAAACCTACGGCATAGACTTTAGTTTCATTTTTTTTGCGTGTCCCCTTATCTAGTTCTAATGCTTAATTTAATAAATGGCTGTGGCACCATTAAGAGATTATATTTAACGCTTAGTCGGGGTCGGGCTGTCCACTTTAGCCAATTGGTCTTTGGCGGCTTTTGCAACGGCCTGCGCTGAGCTTGCCGAAGTTGCTGCGGGGTCTTCGTGCCTCAGCCGCCTCGCTCGTGCAAAACCACGCCAAATCCTGCATTGGGCTGCCGTTGAATTTATATTGAGCGAAGCCAAAATATCCCTCACGTATAAAGGGTTTCTACTAAATTGGAAGATCGTCTTCACTCGAATGAAAAATTAGAACTAATTTTCAAACGTTAGATTTCAAGGCAAGCACAAACAGTTAAATAGAATTATCCTAAAGGTATTATTCTAAAGTACCAAATTTCTTGAGATTATGGTTTAAAACATTCACCATCCGCTCGGCCACTAAACGGCTCATTTTATAATCGCTATCGTGTGTCCAGCCGGCAATGTGCGGGGTTAAAATAACTTTATCGCTCGCTAACAAATAGTTGAATGCGGCTGGTAATGCTTGTTCAGCAAGGTTTTCAAACGAAAGGCTTTCGTATTCTAACACATCTAAACAAGCTCCTTTCACCGTTTTATTTTCTAAGGCTTCTACCAAGGCATTGGTATCTAAACATTTTCCTCTTGCGGTATTAACAATATAAATGGGGTTTTTAAATTGCTTCAAAAAGTGAGCATTTACCAAGTATTCGGTTTCGCTTGTTAAGGGTACATGTAAGCTTAACACATCGGCTTTCTCAAAAATGGTAGCTAGAGTTGTTTCTGTAATAACAGTGCTGCTATACCCTGTTTTGTATTTATCATAGCCCAACACACGGCATCCCAATCCACTTAATTTTTGTGCAAATGCCGATCCCATTTGTCCATATCCAATAATACCTACCGTTAATGCGTTTAACTCCACGCCCCTGTTCTCGGTTCGTTTCCATATTCCTTGCCGCACTTCGGCATCGGCTATTTTTAATCGGTTTAAAAGCATCAACAACATACCCAAGGCATGTTCGCCCACGGCATCTCTATTGCCCTCTGGTGCGTTTACACAGCTAATGCCAACTTTTGCAGCAAAAGCCGTATCAATATTTTCCATACCTGCTCCAACCCTTCCAATACATTTTAAACGTTTGCAGGTGGCTAATAAAGACGCATCTAGTTTAAACTTACTGCGTATAACAATGCCATCGTAATTGGGCAAGGCGGCCTTAAGGCTTTCTTTATCTAAGTCCCAACTGGCATCGCAAATATATCCTGCGGCTTCGAGCGTTTCTTGTAATATGGAATGATTTTTATCGGCTAGTAAAATGCGCATACGTTGCAAAAATATTATTTAATTTTCAAACTTCTTTTATGCTTCATTAATTAAGAGGTTGAAAATGAATAGGATTAAACAATTAACAATCGGCTAACACATATACTGTTAAAAACTGGGTGTTTCAGTTATGAACACCTATAAAAGCCGTAAGTACTTGAAAACAGAACCATTAAGTTTTTTGAAATTAGTTTTACACATTCCACAAACAAAATGAACCGTATCGTAAATTTAATTAACCCTAAAAAAAATGCACTTTTGCCCTCCCGTTATTAAATTCTATGAGTTCTGAAAATCAAAATAAAATCCGCAAGCGTGTAATAAGTAGTGTTGGCTTGCCTTTAAGTGAAGTGGGAAAATTACCTCCTCAGGCCATTGATTTGGAAGAGGCTGTTTTAGGCGCCATGTTGCTCGAAAAAGAAGCCCTTAGCACCGTTATAGATATTTTAAGTGCTGGTGCATTTTATAAAGAACAAAATGGAAAAGTATTTAGTGCCATTGTTAGCTTGTTTAACCGCAGCGAACCTGTAGATATTTTAACGGTTACCCAAGAGCTTAAACGAACTGGTGAACTTGAGTTTGTGGGCGGGTCGTATTATGTATCGTCGCTTACCAACCGCATTGCCTCTTCTATTAACATAGAGTTTCATGCCCGCATTGTGGCGCAAAAATTTTTACAGCGCGAATTAATTCGGATTAGCAACGATACCATTCGAACGGCTTATGAAGAGAGTACCGATGTGTTTGAATTGTTGGATGAAACCACCAAAAATATTTTCGAGATATTAGACAGCAACGTGCGCAAGCAACACGATAAAATGAGTACGCTTATTACCAAAGCTATTGAAGAAATTGAAAGTGCTGCCAATAAAACGGATGGGCTATTGGGCGTGCCTAGTGGTTTCACTGCCCTCGACCGCATTACGGGAGGCTGGCAAAAATCGGATTTATTAATTTTAGCGGCGCGCCCAGGTATGGGTAAAACCGCTTTTGTGGTTACCATGGCAAAAAATGCAGCGGTTGAGTTTAATAAACCCGTTGCTATTTTTAGTTTAGAAATGAGTTCGCTGCAATTAGTAAAACGTTTAATTAGTAGCGAAACCGAAATTGCACAAGATAAAATTTTAAAGGGCAATCTCGAAAACCACGAGTTTGTGCAGTTGAACGAACGTATCAAAAAATTGGCGGTTGCTCCTTTGTTTATTGATGATACACCAGCCCTTTCTATTTTTGAGTTGCGTGCCAAAGCACGCCGTTTAAAAGAAAATCAAAAGGTAGAGTTAATTATTATTGATTACTTACAATTGATGAGTGGTGGTCCAGATAGCAAAGGCAATCGCGAGCAAGAGATTAGTAACATTTCGCGGGGATTAAAAAGTTTGGCAAAGGAACTCGAAATACCAATTATTGCCCTATCGCAATTGAGCCGCCAAGTTGAAAACCGCCCTGGTGGTAGCAAGCGACCGCAGTTAAGTGATTTACGTGAATCGGGTGCTATTGAGCAGGATGCGGATATGGTGATGTTTATTTACCGCCCAGAATACTATGGTTTAGAGGTAGATGAAAACAACGAACCTACTAAAGGGCGTGGCGAAATTATTATTGCCAAAAATCGGCATGGTGCTTTAGAAACTGTTAAACTCCGCTTCATTGGTCAGTTTGCTAAGTTTGCCGATTTAGATTACATCGAAGGGCAAGACGCGGGCTTTGGTCCGTTGCCGCAAGCCTTGCCACAAAACAACGAGTTTTTAAGTAGTGGTCCAGTTACTAAAACCGTATCTAGCAGAAATTGGGATAGAGTGGATGAAAGTAACAACGACATTGTGAAGCGCAACGATATCGAAGACTTCAACGAGCCGCCACCGTTTTAATTTTAAACCAACTTTGTGATAGGCTTTCTATTTAAAGGGTTGTTCATTTCTTGAAATTAAATGTTTAGGATAGAGTAGACCTCTTTCATAATTCACATTCTACTTTTAAAAACAAAATAAAGTGTTGTTAAAAGAGCCGTTATTGTTTCAGAAATTAGAGTATGAAATGGAAAGATATAAAAGAGTACAAACCAGCTTTATT
>JAAFIL010000119.1 GCA_013297775.1 Bacteroidota bacterium
TGTAAATGCTGCCGACTCGGCGTTTTGGGTTACAGGTAGTTGGGGCACGGGCATTCGGGCTTACAAAGGCGGCTTTGGAAGATGGTTCGAGATTAATTGGGCCAATACCAATAACACCAACGTTGGTATAAAAAGTCTCATTTCGAGCAATAGCGATTTTAGTTATATCTACATCACTACCATATATGCCATTACTTCTAACCAAACCCTTAGTGTTACAACATTTGTCAATAATAAAATGAGTGGGAATTTTGCTTTACCTGTAACCGAAAGTACAACTACTTTAAACTTAATAGGTGGCTTTAACGCTATTCCAAAAAAATAAAAACTATTAAAAACTATTACTATGAAAAAAAATTTACTCGCTCTAGGGCTTATCATTAGCGGAACTTGCAACTCGCAAACGTGGAATAAAATTTCGGGAATAATGGATAGTACCCAAATTAAATCGGTTGCCGAAATTAATAACCAAGTGGTGGTAGCAGGTCAGAATTGGATATCGAACGGAAAGGCTGATTTTGCTGTTTCTACAGATGGCAATAGCTGGACACAAATTCCTACCTATTCTTTTGCAGGTTGGTTTCCAACAGGTTTGCCACAAAACAATTTAATCGTTAACCCCAATGGATTTACCAATACACGTAAACTAGTGGCTGGCACTTGGCAGGCATTTAATTTTCAGCCTTATAATTATGCTGAGTTTTCAAACGGAACTATTATTGGCGGCAGTGCGGGTTACCCCGATACGCTTTATAACATCAGCAACACGGGCGTTAAAGGTGCAAAACTAGGCAATCAAAAATTCAAACTATCTTCTAAGTATTGCAATGGTGCTAACAACCGTTTATTTATTTTTTCCTACGGCTCAGGTTTGGGGTATATTGATTTTAATAATTTATCGGTCATCAATTATCCCGCTACATTTAATGGACAAGCCATGACCAAAACTAGTTGGGAACTGCATTCGGTTACCGATATGGTGCGCACAAGCAATGGAAATTTATTTGCAACCGATCAATTGTATGGCATTATTAAATCAACCGATAATGGTGTTAATTGGACAACCGTGCTATCGGGTGTTGCTGGCATAAGTATTACAAAAAATAGTACAGATGAATTGTTTGTGGTAATAGGTTCGGCTCAAATCAGAAAAAGTAGCGATGGAGGTGTTACCTTCACTAACATTAATGGTAACCTGCCCGCTAATGGATTTAAAGCCGATGTGTTTGTGAACGCTATTAATGAAGTATTCGCATTTATAAATAACAATGGGGCTATAAACCCATCTAACTCGGGCATTTACAAACTATCGAACCTGATAGGTTTAAAAGAAACGAATAAAACCATTCCTTACGTTTCTTTATTTCCCAATCCTACAAACGGCAGGGTAAACATCCAAGCGGAAACAGCCCTATCACACATTAAAGTAATGGATTTGACAGGTAAAATAATAGTAGAAGATGAATGTTCAGAAAAAAATTATTCGCTTAGTTTAGATAAGGTTGAACGTGGGTTATACTTTGTTTCAATCACCATAAATGAAGTAACGCAAGTTATAAAAGTTATTAAAGATTAAAAACTACGAAGTGAATCTAACAAATTTCATAGGGGTTCTCATTTGTTTTACTATCATTTTTTTAATAGTAGCGTTGCTGCGCAAACAGTTTCGTCAAAAAACAATTGGTATTAACAAATCAACTCTAATTACCATTTTTATAACCTCAGCAATTACTTTTGTTGGATATAAACTCATAGGATTAGTTATATTTTTTAAATCTATGGCTGCATTAACAACAAACGCTTTCTCTAACGGAACTTACGATGTGAACACCTACATTATAGTTGAACCTTGTCGTTTATATGAAGATAGTGATCCGCCGAATTACATTGGCAAAGTATCGGCTAACACCCTAAAACCCAGTGATACCATTTATGCCACAGCTACCTATCAAAAAGGAGATTTGCTTTCGGGAATTACTTACAAAAAAATAAAATTAAATAATAGCTATTTTTGGTTGGAAGAAAATAAGGCCCTTCGTTTGTTCGCTTATTCCTACAAGTATCAGCCACTTCAATTTAATACAAACGATTCTTTTCAAGATAAACGCTGGTGGATGTGTGCCAAAAACTATTTTTCAGTTTACTTGAATTACCATGGAAGCGATATAAGTAAGGTTATTCAAAACGATACTGTATTATCAGCCAACTGGGAAACAAACTATCAAGGTGGTTATTTAACGATTAGCCGTTACCTTAAAAATAATCAGTTTTTTTATTCGATTACAGGTACTCCCGAGTATAGGAAAAGTTCTGAAAAGTGTATTATTAAAGGCGTTGAAGATCGCTCTAAAAATAAACCGAATAACGCAAATGCTTGTGCCTACTTTATTCAGCATGGGCATTTCATTTATGATTCCGTTTTAAAAAATAAAAAATCAATTGATTAACTTGTAACAACCTTCATACTTTGAATTAAAAATAAAATATAAAACAATGAACCACACATTAATAAATTAATTTATAAAACATGCACAGTCATTTAAAAAAAATCGGTTTAATAGCATTTGTTTTTTTAATCCAACTAAAAATTAAGTCTCAAAATTTTGATTTAATTTTAAAAGGAGGTTTAGCCTCTTATACAGGCGGCACAAGAAATTTAAAAGTACACGAAAGTGCTATTAATTTTAATACAAAAGATATAAGTAAAGAAATGAATACCTCGCCATTTGGCACAGCCTTTGGGTTTGAAGTGGTGTTGCAACCTAACGATTATAAACGATTTGGTGTTTTTGCTGGTTGGAATTATAGACGTAATACATTTAGAGCCACCAATTCTAACGGAGGTAAATTAGCATGGCGCTTTGCCACACGCCGACTAACCGTTTTTGGTATGTTCATTCAAGCAAGTAAAAAATTTGATGTGGGTTATTCGTTTGATTTAATGCAAATGCGTCTTTTACAAAATGCCGAAAATTTTAATGTGAGTGTTTATGGTAAAAAAACCGACAACTCTGGCGGATTGGAACATTTTTATCAACCAAAAGAAAAAGGACTAAAAAATGCGTATAGAGCCTTTGGTGCTACTGTTTTTGCAAATTATAATTTGAATAAACTTTTAAATATAAGGTTAACGTATATACACGATTTTTTTGGTGTTACACCTTACTTATTCGAGGACCCATCCAAAGAATTCAAATACTACTTATCGCAATTGGAGTTAAGCGTAAATTTAAAAGTATCAGGTTTATTTAAAAAAGAGAAAGGAAATAAAAAATGAAATTAGTAAACTATATTTTAATGAGTACTATTGTTTTATGTACGTTTAAAACTACCGCACAAAAAAAATGGGAGTTTTCTTTTGGACCGCAATACGGTTATGCGGTTCAACCCAGCTTCCGCAAATTTTCAAAATCGTATAATACTTATTTTGATACCACCAGTAGTGGCGAAAAAATGACTTCAAAGTTAGGCAGTTTATCGCATTTGTTTGGTGGTATGCTTACAGCGCGATTTTATTTAAACGATAAACTATCGG
>JAAFIL010000012.1 GCA_013297775.1 Bacteroidota bacterium
ATTCGTTCAATCAAAATATTTAGAATTATAGCTGAAAAATACAGAAACAGAAGAAAACGATTTACTCTTAGATTGAATTTAATAGCAGGAATTTATAATTATCAATTATGAAAGAGGTCTAATAAAGTTTATAACTCTATTAAATAACGTGAATTATGGATTCTAATTTTTTAATAGTTAACATAATAACTTGGACTTATTGATTTTACAAGGTAATCAAATAACATAAAACAATTTTCATTTTGAATGCTATACAGAACGTAATTGAAAATCAATTATTTTAACCCATAATTCAAGTTATTTAATACATTAAGCATTTCTTAATTCCTCTTTCCCCCTCGTCCTTGTTTGAGCGTTAGCGGAAACGAGGACGGTCTAAACGGGCGTTTGTAACGCCCACACCATTACTTTATCTGCGTTACAAACGCAGTTCTCAAACGTCCTCGTTACGCTTCGCTAAACAAGGACGAGATAAGTGGTCATCCATAATTCACATTAAATAATAAATTATGTCTAAAAATCAAATGTGATTTGTCCGTCGCCATCTAAAAAACCTTTGGCATTATCTTTATTTAATTTTTCCATGGCACGGCGGTGCAGTTCCATAGGCGATAATCCTGTTTTCTCATCCTCTTG
Organism: Bacteroidota bacterium; assembly: GCA_013297775.1. Classification (GTDB taxonomy): domain Bacteria; phylum Bacteroidota; class Bacteroidia; order B-17B0; family Aurantibacillaceae; genus Aurantibacillus. The sequence continues at coordinate 637 of JAAFIL010000012.1, forward strand.
GTTAGATAAAAATTTGCGCGCATCCTTAATTTCTTGTGGCTCCAATAAATTAACTTCTTTTATTTTATAGGCACTTATTTTTTTGCCTTTGGCTTTCATATTTACAACAGGGCTAAACTCTACCAATTTAATAGTTTCGTTGGGTATATCTTTCCCCTTTTCTTTTGCAAACTGAATCTCAACAATAGGATTTATTTGCGCCGTAATAAGTTCGATACGCGATTGCTCGTGTTCGCTAATGAGTGGCAATTTCGCGTTGGCCATTTCGGGACTAAATCGCTTGGTAAAATAGGCCCGTGTTTCGCCGTCGTAATAAATGCAGCTTAATGTTTGATTGGCGTAATACTTTTCAATTAAAATAATATCTTCATCAAAATGATTTAAAACATCAAACGTATAAAGTTTATAAACCCCTTTGCTGGTAATGGTTAAAATACGATCATCGCCACCAAATTTTCCTAAATACGAACCGCGTTCGTCTTTATTTAAACGGTGTACCGTTTCATCAAACCAATAATCTTCGCCCTCTAAAGTAGAAGCTCCTTTTTCTTTTAATGTAACTTTATTAACAGTGTATTTGGTAACAATATTTCCGACCGAAGCCCGCCCTTTAATTTCGAGTTCAGCAAAATCAATTTCCAATTCGTGTTTACGCAAACCGCTTACTTGACGTAAATGCACCATCACTTTTTCGCTTTCGCCGTTGGGGTTAATGGTAAACCAATATACTAAACTATCTTTTGTACCTTTGGTTAAATCGTAAGCTTTATCGCGGGTAACACCCGTTACGTTAAAGCGTTTCATAAATGTAATTCCTTTAGCGCCGTCGCGATAAATCATATTATAAGTAGTGCGCTCATCATTTTTCTTAAACACGGCCACATGTATAATATCTTTTCCTATAAATACTTTATCCGATACTTTAAACACTTTCATTTTACCTTCTTTGGTAAAGGCAATGATGTCATCAATATCGCTACAATCGGTAACAAATTCATCCTTCTTTAACCCAGTGCCCACAAAGCCTTCGGCTCGGTTCACGTATAGTTTTTCGTTGGCCATCACTACCTCGGTAGCCACAATGGTTTCGAGTGCTTTTATTTCGGTGGCGCGTTCGCGTCCTTCGCCATATTTTTTCTTTAAGGTTTTAAAATAGTCAATGGCATAATCGGTTAAATGTTCTAAATGGTGTTTGGTTTCGGCAATTTTTGCATCCAATTCTTTCATGTGGTCTTCGGCTTTTATACTGTCGAAGCGGGTAATGCGTATCATTGGTATTTGCGTTAAACGCTGCAAATCATCGTCGGTAACATCGCGCATCAATTTACGTTTGTGCGGTTTAAAGCAGTCGTATAAGTAAACGTATAAGGTTTCTTTATTGGCGTACTTTTTAAAGTCAATGTACATTTCATCTTTAATGAATAGTTTTTCGAGCGATGAAAAGTGCCATTTTTCTTCGAGTTCCTTTTTTTCTATTTCCAATTCTCGGCGCAACAACTCTAAGGTTTGCTGAGTGGAGATGCGCAAAATTTCGCTAACGCCAACAAAACGTGGCCGCTCGTTTTCAATTACACAGGCATTGGGCGATATGCTAATTTCGCAATTGGTAAAGGCATACAGGGCATCAATGGTTTTATCGGTGCTAATGCCAGGTTGCAAATGAATTAAAATTTCGACCACCTCGGCGGTGTTATCTTCTACTTTTTTAATTTTGATTTTACCTTTATCGTTAGCCGCCACAATGCTATCTATCAACGAACTGGTTGTGGTGCTAAACGGAATTTCGGTAATGGCTAATGTTTTTGGATTTACTTCTTTGATGCGTGCCCTCACTTTTATTTTACCACCACGTAAGCCGTCTTTATAGTCGGAGCAGTCAGCAATACCACCCGTTTGAAAATCGGGGTACACCACTACTTTTTTACCTTTTAAGAGTTGAATAGAGGCATCTATTAACTCGTTAAAATTATGTGGTAAAATTTTACAGGCTAAACCTACCGCAATGCCCTCAACGCCGTGGGCCAACAATAGCGGAAATTTCACGGGGAGGTTCATGGGTTCTTTGTTGCGGCCATCGTAGCTTAAACCCCAATGCGTTGTTTTGGGGTTAAATAAAATGTCGAGTCCTAATTTGGATAATCGTGCTTCGATGTAACGCGGTGCAGCAGCACTGTCGCCCGTTAAAATATTTCCCCAGTTACCTTGGCAGTCTATTAATAAATTTTTTTGCCCAATGCTCACCAACGCATCGCCAATACTGGCATCGCCGTGTGGGTGATATTTCATGGTATTTCCAATTAGATTGGCTACTTTGTTATAACGCCCATCTTCTAACTCCCACATGCTATGTAAAATGCGGCGTTGAACGGGTTTAAGTCCATCCTCCATTGCCGGAACGGCACGTTCGAGTATAACGTAACTGGCATAATCAATAAACCACGTTTTAAACATGCCACTTACGTGTGTAATATTATCTATATCGTTATGATTGTCGCCAGCAAACAAATTTTGGCTGGAAAGTTCATCTGTATTTGGGATTTCTTCCATGTCGTTATCACCTTCAAAAGCGCACAAAGATACAATTTGAAGGGCGTTTTAAGAAGCTAAAAGAGAGCGGTTTTGAAAAAGCTATTAACAAGGTGAAGGGCGTTTAGTCTTTGTTTTGATTGTAATGACTACATCGTTTTGACTTAGGTTATTTTTATTTGGATAACGAAGAAATTGGTAGTGAATGGTAATGTGGCATGTGGCACGCAAAGACGCAAAGGACGCAAAGGCGGAAGTGAATTTGTAGTTGGTGTGAGTTTGTTAAGCGAGATGAGATAAATTATTTGGAATGGGAATGGCACGCAAAGGCGCAAAGATTCGCAAAGGAACAACTGGATTTAATTCAACTTTAATTTATTGAGAACCTTATACCAACTATACCTCTAGAATTGGTACTAGTGCCAAAAAAAGCCGCTTGGAAAAACAAGCGGCTTTTAGTTTTCGTAATAAATCTTTTACAACAAAGAGGAGGAATTACCGTGCATTGTTGATTATCTTTTTGGTGATTTTATTTCCGTTCGATTCAATACTTACAAAAAGAATGGCTTCGTTTGCAGGAACTGGTAAACTCACTTTTCCTTTTTCGATGGTTAACGTTTGTGTTTTTACAATTTGTTGACCCAATACATTTGTTACAACAAGATTGGCTTTGGTTGATTTGTCGAAATTAAAATCAACCACAACTGTTTCGCCGTTGTGATAAACGTTTATTTGATTGTTTAATGTGTTTTCGTTGATGCCAATAGGGCTCATCATGGCTACGATTGGTAGGGTGTAGCTTGACGAGTCGGCACAACTGCCATTGGTTACAATCAATCTTATATCGAACACTCCTGCTTGTGTGTAGGCGTGGTTGGCATTAGGTGTAGTAGCCGTTGTGTTGTCGCCAAAATCCCAAGCGTAAGTAGCGGCATTTGAGGAAGCATCTGTTAATGAAACAACGTTTGCATTGTTATTAATGATAACAGTGCTTGTATTAGCCGTAAATAAAGCGGTTGGTTTTAGTGTTGTTGCTTGCACGTTAAAATTAACCTCTCCACTTTGACAGGCACTAACTTTTGCAACTTCAACTGAGTAAATTCCTTCGCCTACATTTGTGAGGGTGTCGGCATTAGCAGTTGTATTTATTGAGCGCATAACGGCTCCATTATTATCTTTCCAAGTGTAAGTATAATTGCCGCTTCCAGCAATTGTAGCCATTAGTTTTCCGGTGTTTTGTTTGCTGCACACGGGTTGTAATGAACTACTGTTTGGCGTTACTTTATTAATGGTAATGCTGATTACAAAACGATTAAGCCCATTGTTATTGAGGTTAAACGCATACGCACCGTTGCGTAAATTGTGTGTAGATGCCGTTACGTTGTCATAGAGCGTTACACAAGACCCAACGGGCATTTGATTTAACTCAACGGGATTAATACTGTAAGCCCCATTGATGCTTGAGTTAACCGAAACAGCAATAGTTACAGTAGTAATAGAAGTATTAACCGAGTTGATTCGGTAATTGATGCCATTTATGGTAGAATAAATTCGCGCTAAAGGATTGGCCATGTACTCATCAAAAATGGCAACAGCATCTAAATTTTTATCTATCCCGAAGCTGGCGTTTGGATGTAAGTGAATAACGGTTTCAGTATTAAAGTTTTGTCCGGTTAATTGTAAACGGAAATACTGTTGATTAGACACTGTGGTATTGGCACTTCGTAAAAGTAAGTTTTGGTTATTGGTGGCGGTTTTCCAGCCTTCGGTTGGCGATAATGCGAAAGCCGAACTGGCGTGAATCATAAAGGCTTGCCCTAATGGAATGTTGTCGTTAATACCTCCTGATGCAACCGCAGGGCTGGAGATTCCACTTCCTGATGCAAAGGTGGCATGATCGCCTTGGCCGCTATTTAAGTCTGGATTCCAAACGTAAAGTACGCCATCTGTGTTTGCTATATTAGCTCCTAATGCCGCTGTAAAAGATATGGGAGAAGGATAAGGATTTCCGATAAAATTAAATCCAGTTTCTGGGCCAGGAGCTCCTGTTACCGTTATATTCATGTTGCTTAAATTCTTTTTATTAATAGGGCCTGTTAAATCAACAATAATACTGCTAGTTGTTAATTGACCGTTACCTAAATAGACCCAATACCCTTTTTTGGGATCCATTATACTATTGTAATTGGTCAATTCTACATAATGCGCGGCATCGCTAAAAGAAACACTTGATAGGGTTTCATCGTATTCGTAAATAGAGGTAAAGGGTGTGCCACCTACTGAACTTCCGTCGGGGCAATTAGCGCAAGTAATTGCAAAATCATCGTTCCATCCAGCAAATGTTTGACCTGTTACGCCATTAGGTGTAATATTATTCCAACCTGTGGTGCCACCATTAGCAAAGGCTTCAATGGTTAAGTTACCTGTAATATCGCCATTGGTGGTAACAATCCCTACACGCCCGCGGTTAGACGCATCCGCTTTTACTGTTACGTTACCTGCGGTGGCTATAGTGCCCACGCTTGGTGTAATGCTACCCCATACTTCGATGGCATTTCCAATATTTAGTGTTTGTCCTGCGGTTCGGTTCATGGTTAAATCGCCTAAAGCACGAGTAGTGGCACTTGTTTGATCCATAAACAATGAACCGCTTAAATTTGTGGAAGCAACGCCATTTAGAATTAGGTTGGAGGTTCTTGAGCCAGCAAAGTCGCCATTAGCACTTGAACTATGTAATGTAACTGAACTTCCTTGCAAACTTAATGTGTTTCCATTTAAGCGTAAGCGACCGTTACTAATAATAGCATTTGACGAAACGGTTAAATTGCTCCCTAAAGTTAAATCGCCTGCTGAAGGGCGATTATAGGTTAGTTGATTGATGGTGCGACTTGTAGAACCAACGCCAAATATAATAGTGCCAAATGAGCCTGTACCGCCAATAATTAAACGTGAATTTCCTGTTAGAATTTGACCACTCCCACTAATGGTTCCGTTTAGGGTTAAACTATTTAAGGAACTATTTGACATGTTATAATTGGCTCCATTCAAATTAAGAACCCCATTTACCGTTGAATTACCCGACTGATTTTTTTGAGCACCTCCACTTAAAACTAAATTTTGAAACGTTGTTGCCCATAATGAAACTGCCGACGTTTGTGCGAAATCAATAGTGCTGTTCGTTAAAATATTAACTTGCGAAACGGTTGGAAAAGTGGTGTTTTGAAGGGTTAATGTTGAAGAATTATTAACCGATAATTTAGCACTTCCACTAATTGTTATAGCATTGGAACTAGGTATTGTAAAATTAACGCTAATGGTACCTGTTGGATGCCCCACTTGAATGGAAGTACCGGTGCCGCCCACCGTCCAAGGTGCTGAAAGTGTAGGCGCTGTGCCGTTAATCATAAAAAAAGTTTGGTTATTGGCAGTAAAACTAATTGGTGGAGTGCCCGTTCCGTTAGTATTATTGCCCCAAGACGCTAATAAATTTAAAGCCCCGCTTCCATTCCAATAGAAAATAGTAGATTGTGTACCAATCACTTTAATGTCGTCTATGGCAAAGAAAAATCCGTTGCTTGTACCTGTGTAACGCCAACGTAAATAAACGGTAGATTGGTTTTCCATACTTACTGGGAGTGTAAATTGGCTGACACTTCGCCAGGTATCATCTGCAATAACATCTGCCCATCCGGGGATAACGGTGTAAGTAATATTATCTGAACTGGCCTCTAAAGTAACAACTGGACCACCAGCAGAACGGTAAGCATTGTAGTTAACCACCAAATTGGTGATACCTATAGTAGAGAAACTTTCAGTAACTGCGTTTTCGGCACCCGCAACCCCATCTGAACCAGCTAATACGCTGTTGCCCGACGAAAGGGCTAAAGTACACGGCGGAACTCCACCACCATTATTTGTGTTAGGATCAATAATCCAATCGCCAGTAGCAGACGTCCATGCAACTGGAAACGTACTTATGCCTGCACCACCAAAATTTTCTGTATATACCGTAACCGTTTGAGCGTTTAAAATCCCTCCCAAAACGGCTAACAGTACTAGAATTAAATAATTTTTTTTCATGTTTGATAATTTTAATAAAAATAGTCTTTTTCTTTTAAGCTTTAACAATTAATTATTAGCTGAAACAAAATCTAAACTTTTAACATTTACAAAAGTACTTACGTCAAAAATTAATTGCTCTACTAATAACAATAGGTTATATTTACGGGGTTATTATGAAAAAGTTTCGTTTTATTTTTATTTTTTTGTTCCTAAAATTTAGTTTAGGTTTTTCGCAAAGTTCAGCTACCATTAGAGGGTTTGTTTATGAAAAAGCAAGTGGCGAGCCCATCCCGTTTACGAGTGTTTACCTAAAAGGGACAACCATTGGTGCCAGCACCGATTTGAATGGTTTTTTCACCCTCTCAAAAGTTCAACCGGGTAACTATACCATTTTGGTAACCAATTTAGAGTACGATACCATTCGCGAAAGTATTAGTTTAAAGGCGGGCGATTTATTAAACAAAAAGTTTTTTGCTGTAAAAGGGGGCATTAGACTCGATGAAATAGAAGTAACCACACAATCAACCGACAAAATTGAAAACACGCAAGTATCAGTACAAAAAATAGACCCCATTGTGATAAGCAAATTACCCAGTGTGGGTGAACCCGATTTAGCTCAGTATTTACAGGTATTGCCTGGGGTAACGTTTACGGGCGATCAAGGTGGGCAATTGTACATTAGAGGGGGCTTACCCGTTCAAAATAAAGTTTTGTTAGACGGTTTAACCATTTATAATCCTTTTCACTCCATTGGCTTATTTTCGGTGTTTGATAACGACATTATGAAAAACGCAGATGTGTATTCGGCAGGTTTTGGTGCCGAGTATGGTGGGCGCACCTCTTCGGTTATGGATGTAACCACGCGTGATGGCAATAAAAAAAATTTAGCGGGTAAAGTATCGGCCTCTACGTTTGGCGCAAAAGCCACACTCGAAGGCCCTTTAAAAAAATTAACAGACAATGGAAATACAAGTGCTTCCTTTTTGTTTTCGGGGAAACATAGTTACTTGCCTCAAACTTCTAAATTATTGTACAGTTACGCGAACCCAAATGGTTTGCCATTTAATTACACCGATTTGTACGGCAAATTATCTCTTAATTCTACATCTGGAAGTAAACTCAGTCTTTTTGGGTTTAGCTTTAACGATAGGGTTAATTACTCGGATATTGCTTCTTTTAAATGGAACTCGCTCGGTGCTGGAACCAATTTTGTTTTAGTACCCGAAAACTCAAGTTTACTAATTGAGGGGGTTATTGCCTACTCTAATTATAAAATTGATTTTAATAATCCTTTACTTGAGTCCGACTCGAAGAACAGTTCCATTAATGGATTTAATGCAGGATTTAATTTTGTAAAGTTTATTGGTCGTCAAGAATTAAAATTTGGTTTTGAAGGCGTTATCACCTCTGCTGCTTATGAAATTTCAAATCCATTTTTTGCAAAAATAAGATTAGAACGTTCCACTTCGGATGTGGGGGCTTATGCAAAATATAAATACATTGGTAAACGTAAACGTTTGGTGTTTGAGCCTAGTTTCCGTTTGCAATATTATGCCACCCTTGGGGTAATGTCTCCCGAACCGCGGGCGGCTCTAAAATGGAATATTACTCCAAAAATAAGATTTAAAGGCGCGGGTGGTTTATATAGCCAAACCCTTATGGCGGCTAACAGCGACCGCGATGTGGTTAACTTATTTTATGGCTTTATTAACGCACCCGAAAAAAGTGAAATTTCGCAAAGCTATCTCGATTTTAGGGGCAATTCGCAACCCCTTAACTCATCGGTACAAAAAGCTTGGCACAGTGTAGGCGGTTTTGAATTCGATTTTTTAAAATACTTTGAGTTAAACATTGAAGTGTATCAAAAATTCTTTAACCAAGTGATTAATGTTAATCGCGATAAAGTATTTAGCGATACTCCTGCCAACGAAAATAAACCCGAAGAAACCCGTAAAGATTTTGTGGTTGAGCAAGGTCGTGCGCGTGGGTTAGATATTGTTTTAAAGTTTGAACGCAAACGCTTTTACTTTTGGGCAGTTTATTCTTATGCCCTCAACGACCGTTGGGTAGGCAACAATACTTTGAATACAGTTTATAATTACCCTCCTAATTTCGATCGCCGCCACAACGTTAACTTAGTAAGTTCTTACTCCTTCGGAAAAAAACGCAACTGGGAATTAAACGTGCGCTGGAACTTAGGAACAGGTTTCCCATTTACCAAAACGCAAGGGTATTTGCCATCGTTTAACCCGGGTGGAAATATTAATTATAATTTTAATACAGCTAATGGCTTGGTCAATTTTATTCCTGCCGAACTAAACCAAGGACGCTTACCCGATTTTCACCGTTTGGATATAGGAATTAAATACCGTTACAAATGGAATGCGCGTAATACAATTGAAGTAAATGCTGGGGCTACCAACGTTTATAACCGCGAAAATATTTTTTATGTGGATCGTTTCACGTTTAATCGAATTGATCAATTACCTATTTTACCAAACATAAACTTGAGTTTATCGTTTTAATAAAAAGTGTAAACCATGGCATTTAAAATTTATACCAAAACAGGCGATAAGGGCGAAACCTCGTTGATTGGCGGAACACGTTTGCCCAAGCAACACATCCGCATCGAAGCGTATGGCACCGTTGATGAGTTAAACGCACACATTGGTTTGTTGCGAGACGTAATACCTGTTGAAACGTTTACTTTTGAATTGCTGCTTCACATACAAGACCGCTTGTTTACAATGGGTTCGCATTTAGCAGCCGATCCCGAAAAAAATAAAATGACCTTACCCGAATTGTTCGACGAAGATGTTACAGCCCTTGAACAAGCCATTGATAAAATGAACGAATCTTTACCCGAAATGAAACATTTTGTTTTGCCGGGGGGGCATATCCATGTAAGTTATGCTCACATTGCCCGAACGGTTTGCCGCAGAGCCGAACGCGCGGTATTGAAATTAGCCGAAAACGAAAGCGTAGCCCCAATTATTCCACAATATTTAAACCGTTTATCCGACTATATTTTTGTCTTATCGCGGTTTATGAGTCAAGAATTAAAGGCTAATGAAATTAAGTGGCTACCAAAGAAGTGAGGCTTTCTTAAACAAAAAATAGTTTAAATAGTTTATTAGTAACAAAGGAAGAGGCATCTTAACTTTTAGAAAATAGCTTTGAAATTTTAGCTATAAAATCATATCTTTGCAGGGCTTAAAAAAATAATATGAAAATCTTGGTCGCTATTAGCAACGTTCCCGATACCACTACCAAAATTCAGTTTTCGGATGGTGATACTAAATTTAACAGCGCGGGCGTTACCTACGTTATTAATCCTTACGACGAATGGTATGCTTTAGTGCGTGCGTTGGAGTTGAAAGAAGCCAATTTAGCCGAAAAAGTTACCCTTATCCACGTTGGTTTGGCAGATAGCGATGCCACTATTCGTAAAGGCTTGGCACTTGGTGCCGATGATGCGGTGCGCATAGATGGCGAGGGTCCAGATGCTTTTTTTGTAGCCTCACAAATTGCCAATCATGCACAAGCCCATGGCTACGATTTAATTTTAGTAGGTAAAGAAACCATTAATTACAACGGTTCGAGCGTAGGTGGAATGATTGCTGGCTTAATGGATTTACCTTATGTATCGTTGGCTACAAAATTAGAGTTGGCTGCCAACAAAGCTACTATCGAACACGACATAGATGGCGGTACTCAGATTGTAGAATGTGAATTGCCCCTAGTTATTTCTTGTGCAAAAGGCATGGCCGACCAACGCATTCCTAACATGCGTGGCATAATGGCGGCGCGTACCAAACCTTTAAGCGTTGTGTCCGCCAATGCAACCGATGCCCTCACTGGCATTGTTGCCTATACTTTAAATGCAGGTCGAACCACCTGTAAAATGATTGATGAAAATAATATGGACGAGTTGGTAAACTTGTTACATACTGAAGCGAAAGTTATTTAATTCACCTCTTAACGAAATTAACACCATGTCAATTTTAATCTATACCGAAATTAATAAAGGGCGCGTAAAAAAAGCCTCGCTCGAATGTGTCAATTATGGGGCTAAAATAGCCGAATTATTAGGCACCGAAGCCATTGCCATTGTTAACAATGCCGATGCAACGCAACTCGAAGAACTAGGGAAAGCTGGAGCTAACACCATTTTAGCTTTAAAAAATGAAAAAATGGGTAACGACAGCATGTTGATTAGTGCCGCCGTTGAACAAGCCGCAAAAGCGCACCATGCGCAAGTGATTGTTTTTGCTTTCGACATTACCGGAAAAGCAGTTGCCCCACGTTTATCAGCACGTTTAAAAGCGGGCTTAGTAGCGGGTGCTGTTGATTATCCAACGGTTAATGGCAACACTTTAGAAGTAAAGAAAAACGTTTTTTCAGGAAAAGCTACTGCGGTTTATAGCATAACAAGTGCCACCAAACTCATTGCTTTACTACCTAACTCTTTCCCTGTTAAGTTAACCAATAATACGGCTAAAATAATAGAGTGGTCTGTAAATTTAGAAGCCGTTAGCTCTCGCGTTGTAATTAAAGAACAAAAAAGCAATGCTACTGGCGGCATGATTCCTTTACCCGAAGCCGAATTAGTAGTAAGTGCTGGGCGTGGTTTAAAAGGCCCCGAAAACTGGGGCATTGTAGAAGAACTAGCCACCAGCTTAAACGCCACCACCGCCTGCTCGCGCCCAGTAGCCGATATGCACTGGCGACCGCATCACGAACACGTAGGACAAACAGGCGTTGCCATACGTCCTAATTTATACATTGCCATTGGCATTAGTGGAGCCATTCAACATTTAGCAGGTGTAAATGGCAGCAAAACCATTGTTGTAATTAATAATGATAAAGAAGCACCTTTCTTTAAAAGCGCCGATTATGGAATTGTAGGCGATGCCTTCACCATTATCCCTAAATTAACCGAGGCCGTAAAAAAATTTAAAGCGCATCAAAACTAATCTAATTTTTCATTAAATTAGTTTATCTTTTATATGAAGAAAGTTCGGTTAGAAATTGTTGGATTATCATACAGTCAAACGCAAAGCGGCGCTTATGCTTTAGTATTAGGCGAAAGTACTGGCACCCGACGTTTACCCATTATTATTGGTGGCTTTGAAGCACAAGCAATTGCCATCGAACTCGAAAAAATGAGCCCGAGTCGCCCGCTCACCCACGATTTATTCAAATCTTTTGCCGAAACATTCGACATTGGCGTTAGTGAAGTGCTTATTTATAACCTAGTAGAAGGCATTTTTTATGCTAAACTCATTTGCAACGATGGCACGCGAGATGTAGAAATTGATGCACGCACGAGTGATGCCATTGCTTTAGCCGTTCGGTTCAATTGCCCTATTTTTACTTATGAATTTATCCTTAAAAGTGCTGGCATTGTGTTAGATGATGAAACCGTCAAATCGGAAGATGAGACGAATGACGCATTAACCCCTCCCCAATTAAAAGAAGAGGTAAAAGCTATTGAGAAAGCCAGTGCTTCAACAGATGAGTATAGAAGTAAAAGCACCGAAGAATTGAAAACCATGCTGCAAACCGCTTTAGATGATGAACACTACGAAATGGCCTCTCGCATTCGCGACGAACTCAATACGCGTAAAAAATCTTAATAAACAGCACTTCTTTCAATAATCCATTTCTATTTAAGAGGCATTATGGCTTTTTTATTTATCTTTAACTCTGGTTATATAATAATACTTAGAGCCTAAATAAAATAGTGGAAATTAATCTGTTCCGTTTAGAAAAGATTTTGACTTGTGAAAGATGAGTTATTGTATAATTTGAATTTATTTGCCCAATGAGTTAATACGCAAGCCTTATTTATGAAGGATTTTTTTAAATTTTTGAAAACGAAAACTTTTTTTTTACACGGTGGATTAGCTGTCCTCTCGTTAATTGTGATTCTATTTTTGTTAACCAAATGGCTATCGAGTTACACCAATCATGGCGAGTATGTTGAAGTTCCAGACTTTAAAGGGCAGTTTATAAAGGCTTTGCCTGAGTTTATTAAAGAGAAAGGCGTAACCTATCAAATTATTGATAGCATTTACGCTCCAAAAGAAAAATCAGGCACGGTTATTCGACAAGACCCTTCGGCAAAAAGTAAAGTTAAACACAATAGAATTATCTATTTATACGTTACAGGCGTATTGCCTCCTAGTGTTAATATGCCTAAGTTAATTGACCGAAGCGAGCGTCAGGCCCGTTTAATTATTGAAAGTTATGGGCTTAAGATTGGTAAAGTTCGCACACGCGAAGCCGATTGCAACGGTTGCGTGTTGGCACAAACCAGTAATGGCAAAGACTTAGAGGTAGGCACTACTATTCGGAAGGGAACGGTAATAGATTTATTGGTAGGAGAAAAAAATACATTTTTTACAGCTAACGCATCCGACAGTAGTAATGCAGGAACAGCGAACCCTAATTTTGAAAAATGAATAACATGCGTGTGTATATTTGGCTAATTTTTAGCAGTTTATTTCTTATTGTGGTTTCAAAAGCACAAGAACAATTGGTGCCTTTAACCAACAATGTAAACTATTTATATGATCATTTGAAAACGCCCCCTTCCCCAACTAGTTTACAAAAAGCCACTGCTGCCACTACCCTTACCCTACCTTTTCGCGATGATTTTTTTTACGCCACGCATTCAGCTTATGCCTCACCAAATCTATGGCTCGACTCGTCAGTCTATATCAACACTGGTAAAGCCATAGCACCGCCCAGTTTGGGAGTTGCTACATTGGATGGCTTAAACAAACGCGGGCGGCCTTATAATCCTAATTTAATATCGGTGCAATCTTTTGCTGCCGATACCTTATCCTCTCGCCCCATCAACTTATTTACCAAAGGCACCACTACATTAACCCCTGCCGATAGTGTGGCACTTACGTTTTATTACCAAGGGCGCGGCTATGGCGATATGCCCGAACCTAGCGATAGTTTAATGGTTGATTTTTATAAACCGCTTCAAAAGAAATGGATTACCCGTGTGTGGGGCGTACCTGGTTTTGGTAACGCCAACACCAACGATAGTATTTTTAAACGTGCTTTTATTATGATTACCGACACGGCCTATTTACGCAATGGATTCCGTTTTCGTTTCCGTAACAAAGCAGCTATTAATGGCGATTGGGACAATTGGCATGTAGATTATGTGGTACTTGATAACAACCGAAGTATTGTAAAAGATACCGCTTACGATGATGTAGCCTTTGGGTTTGTAAGCCCACCGCCGCTTACTAAATACACCGCCATGCCTTGGCAGCACTTCAATCCTAATGAACAAAACTATATCGTTAGTAACCTCATTCGTTACAATGGTTTAGGCTCGGCCGGAAGCCCAAGTGTTAACACTACTTACAAACATTTGATTTACGATGCTCAAGGTAATTTATTACACACCATGCCCAATCCACCAAGCGATAACATTACCCCTTTTCGTTTAAACGGTTGGGTAAAACAAGCCGCGCTGGCTGCTCCACCTTTATCTTATACCTTTAATACACTCAACGACTCGGCCTCTTTTAAACTCAAGCACTTTATTTACCGCGATATTTCGGGGGCAACAGATATTAATTTGAATAACGATACCGTTGTTAGTACTTTGCGCTTAAATAATTATTTTGCGTTCGATGATGGGAGTGCCGAACGCGCCTACGAACTCATTGGTGTTGGAGCTTTACTGGCCTATAAGGTTACGCTTAATGTAACCGACTCGCTGCGTGCCGTTCGTATTTTATTTGACCAGTCGGGCACAACACAAGCCGCTACTAGCTTTTTTCGGTTATGTGTTTGGAACGACTTTGGCGGTGTACCAGGCTCTTTGTTGTACCGCGATAGTTTAATAAAACCAACATTTATTACAACCGACTTCAATAAATTTCCCGAATATCCATTAACTACGCCAAAGGTTTTAGGCAGTGGCACCTATTACATCGGTATTCAAAAATTTACGGCCAATAACATTGTAATAGGGCACGATGCCAATACTCGAAAAAATAATTTTCTCTATTTCAATACCAATGGCAATTGGCAACAATCTACCCTTCCGGGGGCATTGATGATGCGTTTTGTTTTCGGAAAAAAAGAAGTTGTTATTGGTTTACCCGAACACGACCAACCTTCAAACTTAACCATTCGTTTATTTCCTAATCCGGCTAAAGACCAAGTGTTTCTACAAAACAATAACGAAACCGCTTTAAACGTAGAAGTTCTAAATCCTTTGGGTCAAATTATAGATAAACTTGATGTGCCCAATGGCCAAACGGTATTAAACACAAGCAGCTATCCATCGGGTTTATACGTTTGCCTGATTAAAAATACGTTGGGGCTGCCCGTTCAACAACAGCGATTTATCATTCAAAACTAATGACCCTAACCAATACTTGGGAAGAGCAAGACCCTGCCGACGAAAATATAGCCGACGAGGAAGCGAGTGGCCTTTACGAACACCACCATATTAAAGTAGATAAAGGTCAAATTGTTATGCGGTTGGATAAATTTGTTATGATTCGCATTAGCAATACTACACGCACTAAGGTACAAAATGCTTGCGATGCAGGCAGTGTTTTAGTGAATGGTAAACCCACCAAATCGAGTTATAAAATTAAACCCTTCGATGAAATTTCGATTGTTTTAACCGTGCCACCGCGCGATGTAGAGGTTGTACCTGAAAATATTCCTATTGATATTGTTTTTGAAGACCCTTACATTGCTTTAATTAATAAGAAACCCGGCATGGTGGTACACCCTGGCTATGGGAATTACCGCGGCACGTTAGTAAATGCTTTGGCTTGGCATTTTAAAAATTTACCCACTACTAAACAGAAGTTAGATGATGTGCAAATGGAGCGGCCAGGCTTAGTTCACCGCATTGATAAAAACACCTCGGGCATAATTATTATTGCAAAAACCGAAATGGCTATGACGCGTTTAGCTAAAGATTTTTTCGATCGAACCATGGATCGAAAATACTTAGCCATTGCTTGGGGCAATTTAAAAGAAGACAGTGGCACTATTATTGGAAATGTAGGTCGCGATTTGAAAGACCGTAAACGCATGGCTGTTTTCCCCGAGGGAAGTGAATATGGCAAACACGCCATTACGCATTATAAAGTAGTTGAGCGTTTGGGGTATATCACTTTGGTAGAGTGTAAACTCGAAACAGGGCGCACCCACCAGATACGTGTTCATTTTAAACATATCGGACATCCCTTGTTTAATGACAATGAATACGGTGGAGATCGCATTTTAAAAGGCGAACACAGTGCAAAGTATAAACAATTCGTAGAAAACTGTTTCGATATTTTACCCCGACAAGCGTTACATGCTAAAACCTTAGGCATTACCCACCCTATTAGTGGCGAAAAACTTTTTTTTGACAGTGAACTTCCTCAAGATATGCAAACGCTACTTGATAAATGGCGACGTTATATGAAAGACCGACACACAGAGGAGATGTGATATCCACTTAATTTATAAAGGTTTCGAAAACGTTGGGTATCAAAAAATTTACAACACGCTAACGTGGCGTGGTTTTATTGTTTTGTAAACAACGAATTTCTTTTCCGAATAAAAAAATGAGTAACTTAGTTTTTGATTAGTAAATCTTATTAGCATTAAAAAAATGGAGACCTATCACGATTACGTTATTAAAGATGGAAAATTCATCGGGAAGTTTGATGAGATGTATGAAAAGTTTGAGGATCCTTGGACTCAAATGAAACAACCCAATAAGTATTCGAGGATGTCGGGTATTTTACATCTCAAAAATTTTGAGATTACTTCGGTTTTAGAGTGTGGTTGCGGACTTGGCTATTATGCCGATTGGATTTATCACGAAACTAAGATGGTGCCAAAAAGCGTAGATATTTCGTCAGTAGCCATAGAAAAAGCAAAAAATATATTTCCAAAATTAGATTTTGAGGTTGCAAATATTGTAACAGATTTAAAAAAGTATAACACATATAACTGTGTTTTATTTGCCGAGTTGATCTGGTATATACTTCCCGATTTGAAAACTATTTTTACCATTCTTGAAGAAAATTTTAAAGGAAAATTTTTATTGGTTAATCAAGTATTTTACAAAGGTTCACAAAAATATGGAACTGATTACTTTACAAATTTAGACGAATTTATTAATCACGTTCCGTTTACCTTACTGGCCAGGTGTGAGGCAACCGCCACAAAAGATAGCACCATCGAAACTTCTACTTTATTTAGAATCTGAAACTGGTTTGGTGTTGTATCTACCTTTTTAAAAATTTATTTTATCTGTAACTTCTGCGCTAACGTTTTATCAAAAAAATGTAGTTGAATCGTAAATAGACAGTTGAACTTTTATGTTTCGTGAGGGATTGAAGCGGCAGCCCCCGTGGTGCATTTGCGAATTTTGCACGAGCGAGGAGGCGACCCCAGGAAGCCACCGCAGCGACTTCGGTAGGCTCATACCAACATCATTTCTAAAAGATACGTTGACCCAGTTTCTTTTTCTCTTATACTTCCTCAAAAAATATACCCGTAGCCCTTGCTACGCCTATAATTTTTTTGTCGCCTAAAAGAAAAATAATTCTAGTTCAACTTGTATCTTTTAGGACCGATATTGGTATCAGCGCAGGCCTTTGCAAAATAGCAAAATGCACAACGGGGCTAAAGCGGAAAACCCGACCCTGCCCATTGACTTTGCAAAAGCCCTCTTGATAAATTTAGTATTACAAACCCATAAACCTGTTTTTGTAGGCAGGGACACGACCTGTTATTTTTAAAATTTCAAACCGAGATTATGCAATAGAAATCTATTACGAGCCGAAATCCCTTCAAAACAGTCACTTTTTCTTCTTCACCATAGCAGCACTATGCCTCAGTCGAAAAAGTGCCTGTTTTATTGGGCTTTCGCCTCTCACTACGATTCCTATTGCATAATATCGGTTAAAACGCTTGAATTATTTGTTTATAAATCTACTTTTTGTAATGCCTCGAAAGCCCTACATTTAAGCATTATGGCTAAAAATGCAGATAAAGAAACTCCATTAATGAAACAATATAATGGCATTAAAACCAAATACCCCGATGCCATTTTGTTGTTTAGAGTTGGCGATTTTTATGAGACGTTTGGCGAAGACGCTGTAAAGGCATCGAAAGTTTTAGGAATTATTTTAACCAAACGTAATAATGGTGGCGAAAATAAAGAGCTTGCCGGATTTCCGCACCACTCGCTAGATACTTATTTACCTAAGTTAGTAAAAGCTGGCTACCGCGTGGCCATTTGCGATCAATTAGAAGATCCTAAATTGGTGAAAGGGATTGTGAAACGAGGCATTACCGAATTAGTAACCCCTGGCGTGAGTTTTAATGATAAAGTATTAAGCCATCAACAAAATAATTTTTTAGCAAGTATTCACTTCGATAAAGAGCAAGCGGGGGTTTCGTTTTTAGACGTTTCGACGGGCGAGTTTTTAGTGGCGCAAGGACACATTAGTATGATTGACCGCCTCGTACAAAATTTTAAACCCAACGAAATTTTATTTGAAAAACAAAAACGTCAGCAATTATTACAAAGTATTGGCGATAAAATTTACAGCTTTGCCCTCGACGATTGGGCTTTTACTTACGATTATGGTTATGAGGCACTCATCAAACAATTTGGTACTAACTCGCTAAAGGGCTTTGGCATCGAAGATCAACGCTTGGCCATTTGTAGTTGCGGTGCTATTTTGCATTACTTAGGCGAAACTAAACACGATAAGTTACAACACATTGCCAAGGTGAGTCGCATCGAAGAAGAACAACACGTGTGGCTCGACCGATTTACCATTCGTAATTTAGAATTGTACAACTCTAACAACGAAAATGGAAAAGCACTCATTGATATTATTGATAAAACGGTTAGCCCACTGGGTGCTCGCTTACTCAAACGGTGGTTGGCGTTGCCACTTAAACAAAAAAGTCAGATTGATGAGCGTTTACAAACTGTTGAGTTTTTAGTGCAACACCCGCAGCACCGAGAAGACCTTGTTAATCTGTTAAAAGAAATGGGCGATATTGAACGCCTTGTTTCGAAGGTAGCCGCCGCGCGTATTAACCCTCGCGAGCTGGTGCAACTCAAGCGTGCGCTTTACCTTACACAAACCATTAAAGAAAAATTACAAAGTTGGCCGCCAACTATTTTCGAACATTTAGCGCAACAATTAAATCCGTGTCTTAACATTGCGCAAAGGCTAGAAAACGAATTAAACGAAGAAGCACCCGTTAATATTTTAAAAGGCGATGCTATTAAGGATGGGGTGGATACTGAACTTGATGAACTGCGCCGCATTGCGTTTAGTGGCAAAGATTATTTATTGCAAATGCAGCAACGCGAAAGCGAAGCCACGGGCATACCCTCTTTAAAAATTGCATACAATAATGTGTTTGGATATTATTTAGAGGTAACCAATACGCATAAAGATAAAGTTCCGAATGATTGGATACGCAAGCAAACCCTCACCAATGCCGAGCGTTATATTACCCCCGAATTAAAAATTTATGAAGAAAAAATTTTAGGTGCCGAAGGGCGCATTCAAAGCATTGAACAAAATCTGTTTGAGCAATTGGTAAATGGTTTACTCGACTATATTCCGGCTATTCAACTTAATGCCTCGGTAGTTGCGCGCTTAGATGTGTTAGCGGGCTTTGCAGAACTGGCTCAACAGCACCATTACGTGAGGCCGCACTTAAATGATTCGTATGAATTAAATATTGTGGAGGGGCGTCACCCAGTTATTGAACAACAATTACCTTTAGGAATTGATTACGTGTCGAACTCCGTATTTTTAGACACTGAAAATACACAAGTGATAATGATTACCGGACCTAATATGAGTGGTAAATCGGCTCTGTTACGCCAAACTGCGTTAATTGTATTGTTGGCACAAATGGGTAGTTTTGTACCTGCCGAAAAAGCTGAAATAGGTATTGTAGATAAAATTTTCACACGCGTAGGAGCTACTGATAACATCTCTTCGGGAGAGTCAACTTTTATGGTTGAAATGAATGAAACTGCTAGTATTTTAAATAACCTTAGCAACCGAAGTTTAGTTTTACTCGATGAAATTGGCAGAGGCACTTCTACTTACGATGGCATTTCTATTGCCTGGAGCATTGCTGAATATATCCACAACCATTCTGAACACCGCGCCAAAACACTGTTTGCCACGCATTACCACGAATTAAATGAAATGACCAATGTATTTAGTCGAATCAAAAACTTTAACGTGAGTGTTAAAGAGAGCAACAATAAAATTATTTTTTTGCGTAAATTAAAAGAGGGTGGTAGCGAACACAGCTTTGGTATTCATGTGGCTCGCCTAGCGGGCATGCCTGCCGATGTTGTAAATAAGGCTAATCTTATTTTAAAAAAATTAGAAAAAGAACACGAAGCCGAGTTACTCGACAAAACATTGGCCAATGCAGGAAGCCACGAACGTAATAATATAAGCAACGATAAATTACAACTTAGCTTTTTTCAGTTGGATGACCCTGTTTTAGAGCAAATCAAAAGTGATTTATTAAAGTTGGATATAAATACATTAACACCCGTAGAAGCACTTTTAAAATTAAATGAAATAAAAAACTTAGTGGGCGGTTAATCCATTTTTATTGATATTCTTACTTGAAACCAAATTAAACTATCTTAAAACGACAACATAAACCCTTATGGTTAAAATAAATTTTGAAAACACATATCAATTGTTAACCGTTGCCGAAGACCTCACCTTTGCCACATTTAATACCGTACTCAAAAATGGAGAAACGCTACTATTAAAAATAGCTATAACCCCTCATCATGATCCATTACTACCTGCCATTTATAATCTTGCTTTTGGTCCAATAGATACAAATGGCGAAATGAATGATCAAATTAAGATTCATCATTCTAATCTTGAAAAAACTTTCTCGACCGTGCTACTTATTGCTTCGGTTTTTCTTAAACAAAATTCAAATTTATTAATTGGAATTGATGGCACTAATGATGCCCGAGCTTATTTATACCATCGAATACTAATCTCGAATAGAGGCTATTTTGACCAATTTTTTATTACCATAGGAATAGATTGGTATGTAAGGTTATTGAGAGATGGATACATGGAACTTGACCAAGAAGAAAGCCCTTATTTTAAACCCAAACCAGAATTATTTGATTATCAGAGGCCTTGCAAAGATTTATATAGATATTATGCCCTTCGAATTAAACCTTAATACGCAGGCATGAACTAACTTTGTTAAAAATTATTGAAGGATGATTAAACTCCATGATTTTTTTGTAAATTTGGGTATGAAAGATATTGTAAAAATAAAGTTTCAAGAAATTCTTTCCATGGCGGCTAAAAATGGAAACATTAGTTCATTAAATACTAAGCCATCACATCAGTCGTTTACAAAACATACAGATAACCTCTCTAAAGCTATACATTCTAAAGCCGATGCCGATAAATTCATGAACGAATTACTAGCATTAAGTTTATTAGCTAATAAATAATAACATCTATTCAAATTTTAGCTTATCTACCTTGGTTGAACGGTAAAATCTTACGGCTCGCTTCCAAAATAATTCTTATTTAGAGCTATAGATATTTTTATATATTTATATATCAAATAATTTTTAATATGAGTTATTCACGTTTACTCTTCCTAACTGCCACTTGTTTTAGCTTAAATGCCGTGGCTCAAACTACCGATAAAACAGTTATAGCTTTTAGTAAAAGCATTGAACAAGAAAAAAATACAGAATTTTTACCCGCAATTGCTACACTTAAAAATCAAACCGACACCACCTCTTACGAAACGAATGTGCGTTTAGGTTGGTTGTTTTATAAGGCGGGTATTTACGCCCAATCGGTACGTTATTATACAAATGCGATTACTAAAACGCCTCAATCTATTGAACCCCGCTATGGCATTGGGTTTCCGGCTTATGCAAACAACGATACAAAAACCTTACTTGCCAACAATCAAAAAATTTTAAACCTTAATCCATTAAACCGTACCATCAATGGTAATTTAGGCGTTTATTATTATTACGCTAATAATCATAAAATGGCGGTAACGCATTTGCAGAACGTTGTTAAACATTACCCATTCGATTACGATAATAATTTACTAATGGCATGGGCTTATGTGCGCCTCGATAAAAAAGTAGAGGCTGAAAACTATTTTAATGTGGTGCTGCTCTACGCCCCTAAAGATGCTTCGGCAAAAGAGGGCTTAGCCGCCATTGGCAAAACTTCGGGGTCTAATCCCGAAAAACTACAAGCAGCCTTTGAAAAAAGCTATTCGCAAGTAGAACTATCGAAAACCCCCGACTATAAAGCCGCTATTACCACTTTAAAAGAAGCTTATGACTCTGGTTCGTATTTTATAAACTATAGACTTGGTTGGTTGAGTTATTATGCGGGTTTACATTTAGAATCGGTGCGTTACTTTAAAATTGCTAATCAACTGCTCCCCGAGTCTATTGAGGCACGTTTAGGTTTAGCTTATCCCATCGAAGTATTAGGCAACAAAACCGAACTGCGCCAAATTTTTGAATCTATTTTAAAAACAGACCCTCAAAATACATACGCCCATTACCGCATTGGTTTAATGGATTATGAGAAAAAAGATTATGCAGCAGCTTTAAAACGCTTTGAAACGGTTATTGGGTATTACCCCAGTGATTTAGATGCTTTAGCCATGTTGGGTTGGACACACACGCAACTGGGCAAAGCCGAGAACGCTAAAACGTACTTTAATAAATTATTGTGCTTTTCACCTAAAAATGCAACGGCTATCGAAGGATTAAACTATAAATCTAAATAATTCGTTTCAGCGTTTGCGCACTAAGGTGTTATTTTAATACCTGCTACTAAAATAGTGTATTGGTAATTGTAAAAAGAAATTCCTTCTGTTTTATCTTCGAGTTGACCCGTTGCATAAACCGACCATTTGCTACTTAATTGGTAGCTTGCTAAAATAGCTGCTCGCCAATTGGTTAAATCAAATGCGTTATTAACCAAATACCCGTTTTCTTCAACAATGTTTTGAGCCGTATTATTTAGATACGAAAAAGTAATTTGCAAACGTGAAAACGGTTGAACTTGCAAAGAGCCAATGAACGATTGCGCCACGCTTACATAGGCATCGGTTGTATGTAAAAAATAAGTACCACCGAGTAGCATTTTATTATTTCCGAGGGGTGCACAACTCGCCGATGCCCCGTGCAATAGTAAATTTTTACTGAGCATATTGCTAACCGTATTACTAAGACCAAAATTCCAAATGCCAAATTGTTTACGAAGGCTTAAAGCCCCAACAAAAATATTGGATGTGCTTGTAGTGGAAATAGGTTTAAGTCTTGGCATTCCGGGCAATGGCGGTGGAGGCAACGTTTCGGTAATTATGCGCTGATGTAAATAATGCACCGCTGGGCTTATTTGCCAACCGTTTTTAAATGGAATGGAGGCTTTCACATAATATTGCCCCTGCGTTAAATCGCCAGTATATGAACTTTGTCCAAAATACGTGAGCGCATGAAACACAGACAACCGTTTTTTTATAGAATGACCCACACCTATTTGTGTGTAAACCGCAGGATTAACACTATTGGTGTTACTCCCAGTAATTGCGCTTTGGTAAGTGCTTTTATCGGGTAATTTTGTTCCTCCTTCTATAACAATAAAGTCAATGGGGCGTATTGGCTTTAGCTTTAACTTTTCTAATAAAATGGCACTAAACTGCTTACTCAATTTATTAGCTTCCTCAAAACGATTGGTAAATGTATAACTGTAGTAAAGGTACTCTTGCATCACTTCGTCTCCTTCATTAAAACGAAGTGCCTTTGCAAAATGCCGACTAGCTACATAATATTTTTTCAATTCATAAGCGGCAATGCCCACACGTGTGCGTAAGTAATAATAATCGGTGCCTTCTTTAATGGCTCTATGTCCATAATTAAGCAACTGCTTCCATTCTTTAGCCATGTAAAGATTATATGTTTTAGTGTCTATTTCTACAAAGGTACCTTGCGCACTAATAACCAATACATTTAATAAAGCTATACTTAACCCAACTTGTTTAAAAAACTGCCGCATGTTTTCAATTAAAATTACTTGATTAAACTTAACCCTTCTAAAGCAGATTTGTCGTTAGGACTATAAAGTAAGGTTTTATTGAATAACAAAACGGCTTCATTTTTATTTCCTAAAAAATAATTTGTCCAAGCACTCATTAACATGTAGTTGTAATTGAAGGGCGATAAGTTTAACACAACATCTAATCGCTTTTTTGCACTAAAATAATCTTTACGGTAATAATAAATAAGTCCTAAATTATAATTAGCATCTGCATTTTTTGGATCTGTTTTTAAAATGGCCAAGTACGTTTTTTCGAGTTCAATCCAATTTTCTAATTTTGTGAGCGGGTTTATAATAGCCCAACGAGGCTCTGTAGAAGCCGGCATTAATGCGATAGCTTTTTGATAATAACTAACAGACTCTTTGTACTTACCGGATAGATAATTTAGCCAACCCAAACGTAAATTAATTTCGTACGATGTTGCACTATACACCGATGTTAAAGAACTGATAGCTGCATCGTATTTTAGAATAGATTCATAATCATACGATTGGCTAAATGCACTCGTCAACGTTTTATAGTTTTGTGCCACACTCCAAAAACTACTTCCTAGCAACCAAATTATTAATATCTTACTTTTCATCTTGACTTCCTTTTAAAATTTATACTTTCTATTTTTTATCGCTTAGATTTTACTGTTACAATAATTCAACCGCTTCGTAAACTACCGATTTATTTTTTTGATGAATAATAAACCGTTGCAAATGACCTGCATTTAACTCCATTTGATATGTGCGTTGCTTAAAGGTTTTACCTAAAACTTTGGCTTCAATTTCAGCTCGTATTTGAATAGATTGTGGGGCATAAGGATTATCGGTATAAGTAAAACGAGACGAGAAACTCGCTTTTGTAAATAAATAAAATGGAGCTACAAAATCTTGTAAAAACTGCACCCCTTTATTATTGAAATGAATTAATGGGATTTGATCATTGACAGTTATATTTTCGTAATAGCCTAACACTTGCCGATAAGCCGCTAAATAAAAATTAAATAAAAGCGATTGTCGGTCGCCTTCAAAATCAGTAAAATATAGCATGACTCCGTCGTTAACAAAATAAGCCGTAGAAGCCGATTGAAAGCAATACACATAGGTTCGGTTATACGCGTCGGTAAACACTTCCCAAATAACGAGATCACCCGTTTGGCTATTTTTAAATTGCCATTTTACACCGGGATACAAAGCAAAGCTACGCATCAACAATTCATTAACTTGCACATTGCTAATAAAAGCCCCCTCGTTAGGAACTTCAGATATGCGTAAAAATTTATCGATTCCTTTACGTTCAATAAAATACGAAATAGGATAAGCCAACGTTTTAGCACCTACCAACGGTATTGTTTGAAATTGAAAATGAATGTGTGGCTCGGGCGAGCGACCCGAATTACCACAAGTTGCTAAAAAAGTACCGCGTGTTACATATTGTCCTAAAAATACACCTATCGAATCTTTTTTTATATGACTGATTTGAGAGAACAAGCCGTTCAAATGATTAATAATAATAGTGTTACCCCAATTGTGTTCGGTATTAACTTCGCCTACATCATTCTCTTCAACCGTATTAATAATATCGTAAACATACCCCTCAAAAGGGGCAACAATTTCTTTTGC
Source organism: Bacteroidota bacterium (assembly GCA_013297775.1). Taxonomy (GTDB): domain Bacteria; phylum Bacteroidota; class Bacteroidia; order B-17B0; family Aurantibacillaceae; genus Aurantibacillus. The sequence continues at coordinate 26,016 of JAAFIL010000012.1, forward strand.
GTAACAATAAAAATTCTCAAGATGAAATCCATCGCGTAGCAAAACCTGCTCGCGGTAAGTATTTGCTTTAGAGTCAACAATCACAAAATCAAGTGCTTTACTCCAATCGCCTAAATGCGTTATCTTCCCATCGTAGCCTTGGCTCACCAACCACTCGCCATTAAACGGTAAACTTACTTTGTATAAATGCTCGTTTTTGAACCGCTGCACCGAATTAAGAAATTTATAAATACTCGTTTCGGCCGAAAAATATTGTATGCTTACTAACTGTAAATAATGATGAAACCAGCGTTGATTTAGCGTAAATAAAAACGCCGTACTTAACACACTAAACGAAAGTGAATAGGCTTTTAATTGAAAAACACCTAACAATTTGCCCAAGGCTAAACTCAATATTAATAAAATAGGCGTTAACAATGCCACAGTTAAGTAACTGTAAAAATTAGGAATGATAAAAAAACACCCAATGGCAATAGATAGAAAAATAAAATTAGATCCTGTTAGGTTATAGTATAAATCATTCGTATCCACTCCAAAAATATCGTAAAATAAAAATGCCAATAAAAACCCTACCACACTTAACGAAAACGAAATGCGTGAGGCATACAGTAATCCAAAAGCAATTAGCACACCACCTAAAACACTATTCTGAAAAAAAATACCCGATAATGTTTTGAAATAAATAACAATAGCCGAAGGCCAATGGCAAGTATCTAAGCTATGAACAACACCATAAAAAAAAGAAGTTTCTTGGCGCACCAATTCATTAAGCACATACACATTCTTTTCATCGAGCGATAGTGCCGAAAATTGTAGGGCCGATAATGAAATTAACCAATACGTTATTACAAATGGAATAGATAAAAAAGGTAATTTATGAATGGCTAACCAACCTTTTAACCAAACGGTTAATAACAATAAAGCAAATATGGCGGTCATAAATAAAATGCAAAAAGGTAAACTAAATTGATAATCGTAGCCCATGGCCATCCCTAAAAAAAGTGCATTAAATCCAAACAAACCACTTTTTATTTCTTCGCGGTTAAAGCCCGAAAACCAAGCACTCACATTAATAAGTACAACACCAAAAAAACCACACAAGCCAACGGCTGGCGTAAAAAAGGTAACGCTAAACAAACACAAAGCCAATACCGAACTTTGTGAGAAAAAAACTAAACTATAACTGTTCAATAAGGTTTGAATCCAATAACTCGTTTTTATTATGTTGGCTATCTGCTTCAAAGCACAAACTATTTAGTTGTGCTAAAATACTATTAATTAGCATAAAGCAAAATGAAAAAAAATATTTGAACAATAAACCTTTCCATTTCTAAATCATCTAAATCCTAACCAATAGTAATTAATATTATATTTGAGAAGCGTTTACCTATTAAATAAATTTAGAGCCGCAATACTTCAAACTATGGGATCAACCGTTAATTTAAAGAGTAAAATCAAAGAAGCTAATTTGCAAAAAATTAAACAGCAGTCCACATTTCGTAATTTTGTAACGTGGTTCGAAATACCCGCTTATAACCATTACCGTTCAGTTGCTTTTTTTAATTATATTTTTAATATCGAAATCACAACCGTTGAATTAAACGGGTTTGCCATGGGTTTTTTTCCTTCCGAAGGCGGAGTTGGTGGTGCCATTGTTACTGGGCCTGGCTGCATTCCCAGCGAAACAGGACCACTCATCTACTTAAATGGAGGCGATGATTTGAATCAAATACTCTTCAAAGTAAACGAAGCCGGCGGACGAGTGGTGATGGAAAAAACTTTTTTAGGCGATAGCGTCGGTTACTTTGCCTTGTTTATAGATTCGGAAGGCAACCGTTTAGCCTTGCATTCTAAAACCTAATTCTTTTTTTGAGTACTAATCGTTTAAGTAGTAACGTATGAATGCTAAACATTATAACATCAATCAACTCCGCATAGATTTGTGGAACGATATTAAAGAAAAAAGTAATGTAGTAACCCGCTCGCAAGGAGATGCACTCGAAGATCGTCTCACAGAACTCAATGGCTTATTAAACGATGCCTTGTGTACGGAACGGTATTTCTCATTCCCAGGTGCCACCTTAGTAAAACGCATTATGAAATCGGTTGAAAAGCGCGAACTTAAAGCCGTTAGCAATCAAATTACCGAAATCGTTTATTTATTAGTTAGCGATAATTACCGCACACACCCCGAGGTAATTGATGAAAAATACAATCAAACGTATGTTAGCAATAGCCCTAAAGAAAAAGTTTCGGGCGAAAAAAGTAAAAATTATTTTGAAGTGCTTTACGTGGAAGACATGTCCACCAAAGAAGAGGCCGCCCTTAAAAAACGTTTTAAAGAATTATCAGACCCCCGCAGCTCTCTCACCTACGATGTGTTAGTACAACGTTCGTTTCAAGATGCTTTAATCTGTTTATTTTTTAATTACAACATTCAAGCCGCATGCATTCGTTACGCACCTGCTTACGCCTCCGACAATCTTTCGTCTCTTATACGCCCATTTATTCAAACGGTACTTAAAATAGAAGTATCGCAGGTGAGCGATGCAGATATGGGACCGTTGTTGGGGCATTACATTCATCAATTTCGTCCCGAGTTAGATATATACTACATCACCGATAGTTCACTCACGCATTTAAAAGATACAACGGTTAAATTATTTCGCCGCATTTTTTACCGCATGGAAGATGTGCAAGAACTTCACCTCACCATTATTAATGGCATTAACGAACGTTACGATACTCCATTTTTTACAGCCTTAACCGAGTACAGCAAAAAACCTACAAGTGTATTTCACGCCATGCCTATCTCGCGCGGCAACTCTGTTTTTAATTCGCGTTGGATAAGTGATTTAGGCGACTTCTATGGGCGCAATGTATTTTTGGCAGAAACCTCGGCTACAAATGGTGGCTTAGATTCGTTACTGCAACCCAAAGGTCCTTTAAAAAAAGCACAACAAAAAGCGGCAAAGGCCTATGGTGCCGAACATACTTTTTATGTAACCAATGGCACATCCACCGCTAATAAAATTGTTCAACTCGCTTTAATTAAACCTGGCGATGTGGTGTTAGTTGATCGCGATTGCCATAAATCGCATCATTATGGATTGGTGTTAGCTGGGGCTTTTCCGGCATATCTCGATTCGTATCCTATTCAAGAATACTCCATGTATGGTGCTGTGCCCTTGTCGGTTATAAAAGAAAAATTAGTTGCACTTAGCAAAGCCAATCGGCTCGATAAAGTAAAAATGCTTTTGCTTACCAATAGCACCTTCGATGGCTTGGTGTATAATGTAGAGAAAGTAATGGAGCAAGTATTGGCCATCAAACCCGACATGGTGTTTTTATGGGATGAAGCGTGGTTTGCCTTTGCGAGTTTTACTTATACTTACAAGCAACGCACAGGTATGTATGTGGCGCAAAAATTATATCACAAATATAAATCAACCGCTTATCGCGAAGAATACATGGCACACATAGCAGGTTTAAAACCAGGCGATGTGCCCTTACTGCCCAATCCAGATAAAGTTAAAATAAGAGTGTATGCCACACAAAGTACACACAAAACTTTGTCAAGTTTTCGACAAGGATCTATGATTCAAATTTGGGATGAAGAGTATAGTTTAAAAGTAGCCGATACCTTTCAAGAAGCGTACATGACGCATACCACTACTTCGGCCAACTATCAAATTTTAGCCTCGTTAGATGCAGGTCGAAGGCAAGTAGAATTAGAAGGTTACGAATTGGTTGAACGTAGTATTGAAATGGCAATGGTGCTGCGCTCTAAAGTAGAGAATCACCCGAAACTAAGTAAGTACTTTCATATTTTATCGGTGAATGATTTAATTCCGCCACACCTGCGCGAAAGCGGCACAGGCGAGTATTACACGGCCGAGCAAGGGTGGAATCGTTTAGAAGAAGCGTGGGAAAAAGATGAATTTGTTTTGGATCCAACTAAAATAACCTTATCGGTTGGTAAAGCTGGTATTACTGGCGATGCGTTTAAAAATTTATATTTAATGGATAGGTTTAATATCCAAATTAATAAAACCTCGCGCAATACCGTTTTGTTTATGACCAACATTGGCACCACCCGTGGCAGCGTTACTTATTTAATTAATGCCTTATTACAAATTGCCGATGAGTTAGATGAAAGCAATCGCTCGCTTAATAAACGCGAAACAGAAATTTCGCACAAACACATTCAATCACTCATTCACGATGTGCCGCCTCTCCCCGATTTTAGTTATTTCCACCGCTCGTTTCAAGCCTCACCTGGTGTGCCAGGCGGCAATATTCGCGAGGCATTTTTTTTAGCTTACGAAGAAGAATTATGCGAGTATGTATTATTAAAAGATGGGTTAAATCAATTAGAAAAAAATAAAGAATTGGTTTCTACTTCGTTTGTTATTCCTTATCCACCGGGCTTTCCGATATTAGTACCTGGGCAAGTTATAAGCGAAGCTATTTTGCGGTTTATGATTGCTTTAGATGTGAAAGAAATTCATGGCTACCGCGCCGATTTAGGTTTGAAAATTTTTACACAAGAAGCCCTTAACCGAAAAAATACACTATCGGCAATGGGTGCTATTCAAGCCATGCAAGCACTCGAAACTAAAATGAAAGTCAAAAAATAAATGTTAAGACCTATGCTTACTACTATTAATGAAATTAAATCGTACTTTAAAACCAACACCACGCCGCTCTTTTTTATTAGTGCTACTAACTTTAATTTATTAGGTTTAGATGAGTGGATAAGTCAATTTAAGTTTATCACTTATATTGATAGTTTTAATGGACAACATCCCAATCTATTTTGTCCAAAAGAAGAATTACCTCACGATGAATTTCAAAGTATAGAAGACATTAATAATTACTTATTGCAACACGCCGAAGTATTAACTTACATAAAAGCCAACACCCCCGCAGGTGCGCAAGCCAAAGTTTTATTTTTAATGTTTGATGAAAAAACCGAACAACTTGCTGCACAAGCCGGATTAGAAGTTTGTTTTCCGAAGGCAACATTGCGAACATTTTTAGATAATAAAGTAAACACCAATCGCATTGCCGAAAAAGCAGGTGTAGCCTGTGTGCCTTATGTGTTGGCGGCCGTAAAAAATTATGCGCATTTAAAAACGTTAACCCCGCACCTAGGAAACGATTTGGTAATACAAACGCCCTTTGGCGACTCGGGACACACCACTTTTTTTATTGCCAACGAAACCGATTTTGAAAAACACAGCGAAGATATTTTAAAAGAAGACGAAGTAAAAATTATGAAACGCATCAACTGTTATGGCACTGCTATTGAAGGATGCGTTACACAACATGGTACTTTAGTAGGGCCTTTAATGACCGAGTTAGTGGGCTTTAAAACCTTAACGCCTTACCAAGGTGGGTGGTGCGGCAACGAATTATTTCCAGATGCGTTTACCGAATCTATTAGAGCGAAAGCATTAGAATACACTCAGCAATTTGGCAATCAATTATACAAAGAAGGCTATAAAGGTTATTTTGAATTGGATTTTTTAATTGATAAAGACAGCGGTGCTATTTACTTGGGCGAATTAAATCCGAGGGTTTCAGGAGTGAGTTCCTTAACCAATCATGCAAAGTTTGCCTATCAAGATGTGCCTTTATTTTTATTTCATTTATTAGAATGGTTAAACGTACCTTATCAAATAGATGTGGCAAGCCTTAACCATCAATGGGCTTTACCACAAAATCAAGATAGTTGGAGTCAATTGGTAATCAAACATCCGTTTAAAACGGTTGAAGTAGTAACCAAAGCACCACAGTCGGGCATTTGGGAAATTAAAACCAATGGTAATTTGAATTACAAACAACACGATACCAAACGCCAATCGGTAAATGGCGATAATGAAGCCTTTTATTTTCAAATAACGCAAACCAATAATTATTTATACGAAGGTGCCGACTTAGGTATTTTATTATTGAAAGGCCGAGTAATGGATGCCAACTTTGAATTAAACGAGCGTGGTAAACGTTGGGTAAAAGCCTTACGCGCTAAATACGAAGCGCAGATGATTGACTTTAGTGCATTAAGCGGCGAAGAGTTATTAGAAGCTGGATTTAAAGTGTTGTAAAATACTTTACGCTAGATTCTAAAAATACTTTTTCTTGAACCCTAAATAGACAGTTGAATACTGCGTTTAAATTTCGTCTGCCCCTTCGCGAAACGTATTAACTTCCGATTTACCTAACTTGATAACCACAAAAGTTAAGCACGAACTAATAAAGACGACCAACACACTGGCCATTACTACTAATTTAACGGAGCTAATACTTTTATATACTTCGGTAGCTGTATTGCCAATAATAAGCCATTGAATAACATAAACCGTAGTAATGTGTTGACCTAGCCAAATTAAATAACGGATGGGTTTATAATTAATCCAATATGGTAAAATAATATAACCGCACAATACATATAAACTAGCAAACAACACACACCAAATAAAAAACCAAGCCGAGTGTTGATAATACACCGCCATACTCGAACTAAAACCTGGTGCATACGGAAACGTTACACCAACAACTATAAACAAAAGCAAGGCGAGGTATTGACGCGTTTGAATAGGATTAACAAACGTTCGTATAAAAAACGGTTCCAACTTATAAAATAAAAAACCACACAAAGGATAAGCCAACCAAGGCACTAATGAAAAGTAAGCCCAATATTGTTCGCTTCTAAAAAAATAAGCACTTAAATAAGGGACATTCGTGTTGAAGTAGGGCGCATTTAATCTTATCCATTCGGCAATACCTATCACCAAAAGAATAAGCAAAATAATAAGCCAATACGAATAACGTTTCCACATTTTAAAAACCAAAAGAACTAACAAAGCTAATGCTGCAAAATGTAAAATATCTACACCCAATAAATAAGGCCAAATGTTAACGTGAAAACGATTTTCAAAAACGGAGCGTAATAAATTAAAATTTAGAGCTACGTTTAAACACATTCCTAATAAAAATAATTTTAAACTTCGCCATAAAAGTTGTTGAGGTGTGCGTTGGCTCTTGGCAACAAAATACCCGAAAATTAGCATCAATACAGGGGCTACAGGTGCCGCTCCAAAAAATTGCATATAGCGGCTACTTAAAGTTGATGAAAATTGTTCGCTCCCAAAAAGAGAAGCCACATGCACTTGTATCAATCCTAATACGGCAATCCCTTTTAAAAAGTCGGCTAAAGCGTTTCGAGGTGTTTGTTGAATTTTGGGGATGGACATGGCATGGATAAATATCAAATAGCACAGGTGGCAACTAACAACCTAAAATATAATATTATCTTAGAACTATTTTTTAACTTTTAAACCCTAGTAAAACTTCTTTTCCGTTTTGATGAAACTCGACTTTGTCAGCTAAATTTTTCATTAAAAATACACCTCTTCCACTAACCTTCTCAATATTGGCAGGGTCGGTTGGGTCGGGTAAATTTTGGTAATCGAAACCTTTTCCTTCATCGGCTACACTAAACATGAGCAATTGATCGCGGTTTTCAAAACCTATCATTACATTTTTATTCGGATTGCCTTCGTTGCCATGTTGCACCGCATTGTTAAATGCTTCGGTTACTGCAATTAAAATATTGCCATAATAGTCTTCTTGCACATTGTAAACTTGGCATACATCTTCAATCAAACGTTCTACCAATCGCAGGTTTTCGGGGTTACTACCTATTTTTAATTTTTCGCCTCGGGCCGGTATCATTACTTATTTACGCTATTAAAATAATTATTTACTTTTAGTTTATAGTAGGGTGTTAGGTTGGGAGGAACGGTATTTAACAACTCCAATTCCTTCTCTTTTAATCGTTTATACTCTAAAAATCCTTTAGGGTTACTTAAAATTTCATTTTTGGCTTCATTACTTTTGCGTTGTTCGTCTTGTTCCCGCTCCCGCTCTGCCTTTTCACTTTCTAAAAGTTTGGTAAGTATGTCTTGTTGGCGACGCATGGTTTCTTGAGTAATTTGTCGGTTCACAATGTCTTTTTCGGTTTGCTCCATAAGGTCGGCAATTTCACCTCCCGGATTTTTTCCTTTATTTTTTAATTTGTCCATCATTTGCTGCATTTGTCGGCGCAAAGCTTCTTGTTGAGCCGCCATTTTAGCCAATTGCTCGCTGCTACCCGGCATGTTAAATCCTGGCATCATGCTACTACCTTGCGAACCACCGGGCTTTTGTCCAGGCTTTTCGCCGCCGGGCTTCTCTCCGGGTTTCTTACCTTTTTCTAAAGCGTCTTTCAATTCTTTTAATTGTTGATTTAACTGCTCTTGCAATTGGCGCATGTTTGGTATGCTTGGTTTATCCGATGGTTTGCTCCCTTTGCCGCTACCTGGTTTTTTACATTTACCACTGCCGCTTTTACTATTTTTCTTTTGCTGCATTTGCTTTTGCATTTGCTCTAAACTTTCGTTCAACAATAACGCCAAATTATTAATAGAAGTCATACTACCTTGCATACGAATGCTGGCATCGCTAGTGTTGCGCTCGGCTAAGGCTTTTACCGTCTTCTCCATGTTTAAGTTAATAGCACTAATTTCTTTATTGATGATGGCACTAATTTGCGGCGCACGTTTACTCAAGGCCAACAAACTATCTTCAATCACTTTGCTATCGTCTTGTAATTTTTTTTGGTCTTGCGGAATTTTTACATATTGCGGATTATCAATGCGGGTGTTGGGTAAGGCTTTAATTAAGTCTTCTTGCGCAAACGAGAGGTGCAATAAGTTTTCTAAAATCTGACGTAACGCTGCAGCATCTTCTCCATCTTTTTCTTCTTCGGCCTCGGCCATGGCTTGCTCCATTTCATCTTTCATTTCCTCCATTTTTTTGGCGGCTTCTTTTTGCGATTTAGCAGCTTCTTTTTTACTGTTCTTATTCAATTGATCCGATGCGTTTTGTTGGTCTTTACTTACCTCATTGGCTTTGTTCTCCATCTTTGGTAAAGCATTGGGTTCTTCGAGTTCACTATTTTTTTTCGATAGGTCTTCTAATTCTTTTTTCAAGTCATCAAACGCTTTGTTTAAGTCTTCTTGTTTGCCTTCTAATGCTTTGTTATCGGTAGTTTTTTGTTCGCTCTCTTTACCCAAATCATCTTGCTTTTTGCTTAACTCATCCAATTTATCGGTAACACTTTGCATTTTTTGTTCTACCTCCAATTGCTTAAATAATTCGAGGTTGCGATCTAATTCCTTTTCCAAATCTTTGTTGTTCAATTTCATTTCTTCCAGCTTTTGCTGAATTTGATTTTTATCTAATTGATTCAGCATTTTATTGAGTTCATCAAACAACTTTTTCATTTCGGGTGTCATCACATTTTCAAACAATTGTTCTAACTCTTTTTGTTTTTCTAGCAACGCCTCATCCATGGGTGTAAACTCGCTTTGTTGCTGGTTGTTTTGCGCATTCTCTTGTTTAATTTCTTCTACTTTATTTTGAAGGGCTTGTTGCTTGTTCAATAGCTCTTCTATCTTTTTCTTTTCTTCGTAACCCAATTGCTTTTTATCATTTATTTTTTTAGATAATTCGCTCACATCTTTTTGTAGGCTCTTTGCTTTTTTAATGCTTTCTTCTAAATCTTTTTTAATTTCTGAATTATTTTTTTCAGTTGTTTTTTCTACTTCATCGCGCGTGGGGGCTTTAAACGTGAGGGTTTGCGTGCGGGCACGTTTGCTGCTATTAACCCCGTCGTTATCGGCTACTTCAAAATAATAGTCTAACTTATCGCCCGATTGTAGGTTAAACGTTGATAAATCGAGGTAATAATAAAATGGTTGAGCGGTTTGTCCCTTTTGGAGCACTAAAGGCACTGCCCCACTTGACTCAATACTTTTGCCACTGCTGTCTTGTCCATTTTTTCGGAAATGAAACTGTAACGATGAAAATCCATAATCGTCTTTAACGGTTCCACTAAAATAAATAGCTTTCGTGTTGGTGGAATCGCTTTTACCCTCGGCCGAAATAATTGGAAATTGATCGGGAATAACCTGAATGCTGTAATTAACCGAGTCGGGTGCTTCGCCCACTAATTGATTGGTGGCTTTAAACACATAGCCGTTGTCGTTCATAAAGCGACGGGTATAGGTAAACGTATTTTGGTCTTGTTGTTTAGGTTTAGCTAAACTATCGTTAAACCGCAAATACACCGCATCGGTGTTTCGTGTGCGAAACGTCCAAACAACTTTGGTGCCTTGTGGCAATTGCAAATCGCCTGTGTTTACTAATTTTTCGTTGGGCTTTTGTAAATACGCAGGATATACCAATTGCAAATCGAATTGTTGCAACAAGGGACGAGGTAATACTTTCAAATCGTAACTAGCCGACGAAAAGCCAGCCGCATTAAATTGAAACGGCGTATTGCTTTGTACATTTTTAAAGGTGTAAGAAAATGCTAAAGTATTTTCTTTTTCCATTTTATACTCAACGCCATTAACCGAAATAAATACATCGTTCGGAATTTCTCTTCCTTCTAATTTTAGCTTCAATTCAAAATCTTGCGATTGAACGGCACTTAACGATTTGTTTAAAGGTACAAATTCAAACGGGGCTTCGCGTGCATAAAACTGCGAGTGGTTTACTAAACGTTGTGTGCTTTTGGTAATAACTTGTGGCCATATTAACAACAAAGCAGAGGTTAAAAAAAACAAAGGCAACACGTATTTTAAATACCGTTTGTTTTCATTTAAGTTAACCGCATTCGTAAACGGGATGGGGCGTAGTTCAGAAATTTTTTGTTCAATACCAGCTAACATCAAATCGGCCGAGCCACTAATGCCTTGGTTGTCTTGCAATTGCAATACGTTAATCAACTTATCGGCAATACTCGAAAAATGTTTGCCAATAATAGCGGCCGCATCATTATAAGTTAAACGTTTGCTAAGTTTATTTAATTTTAATAAAGGAATGGCAATGTATTTTCCTAAAACCAATAAAGTTAGGGCTAGAAACCCATAAAATAAAACAGTTCGGATAACGGTGTTAAACTCGCCAAAATATTCGAGCAACACCACACTTAGGAAAGCCGCCAACAGCAACCCGCTCGCATAAATAACACCTTTTAGGAGTTGATTTTTATAATACTTGCGGATAAACTCTTCCAGTTTGTGCGTTAATATATTGCTTTGCTGCTCCATTTCAATCAATCTCATAAAAATACAAAATTTAGAAGGCGTAAATGTTAAATTCGGAACTAATAACACTTTTTTGCTTTTTTATTTATCCACCGAATTGGATTGGATGATTTATACTGAGTTTAACACCATTTCTTAATAAACCGTAATTGATGGTGTTGTTCTTGAATAACATTTAACCCAGGTTTAAAACCAGATTTGATAAATCCGAATTGGTTGTGGCACTGCAAAGCGCTTGCCCCATTGCTTGTGATGGCTCTTAGTGCCTGTTCAACCGAAATAGAAGTGTTTGCTAAAAGTTCATTTACTTCCTCTAATACATCTAACTGCTTGTTACTGGCTAAACTATCGGTTCCTACACAAAACGTATCTAACCTAAAATTTGAAAAGTGAGGTAATGTATTTTCGATGTATAAATTAGCCTTTGGGCAAAAACAAAAACGGGTATTTAGTTGAGCCGCCAATTCAGCATCTACCGCACTCATAAACGTATTGTGAACTAATAATTGAGGCACGTTTGCATTCAAATGGGGGGCATAGTATTGAAACGAAGAGGTGGCAGTGGGTTTAAACCAATCTATCGGAATATTTAAAGTACTGTATAATTTTTCAAAGGCACTCGCTTCACCTTTCAAAAATATATTTTCGGCTTCACACTCTTGGTTATGAATACTAGAAACTTGGTTTTGAGCAGCATTGTATTGCGCCATTTTATCCATCAAGGTGGTGGAGGTGCTGTAAGGGGCGTGGGGGGCTAAACTCGCCGATACATTCGATTTTTGAAACGCTTCCAAAACATTTAATCCCGCTTCAAAAGCACCCTCGGTGCGTGTAGGGTTTAAACCAATTAATTCAATAAAGGTATGGTAATAAAGTTTCGATTTGGCTTTAATGCTTGCACTAAGAGTGGTGTTACTAATATCGCCAACGGCTACAATACCTTTGCTATACATGGCTGCATCGGCACGCTCCATGGCTTGCAATTGTTCGGGTTCGGGTAAAGCCTGTCGTGTTTGAATAACCGCTAAAGCAAAGTTTACTAAACCAATTTTTTGAGGAATGCTTCTCTCTAAATGGCTTAACTCTAAATGGCAATGGGCATTTACAAATCCGGGGCATATAATCCCTTCGATGCGTTCGATGGCTTGGTTAGCTACCTTCTCGCAGGCCACTACATCTATTATACAGCCCGTTTGGTCTATTACAATGACCGTCTCTGGCTCTAAAAAGACAAGCCCATCAAACACTTTATCTGCTTTTAAAAAACGCATATTTAAAAGTAGCTTTTTTATAAGTAATATGGTATCTTTAGCGATTATTACTTTTTAAACACATATTTTGTCAACAAAAAAAGACATACGTTCATTGAGCCTACCCGAATTAACCGATGCTTTAAAAGGGTATGGCGAACCGGCATACCGTGCCAAGCAAGTTTACGATTGGCTGTGGAACAAACGTGCTGTTCAATTTAGTGATATGACAAATTTATCGTTAAGTTTTCGAGAAACACTTCATTCGCATTTTAGCATTAATGCGGTTGAACTTCACGATTTACAAATAAGCCGCGATAAAACGATTAAATGTGCCATGCGTTTGCACGATGGGTTTGTAGTTGAGAGTGTTCTTATTCCCACACCTACGCGCACAACGGCTTGCATTTCTTCGCAGGTGGGTTGTAGTTTAACTTGCACGTTTTGTGCTACGGGTAAATTGAAACGGATGCGTAATTTGAATGCCGATGAAATTTTTGATCAGGTTGTTTTAGTTAAAAATCAAGCACTCGAAAAATACAACATGCCGCTTTCAAATATTGTTTACATGGGCATGGGCGAACCGCTTTTAAATTATACCGAGGTTTTAAAAAGTACCGAACGCATTATTTCGCCAAATGGCTTAGGCATGAGTCCTTCGCGCATTACACTAAGTACGGCTGGGGTTGCTAAAATGATAGTAAAGCTGGGCGACGATAAAGTAAAATTTAATTTAGCTTTATCCTTACATGCTGCTAACGACGAAAAGCGTAATCAAATTATGCCCATTAACGAAACCAACACGCTCGATAACTTAGCCGATGCTTTACTTTACTTTACAGAAGAAACAGGCACACGGGTAACTTTTGAGTACATTGTGTTTAAAGATTTTAACGATAGCATTAAAGATGCTCAAGAATTAGCCATGTATTGCAAACGTTTAAAATCGAAAGTAAACATCATCGAATACAATCCTATTGACGACGGTGCTTTTCAACAAACAAGCCCCGAACGGTTAAAGGCTTTTACCGATACACTCGAAAAAAATGGCGTTGTGGTTAACGTGCGCCGAAGCCGTGGAAAAGACATAGATGCCGCTTGCGGACAATTGGCCAACAAAAATAAATTAGCTACTCAAACTTTTAAATAGTGTCGAAAGCTGTAGATAACATAAAAGAACCCATTGCCACTCACATGGAAGAGTTTGAACGCAAGTTTAAAGAATCCATGAAAAGCTCGGTTCCACTTCTCGATAAAATTACTACCTATATTGTTAAACGCAAGGGCAAACAAATACGTCCCATGTTTGTGTTTTTAAGTGCGCAAAGTGTTGGTACTATTAACGACAGCACTTACCGGGCAGCCTCTTTAATTGAATTGTTGCACACGGCTACGTTGGTACACGACGATGTGGTGGACGATAGCAACGAACGCCGTAGTTTTTTTAGCGTGAATGCCCTCTGGAAAAATAAAATTGCTGTGTTGATTGGAGATTTTCTACTTTCAAAAGGCCTCTTGTTATCTTTAAACAACGATGACTTTCACTTACTAAAAATTGTTAGCAATGCCGTTAAAGAAATGAGCGAGGGCGAACTCTTACAAATTGAAAAGGCACGTCGCCTCGATATTTCGGAAGCTATTTATTTTGACATTATCACCAAAAAAACTGCCACACTTATTGCCGCTTGTTGTGCTGCTGGTGCGGCTTCGGTTAGCGATGATAAAAAAACCATTGAACAATTTAAAGAGTTTGGAACCCTTACTGGCATTGCGTTTCAAATTAAAGACGATTTATTTGATTTTGGAAACGACGATAGCATTGGTAAGCCCACCGGTATTGATATTAAAGAAAAAAAAATGACCTTGCCGCTCATCTATGCCTTAAACAATAGCACGTGGATTGAGAAACGTAAAATCATTTCCATTATTAAACACCACAACGAAGAAAGCGAAGAGGTTAGAAAAGTTATTGATTTTGTGATTGCCAAAAAAGGTATTGATTATGCTCAACGTATTATGACGGAGTATAAAGATAAGGCCATTGCCATTTTGCATCAACTTCCTGCTTCCCCGTCGCGTCAAAGTTTAGAAGATTTAATTAACTATGCCATTAACCGAAAATTATAGTCGCATGAAAATAGCATTAATTAGTTTAACACTTTCTCTAGTTCTAGTAAGTTGCTCGCAAACCGCCGAACAACAAGCCATTGAAAAACACCAAACAGATTCTATTCAATTGAAGCATACGAAAGATTCGTTAGTAGAAGCTAAGAAAAAAAATCCATTAATTATTATAGACCCAGATAGTACTTATACTGGCGATTTTTTAGACCGTTACGAGAATGGTATTGTTAAATACAGAGGGTATTATCGCTTTGGTAAACGCCACGGGCAGTGGATTTCGTTTTATCCGAATGGCTTGCAATGGAGCGAAATGTTTTACGACAAAGGCGTTATGAGTGGGTCTAACACCACTTATTATGCGAGTGGTAAAATACGTTATAAAGGATTTTATAAAAATAATTTAAAAGATAGTGTGTGGGAATTTTACGATACATCGGGGGTTATCATTCAGGTTTCAAAATTTAAAAACGATCGCGAGATAAGCACCAATATTATTAAGAAATAAATACCTTTCTAAACTAGATTTTATACTTTTTACGATGCAGAAACGCTTTTTTATTTATATACTTTTCCTACTCGTTTTGAGCCTTCATTTTAAAGCGCAGCAATACACCATTAAAGGAAAAGTATTTGCCGCAGGCACTAAAGAAGCATTGCCTTTTGTTCCAGTTATTATTAAAGGCACAAACATTGGCACACAAACCGACTTTGATGGAAATTACATCATTAAAACGGCTAAGTTAGGCGATTCCATTATTGCAACGTATGTAGGCTACAAGCGTATGTCGCGTGCTATTAATAAAAATTTAACCGAGCAAGAAATCAATATTCCTTTAGAAGATGAGGGCGGCGTTAAATTGGATGAAATTACGGTGCTTGCAGGCGAAAACCCCGCCCACCGCATTATACGCAACTGCGTGAAAGCAAAAATTAAAAATAACCGTAGCAATTTAGAAGCCTATCAATACGAAACCTATAATAAATTGGAGTTTGATTTAACGCGCATCCCAAAAGAAATGCGAAATAAAAAAGTATTTAAACCCATACAATTCGTATTCGAAAATGTAGATAGTTCGTTTAGCGATGAAAAGCCCTCGCTGCCTTTTTTTATTATTGAAAATTTATCGCGCTTTTACTTTAAGAAAGAACCTACTCGAAAAAAAGAAGTGGTTATAGCCAGTAAAATTACTGGGGTCGAAAATTCGAGTATCTCGCAAGTGATGGGCGATATGTATCAAAATATTAATATTTACGATAATAACATTACTGTTTTCAATAAACAATTCCCTAGCCCCATTTCTGAAAATGCTTTTTTTTATTACAAGTTTTATTTAGAAGATAGTACGTTTATTGACCAACATCGGGTGTATCACATTCGTTTTAAACCCAAACGTATGCAAGAGCTAAGTTTTACAGGTAACATGTGGATTGCCGATACCACTTGGGGTGTGCGTCGTTTAGAAATGAGCATTCCAAAAGATGCCAACATTAATTTTATAAATGCAGCTAATATTACCCAAGAGTTTTTATATAACGATAGTGTTTGGATGCTAAGAAAAGATCGCTTAGTGATTGACTTTGCACCAACAAAAAAAGCAATTGGTTTCTACGGACGTAAAACAACTTCTTACAAAGACATTGTAATTAATAAACCACAAAGCGATAAGTTTTATGAGTTTGCCGATAAGATAGATGTTAATGAAGATGCTACCAAAAAGGACGATGATTTTTGGAAGCAGAACCGACACGATAGCCTGAGTTTACGTGAGCAAAAAATTTATAAAATGATTGATACTATTCAATCGCTTCCCATTTATAAAACGTGGGTAGATGTTTTTTATGTATTAGTAGCGGGTTATAAAAAATTCAATAACTTCGAAATTGGGCCTTACTCTAATTTACTATCGTATAACCGAGTTGAGGGCTTTCGCTTACGCTTTGGCGGGCGCACCAGCGAAGCATTTAGCAAATGGTACGAGTTAAATGGATATGTAGCTGTAGGTTTACTCGATCAAAAATGGAAATACAGTTTAGGGTTTAAATCTTTTTTAAGTAAAAAACCACGTCGGCAATTGGTGGGTATGAGTTTGCGCAGCGATTACGAAATTTTAGGGCAAAGTACCAATGGCTTTTCGCAAGATAACGTGTTGGCTTCTTTTTTTAGAACTAATCCATTAACGAATTTAACCCGCGTTAATAGTGCTGAGGCTTGGTACGAGCGCGAGTGGTTTCCAGGTTTAATTAGTAAAGCAACCTTAGTGGGTAGGCAATTTCAACCCTTGGGCGAAAATCGTTATTTGAGTTTCCGCCGCGACGGGAGCATTGGCGAACGTGAATTTATAAACAACACCGAAGCACGCGTTAATATTCGCTTTGCTTGGAAAGAAAAATTTGTAGGGCAAGGCTTTAGCCGTTTATCCTTAGGTACAAAATTTCCGGTAATTCAATTAAACTACGCCAAGTCGTTACAAAATGCGTTTAAAGGCGAATACGATTACACAAAGTTAGTACTGAACGTTAGCGACCGCATTCGTATCACTCCCATTTTAGGTTACACCGATTACGTATTAGAAGGTGGTAAAATTTGGGGACAAGTGGCGTATCCGATTATGGAATTACATGGTGGAAACGAAACTTATATATACGATTACATGGCGTTTAATATGATGAAGTATTACGAATTTGCAAGCGATCAATTTGTATCGGCTGCCATATATCATCACTTTGAAGGTTTATTTTTAAACAAAATACCTTTGTTGCGTAAATTAAAATGGCGCGAAGTAATTACTGCCAAAGCGGTTTGGGGCAGTGTGAATGATAAAAATCGCCGAACGTTATTATTTCCTTCTACTTTAAAATCGCTTGAACAAGAGCCTTATGTAGAAACGAGTGCTGGAATCGAAAATATTTTTAAAGTATTTCGCATTGATGCGTTTTGGCGTTTAAACTATCAATTGCCTCGTGCCATTGATAATTTCGGATTCAAATTTGGCTTCCAACTTAATTTATAAACCATGGTATTACGTTCCGAAAATCTAGTTAAGAAATATAAAAATCGTACGGTAGCTAATAACGTTAGTGTAGAGGTTAAGCAAGGCGAAATTGTAGGTTTATTAGGCCCTAACGGTGCAGGTAAAACCACTTCGTTTTATATGATTGTGGGCATGGTTAAACCCAATAGCGGTAAAATATTTTTGGATGAACGCGATATTACCAAAGAGCCTATGTATAGACGCGCGCAACTGGGTGTTGGGTATTTACCTCAAGAGGCTTCGGTGTTTCGAAAACTAAGTATTGAAGATAATTTGCGAGCGGTATTAGAAATGACAAAACTTAGTAAAAAAGAGCAAGAGGTAAAAGTAGAAAGTTTGTTAGATGAATTTGCGCTGCATCATGTTCGTAAAAACTTAGGCGACCAACTAAGTGGAGGCGAACGTCGGCGTACCGAAATTGCAAGGGCCTTGGCCACCGATCCTAAATTTATTTTATTGGATGAACCCTTTGCGGGCGTTGACCCAATTGCCGTTGAAGACATTCAAAATGTGGTGCGAAAATTAAAAGATAAAAACATTGGTATTTTAATTACCGATCATAACGTACACGAAACCCTGAGTATTACCGACCGCGCCTATTTGTTGTATAGCGGGAGTGTTATAAAAAGTGGAAGTGCCGAAGATTTGGCTAACGACGAACAAGTGCGACGTGTGTATTTGGGTCAAAATTTTGAACTCCGAAAATAAATACACTTGACTTCGCTCACGCATAGAATAGCGGGCTTCGATGCTTTTAGAAGTTGTGCTACAGTTTTTGTTGTGTTTACGCATTTAGCCCCCCTCTTACAAACTCGATTCCCTATTTTAAATACGTTTAATTTACCCGATGGTGTAACGCTTTTTTTTGTGTTGAGTGGCTGCCTCATTGGCGAAATGTTATTGCGCGATTTAGATACGCATCCCAATTACAAACCCGAACACATTTTAAAATTTTTAAAACGGCGGTGGTGGCGCACGCTTCCTAACTATTATTTATTTCTGGTTGTAAATTGTATATTGGTTGCATTTCACTTAATACCTGGCACTTTAAATCAGTATGTATTTAGTTTTTTATTTTTCTGTCAAAACTTAATCATTCCATTCGATTTTTTGTATTGGGAGTCGTGGAGTTTAAGTGTTGAAGAATGGTTTTATGGACTGTTTCCTATTTTAGTGTTTTGTTGTTTAGTGTTTAACCGAAAAAAACCGCACCGCGCCTATCTTATAACCTGTATTCTTTTTATAGTGATGCCTTTGGTGGTGCGTTATTTATCTCAGCAGCCTTATCAAACTTATCCGTTGTGGGATGTGTGGTATCGCAAACGGGTCATCACTCAACTCGATGCGCCAGGTTATGGGATGTTAATGGCCTATTTTATTTATCGTTTTCCAAACCAATTGTATAGCTGGCGACGGTTGTTATTTGCAATCGGATTAACAGGTGTTTTGTACTTTACCTTTTTTCCGTACAATGAACACTTGTTTATTTATAAAACTATTTACACCGCTTTACTTGCGTTTTTTTGCATGTTAATGATGCCGGCGTGTTTCTTTTTAAAACGCTTGACGGTTGGTGGTGCGGCTATTGAATGGATGGCTAAACTTAGCTATGCCAATTATCTCATTCATTTACCGCTTATTTTTATTTTGCAACCGTATTGGCTTCACCAATCGGATTTAGGATTTTGGCTATTTTTAGTAGGGTTTGTATGTACCATTGCCATGCTCTCTTATTGTGTGTATCGTTATTTCGAAAAACCGTTTATGGATAAACGCGACCAGCGTTAGCGTGTGCGTTATGGCGTGCGGTGATTTATCCTTAGTAGAAAAATATTTGAAAGCGTAAATACTGCTTATACCAATATCGGTTCTAAAAGATACAAGTTGAACCAGAATTATTTTTCTTTTAGGCGACGAAAAAATTATAGGCGTAGCAAGGCCTACGGGTATAATTTTTGAGGAAGTATAAGAGAAAAAGAAACTGGGTCAACGTATCTTTTAGAAATGATGTTGGTGTTAGACCAAATTTTAAGAAAGAGGGGCTTTAGAATAAAATTTATAGCTTGATTAAATATTGGACTACATTAAAAATGGCACGCAAAGACGCAAAGTTCGCAGAGGTGAAAATTAAATTTTGAAAAAGATTTTATAATAAATTACTACTATTATTAACTACTTTGAGTTAAGTTATATGGAATAGATTTATTATTTGGTGTAATTTGGGTTGAACTAAACTGGTAAGTGATTGCAACCCAACAAAGCACTGGCAATTGTTTAAGGCTTTAGGTTTTGTATTCTAAAGCGCATCTTTCTTGCCAGTGCCGTGGGAGTCAACACTTCTTAATACCCAAAAATTTCTTGTAAACTTACTTGTTTTACAGGACCCAATTTTTCGAGTACTTTTATATCTATCAATTCTTTTTTACCTAAAACAGTTGTTGTAACGGGTTTACCTTTCACGTATTGATTGTGAAAGTTTTGTATATCTTCAAATGTAAAATTTTGAACCTTCTCAAAAATATCTTTGCGAATATCGGTCGTTAAACCAAATTTTAGTGCCGTTTCATAATCAAATAAAATTTGTGATTTATTAATTCGCTCGGCACGTATCTCTTGCACTAAACTTTCTTTGGCCGAGTTAAAGGTGGCTTCGGCTTTAGGCATATTGTCCACTAAATTTTTAACGCCATTAATGGCTTCTTCTAGTTTATCGGATTGCGATCCAATAAAATTAGAATTGATATAGTTCTTACCTGGCTCGCGTGGAGTTGTATAAGCGCCACCTGTTGAGTAAGCCAATGCTTTTGATTCGCGAAGATCTTGAAACATGATACTACTCATGCCACCACCAAAGTAATTATTGTATAACGCAATAATTGGCACTAAATTTTTATCGTAAATATGTCCGGTGCTCATGCGGTTTATTTCTACTTGTTTCATATCGTAATCGGCCATAAACACGGCGTTTTGTAGAGGTTTTTCATCAAATGCATAAGCCGCTGGGATGGGATTAAGTTTTGAAGGAACTGTATGGTAAGCATTTAATCTGAACGTTGCATCTTCTAAACTTAAAGGGCCGTAGTATAAAACTTTGTGCTCAAACCCAGTTAATAATTTAATTTTATAGGTAATATCATCAACGCTTATTTTGTTTAATTCTTCGTTACTGGCTTTGTAAGTAAACGGATTTACTGCACCATACCTTGCAAAATAATTTAACCCGCGGTTAATTAAACGTTTGTTTAATTTATCGTCTTCGCGGTGTTTTAAAATATCGGCCACTAAGTTTTTTAAAGCTGCTTGTTCTACTAAAGGTTCGTTTAATACTTTTTCAAACAGTCGAATGGCTTTATCGAAGTTATCGCTTAAACCTGTTAGCATTACCCATGTGTTGTCAAAATCATTGAAAACACTAAAGCTACAGCCTAATTTATAAAACTCTTGCTGCACTTGCGCAGGGCTCATATCTTTAGTACCTAAATACGGTATGTATTCAATAGCAATAGGTAAAATTTTATCGTGTTTGCTACCCATGTTAAATTTATAGTACAACTCAAAAATTTTATTTTCGGTATTTTGATTGTAAATAACGGGAATGCCTGATTTGATAGTTGCTTTAACAATGTCTTTATCATAATCTATAAACCGAGGCGTTAAAGGTGTAGGTTGGGCTTCTACCACTTTTTTCAAAAACGGCGATTCGTTTTCGCGATCCACTTCAACGGCAGTAATGCTTGGCTTTTCAACTTTTTGTACGCTTTTATCTTCGCCTACACGCTTATAAACGACTACATAATTGTTTTCGTTAAAATTACGATTAGCAAAATCAACCAACTCTTGTTTCGTAATTTTAGAGAGGCGTTCAATGGCGTCGCTTTGTTGTTGCCATTTCACTTCATTGATAAAAGCATCTAACATCACTCCTCCACGCGCTCGGTTATCTTCTAACTCACGCGTTTTATTTAATTTCAGATCGGTAATAACGGCTTGGATTAACCAGTCTTCAATTTGTCCTTTTTTAATTTTATCTACTTCGTTGTAAATTAATTTTTCAACCTCTTCTAAACTTTGTCCTTCCTTGGGGTCGCCGCCTAAAGTAAAAAACGAATAATCTTTTAAAACATATACCCCTCCGTTAGAGCCCAATACTTTTTGAGCTTGATTCAAATTAATGTCCATTAAACCTGCTTTGCCGTTAGACAATAGCAAGGCCATTAAACCAGCTAACTCTGCATCGCGCGTGCCTGCCCCTTCTATGCGCCAGGCTAAGCCAACCGACGCGGCATCTGGACCAATTACTTCTTTCACTACTTTTTGAGTAATGGGATCTTCCTTTTGAAATTTATACGTTTCAACAGGCTTTGCTTTAAAGGTGCCAAAGTTTTTTTCGATGTCAACAATTACTTTGTCTGGATCAAAATCGCCACTCATAATAATGGCCATGTTATTTGGCACGTAGTATTTATTATAATACTTATTAATTTCCTTCATCGAAGGATTTTTTAAATGCTCAATAGTGCCAATGGTAGTTTGTGTACCATAAGTATGTTTTTTAAACAAGCCTGCAAAAGCAGCTTCAAACATTTTATTTTGATCGTTATCTAAGCCACGGTTTTTTTCTTCGTAAACCGCTTCCAATTCTGTGTGAAACAAACGTAAGATAGGTTTACGAAAACGCTCGGCTTCTACTTTTAACCAAGTTTCAATTTGATTGGAAGGGATATCGTTTACATAAACCGTTTGGTCGAATGAGGTGAACGCATTGGTACCTTGTGCACCAAGGTTACCCGTCATTTTATCGTATTCGTTAGCAATGGCATATTTAGCGGCCACACCACTAATGCTATCTATTTGATGGTAAATCTTTTTACGCTGCGCCTCGTCTTTTGTAGCGCGGTAAACTTCGTATAAGTTTTCAATCTTTTTTATTTCAATGTTTTCTTTTGCGAAATCTTTGGTGCCATATTGATCGGTGCCTTTAAATACCATGTGTTCTAAATAATGTGCCAAGCCTGTTGCCTCGGCTGGGTCGTTTTTACTACCAGCTCTTACTGCAATATACGTTTGAACCCGCGGTGCATTTTTATACACCGATAAATAGACCTTCATCCCATTTTTAAGGGTGTAAATACGTGTTTTCATGGGGTCGTTTAACGCATACTCGTAATTGAGCGATGATTTTTTAGGCCCATCGAGCGTTTTTTTTGCTGGTGCTTTGTTTTGCGCACTTAGGGTTAATGCCGCTAGAAGAGCCGCACTAATGAAGAGGTGTTTCATGTGTTAGGATATTTAGTTTTAATAATCAATTTCTAAATCAAATCGTTTTTTTAATTCGAGCAGAGCTGGGTATTTTTCAGCAAGTTGTTTAAACTTATCCGATGGCTTAAAAGCCTTTACTGCCGTTTCTGCTTCCGAAATTTTGACGCTTAAAGTTAAGGTATTATTTTGTATCGTTTTACGAACTTCATCTAAAAAATCTTGTTTAACCGTTTGTAATTTTTCGTTTTGGGCTTCGTTGGTAAGGGTTAGTTGAACTTCTGTTTCGTTGAGCATGATAATGTTACACGTGGTTAAACTGACGTGTAGCATACGGTTACCCAGTTGCAATTGTTCGGCAGCATAATTGGCAATGGCTTCTTTTACCGAATCGAGCGTAAATGGTTTATTTTGAACTACCACATTTTCGCTAACAACGGGTGTTGCTGCGGTTGGATCGGATGTACTTAAAGTTCCGTTTTGAGCCTCGTTTAAACTAAATTGCGATTTTAATTTTAATTGTTCGAAGGGTATAACGGGTTTTTCGGCTAGTTTAACACTCGGCTCCTGTAAAGCAGTTACTTTAGTGAGCGTTGGTGCAGAAGCCGTTTCGGAATCGTTAGTTACGAACTCATCTTTTTTTTTTCCGCATCGGCCGATGTGGTAAGGAATGTCATTTGCATTAAGGCCATTTCGATCAGCAGCCGTTGGTTTTTGGCACTTTTAAAGTTAACATCGGTTTTACTAATCAGCGAAAGCGATTTCAATAGAAATTGTAAAGAACACACTTGGGCTTGTTGCGCATAGCGTTGTTTTAAGGTATCGCTAATTTCGAGTAAAGCCACCGTTTGCGGGTCTTTGCTTACCAACACATTGCGCAGGTGCTCGCCCAAGCCAATAATAAAATTATGAGCATCGAATCCTTTTTTTAAAATGTCGTCGAAGGTGAGCATAATTTCGGGCAGGGCTTGCTGCAAAAACGCATCCGTTATTTTGAAATAATAATCGTAGTCTAAAACGTGTAAATTTTCTACAACTTGTTTATAAGTTAAGTGATTGCCCGTGAAGGCAACCATTTGATCGAAAATTGAACACGCATCGCGCAAGCCACCGTCGGCTTTTTGCGCAATGACATGCAAGGCTTCGGCTTCAAAACTTACCGATTCGTTTTTAGCCATATAAGCTAAATGCCCACTTATATCTTCGGTTTTAATGCGATTAAAATTAAAAACCTGACAGCGTGATAAAATAGTGGGAATAATTTTATGTTTTTCGGTGGTAGCCAAAATAAATTTGGCGTGTTTAGGCGGTTCTTCAAGAGTTTTTAAAAACGCATTAAAGGCTGCCGTGCTAAGCATGTGTACCTCATCAATGATATAAACTTTGTACTCGCCTAATTGCGGCGCAAAGCGAACTTGATCTACTAAATTACGAATGTCTTCAACCGAGTTATTACTGGCCGCATCCAATTCGTAAACATTTAGCGAAGCCCCTGAGTTAAAAGATACACACGACTCGCAGTGGTCGCATGCCTCGCCCTTATCGCTAATGTTAAAGCAGTTAATGGTTTTAGCAAAAATACGTGCGCAAGTGGTTTTACCAACCCCGCGTGGCCCGCAAAACAAATAGGCTTGTGCCAGTTGTTTGTTGGTGATGGCGTTTTTCAAGGTATTGGTAATATGGCTTTGCCCAACAACTGTGTTAAAATGTTGAGGTCTGTACTTACGCGCCGATACAATGAAATTTTGCATAATAGGCTTTAAAATTACAACTATTAATTTGGTAAACCCAAGTAAAATCCTGCAAAAAAAAGGTTAAATTATGAACGGAATGTGAATAAACTAATTCGCAAACCTTATTTTTATGGCGTTGAAACGTTTAACATTAATTGGATGCTTAGTACTAAAAACTTTCTGTTTTAGTGCGCAAAGTTTGCCTTGGAGTGGCAAGGTGGTCGAAGGTGATAGCACTACTCTTATGCCTTACGTTTACATCATCAACAAAACTACAGGCAATGGTGCCATGAGCGATGAGGCGGGCAAGTTTAGTATTTATGCCAGCGAAGCCGATACTTTAATTTGTTCGTTTGTAGGCCACTCTAAATTGTTTGTGCAGGTTAAGAACGTTAAAGCAAGTTTGGCGGGGCAATTGCTGGTGGTAATGAAAACCATTCCTATTAAACTGCAACCCGTGGTGGTTACGGCGTTTAAAATTAAGCCTTACGAACGCGAGTACATGAATAAAATCATTGACGAGTCAAAAATAAAACCAATTAATGCTATCCAAAGTCCTATCACGGCTTTGTATATGCAGTTTAGTCGCGAGGGAAAACAAATACGCAAACTTGCTAAAATATTTGAAGATTTATTGGTTGAAGAGCAAGTGCTAAAAAAGTTTAATCCCGAAATTTTACGCAAATTAACAGGCGATGAAAAAATTAATTTCGATGTGTTTCGGCGTTATTGTTTTGAAGTGAGCAACGATTTTATTTTAAACCACGATGGGGTAGAATTGTATGGAAAAATAATGGATTGCTATAAACGTTGGAAGCGAGAAGGACGTTAATTTTTTCGCAAATGGAGAAAGGTTGTGCGAAGCGACTGATTTTAAGCTATATTTGGTAAATAAAAACTTGCAAATAATAAAAAAATGCCTACTTTTGTAGCCCTTTTTAAGGATTATGGGAAAAAAGGAATATATTATCCAGTTTTCCGGATTAGAAGTCGGTAAGCATGAATATCAATTCAAGATTACAGACACGTTCTTTGAACAGTTTGAAGATAGTGAAATTGCACGAGCCAATTTATTGGTAGATGCAACGCTTGTTAAGCAAAATTACCTCATGCAGTTGCTGTTTACCATCGAAGGAACGGTGGGCGTTGCCTGCGACCGATGTTTGAAAGACTTTGATTTTCCAGTTGAAATAGCGGAAAAATTAGTCATAAAACATGGTAATCCTGCCGAAAGCAACGATGAAATTTTGGTGATACCCGAGGGAGCCGCCGAAATTCAATTATCGCACTATTTATATGAATACATTATGGTATCTATACCTGCACGGCGTGTGCCTTGCGAGTTAGACAAAGACCAATTTATATGTGATACAGAAACATTAAATCGGTTGAACCAAATCAGCACCTCTGAAGAACGTTCGGATGAGGAAACAAACCCTTTGTGGGTACAATTAAATAAATTAAAGCATAATAAAAATTAAAAATCAGAAGTCATGCCAAATCCTAAACGAAAACTATCGCGCTCTAGAAGAGACTCACGTCGTGCCACTTACAAAGCACCTCACATGACCATCTCAAAAGATTCAACAACTGGCGAGGCGCATTTAATGCACCGCGCGCATTGGTTTGAAGGAAAACTTTACTACAAAGGAAAAGTAGTAATGGAAAAATCGAAGGCTTAATTAATCTACTTTTTTACCCATCTCTACCGATGTTTACGCATCGGTTTTTTTATAAAGTTAATACTTTGTGTTGAGTTGTAAAGAAATTTACTGACACACGTATTATAAGTATAACTAAATAAAAATGGGTTACCATCTTGCTTTTTAGAAATTATAAAAAGCAACTCGGCTCGGGATGTAGCACAGTTGGTAGTGTACCAGTATGGGGTGCTGGGGGTCGCCTGTTCGAGTCAGGTCATCCCGACCAAACGAGAACCGCTGTTACGTGAAGGTAATAGCGGTTTTTTAATTTTTGGGTTAAGCACGCAAAGGCGCAAAGGTCGCAAAGGAAGAACGATGTTAGCGTTGGTGTAGGATTGGAGATAACATAGGGGCTTTTGCTACTTTTTAAATAAGCTGAGTTGTATAGAATTAGGTTAGGTGGCACGCAAAGGCGCAAAGGTCGCAAAGGAATAAGGGTGTTAGCGTTGGTGTAGGATTGGAGATAACATAGGGGCTTTTGCTACTTTTTAAATAAGCTGAGTTGTATAGAATTAGGTTAGGTGGCACGCAAAGGCGCAAAGGTTTCAAAGGAAGAAGGGTGTTAGCATTGGTGTAAGATTGGAGATAAAATAGGGGCTTTCGCTACTTTTTAAATAAGCTGAGTTGTGTTTTTTATTCTAAAGCAATTCTTTATTGAAACTTGTTATTAGATGTGTGTTTCTATTTTTAAAAAGAGTAAAACGAATGGCTTAATTATTTAGTGAAAACACAGATTAATTTCAAAGTTTTGAATTAAAACTACACCTTTTTATTAAAAAATCAGAAAAAAAACACTTTTTTTCAAAAAAAATACTGTTACTTTTGCCTTCTAACTAAATAAATACTTTACAATGAAACTAAACGAAATTCAAGATCTTATAAAGTTCGTTTCCAAAAGCGGGGTAAGCGAAGTGGAATTGGAAACCAAAGAGATTAAAATCGTTATCAGAACGCCCAAAACAGCGGCGCAAGTGCTTATGCAAGCACCAGTTGCTCAGGTGCTTCCTACGCAAGTGGCTCCAGTGGCAGCAGTAGCTCCGGCGGCAGTTGCAACAACGCCTCCAGCACCCGTAGCCGACGACGCTAAATATATAACTATTAAATCTCCGATGATTGGTACATTTTACCGATCGGCGGGTCCTGATAAACCTACCTTTATAAATATTGGCGACGAAATTATACCAGGTAAAACCGTTTGTATCATTGAAGCCATGAAACTGTTTAACGAAATTGAAAGCGATGTTAAAGGTAAAATTGTAAAAGTTTTGGTTAACGATGCCTCGCCTGTAGAGTACGACCAACCTTTATTTTTAGTTGATCCTTCGTAATAAAAATGAGAGCGAAGTGCTTTAGTAATTATTTTATAGAGCGTTTCAAAGCCCACTGTTTACGAACACAAACAGGTGTATTCATTTTAACATTAAAAATTTCGATCCATGTTTAAAAAAATTCTGATTGCTAACAGAGGTGAAATTGCGTTACGAATTATTCGTACCTGTCACGAAATGGGAATTAAAACCGTTGCGGTTTATTCAACTGCCGATAAAGATTCTTTACACGTTAAATTTGCTGATGAAGCCGTTTGTATTGGGCCACCTCCAAGTAAAGACAGCTATTTAAGCATGGCTAATATTATTGCGGCAGCCGAAATCACAAATGCCGATGCCATTCACCCAGGCTATGGGTTTTTAAGTGAAAACGCCAAGTTTAGCGAAATATGCCGTCAGCACAATATTAAATTTATTGGTGCCAGCCCCGAGATGATTAATTCGATGGGTGATAAAAGTAATGCTAAAGATACCATGAAGAAATGTGGTGTACCCACTATTCCTGGTTCGGAGGGCTTATTAAAAGATGTAGAAGAAGCCCAAGAGGTTGCTTTGAGCATGGGCTTTCCAGTAATTATAAAGGCTACTGCTGGTGGAGGCGGACGCGGTATGCGTATTATTTGGAAAGTAGAAGAGTTGCAAGCTGCTTGGGATAGTGCCACACAAGAAGCCACGGCCGCATTTGGTAATGGTGCTTTGTATATGGAAAAGTATATCGAAGAACCACGCCACATCGAAATTCAAATTGTGGGCGACCAATACGGTAAAGCCTGTCATTTAAGTGAGCGCGATTGTTCGGTGCAACGTCGCCATCAAAAATTGGTAGAAGAAACTCCATCGCCATTTATGACTCCCGAGTTACGCGATGCCATGGGCGATGCTGCCGTTAAAGCGGCCTTAGCCATTCGTTACGAGGGTGTAGGTACTGTTGAATTTTTGGTAGATAAGCATCGTAATTTTTATTTCATGGAAATGAATACGCGTATTCAAGTAGAACATCCTATTACCGAAGAGGTAATTGATTACGATTTAATACGCGAACAAATTTTGGTAGCAAGCGGTGTCCCCATTTCTGGAAAAAATTATTACCCACAATTGCACGCTATCGAATGTCGTATTAATGCTGAAAATCCGTTTATGAATTTTGCTCCGAGTCCGGGTAAAATTACAACGCTTCATACACCTGGTGGGCATGGCGTTCGGGTGGACTCGCATGTTTACAGTGGCTATACTATTCCGCCTAACTACGATAGTATGATTGGGAAACTAATTACTGTAGCACAAACGCGCGAAGAAGCTATTGCCAAAATGCACCGTGCTTTAAGTGAGTATGTGATTGAAGGCGTAAAAACAACGATTCCCTTCCATTTAAAATTAATGGAAAACGCCGATTTTAAAAAAGGAAATTATACCACCAAGTTTTTAGAAACGTGGGACTTTAAATCGTAAGTTCATTTATATCTTTAGATAACGCAAAGCCTAAATTTTAACGAGAAATTAAATTTAGGCTTTGTTATTTTTAGGTAATAGCGTAATTTTGAATACTTATTTATCTGCAATAGACGGCAGATTTTAGTTGGTAACGGAACTAAGCGGTCTATTTAGGGTTAAGGCTTAAACAAATTTAATGCCTCGGTAAGTATTCATCCCTAAAAACTCCTTAATATGATAACACTCGATCCCGCAAAACTAAGCATACAGGTTTTACAAAAATATTTGCAAAATGCAATTGCGCCTCGTCCTATTTGTTTTGCCAGCACAGTTGATAAAGAAGGTCGTCCTAATTTGGCACCGTTTAGTTTTTTTAATGTGTTTTCTTCTAACCCGCCAATAGCTGTTTTTTCGCCTGCTTTAAGCGGGCGCACCGGTGCCGAAAAGGATACCCTTCAAAATGTAAAAGAAGTGCCCGAAGTGGTCATCAATATGGTGGACTATAAAATGGTACACCAGATGAGTTTGGCCAGTAGCCCATTTGCCAAAGGTATTAACGAATTTATAAAAGCTGGGTTTACCCCCATAGACGCTGAATGTATTAAACCCTATCGCGTTAAAGAAAGTCCTGTTCAGTTAGAATGCGTTGTAAATGCAATTACTCCTTTAGGTAATAAAGGCGGAGCGGGCAATTTAGTAATTTGTGAAATAGTTCGTATTCATATTCAAAAAGAAATTTTAAATGCAGAAAACCAAATTGATACTAAGAAAATAGACTTAGTGGCGCGTATGGGCGATAATTGGTATTGCCGAGCCAATGGCGATGCCCTCTTTGAAGTGCAAAAACCAATTACTACCATTGGGATTGGTATAGACCAATTGCCCGAACGCATCCGCAGTAGCCAGGTATTAAGTGGCAACGACCTTGGTTTACTAGCCAGTGTAGAAACCATTCCAACTGAAGCAGAAGCGAGTATTTTTCTCTCTACTTTGAAGCCTTTTAAAAATCAGGAAGCCCAACACCTCTATGCTAAAACACTTTTAGAGACCAATAAAGTAAAAGAAGCTTGGTTTACTTTATTAAGCAAGGTCTAAAACCTGTTGAAATATAAAGTAAAATGTCAGAATTTTTATCAAAAAAAACGCTGCTTTATTGTGTATCTTTAAATCACAATTTATTGTTATACTAATCAAATCGGATTAAAAAATAAAATATATATAACATGGAAGTAACCGGAACCTTAAAAGTGAAATTCGAAACGCAAAAAGTAAGCGATCGTTTTCAGAAACGTGATTTTGTATTAATTACAGAAGCCAACACTCCTTATCCACAATTTGTAAGTTTTCAAGTAACACAAGATAAATGTAGTTTACTCGATCAATTTAATGAAGGCGAAGATATTCGTGTTCAATTTAACTTACGTGGGCGCGAGTGGAATGGCCCGCAAGGTGTAAAATATTTTAACACCTTAGATGCGTGGCGTATTGAAAAAGGAGGAGCCGCCCCAGTAGCTGCTACAAATGCCACTACTCAAACGCAAAATACCGCTATGCCAACTAACAATGCCCCTGTGTTTACAAGCAGCATCGAAGACAACGACGATTTGCCGTTTTAAATACAGCTTTGTAAAAAACCATTTATAAAATCGCTTTTGAAAAATCTCAAAAGCGATTTTTAGTTTTACCCCATAAAATTTAAAGTATGCCAACAAAAAAGCAAGCGTCGGTATTATTGATTTACACAGGCGGCACCATTGGGATGATGCAAGATGCCCGAAGTGGTGAGTTAAAACCCTTCGATTTTAATACCTTAAAAAATCAAATACCAGAGTTAGCTAAATTCGATATTGAACTTTCGTCTATTGCCTTTGAACAACCTATTGATAGTAGCAATATGCAGCCTAAGGTGTGGAGTCAAATTGCAACAATCATTGAAACGCACTACCATAAACATGATGGCTTTGTGGTGTTGCACGGCTCTGATACGATGAGTTACACGGCTAGTGCGTTAAGTTTTATGCTCGAAAATTTAGCTAAGCCTGTTGTGTTAACTGGCTCGCAACTCCCTATTGGTATGATAAGAACCGATGGTAAAGAAAATTTAATTACTGCCATCGAAATTGCAGGTACTTTAAAAAAAGGGAAACCAATTGTAGCCGAAGTGTGTATTTATTTCGAGTATAAACTTTATAGAGGCAATCGCACATTCAAATACAACAGTGCCCATTTCGATGCGTTTAAATCGCCCAATTACCCAGCACTAGCCGAAGCTGGCGTTGATATACAATACAATTTCACTTATTTATTAAAGCCGAGTAGTAAGCGTTTAAAAGTTCATACTGTATTAAACGATAATATAGCGGTATTACGTTTGTTTCCTGGTTTAAATGAGGCAACTGTAAATGCGGTTTTAAATACACCTCAAGTTCGAGCGGTTATTATCGAAACTTTTGGGGCTGGTAATGCCACTACCGAAGTGTGGTTTTTGAATCAATTACGCCAAGCGATAAAACGTGGCGTTGTGTTGTTAAATGTTACACAGTGTTTAGAAGGATCTGTTATTCAAGGTATGTATGAAACCAGTACTGCGTTAAAAAAAATGGGCGTGATTAGTGCCAAAGATATGACCTTTGAAAGTGCCGTTACCAAACTTATGTTTTTATTGGGGCAAAATCAAACGCCTGCCAATATTAAAAAAAACCTAGAGAAAAATTTAAGAGGTGAAATGAGTGTGCTACCCCATGATTTGTAATTTATACTAAAAACTTGGTTAATAATATTAGACAAGAATGTACTTGCGTTTGGGGATAAAGGGTTGGCACGCAAAGGTCGCAAAGGTAGAAATGCTTAATTGTAGGTGTTGTACCAAAAACT
The DNA here is from genome assembly GCA_013297775.1 of Bacteroidota bacterium. GTDB lineage: Bacteria > Bacteroidota > Bacteroidia > B-17B0 > Aurantibacillaceae > Aurantibacillus. Next base: position 57,909 of record JAAFIL010000012.1, read on the forward strand.
TGGTTAATAACATTAGATTAAAATATACTTGCGTTTGGGGCCAAAGGGTTGGCACGCAAAAAAGGTTGGCACGCAAAGGCGCAAAGGTCGCAAAGGTAGAAATGGATTTGACTTAACTTTAATTTATTGAGAACCCCACCGCGTGAGGGATATTTCGACTTCGCTCAATATAAACTTAGCGGCAGCCCCCGAAGGGCGTTTGCTAATTTTGCACGAGCGAGGCGGCTGAGGCACGAAGACCCCGCAGCGACTTGGGCAGGCTTAGCGCGGCCGTTGCAAAATAGCAAAACGCCCGAGGGGCTAAAGCGGATGACCCGACCCCACTAATACCAACATCATTTCTAAAAGATACGTTGACCCAGTTTCTTTTTCTCTTATACTTCCTCAAAAATTATACCCGTAGGCCTTGCTACGCCTATAATTTTTTCGTCGCCTAAAAGAAAAATAATTCTGGTTCAACTTGTATCTTTTAGAACCAATATTGGTATTAAAACTAGTGTTACCATAAACTCAAAGTGTAATTATTACACTAAGCTAAGTAGAACATTATAGGGGGCACGCCCAAAAATTTTCGATACATTGTGAATAGACCATTGAACCTATTACAAATAAAAAATATTGCCAGTTACTTTTGTTTTTTTACAGCGGTTTTCTTTTCTGTTACCACTAAGGCATTTAGTAAACCATGTTTAAGAATTGCTGTATCGGCCAAGGTATGCGCTTCTTCGAGCAATACCGCATGGGTTCTAACTTTGGGTAATAAGGTTTCTGCTAAGGCTTGAATATCTTCTTTCTTAATCGTTTTTGTTTTGCGTATGGCTTTTTGCAAGCCTTCGTTTGTTAAGCCTTCATCTTTTAAAGCCCCTAATTCTTTTATTAAGGTACTAAGTGCATAAAACACGGTTTTATTTAAAGTAATTGTATTTTTTAATGCTTTGTTTTCGGGCAATGTGTTGTAAGGCGATTTTTTAGCCTCGGTGGTTACATATAATTTCTCCCATGCAAATTTTTGGGTACTATCTTGCAACACAAATACACCGCCAAATGCCTGCGCATAGATACTTAACCAACGCAATTTACGGCGCAACTCGTGTACCTGAAGTTCCATATCGGTAAACCCTTTTTTATAGGTGGTTACAAAGTCGTTTATAGATTCGATTTCGCTCAAATAAGCTTTTTGTAAAGATTCTATTTTATCGTTGGTGTCATCGAGGGCAAGAATCTCCGTGCTTTTAGTTAGTACTTCTACTAACTCTACTTTATGGATATACTTATCTAATTTTGCTAAAGCTTTTATTTTTTTACGTTCAAAATATCCTAATACATCGGCGTCCGTTTTCTTTTGCTTTTGCAATTGTTGCAAAACCACATCGTAATAATCAATAATGCCTAATTGATCTTCCAATTTTTTAAATAATTTAAGATAGGCTTGGGTTGCTTTATCATCAAAGGCCTTGGTATTTAAACGGGCAATACTTTCGAGCATAAAAAACGAACCTCGGGCATTTTTTGTATGAAAAGCCGAAACAATATCTTTCGATTTACTTAATTTCAATAACTCGTTCACAAAGGGTTTTGCTAAATCTATTTGTTTTATCATCTTTTATTTGTTTAAAATGGAATTACGGTTTAGGGATATTTATCGTTTAATACTCATAAAATGTATGGGTTGTTTTTAGTCCCATACTTGGGCGGTAGCGATCTTCTTCGTAAAGGTGGTTTAAAGTTTGAAGTGTGTTTAAAACCTCTTTTACTCCAATTTCATCGGCCCATTTTAATAAGCCTTTCGGGTAATTAACGCCTTTGGTCATTGCTAGATCAATATCTTCTTTGCTGGCAATGGCGTAATAAAACGCATCGGCGGCTTCGTTGATGAGCATAGCTACCACACGCCCCACAATGGTTTTACCTAATTCTACATCTTTGGTGGGTTCGGGCCAAACACTTCCTGCGGCGTAATTGTAAAACCCTCTTCCACTTTTGCGCCCTAAAAATCGGGCTTCTAATAAACGCTTTTGGGTTAATGCGGGTTTAAATTTTGGATCGTAATAAAATTCTTTCCAAACTGTTTCGGTTACTACATAGTTTACGTCGTGTCCTATTAAATCCATCAATTCAAATGGTCCCATTTTAAAGCCACCAATTTCTTTTAAAGCCCAATCTATTGTGGCTATATCAGCAATGCCTTCTTCTAACAACCTTAAAGACTCGCTATAGAATGGGCGTGCCACACGGTTTACAATAAACCCTGGTGTATCTTTTGCTACTACTGGTAATTTACCCCAAGCCAACATTAAGTCTTTGCAATTCGCTACTATGGCGGCATCGCTCGCAATACCACCAATTATTTCGACCAATGGCATTAAAGGTGCTGGGTTAAAAAAATGAACGCCTATTACCTTTTCGGGATGTAAACACGCCGAAGCAATGGAGGTAATAGAAAGTGAGGACGTGTTAGAGGCTAAGATGGTGTTAGCACCACATAGTTTCTCTAACTCCGAAAATACGGTTTGCTTCACTTCTAACTTTTCAACAATGGCTTCAATAATTAAATCGCAAGTACTGAGTTCATTTAAGGTATTGCAATACACTAAATGTGATTGAATGGCTTCTGCTTTTTCGGTACTTATTTTTTGTTTCTCGACCAGTTTAGAGAGCGTTTGCTGCATTTGCGATTTAGCCTTAGCAAGCGCTTGCGCATTAGTGTCGTAAACAAATACTGTATGCCCAGCGGTGGCTGCTACTTGTGCAATGCCATTACCCATGGCACCCGAACCAACAATGCCAATTTTTGAAGAGGATGTAAACATAAAAGCGGATTAATGATTCACCGTTAATTTTTTAGTAAAAATAAGCTGAGAATCTGTTTGCAAATTTACAAAATAAAGTCCCGTTGGTAAAGTACTGATGTTAACGGTTTCGTAATTATTAAAGCGGTTGTTAAACGTTTTCTCTAGTAAGGTTTTGCCATCAATGCCTGTTATGGTTAATCGTAAATCTTCGTTAACACTAGTTGGTAAATTGAATGTAAAATGCGTTTGAGCAGGGTTAGGGTATAAAACAGGATTATAACTAGTAAGGTTTACTTCGTTAACTGAAGTGGCTAATGGCGGAAAATTGAGCATAAACAACCCGTTTCTTACATCTAATGCAATAATATTTTTACTGGGTAAGTAAGGATAAGCGCCCCACAAGCCTTCGTAAGGATCGTTGCCGTAATTGCTAATATTACCTCCTCCTTGCGGATAAGTATCGAAATACCCAGCTAGGATTGGATTAGTAGGCGCAGCCATATCGTAAATTTGCAACCCATCTTGATAACTAGCCAACACTGCCCATCGGTTACCAATAACAAAAGGATTATGTGGGGTTGTTTGGTTAACAAATTGTTGACGCGTTGCAGGTACTGTTATATTGGATAAATTACTCACGTTACAAAACTTAATTGGTAAACTAGCGGGCACTTCGTCGGTGAACACTAAATACTGTCCATTACTTGTTAAACTACTGCTGTGGTTGTAGCCCGAGCCTGGGTAATTGGTTAAGGACCCCATCGAAACAAAGGAGTTAGCTGCTGTTAAACGTAATATTCGTAGGCCTTGATAACCTGCTGATGCGTAAACCGTATCGCGCCGTACAAACATGTCGTGTACATAATTAATACTCGGGATATCTTGATTTAAGTTACGCAGTAATGTAGGCGATGCTGGATTGGTTAAACTAAAAACTGCCATGGGGATGGGAGTTCCGTTTGATAAACGCAGCCCCCCAGCGTATAATTTATTGCCATCTACCCAAATGGTGTGCGCCCGTTCAAATAAATTTTTGCTATCGTAAACCACACGCACGCTATCGGGTAAGTAAGACATATCCATGATTTGAAAACTGTTGGGTGCTGCATCGTCACTAACTACATAACAATAATTTTGATAACTCTTAACTTCGCGCCAAACACAGGCTGTTCGTTTACCCGCCACATAATCGCAAATAACGGGTGCTGTTGGATTGGTTACATCTACAAAATAAGTACCACTTTGCGAACCTAGAATAGCATACTCTCTATTTTTATTAGCTTGGTACCAACCCCAGCAACCTGAGTAACGATCGCCAAAACTATTTACGCCTGTTTCGGGGTTAATAACACTTAATAAATTGATGTTCGCTGCTTGATAGGTTTGCGCCAATGCAACTGGTGCTAAACCCATCCATAAGCCAATCACAATATTAATTTTTTTCAATAACATCCTTTTCCTTTTAATGTTGAACGATAACTTTTTTACTGAATACCCGTTCGCCAGTGCTATAAATACTTAAAATATAATGACCATTGCTAAGTGAAGTCGTTTCTAATTGTACTTCTTTTGCTTGACTATTTTTTTTCAATACCACTTGTCCTATTACGTTACTTAACTCCAACGTATAATTTCCTGATTCGGGTAATTGAAGGGTTAGAGAGGTGTTAGCTGGATTAGGATATACTTTTACACTGGTTAATTTATTTTCTGTTTTTTTCAATCCCACAGCCGTTCCTAGGAGGGAATTAGCTTGTAATAAAAATACTCCATTTTGCATATCGCAAGCTAAAATTAAACCACTCGGAAAAAAAGGATAGGCTCCCCAATTGCCACGGTAAGATGCGCCATTATAATTGCCGACGTTATCGCCACCTTGTGGGAAGGTATCGAAGAAGCCCGCTAATACAGGAGCCGAGGGATTAGAGATGTCGTATAATGTTAACCCATCTTGGTAGCAACTCACAAAAGCCCAGCGATTGCCAATAACATAAGGGTTGTGTGGGGTGCTATTGGGATGTGGAATAACGGTAGATGTAGTTATAATATTAGAAAGATTTTGCACATTTAAAACTTTAATGGGTAAAGCACTTGGCACCTCATCGCACATCACTAAATGTTTACTATTTTGCGTTATGTAAGTGCTATGATTATACCCCGATCCAGGGTAGGTACTCAAAGACCCTAATAAACTAAAGGTGTTAGAAGCCCCTATGTATTTTAAAACGTTTAATCCTTGATTGGCGCACGACGCATAAATGGTGTCATTTTTTACAAACATATCGTGTACATAATTGATGGATGGGAAATCGGAAGGTAAGGCTCTTAAAAATTGAGGAGCCGCAGGAGTGTTGGCCAATTCATAGAGGGTCATTGCGCGCAAACCAACGCCAGGCTTGGTTTCGCCCCCTACATACAATTTACTGCCATCTACCCACAAGGTATGCCCACGCTCAAAATAAGTTGTGCCTTTATGAACCACGCGAACACTATCGGGTAAATACTGCATATCTATGATTTGAAACGTGTTAGGTGCTCCATCATCGCTGGCTACATAACAATAGTTTTGATAGGTTTTTATTTCGCGCCACGTGCAACTAAATTTACCGCTCACCGAGTCGCAAACCACCGGGTTAGCTGGATTTGTAACATCAATAAACCAAGTACCCGTTGAAGACCCAACTAAGGCGTACTCTCTATTTTTATTAGCTTGATACCAACCCCAACACCCTGAGTAACGGCGAGCATCGCCTCCAACCCCAATGGTTGTAGATTGCGGATCTATATGCCCTACTAAACCTATATTAGAAGAAGGATAGGTTATTTGTCCCGTTAAATGGCTACTAAAAATACTTAAAATTAAAAAAGGTAAAAATGCTTTCATATTATTTATATCGTTTGAGTAAAACTAAGTAAATTATATGTTAAAACAAAGCTGTTAAGCCAAAGTGAATTTTTCCGTTTCTAAAATCGAAGCCGTTGCCGCGTTGATTGCCAATGCCATAGTTAAGCGATAAAATACCTGCTTTGGTTTCAAAATTGATTCCAGCTCCAAAACTAATTGGCGTATCGGTTTGATAAATACCTAAGCTGTAAGTATCGTACCAAGCCCCTTCGGCAAAAAGCAAGAGGTTAGAATTTTGCGCAAATAAATAGCGGTACTCTACTGTGGGAATAATATACGTGGAAGCAAAAATACTTTCTTCATCAAATCCTCGTAATGTTTTTAACCCTCCAATACGAAACAACTCGTTACGAAATAAAGTGGAGTTACCAAACACGCCACCACCCTGCAATGCCAAGTGCAACACGTTATGCCGTCGTAAACGAATAAACCCATGTATGTCGCCTTCTATTTGATTTTGATTAGAAAATAATTTCACGTTTTGATAGACCAAGGGATTTACTTTGGCATTCCGTTTAATGTTTCGCGTGCCAATGCTGGCTTGTGCATTGATGCTAAATCCTTGGTGTGGATTAAACCGATAATCGAGGGCCTCAAAATTAATACCTAAGCCATACGATTGAGTAGATATATCGGCATAAGTTGGTAGAGTAGTTGCAAATTCTAAGCCCGAGGTACTTATCAAATTGGTGTTACGTTGTTTAAAAAAGGCTTTCAAGTAATTAAGTCCCGAAAAATAATAATGTAAGCCTACGTTATTGAGTATATCTATAAAACTTGAATCTTTTCTATAAATTTTTAAACTGTAATCGGTACCTACTGGTGTTTTAAATAAGTAGGGATAAATAACACGTCCTTTAAAATCTTGCGTTTGGGTTTGTAACCTGCGCCATTCCAAATCAAATGTTTCGCCGTTTCTAAAAATACCATTAATGAGTTTAATTTTTAAATCGCCGGTTACTATGGTTTTTCCCGAAACATTATCGGGTAAAAGTCCAATGATGCCATCAAACTGCGACGCATTTTTTTTATCTAAAAATAAGAGTAGCTTATTTACCTTATCCGTTAATCGTACTTGCTGCGGTTGTTTTTCTTGAACAAAGGCCAACTGTTTTAATTTACCCGAAACGGCTTTCAAATTTTTTTCGCGATAGGCTCCGTTTTCCAATACCTCTAAATACCGTTCTAAAAAAGCTTTGTTAAGTTTGGCATTTCCAACTACAACAATGCTATCGAGTTTAAAATAGTTGAATTTATCTACAACTAATTTAGCACGTAACCCATCGGTGGTATATGCCACAGAATCGAGTTTTACGTTTGCAAAAGGGTAACCTAAATTTTCGTAGTAAGCTACTATTTTTTCGCACAAGATTAAATACTTCTCGTAATAAACAGGCTTGCCGCTAAACTCACGCGCGTCGTATTTTAATTTCGATAACAAGCTCTTGTCTTTATCGGCTATTTTTAAATACGTCCACTTAATTTTTTCACCTAGATGTAAAGTGCTTACCTCTTTCGATGTATCGGCCAAACGTTCGCGTTTGATTTCGTAAGCTAGTAAATACCCTTGCTTGTAAACGCTTTTAAAATGAGTCTGCAAGCGGTCGTTTCGTTCTTTTTCATTTTTAAACCGAAATGAAACGGAAGGTAATTGGGTTAACGAATCGTCGTAAATAATTTGGCAAGTATATGTTTGCGACTTTACAAAAACAGATAGCAAAATGTAAAAAATAAACCATACACCCCTCCATCTTAGCCTTTTATGTAATTTTTTAGTCAAATCTTTCTTAACAAAAACAAATAATACTTACATTTAAAAATACTTATAATTTGTTAGTTATGATGAAACGATTTTTTACTTTATTTATTTTATCAGCTATATCCTTTTCAACAATAGTAGCGCAAACGCCTATTACCTTAACCAATGCGGATATGCCCACTAATTTGGATACCCTTCGGTTTAGTAATGCCCAATTAAGTTCATTAGGTAATTACACCGCAACGGGTACCAATTACAACTGGGACTTCACAACTTTAGTACCTAGCGGCCAGGGTTTACGAAGTTTTGTTAATCCGGGTAATACCCCTTACTTTATTTTCTTTTCGGGGTTTAATGGTTCAGCCGAAAAAATAGCCGATACACTTCTCGATTTACCAGGCGTGGTAAGCATTACCGATTTTTATCAATTTTATAAAAAATCTACTACCAACCCCAATGCTTATATGGCCGATGGTGTAGGCTTGAGCATAAGTGGTCTTCCTGTTCCCAGCTTTTACGAAGACAAAGATGAGATTTATAATTTCCCGTTAAGCTATTTGCGGTTCGATTCGACTTCGTTTCGATTTAGTACGCCCAATACCACACTTATTCCTATTGGCTACTCAAGCACGGGCAAGCGCGCCACACGTGTAGATGGCTGGGGCACCATCTCTACACCATTTGGTACGGTTCCTTGCTTACGAGTGGTTAGTAGTGTATATGCCAACGATACCCTTAAAAACGCATTTTTTCCCATTCCTTTTCCCAACAATACCCGCAGTTACCAATGGTTAACTAATGCAAGCGTAAATGGTAAAAACGTGCGCATTCCAATGTTAGAAATAAGTGGAACGGTTATGAATGGCTCGTTTACTCCAACACAAGTAAGGTACCGCGATGTTTATAGAGACCCTTTGGCCATTGGCTTAACCGAACAAACAGGCTTGTCCAACATAGCGTTTTATCCTAACCCCGTCAATGAAAAATTATATTTTAAAAATGACGAACGTTTAGAAGGTGTGCAATTAAACATAAATGATGTATTAGGAAAAGCCGTGTATGAAAAAACACTGCACCTTGAACTTGGTGTAAGTACAAGTTCTATTTCGGTTACCGATTTAAAACCTGGCTTGTACGTTGTGAGTTTACAAAAGAACAATCAACGCGCTACTTTTAAATTCATTAAAAATTAATATGTCCTAAAATATTACCTTTAATACTTTGTAAATATGAACTCACTTTTTATGAATAGTTTAGCACTTACACTTAATTCATCGGTGGCGTAAGCCACAGAATTGAGTTTTACGTTTGCAAAAGGATAGCCTAAATTTTCGTAATAAGCCCCTATTTTTTCGTATAAGTTTAAATACTTCTCGTAATAAATGGGCTTGCCGCTGAACTCACGAGTGTCGAATTTTAATTTCGATAACAAGCTCTTGTCTTTATCGGCTATTTTTAAATACGTCCACTTAATTTTTTCATCAAGCTGTAAAGTGCTTACCTCTTTCGATGTATCGGCCAAAGGTTCGCGTTTGATTTCGTAGGCTAGTAAATACCCTTGCTTGTAAACGCTTTTAAAATGAGCCTAAAGGCGATCGTTTCGTTTTTTTTATTTTTAAACCGGAACGTAAGGTAATTGGGTTAACAAATCGTCGTAAATAATTTGGCAAGTATATGTTTGCGACTTAACAAAAACACATAGCAAAATGTAAAAAATAAACCATACATCTCCTCCATCTTAGCCTTTTATGTAATTTTTTAGTCAAATTTTTCGTAAGAAAAACAAATAATGTTTATATTTAATTATTTGAAATTTGGTAGTTATGATAAATCGATTTTTTACCTTGTTTACTTTATCCCCGATATTCTTTTCAATATTAGTAGCGCAAACGCCTATTACCATAACCAATGCGGATATGCCCACTAATTTAGATACCCTTCGGTTTAGTAAAGCCAAATTAAGTTCGTTAGGTGATTATACCGTAACGGGTGTCAATTACAATTGGGACTTCACTTCTTTAGAGCCTATTAGCCAAGGTTTACGAAGTTTTATAAATCCGAGTAACACCCCTTATTCCACTTTCTTCTCTGGGTTTAATGGTTCGTCCGAAAAAATGACTGGTGTGCTAATTGCCATATCAGGTGTGAGTATGACTGATTTTTACAAATTTTACAAACAATCTACTGCCAATCCAAATGCCTATTTGGCCGACGCTATGGGCTTAACCGTTAATGGTATCCCTGTTTCCTGTTATTATGAAGATAAAGATGAAATTTATAATTTTCCATTAAGTTATTTACAGTTTGATTCAACTTCGTTTCGAGTTAGCACCCCAATCACCACACTTATTACTTCTGGTTACTCAAGTACGGGTAAGCGTGCTACGCGTGTAGATGGCTGGGGAACCATCTCTACCCCATTTGGTACAGTACCTTGCTTACGGGTGGTTAGTACTGTATATTCCTTCGATTCACTTAAATACGTATCTGTACCTTCTGCACTCTATAAACCTAAACGTACTATGCGCAGCTACCAATGGCTAACCAATGCCTTAATAAATGGCCAACCTGTTCACATTCCTGTTTTAGAAATAACTGGTTTGATTAGTGATGATCCTTTTTTACCAATCAATTATTTTTCAATACATCAAGTAATTTACCGCGATGTTTATAGAGACCCTTTGGCCATTGGCTTAACCGAACAAACAGGCTTGTCCAACATAGCGTTTTATCCTAACCCCGTCAATGAAAAATTATATTTTAAAAATGACGAACGTTTAGAAGGTGTGCAATTAAACATAAATGATGTATTAGGAAAAGCCGTGTATGAAAAAACATTGCACCTTGAACTTGGTGTAAGTACAAGTTCTATTTCGGTTGCCGATTTAAAACCAGGCTTGTACTTTGTGAGTTTACAAAAGAACAATCAACGCGCTACTTTTAAATTCATTAAAAATTAATTTATCCTAACATATACTACTTAATAACTCGTAAGCATGAAACTATTTTTTACTTTAAGTTTGTTCACTATTGTTCTAAGTAGCCACATTGTTGCGCAAACGCCTATTACACTCAATAATACCAATATGCCCAGTAATAATGATACGTTGCGTTATACCAATGCGCAACTTTCATCGTTAGGTAATTACACCGCCACGGGGCTTAACTTCAATTGGAATTTTTCATCCTTAGTGCCTACATCGCAAGGACTGCGCGAATTTAAAAGCCCGTTTGCAACGCCTTATGCTATTTTCTTTTTAAGTTTCACAGGCTCTGCCGAAAAAGTAGCCGATACGTTAATAAGCATTCCGTTTGTGGTGAGCTTAACCAATTACTATTTGTTTTACCGTAAGTCTAACTCTAACCCCAATGCTTACTTGGCCGACGGGGCGGGATTAAGTGTGGCTGGTCTTCCATTACCAAGTTATTATAGCGATAAAGATGAATTGTATAATTTCCCGATGACCTACCCCAAATACGATTCGACTACATTTCGCTTTAGCACGCCCAACAGTACGCTTACTCCATTTGTGTATTCGAGTACTGGAACGCGCGCCACTCGTGTAGATGGCTGGGGAAGCATTACCACACCTTTTGGTACAGCGCCCTGTTTGCGTTTAGTAAGTAATGTGTATGCGAAAGATTCGATTAAGACATCGTTTTTTCCATTTACGTTTACGAATAATACCCGCAGTTACCAATGGTTAACCAATGTGCAAGTGAATGGTAAAAACGTGCGCATCCCTATGTTAGAGGTGAGTGGCTCGGTATTTAATGGCACCTTTACTCCAACCCAAGTGCGTTACCGCGATAATTTTTTAACAGCACTTCATCTCAACAGCGAAACTAATTTGAACACCGTGGCGTTTTATCCAAATCCTGTTAACGAGCGTTTATACTTTAACAGTAGCGAACAATTAAACGGTGTTAGCTTACATATTTTTGATGTAAACGGAAAAGAAGTGCATCAAGAAGTTATTACCAAACAAAGTTCGGGTAACACGGGCAGTCTTATTTTAAGCCATTTAAGCCCTGGTGTATATACTGTTAAACTTCAAAAAGAAGCACAAACTGATGTGTTTAAGTTTATAAAGCAATAACTGCAACTTATAACAAAATTTTACTTAACACGCACTTATTTAGGTGATGCCGTGCCCCCCATAATGTTTATAAAAAACAAAATGATTGAGGTATCAAAATGGCATCTTTAGAGGTAAGGTTCTATTATACCAACATCAGTTCTAAAAAGTGTAAACCAAAAAGGAAGTATTGTTTCAACGAAGTAGAATTGTAAACATTGGTTCGAGATGGAATTAAAATACAGTTGCTTCCATATACCTTAACTCATAGTAGTTACTAACGACCAAGATTTATTCTAAAATTTCTTTTCAAAATTTAATTTCCGCCTTTGCGCCCTTTGCGAACTCTGCGTGCTATCTTTAGTACAATCTATTATTTAATCGAGTTATATATTTTATTCTAAAGTTCCTCTTTCTTGAAATCTCGGATAAATGATAAATCAAAAGTATAACCTAAGTTTTTTTTATTAATTCATTATAACTGTTAATTTTGTGCCATAATTTAAAACTATGGGAAATCATCACGACGAACACCACGTATCCGAAAAAAAACCGGTAGCTTTTACCGTACCATTAATTTTATCGGCAGTAACTGTTTTAGTTATTGTTTTATTGGTGAGTTTATGCGATCCTAAGCATGGGCATGGGCACGAAGCCAGCGAAGGTAGTTCACATTCGAATCATTCGGCAGGAGGCCATGCCGAAGTAAAGCCCGACTCTATAAGCGTTGCTGCCCCAGTTGCAGCTAGTAAAGAATCGCTACTGGTAAAGCTAACCAACGGAAAAGAATTAGAAGCCTATAAAGGAGGTATTGAAGATAATTTGGTTAGTTATTTAAACGATGCCAATTCACAATTGGACAAAGCCAAGTGGTTTGATTTTGACAACTTATTATTTGAAACGGGCAGTAGTAAATTAACCACCGAGTCGAATCGTCAATTACAAAACGTTGCCGAAATTTTAGCGGCTTACCCTAAATTAAAATTAAAACTTGGAGGTTATACCGATAACGTAGGCGATAGTTTAGCTAATGTAAAATTGTCTCAAGCTCGGGCAGAAAGCGTTGAAGCAGAATTAAAAAAATTAAAAGTTAAGGCTGCTCAATTGGTAGGAGCCGAAGGTTATGGTCCTATGCACCCAGTAGCCGACAATGCTACCGAAGAAGGCCGTGCCTTGAACCGCCGCATTTCGGTAAACGTGCGCGAAAAATAAATCTGCTTGTATGAAATAGTATTAAAAAACTGTTCTGGTTTTCGGGACAGTTTTTTTATTTATAATGGAAGAAAGTATTGAAATATTTACCGATGGTGCTTGCTCTGGCAATCCAGGAAAAGGCGGTTTTGGCATTGTGATGAAATACAAGCAACACCGTAAAGAATTTTGTGCCGGCTTTCGTAAAACTACCAATAATCGAATGGAGTTGTTAGCCGTTATTGTTGCTTTAGAACAACTCAAAGAACCGCACTTAACTGTAAAAATATATTCGGATAGCCGTTATGTGGTGGATGCCATTAACAACCGTTACCTATTTGCTTGGAAACGCAATGGGTTTAAAGACCGTGTTAATAGCGATTTATGGAAACGTTTTTTAAACAGTTACAATTACCGTCAGCATACTTTTATATGGGTTAAAGGCCATGCAAACAATATTGAAAATAACCGATGTGATCAAATTGCGGTGGCGGCCGCTAAAAGCAAAGATTTACAAATAGACTTAGGGTACGAAACAACGCCCGATACATTATTTTCTTAACAGTAAATATAATTATCCTTTCAAGGCTTTAGATAGCAAATTTTATTATATGAAATCGTGTTTGAAAACCCTCGTTTAATTCCGCCATGCGTTGCCGAATACATATTTGAGAGGGATATAGAAATGGTAACACTTTGCAGAGGTGTAAAGGAAGCTAAATCAGAAGCGGTAAACTGAACCGTACCATTTGAACCTAAAATATATTTGAATGGTGTAGTTGCAGAAACATCTCTAATATAAACCGTTACACTATTTTGATTATTACTTACACCATTGATGTTGAGCGTAGTGCCACTACTTTTACTAATCGTATCAGGCAATAAAGTTCCGCCAGTATAAATTGGATAAGTGGCTGTGTAAGACTGCGTAAATGCAGTAACAGTGCCTGAACCGCTTACCTGCCAATCTAATGTAGTGTTTATGGCAACACTTGGATTCATAACAAAATAAGTAGTTGTAGCACCGTTAAGTGGCAAGGGGAGATTATTGAGTTTCACATTTCCTGCTTGCATGTTGGTAGGCACTACAGAAGAAACAGGTGCACTATAAAAAGAAGCAATAACAAAACTGTCTTTACTAATAACACCATTATTATTTAAGATGTTATAAGATGCTTGAAGGTTGCAATAATCTCCACCAACAGATGGTGATAACCCCGTGGTAGTGGTTGAGCCACCCGCAGTGGTAGTTGTGCCACCTGTGGTACTTGAGTTTGCAGGACTTGGTGTGCTATCTTTTTTTTGGCAAGAGAGTAAAACTATTACTGCTAAAATACTTACTAATCGAATCATAATACATCTTTAAAAACATTAATATACTAGTTTTTTATCACTATTCCTGTTTTAGTGAAGGTAAAACTATTTTTGAATAAATAGGTTTTATTTTGAATCACTTGGTAGTTTTGATTAAATGCTTCAATGGTTATGTAACCGATAAAACCAGTACTTAAACTTGCCAAAGCACTTGGTGGAATAGAATACGTGTTGGTGTAATTGGGGACTTTATATAATATTATATTTTGATTGGTTGATGTTAGGCGGTCAACAAACTTGAACACGATAGAATCTGTAGAGCTAACATTATTGATGGTTACAAAAAGTGTATCACTCTTTTTAAGTGTATCTCTTAAAAGGTTACTATTAACGTCAAAAATGGGGAGTTGTCCGGCGTAAATAAAATTCATATCAGGTGTACTTTTCTTTCCCTTAATCGTCCAGTTTTTAGTAGCGAATGCCATCGTATTGCATTCTTCATCCGAACCGTCATTGTCATTATGATTAACGTTCGTATTTACCTTTTCTGACTTAGCATAAATGGTATAAGTACTATTTTTTTCTTTCAATTTAATGTTATTAAATTTTACCCAATTTACTTTTTCTGATTGACCAAATGAAAGCGGCGAAGACGGCTGCTCAAAAAAGTAAGCGGCAATTCCGTTTCGACTTTTGATAGTCCCATTTTCGAGATATTTATTTTGGCGGTGTTCAAAAACACCATATACTAATATTGCTGAATTTTGACCTATCAGCCGCAGGGAACTGGTAATTAATACAAAAATTAAAACGCGCATATTTCAATTCATTACTGTTTAACAATTTTATCGCTTCTGCTAACGCCGTTTGTCGTGTTATAATTCACAAGATAAACACCGTTTGGGAATGTCGTTAAATCTATGCTTAAAGAAGAGTTACTAGCATCAATATTATCCTTACTAAAAATAACTGCACCGTTAAGGTTTAAAACTTTTACGGAGGCAAATTCATTCTCGCTCAATGAAAAATAAAGATTAACTGCACCTGAACTTATGGTGGGCTTCACAAATAATTCTCTGCTATAGTTAGGGTAAGCCTGTGTTAGGGCATTTTCAACTTGTTGTTCAACCGTTAAGGGTAACTCCTCTACAAGATTTTTTGAGTCGGAGGGTTCAAGTGCATTTTCCTCAGAGTAATTAACGTAGTGTGGTTGTAAATCTTCGTAAGAGGTTAATGTACTATCTGCCGAGGAAGTTCTTGCAGCATAAAAATCTCCATTATCGGTAGCGCAAGCTACATTTTTAATATAGGCTAATAATCCGCCGTTTGTTGCACCAGTTCTTATTTCTGTACCTGGACCAAAATAAATAGTTTTACCCGCACGCATATAGCCTAAATTATTTTGAGGGTGAAAAATGGTATTTTTTGTTTGAATAGTTTCAAATGCTTTGTAAATAGAAGCTAAAGGTGCTGTTCCTCCATTTTTATTAATATAGATGTTACTGTAGTCTTCAATGGCAGGGTTATTGCCTTGCTGCAATTGGTGTATGTACCATAAATTATGATAGAGCATAAAATCAATGCCGTTGTATTCGCCAGTAACAACAGGTGTAATACCACGTCTGTTCGGATGATCTAAACGTTGGTTGGAGGACCATTGGTAAGTAGATTGATCGTTAATTCCAAAATTATAAATATTATCGCAGGGAGCTACATCTAATAAATACTTAAAGGTATAATCCGTATTAGGTGTATAAATACCACCATGTAAAATTTTTCTGGCCAAAGGTGCGTGGTCAATTGGTGCAGGTTTAAAGCCTGCTAGTTCATAGTATGCATTGTTATTAATGGCCAACGAAGTTGTGTTAAAATAGTAACCGGGTATAACCGTAGTTAATATAGAACTAATCACGTTCCAAATCCAACCAATTACAATACCTAGCCACCCAAAAATAGCACTTTGTTGCAGACTTTGTACAACAGATTGAATGACTTGATCGCCAACGGAGCCATACATACAATTACACATAGCCATCAGGTTTACGGCAAATACCCTATTATCAATATTCGGCAATACCGACGTGCCAGTGGCTTTCCATGCCGCAAAGCCAGGCACCGAAGAGTAGTAATTGTGAAAATTAGAAGGTGAACCATTGCCGCATACTTTCGGTGAACCTGCTAAACTTAAACCAATACCACCCAATTGATTACCTGAGCTTAACCCAGCATCAACAATACACCCTGTTTCAGCAATAGGATAAGCAAAAAAAGTGGCGTCATCGCCCGTAGAGACATTAACGCACGAGGTTGGATTTTTAATACGCCAACCAGTTTGAGTACCTGTATTGCACGAGTTACCATTTAAGTCTTTAGAGTCTTTAATGTGCTTAATAATACGGCGGGCAATGTTTCTAGCCTCTTGGGTTAAACTGCTTATACCGCTGCCATAGCCAAATACTGCATTATTATCTGTTTCGTAAGAAGGTACAAATTTATTAACTAAAGATAAACCAAATAAAATATTGTAAACTTGGTCTTGACTCATGGCAATGGTAACATTTGGGCTATTCTTTTCTACTCGTTCAATCCAATCAGAAGTTATCTTATTAGCACCACTTTCCATACGTGAACAAAACCCCCTAGATAATTGGTTGTTATTTGTAGCACTCCCATTATCGTAATAATTAAAATGAGAGTAATTATTGAACAGTAACGAAGAAGGCACATCATCGCGTATAAAAAACCCATTCAAATTTTCTGCCCCAAATTGCCATAAACCCTCTGCCTTGTAGTCCAAACGATTTATGGCATTTAAGGCGCAAAATAATTCATGCTTTACGGTTTCTGTACTTTGGTTATTAGCTTGAAGTAACTTATATTCCGTAGCTAAAACACCAATATAATATCCAAGTGTAGCAGAAGCATCACCAGCTTTTAATTCAGCGTTTGTGGCATATTTATTAGGTGCTTGTGCCCCACGCTGATTAAAGGGAATGCTCTCGCCATCGCCTAAACCTATTTTTATAAAATCATTATTAAACCGGGTTTTAAAGTACCAATACTTATAGTGGTTTTCAATATCGGTTTGCGCACTTACCTTACTATAAATTAAAGTACTCAAAGCAACTAGAATAGTGTTTAACACAATTTTCATAACTGGATATATTTAGGATTAATCAATTTCAATTAAATAAGTTTTACCGTTTTCTTTAGTAGTTATTTTTAGTTTTCCCTTTTTATCTAAATATAAAATGTCCCATTCTTTCCCAAAAAAGAAATTTTTAAGGTAAGAAGGATTTAACTGCGATACCGAAAGACTTAGGTATAGTTTTCTTTTATCTTTGGAGAATTCGACACCTACCTCACTTGACGCACCGCTATTACCATGAATAAATACAGTTTCCAAATCATTTTTATCGCCTTGAGTAATAAACTTTGATTGCCTAATATCATGAGGTAAACCGGGGAGTGACCCATAATATGTACTCAATAAATCTAAACTATCTACCCCATTCACTTCATACTTAATGATAAAACCTTGAAAAGGATAAATTTTCTTAGGACTCTTAAACCACAAGGTATTTTCAGGGTATTTTTTACAATTCGTTAAGCATCCAGCTAAAAGGAATAGTAGAAGAGCAATATCTATTTTATGTTTAAGAATATTTATCATTTAAAATCAAGCAATTTCTACAATATATGTTTTACTATTTTCTCTTATAGTTATTTTTAGTTTTTTCATGTTTAAATCAATTAATTTCCATTAAATAGGTTTTATTATTTTCTTTAGTTCTTATTCTTAGTTTTCCTTTTTTATCTAAGTATAAGATATCCCATTCTTTCCCGAAAAAGAAATTTTTTTTGTAATCAGATGGAGTTGCCGCTATCCACAAGAAAATCTTTTTTTTGTTTTTGGAGAATTGCACATCAACACTACTAGAAACACCGCTGTTACCATGTATAAATACGGTTTCATATCCTCTGTCGCCCCTGTCCAGTCTTGTTTTAAAGAAGGATTCTCTTATGTCTTTAGGTAAACCTTGTGAAGTACCGTAGTAGGTGCCTAGTAAATCCATACTATCCACACCGTCCACCTCATATTTAGTAATGAACCCATCAATTGGATGAATATTTTTCGGATTCTTAAACCACAAGGTATTTTCAGGGTATTTTTTGCAAGCAGCCAAAAGCAAAATTAGTAAACTAAGAGCGAAGTATTTTATTATTCTCAACATGCTTATTTACTTTTTAATAGTGCTTTTAATTCAGCATTTTCTTTTTCCAAAACATCCATCCGCTTATTTTGAGAAACAACATACAAAAAAAGTTCTTCAATTTTTTGTAATAATACAGCATCCATTTCAGCCGTGTTAATTCCATTTTTGTAAACGTCTTCCTCGCTCGGAACTTCTGGCAAATGCTTGTGTTTTAAATAAAATGATTCAACCTCTTTTAAACTCTTTAATGGATATGTTTTGCTAAAAACAAAGTCTGCCCATTTACTTGGATCCACAACAACCAACTCTTTGCAAGCCATTTTACCACTTACCTGAAAAACAGCATTGGCGTGTGGATGAGAACTTAAAATGCGTTGTACACCAAAATATGCTCTTCCATCTGCATAAATCGTTACTTTTTCTTTGTTTATTGTGGGGTCTTGAATAACAAGCATTTTTTTATTGGGATTATTAGATGCCATTTCTACATTTCCTTCACCAAATATGGTGAAGGGTGAACTCGTGCCACTTAGAACATTTGGGTTAGCGATACTGAATACAGGTAAAGTACTGTTGGGCGTACTTACTTTAATGCCTTTACCAGCTGCTGTAAAAATATCTAAGGCTATATTATTTGGATCTGTATTGGGGTATAAACTATTCCCAATTTCAACATGCTTGGCAGCACTTAAAAAATTCCCAATATAGGTATTCCCTCCATTTGCCCCCGTGCATATAGCTACGTTTTGCCACAATAATAATTGATGAGTATGCCTTGATTACCGCCGTTAGTACCAGTACCTGCCAAATCTATAATCCCGTTCGCACCATCTAATCCTACGTTTAAAACATTAGGATTAGCTCCTGAATAACCCGAAAGTGTTATTTGAGGGCCTGGTGCAAAAACCCAAGCAGGTTGTTGGGCTAAACCCGAAATACAAGGGTTTAATACAGGAGGTGGAACAGCAGCTTCTAGTTTCCCTAACGTGTAGATTTCTGGCCCGCTTACAGGTGTGTAGAGCTGAATGCCTTTGCCATTTTTAAATAATAAATTTCCTTCCACTTTAAGATCTTTTTGTGCAACCACATCACCTTGGGCAATTAAACTGTCGCGTGTTACGGTGGTGCTATCTACAATCATACTGCCCTTCACATTGGTGGTGGCTAATGTTGGGGTAGTAACTAGTTGCGCCTTTAAGTTAAAAATGACTAGAGTGCTTAAAAGAAAAAGAAATTGATGCTTGTAATTTGTTAGAGCCATAAATAAAGTTTTGAATTAATATTTTAACGGAAAAAAACGGTAAAAGGTTACATTTAAAAAAACTATTACATGTAAAATTTGGTACTTTAATAATTATAAATAGACTTAGGATATGAAACAATACCCGATACATTGTTTTGAATAGCTGTGGAGTTGTAACTATTTTCTTCACGTTTTATGGACTCATTAATTGCCGTTGATTCTTTTTACGTGATGGATTATTTCGACTTCGCTCAATATAAATGAGGCGGCAGCCCAATGCAGAGTTTGGCGTACTTTTGTGCGAGCGAGGGGGCTGAGGCACGAAGACACCCGCAGCCGCAACAAAAGCCGCCAAAGCCGTATTGGCTAAAGCCGATAGCCCGACCCCGACTTCAATTTTATAGATCATTTTAAAGACACAAGAAGCTACTGGCAAACACAAACCTCACTAATGAATAAGGGGGCACGCCTCAAAATAATTAATAGATGGAATTAGAGTCTGGCGATTGATAGTTGAGTAAAATTGTTACAATTTATAGCAAGCCTTTGGGCAAAAAGCCTGTATCTTTGATGGCGTAAAGTTGTTGAGCCAAGCTAACAAGAACGGGTTAGTAAGTGTTACAACGTCAATTTATAACAAGCAATGGAGCGTCGGGTGATGCATTTAGATTTGGATTCGTTTTTTGTATCCGTAGAGCGGTTACAGAATAAGGATTTAATGGGTAAACCTGTAATTATATGCGGCAGTAGCGATAGAGGCGTTGTATCGTCGTGCAGCTACGAGGCGAGGCAATTTGGCGTACATAGTGCCATGGGTGCTAAACTGGCGCGGCAGTTGTGTCCGCACGGTATTTTTATTAGTGGCGATATGGATGCGTATAGTAAACACTCGCGGCTTGTAACCGATGTTATTGAAGCCCGTGCACCAGTAGTAGAAAAAGCCAGTATTGATGAGCATTATTTAGACATCAGTGGGATGGATAAATACATTAAATCATCGGCATTATGGGCTAGCGAATTGCGCCAAACCATTATGAGCGAAACGGGGTTACCCATTTCGTTTGGTTTATCGAACAGTAAAACGGTTAGTAAAATAGCTACCAACGAGGCCAAGCCCAACGGCGAAAAATACATTGATTGGGGTACTGAAAAAACATTTTTAGCCCCTTTAAGTATTAAAAAAATGCCAGGTGTGGGCGATAAAACGTATATCCAACTTCGCAGCATGGGCATCGAAAAAATTGAAACGGTGCAGCAAATGGAGATGGGTTTGTTTCAGCGGGTGATGGGTGAAAATGGGGCTTCGATTTGGAAACGTTGCAACGCCATTGACAACAACCCCGTAGAGGCTTATAGCGAACAAAAAAGTATGAGTACTGAAACTACTTTTGAGAAAGACACCACCGATATCAACCATTTAAAACGGGTGTTGGTAAGCATGGTTCACGAACTGGCGTTTCAATTGCGGAAACAAGAAAAAGTGAGTGGTTGTATCACCTTAAAATTAAGGTACAGCGATTTTCAAACCTATACGTTTCAGTGTAAAATACCTTACACGGCCAGCGACCACGTGTTGCAAAAAAAGATTTTAGAGTTGTTAGAAAAAAATTACACGCGGCGGGTTTTAATTCGTTTAATTGGTATAAAATTTTCGCATTTGGTAAATGGGTTTAATCAAATTCATTTATTTGATGATACGGAAGAAATGGTAAAGCTATACCAAGCCATGGATAAGATACGCCTAAAGTTTGGGGACTCGGCCATTAAAAAAGCGGGTGGATTAGACTGATGATTTACTTTGAATTACTTTTTCTTAATAGTTAGTTAGCCCCAACAATGGATACACTTATTCCTTTACGAACGTTGAGTGTACTTTCTCTTTTCGTCTTTACTAACATTGCGGGCTTTGCGAACTCTGCGTGCCATTTAAAACATAGCGCATCCAATCCATTCATTTTCTACTTTGCCAGCCTTACCTCTTTGCGTGCTTTGCGAACTCTGCGTGCCATTTAAAACATAGCCCATCCAACTTATTCATTTTCTACTTTGCCAGCCTTACCTCTTTGCGGGCTTTGCGAACTCTGCGTGCCATTTAAAACATAGCCCATCCAACTTATTCATTTCCTACTTTGCCAGCCTTACCTCTTTGCGGGCTTTGCGAACTCTGTGTGCCATTTAAAAACTTAGCCCATCCAATCCATTCATTTCCTACTTTGCCAGCCTTACCTCTTTGCGAACTTTGCGAACTCTGTGTGCCATTTAAAAACTTAGCCCATCCAACTTATTCATTTCCTACTTTGCTAGCCTTAAATCTTTGCGTGCTTTGCGTGACAT